>CAXTLD010000191.1:0-2192 GCA_964245045.1 uncultured Acidobacteriaceae bacterium | reverse complement strand
AACCCAAACACCGCAACGGCTTCCAAAAGCTCTTCGGCCTCGGCAAAGCCAAACAACCCACCCCAGACGACTCACAACCACCTCAGTAACATCCCGCTCTTTAATACTCATCACCTCTAACCAGCGCTAACAAGTCACTCAGTGCCACGAGGGCCAACGGCGCGTCCTATCCTTAGACTAGGCCGAAGGCCTAGGTAGTCCGCAACGGAATTCCAGGGCTGCGAGCCCGGTCTATACGCTAGCGCATGCACCTCCAGGCCGAGCCGACCGCACGCCCAGCGCCGAAAGCCCGTCCCATACCAGCCTAGGCCGAAGGCCTAGGGGCCCCAGTCTCACAAAGATAAAGGCTGAAGGCCCGCCCTAACCTGAGGCGGGCCCCGACTTCACGCGTGCACCGTAACCGGGCTCCCCGGCACCAACGTCGCCACCGACACATGCGGCCACGTTAGCTCTTTAAAGCTCAACATTACCGTCTGCGAGTACTGGATCTGCTTGGTGGTGAATGTAAACAGCCGGGGCGCCGTGACCGGCACCGCCGGTACCACAGAAAGCACGGGACGCACCGGCCCCGGACCTACCGGCTGCGGCACCACGATCGGCGGCTGCCCCGGATGAAAGATCGGCAACGAGATCGTGTGCTCCACCGTCTCAATCCAGAACGTTGCGGTTAGCTGCGTTGCATTTGCATTTGGTGCCGCGCTGCCGACCAAAAAAGCGATGTTGTTCGTTCCACCGCCAAGCGTTGGATTCGCGGCAGCCGTCGGCGCCACCGCTGGATTCGTATGAATCGTGATCTCCGTCGTAGAAATCACCTTTTGTCCTTGCAGATGATTGCGCAGCACGGTGTTCGGATCGGTCAACATCGCCTGCGTGATCGTCCCCGCAGCCAGGAAGCTGCTGAGATCCTGCGGGATGCGCGGCGTGTTCTGATTGGCGGCAGTCTGACTCGGAAACTTAACCTGACCCCCACCCACGTTAGCAAACGGCGTGATGTCCGCCACCGGAATCGTGGGCGGTCCGGCAAATGTTCGCGCCGTCCCCTGCGCCTGCACTGTCGTCCCATGCGGAATGGAGGCCATGCGGACCACGGTCGAGCCTTCCGCCGGGTTGGTCGTCGGTTGCACCGCCATCCATAGGCCCGGCTCCACGTGGATGCCCACAGTGTTCTTGGGGTCAGTCACATCGTTGATCGCCTGGAGATACGATACGCCGTTCAGAAAGATGTCTTCTTGCACCTCGCCGCGGTTGGGAACCGAGCCCAGCGCCCCGGAAAACGACAAACTCTCCGACGTAAGATTCAGCTCCAGAACATTGTCCGTGGGGGACGTTTGACTCGGTTTGTGCGGTCGAAAGATGGTATTAAACCCGCTTCCCGTCCAGTTACCTTTGAAGTCGGCCAAAGGACCCAGGCTGGGCGGTGCTACCGGCGCAGGCACGGTGGCGAGCGCGGCTATCTCAGGGAGGTTGATGTGGCGGACTTCGTTGAATTCAAAACCGTTCGGAAGCGCAATCGTTGAGTTCACGCCAATGGCATTGCTCATGGGGAATTCCCTTCAGGAACGAGATAACAACACGTGATGACGCATCCTAGCCCGCCCCACCCCAAACGCAACTGACCTGTATGTCGGCGACAGACCTCAAACCCACCATCCCACCTACTCGAGGTTTGCACGCGCTGGGTGCCCCATCTTCGCGATAGTTCTACCGTCGCTAAGGTGGGTGATAGCCGCGTGCCCCATCTTGGCGACAGCTTCTCCGTCGCTAAGGTGGGACTCCCAACAACACGGCAACCAATCTCACCAAGCCCGGCGCAAGCAAAGGCCCTATCCTAAAAGCGTGCGCCGCCCCACCCTCCCCCTCCTGCTCGCCTCGCTCGCCGGTCTGCTCATCTTCGCCATCTGCGCCGCCCCCGCCGGCCTGAAACACGCGCTCCACACCCAGGGCGCATTTCACCCCTGGCTGCACCTGCTTAGCTTTGCCGTTCTCGCCTACCTCCTCCTAAACGCCACCCGCTCCCTTCCGGTCAAGGCCCTACTCGCCTTCGCTCTCTTCCTCTTCGGCTTCTTCACCGAGGCCCGCGAAAGCCACAAGGATGGCTGGCCCATCGAGCAACACGACGTCCTTACCGACACCGAAGGCATCCTCTTCGGTGCCGGCCTGAACCTCCTCGCCACCTTCGCCCCCCGCTCCCC
>CAXTLD010000190.1:0-2228 GCA_964245045.1 uncultured Acidobacteriaceae bacterium | reverse complement strand
GTTCTATGCCGGCGGGTTGTGGCGGCATGACGTCGGCGGGGGCGTTGGGGTACCTCCAGACTACGGCGTACATGCTGATGAAACCCATGAGGCAGAGGGCGGCGCCGAGGGCTCCCCAGGCGTAGCCGGATTTGCAGCGGGCGCGGACGCCGGGGGTGATGCCCCACTTGGCGCAGAAGAGCCAGCCGCCGTAGGCGAAGTGCCAGCAGGTGGCAATCATGGCGATGGCGTAGATGGCGAACATCCAGGGATTGGAGAGCTCGTGCTGGACCTTGGCGAAGGCTGCGCCGGGGTGTTCGGGGAGCGAGATGCCACTGAAACGTTGCCGCCAGACGTGCTGGATGATGTAGGCGAGGGCGACGAGGCCGGTAACGCGTTGGGTGACGTAACCCCAGTTGCCGGCCCAGGGGTAGACGTTGACGTTGGAGCGGCCGCGCCACCAGATGAAGACGCCGTAGCCGGCGTGGAAGGCGAGAGGGATGAAGATGAAGGCCCACTCGAGGACGCGGACTAGCGGGAGGGCGTTGAGGAACTTGACCTGCTGCGCGTAGGCGAGGGGGCCGTTCCAGGTTTCGAAGTTGGATACGATGTGCTCGACGAGGAAGGCGCCGATGGGGATGATGCCGGAGAGGGAGTGGAGGCGGCGCCAGAGGAAGCTGTGGCCTTCGCCGGCGCGCAAGGGCTGGACGCCTTTGCGTCGTCCTTGCTGGGCGTTGTCGGGCGGCGCCATGGGGGCGGCTGCGGCCATGCTGGTGGGCTCCTTGGATGCTACGCCGCTGGCCTTTGGAGGCGTGTTGCGGACAGCTCCATTATTCCGCTGTGAAAAACCGAGTGCAAGCGACGGAGGTTAGGACCGTGCGGTTATCGCGGCTTTTGTGCGATCGAGGTTGCTGTGGACACTGCTGACGAACAGAGTTGCCCATCTCCGTACTAAGGCAACGCAGAAGAGAGCCCGGTTATGAGAAAGAACCAGCAGACCAGGATGCTTACAAGCATGGCGATGCCGGCCAGCCACTTGGAACGGTCAAACCGCAAGCCAAGCAGGGCCAACAGCAGCGCAACCAGCGGGAGAGCGACGATCACGGATACGGACGTTCTTGCCCAGTGGTTCGTGATGGGTAAGTTTACGCTTTCTTTCTGAAGCGCGCGAAAGAGCACAGGCACCGACGCAAGAAGGAGAAGGCTGGCAAGGGCGAACTTACGGTTCTTCATCGTTCACAGTTCAGCTCAACGTGCAAGCTCCCTACCCAAGTAGCGGTCTTGGCTGGGGTCATTTGTTGGAGGAGGTTGCGGAAGGCGTTGCCGCGATGGCTGAGGGACCATTTGTTCTCGGGCGAAAGCTCGGCGAGCGTGAGGCCGCGGCTGCGGACGACGAAGAGGGGGTCGTAACCGAAGCCGTTGGGGCCGCGAGGGGTGGCGGTGATGTCGCCTTCGACGGTGCCTTCGGCGCGGAGCAGGACTGCGCCGTCACGGGCGAGCGAGAGCGCGCAGACGAAGCGGGCACCGCTAGAGGAGCGGTTGCCGGAGACGCGTTCGAGGTCCGCGAGGAGGGCGAGGAGGCAGCGGTTGTTGCGGTCTGGGCGGGAGAGGCCGGAGTCTGGCTCGAAGCCAAGTGTGTCGGCGAAGCGGGCGGAAAGCACGCCGGGGCGGCCGCCGAGGGCGTCGACTTCGAGGCCGGAGTCGTCGGCGAGGACGAGCAGGCCGGGCGCGAGGCGGGAGTAGGCGACGGACTTGAGGGCCGCGTTGCCGGCGAAGGTGGGCGCGTCTTCGACCGGCGGTGGCATGGACGCGAGGCCGGGCAGGGGGAGGACGGCGATGCCGGCGGGCGTGGCGGCTTGGGCGAACTCGCGTAGCTTGCCGGGGTTGGAGGTGGCAGCGTGGAGGAGCATGCAAGAAGTTGGATGACGGCGACGGGCGATATTGCGGTTACAAGGATCGCTTTTCGCTTTCAGAGACCTGGAGATGTTGTTAGTCTGGCGCGCAACTGATGGAGCGATCAGACGCGGAGAGTGCGATGGCAACAGCGATTTTGGAAGCAGGGAAGAGCGGTACCAAGACCGGCAAGAAGATTGTGGTTTGTTGCGATGGGACGGGGAACAAATTCATCGACGACCCCCAAGCGCGCGACAGCAACTCCAACGTGGTGAAGTTTTACACGACGCTGCGGATCGACAACGATCAGGTGGGATACTACCACCCCGGGGTGGGCACGGCGGGCGACCCGCGGG
>CAXTLD010000189.1:0-2361 GCA_964245045.1 uncultured Acidobacteriaceae bacterium | reverse complement strand
ACGCGCCTTCTGGGCCACACACCTCGCACCTACGCCGCTTTCGCACGCGAGGCCGTGGCAAGCTGGCAGGGACAAGACTAGGTACCCGTTACACCGGGCCCGGTGTAAACGGGCCCGGTGTAACGGAGAAAAGCCATGACACTGGACATCAGAAGAGCTGCGGTGATTCCCGGCTTTCATAGCGAAACTGCTTTGGTCGATGGAGTGAACTCCACTACTGGATGGGAGGCAATCGGAACCGCCAACGTGGACGGGAAGCCCTCTACCGAGGAGAGTCCGCTTTCTTCCCGAAATCCGCGCGCGGCTTCGGAGGTAGTCGTGAAGAAGCTGACGGAGGGGGGCGTCAACACCTCCATCGTCAGGCTGCCGCAGGTACACGATACCCGCAGACAGGGATTGATCCCCTACTTCCTCGCGGTCACGCGAAAAAAGGGAGTCTCAGCCTACGTCGGAGACGGTGGCTTTCCCTGGCCAGCGGCTCATGTTTCCGCGGTGGCGCGGCTCTATCGTCTGGCCTTCGAGAAGGCCGAACCGGGAGCGATCTACCATGCGGTCGACGAGGAAGGGGTCACGGCGAAGGCCATCGCGGAGGCTCATGGCCGCGGCCTGAACGTGCCGGTGGTGAGCATCAAGGCAGAGGACGCCCCAGCACATTTCGGCTGGCTCGCGGCCTTTGCGGCGACCGACATGCCGTCCTCGGGCACGTGGACGCAGCAACGGCTGAACTGGAAGCCAAGTGGACCGGGCCTGATCGCCGACCTCGACGCCATGGATTACACGCAGGCCTGAGTCAACCGACCACCCGAGCGCTGCGGAAGCAGGGCCACGACGTCCTGCTGATCGCGGCGCAGCTCGTGAAAGCGTTTGCGAAGTCGAACAAGAACAACTTGATCGATGCCGAGGCCATTGCTGAAGCTGTGGAACGGAAGAACATGCCCTTTGTGTCGATCAAGACCGACGACCAGCCGTACCGCTGTGATCAAAAAAATTCGTGCCTTTCTAAAGCAGACTATCTACTGCATGGAGTGTGCCCGGGCTACTGGTTAGGTCTGTTGCCAGGGCACGCTGAAAGTACTCGGGAAAGCCTGCGGGAGACCTGCCGAGCAACCATCGCAGTACGTTGCTGTTCCAGGTAAGTCCGTGCCGGTTGTAATACGCAAACATGCGCTCGAAGGTGTCGGCGGTGTAACGCTGTTCCGCCGTTTCACGCGGGAAATTGGAAAGCACGCCGGTGTCGAGCGTTCTCTTCAAATCGACAATTTGCATGAACATGGTCGGTTGCAGCACGGTATAGGGCATGCCTGAGTCAATCAGGTACTCCTCGACCAGAACGCTTCATGTGGTGTCCCGGCAGTGCGCTCAACAGTGGATGGATCGCGGAAAGCAGGATAACGCGCTTAACGTGCGCATCGGACGCGGCATGGATGACAGCCTGTCCCAGGGCGAACTCGCCGGCGTGGTGCGGCGGAGAGATGTGTAACACGCAGCGAACACCTTGCATCGACGTATTCAGCGCCGCCTTGTCGAAGAGGTCGCCCTCGAAGATCGAGGCTACACGCAGGGCCGAACGCAGCGAAGCTCCCGGCCGAACGAATGCTTTGATTTCATGCCCAGCCGCAAGCAGGGCAGCAACAAGCTCGCTACCGGTATTTCCATTTGCAGAGGTGACAAGAACCACGTGAGCGTCCCTGCACACTCTTTGAGTGTTATGGACCGGCCGTCGGTGGTAAGTGGGGGTTGGTAAAAAACTCATCGGGCCTATGGTCCCGAGCCGCGGGTCGAGTTCCGTGCCGAAGTACTGGGCGAAGAAATCGAAGAAGACACAGACCTTCGGTGTCAGCTTCGCCGTTCCCGTATAAAGCGCGCAGACAGTGATGGGCTCCGGCTTCCACTGTTGCAGTACGGGAACGAGCAGACCCGCAGCCAAGGATTGGCTTGCCATCCAAAGCGGAAGGATGGCGATGCCAGTGCCGGTGCAGGCCAGTTGCGTGTGGACCCCGGGATCGCTGGTCACGATGTGGAAGCGAATCTCAGGCGCAACCGTTCGGTTCCCCATGGTCAAGTTCCAAACACCCGAGCCGAGGCAACGGTGCTGCTCCAGCGACAGAGGACTCTCCGGCATTCCATGCTGTTCCACATACTTCGGGGAGGCAAAAAGACCTCGGGCTGTGCCAGGGAAAAAGCGAACTCGCCGCCCGCTCTCCTTCGGAGCTTTCAGCTTGAAGTAGATGTCGACGTCTTCACGCGGCTCCTCGTCCCAGCCGGCTGCATAGGGTTGGATCTCTATCCTAAGCTCTGGATGCAGATCGACGAAGTGGTGCAGTACGGGTGCCAGTACATAGCGCGCCAGCGTCACGGAGC
>CAXTLD010000188.1:0-2400 GCA_964245045.1 uncultured Acidobacteriaceae bacterium | reverse complement strand
GCGAGAAAGAGTTGCGGACCCAGACGGGATCGCCTGCGGGGCGAAGGTACCGCTTGTCGATGACGAAGCTTTCGATCTCGCCCGCGACCAGGCATTCCAGTTGCCGGCGGCACTCTTCCCGGTCGGCGGGGTGGGTGAGCGAAAGGATGGTCTCGTTGTGGAGCTCCGCTTCGGTGCGGCCGACGATGCGCAGGTAGGCGGGGTTGGCCTCCTGGAAGTGTCCTTCGAGGTCGGTGATGCCCATGCCGGAGGCGGCGAAGTGAAAGGCTTCACGCAGCCGATCCTCTCCGATCGGCGACGGTGTGGTTGCGTGCTTCGTCATCCGGGGCCCTCACGTCCAAGGCGCCTGCCGGCACCTTTCAGGGTAGGATGCGCGTTGGACGGCGATCGTGAAGAGGATTCCGCGTACGCCGGGAGTGGGAATCCACCTCCTCCCCTGGTGTCCTTTGGACGCAAAGTATCTGTTTTGTTACACTTGCAGGAGTGTGCAGACGTAAAGTGTTCAATCTACATGAGTTGTGTGCAAAGTCTCTGGAATGAAGACTTTGCGGGTGGGTGTTGAAAGCTTGCGGCTGAGGCTTTGGAAGAGGCTGTGAATAGTGTAGAGAGTTACGGGGTAAGGATGCGCAGGGTGGGGATGCGACGTTAGGGGGATGTTGGGTGCGGACGACGGCTTTTTCGCTGGCGGAACACAGGGTGCCCTGCGTGCTTGGTCGAGATGACGCTTGCGGGAAGAGCGTGTAGGTTCGGACGCTCCCTCAGCGGCTGAAGCCGCGTGGCTTCCGGGACACTTATGGCACGGCTGAAGCCGTGCCCCTTCGAGGGGGAGCGTATAGGTTTTGCCACCTACGGAGGTTCCTTTAGCGGCTGAAGCCGCGTGGCTTGTCGGACGGTTATGGCACGGCTGAAGCCGTGCCCCTTCAGTTCGAACGCAGATCCCCTTCGGGGATGACAAACCAAGGAGAGGCAATCGCCAGGATGACAACAAAGAAGAGGCGCTGAGCATCGCTCAGCGCCTCTCGCTGCAGAACCGGAGCCGGGGTTAGAAGTTGGCGCGGATGCCCATCTGGATCTGGCGAGGGCTGTTGCCTTGGGTTTTGACGGTGCCCCAATTGGCAGTGCTTTGGAGGCTTAGGGTGGGGTTGGATGTTGAAGCGAAGTCAAGGTGGTTCATCACGTTGTAGAAGACGCCGGTGAATTCGAGGCTGGCCTTTTCCCAGACCACGAGCTGCTTGTTCACGCTGAAATCCAAGTTCAGGTAGCCGAGGCCGCTGATCGGGCCGGCGCCGGCGTCCTGGGTGTCGAGGCCGAGGATGGGCGGACGGGTCGCGTCGAAGGCGGCGACGGGGTTGGTGAAGACGTTGATGGCGGCGGAGCCGGTGCCTTTGGGCGTGGTGCCGACGTTGATGCCGTTCGGGTCGGCGGCGCCGGTAACGTTGCGGTTGGTGCGGGCAGCGCTGTACGGAGAGGTGAAGATGCAGTTTTCGCCATCGGTGAAGTTCGCGCCGTCTTCGCCGCCGAAGTTCTGGCCGTTGTTGTTGGAGACGCACTGCAGCGGTTGCCCGGTACCGGCCACGAAGACGGGCGAGAAGGTCCAACCACCGGCGAGCCGGCCGACGATGCCTTGCTGGCGCTGGAACCAGGGGGTCTGGTAGACGATGAACGTGTTGAAGATGAACTTCTGGTCGAAGCCTTGGCGACCGTACTGCTCCTGGAGGTTGTAGTTGTCTTCGGCGGCGATGGAGCTGGTGGACTGGTTGTAGGCGCCGAGGCCGAGCGCCTTGGCGTAGGTGAGGTTTTCCTGCAGCGTGAGGCCGTGGAAGGCGGTGGTCTTGAAGCTGACGTAGCCGCCGTTGTAGTTGCTATAGCCGGTGGGGGTGCCCATGGAAAGGCCAGTCACCACCTGACCTGCCGACCCGTAGTTGGTATTGGAGGTGGCGGTGCCCATCAAGCTGCGGGCGAAGTTAAAGCCCGAGGCGCCAGCGCCCATCTTGTTGTTGTCCAGCGCCTGCCAGAGGCTGAAGACCTGCTGTTTGCGGAAGTTCGTGCCCCGCTTGGCGATGACCGCGGCGGTGCAGCTGGCGTACCCGGTGCAGTAGCCACCGCCGGAGAGCGCGGCTTCAAAGAAAGGCTGCGCGGCGACGTTGGGGGTAGCGCTGGTGGCGCAGAGGCTGGACGAAACCGTGCAGCCGTAGGCCGCTTCGATATTGTCGTACGCCTGGACGAAGGTTTGGCCGCCGAGGCTGAGGTTATAGGGGATCTGGTTGGGGTTGAGCTGGATGTACTCGTGGTGAACGACGCGGCCGATGTAGCCGACCTCGACGAGCATCTTACGACCGATCTGGTGCTGGATGGACAGGTTAAAGGTGTCGACGTCGTTGGGGCGCAGCGAGGGGTCGA
>CAXTLD010000187.1:0-2496 GCA_964245045.1 uncultured Acidobacteriaceae bacterium | reverse complement strand
GGAGGCGGGTGAGCAGGCGGGCCTGGTGCGGGTGGGTAGCCTGCGCGGGACGGTTATGGACGCCACCGAGGCTGCGGTGCCGGGGGCGTTGGTGACGTTGCAGCGAAGAGGCATGAGCCCGCAGCGTGGCGAGTCCGGGAGCGATGGCGCGTTTACGTTCGCGGGCATAGCGGCGGGACCGTACAGCGTGACGATCGATCGAGCGGGTTTTGGCATGTGGAGCGGGATGGCGACGGTGCCGGCGGATGCGCTGGTGGAGTTAGGCGAGATCCCGTTGGCGCTCGCGGGGGCGAGCGCGGCCGTGGAGGTGCGGGCGTCTGGGCGCGAGGTTGCCGAGGCGCAGGTGGAGATGGCGGGGAAACAGCGTGTCTTGGGCGTGTTTCCCAACTTTTACGCCTCCTACGTGAGCGACCCGGAGCCGCTGTCTGGGAAGCAGAAGTTTGGTTTAGCGTGGCGTTTCTCGCAAGATCCTGCAGCCTTTGCGATGGTGGGATTCATGGCTGGGACCGAGCTGGCCGACAACAACTTCAGCGGCTATGGGCGCGGTGGCGGGGGATACGCGCGGCGGTATGGCGCGGTGTACACCGATGGTATGACGAGCACGATGCTCGGGCAGGCGCTGTTGCCGGCGATCTTTCGGCAGGATCCAAGGTACTTCGTGAAGGGGAAAGGGTCGGTGCGGTCGCGTGCGCTGTATGCGCTGTTGGCGAGCACGGTGATGTGCCGGGGGAATAACCGGCGGCGGCAGGTGAACTATTCCAATGTGCTGGGGAGTTTCGGGTCAGCGGGGATCTCGAACCTGTACTACCCAGCGGCGAACCGGGGTGCGGCGTTGGTAGTAGAGAATGCTTTGACGGCTACGGCGCTGGGGGCTGTGGGTGGGTTGTTGCAGGAGTTCCTGTTGCGGCGGATGACGCCGCGGGTGCCGGAATATGGGGCGGTGCGGTGAAGTGGTAGATGTCGTTTCGGCCCTAGGAAAATCCTGGAACGGATCCGCGACGCGGTGCTTATACTTCGACGATGGGACGCCTTGACGTTTGGAAGAGCCGCGCCAGGTCGGCTCCGCATCCCGCCTTGGTTTTGGTACTGGTATTGACGTTAGGCGTTCTGTTCCTACCGTTTGCGTTTGGAGTTCTTCATTCGATCGGTTCTGTGTTTGGGCCGCCAGCTCTATGGAATAGGCCCGCGGCAGATGCCTTCTATCCGGGAACTTGCTGGGAGCTACGTCGAGACGTCGCGCAGGCTGGATCGAACTTTCGACGGGCGAAAGCGAGTCTGTAATTGCATCAAGATGGGACGATGCGGGTGAACGACCTACCTGTCGAGCAAGGCTATGAGCAGTACTGCTTTGTTTCGGGTACAGGCTGGTTCACGTTCAGTGGTGAGCACTTCAATCTGCAGTTGGTGAATGCTGCCGACGGCAAAGATGTGTGTCCTGCAGGAACCTATGGCGGGTTTGCTGTTGCTGGGATGACACGGCCGTACTCGCTGTACTAGATCGTTAGCGATCCGGCCTCTGGTGTTGGTGTTGGGCTGGCATCCAATCGCTAAGGGTACGGCGGAGAGCACGTGGCAAAGGGTTCGGTATTGAGGGTTGGCAAACAAACGAAGGAGAAGGGTCCTGTGCGGGATGGCGGCCTTGGCGTGGCTGGCACAACGCAGATCCCCTCCGGGGATGACAACCAGAAAGACAAGGTTGAAGCCTTGGGCAACAGCAAAAACCACGCGGAGAGCATGGTTGCGGCGGATGTGCTCCAGCTGTTTCATCGGGTGACGGCGGGGTGGTTTCGGGCGGTGTTTGAGGGGGTGACGGCGCCGCAGCGGGAGGGGTGGCCGGCGATTGCGCGCGGGGAATCGACGCTGATTTTGGCACCGACGGGGACGGGCAAGACGCTTACCGCGTTCCTGTGGTGTTTGGATCGGCTGATGTTGGGTGAGGGTGTGGCTATGCCTGGCGACGGTGATGGTTCGGGCCGAACGCAGGTTCCCTTCGGGGATGACAACAAGAAGAGCAGGAAAGGCAGCGGCGAAACGCAGGTTCCCTTCGGGAACGGCAAAAAAAGTGGCTGCCGGGTGGTGTACATCTCGCCGCTGAAAGCATTAGCGGTGGATGTGGAGCGGAATCTGCGGTCGCCGTTGCAGGGCATGGCGAATGAGGCGCGGCGGCTGGGGGTGCCGGTGCATCTGCCGGAGATCAGCGTGCGGACGGGGGACACGCCGCAGAAGGAGCGGGCTCGGTTCAAGCGGCATCCGGGGGAGATTCTGATTACGACGCCGGAGTCGCTGTATTTACTGCTGACGAGCGATGCGGGGGAGGCGTTGCGGTCGGTGGAGACCGTGATCATTGACGAGATCCATGCGCTGGTGCCGACCAAACGTGGGGCGCACCTGGCGCTGTCGATGGAGCGGTTGGAGGCGATGTGCGGGCGGCGGTTGCAGCGGATTGGGTTGAGCGCGACGCAGCGACCGTTGGAGGAGGTGGCGCGGTATCTGGGG
>CAXTLD010000186.1:1401-2679 GCA_964245045.1 uncultured Acidobacteriaceae bacterium | reverse complement strand
GGCCAACACCGCCGCGCTCCAGCTCGCGCACATCAGCGCCGCCACCCCCGCCCCCCCAGGCAGCAAGATCGACCGCGACGCCCGGGGCCAGCCCACCGGCATCATCCGCGAGGCCCCTGCGCTCGCCCTCCTGCGCCGGGTGATCCCCGCACCCGACCCCGACACCCGCCGCCGGGCGTTGCAGCTCGCCATCGACGACGCCCTCGCGCATGGCGTCACCAGCGTCCAGGACTTCTCCGACTGGGACGATTGGCTGATCCTCGAAGATTGGGAACGCAACGGCAAGCTCCCCCTCCGCTGGGCCGAGTGGATCGCCTTCGACCTGCCCCTGCCCGTGCTCCTTGATCGCCGCGCCAGTCACGCCGCCGACGATCCCCTGCTACACCTCACCATGCTCAAGGCCTTCATGGACGGCTCTCTCGGCTCCCGGACCGCCGCCCTCGATGCCCCGTACACCGACGACCCCGCCAACGCCGGCCTTCCCCGCTACGACCAGGCCAAACTCAATCAGCTCGCCTCCGAGCGCGCCCACGCCGGCTTCCAGCTCGGCTTCCACGCCATCGGCGACCGCGCCAACATCATGGCACTCAACGCCTTCGAGGCCGCCGAGAAAGTTGCGTGCCCCGTTGCGCCCCACACCTGCGATGTTTCGGGCCCAAGCGTTAGCCCAAAGCTCCTCCGCTTTCGCATCGAGCACGCCCAGGTCGTCACGCCCGATGCCTTCGCCCGCTTCGCCCGCCTCGGCGTCATCGCCTCCATGCAGCCCAGCCACCTGCTCACGGACATGGCCTGGGCCGGACAGCGCCTCGGCCCCGAGCGCTCCCCCTACGCCTACGCCTGGCGCTCCTTCCTCGACCACGGCGTCCCCCTCGCCTTCGGCACCGACTATCCCGTCGAGTCCATCTCGCCCTTCCGCGGCCTATACGCAGCCATCACCCGCCAAAACGAGGCCTCCACCCAAACCTTCCACCCCGAACAAAAACTCACCCTGGACGAAGCCCTCTTTGCCTACACCCAGGGCTCCGCCTTCGCCGAGTTCCGCGAGAAGGAGAAAGGCCGCCTCGAACCCGGCTTCCTCGCCGACCTTATCGTCCTCGACCGCGACATCACCACAGTCACCCCCCACGACCTCCTGCACACGCAGGTTCTACGCACTGTCGTCGGCGGCATTACACGCTTCGAGTTCCCATCCAAAACCAACAACCGCAGTACCTCACAGATCGAAACCTCGCCGCTCATACCTCAACAGCAACCATGAAGGCCACCCAAGCCAACTCC
>CAXTLD010000186.1:0-1301 GCA_964245045.1 uncultured Acidobacteriaceae bacterium | reverse complement strand
CCATGAAGGCCACCCAAGCCAACTCCCGTAAATCCCTCACCGCCCATCTCCTCCTCGCTGCCGTCACCCTCGTCTGGGGATGCACGTTTCCCCTGGTCAAGGCCGCCCTGCGCGAGATCTCTCCCCTTCGCTTCAACCTCCTGCGGATGGCTCTCGCCTCGGTGGTCCTGCTCGCCGCCAACGCCCACACCCTCAAGCACCTCACCCGATCGCAGCTCAAGCTGTGCGCCATCGCCGGCCTCTTCCTCGCACTCGGGTACGAGCTCCAGACCACCGGCCTTGCCCGCACTACCCCCTCCAAGTCCGCCTTCCTTACCGGGCTCGTCGTGGTCCTCGTTCCCCTGCTTAGCCTGCTGCCTGGCCTGCGCAGCCCCGGTACACCACGCCCACACGGCGCGGCTTTCGCCGGCGCGGCTGTCGCTTTCTGCGGCATCGTTCTGCTCACCAGCGATCCCGGCGCGGGCCTCGCGCTGTTCTCCGGCATGCATCGGGGCGAGTGGCTCACCCTTGGCTGCGCGGTCGCCTTCGCCGTTCACCTGCTCACGCTCACCCGGGCCAACCACATCCCAGCCCGCACGCTCGGTACCCTGCAAATCCTCTTCGCATCGGCGGCAATGCTGGTCTTCCTTCCTCTGGAACGGCAGCCGAGGCTGCACTGGACACCCGGTGTTCTCGCCGCGCTCCTGGTCACGGCCATCCTTGCCACCGCCGCCGCCTTCACCATCCAAAGCTGGGCCCAGCAACATCTTCCGGCATCGCACACCGCCCTCATCTTCACGCTGGAGCCCGTCTTCGCCTGGCTCACGTCGCTGCTGCTCCTCGGCGAACGCCTGGGCGCGCGCGCTCTCGTCGGCGCCGGGCTCATCCTTGCCGGCATTGTGCTCGCCGAACTCGGACCGACATCTCTTTCGCAGGCAGGTATTCTTCCCATGGAACCCTGACGAACTTTCGGCGACTTTTCGCCCGCAAACGCGTCTACTAATTGATTCGAGGCACCGCTCCGTACGCGCAAAACCAACCGCGTCGTGCTCTGCACCTCGGCAACATTTCAGCCATCTTATCTGCGTAAGAGGACTCACATTTCCATGGCACTGATCAACAACTCAGACGGCGACCTCCGCACCCGTCTTCACCGCCGGCTGACTCCCGCCACCACGTTCACCACGCTGGGTGCGCTCTCCGCCCTTGTGCTCGCCGGCTCCATGCTCACCGGCAAAGTCAGCGGCAAAGAAGGCCAGGGCGTTAACTCCACCGACGCCCGCCCCCTGACCATCCCTAACCCGGTCACCCTTTCCAACGGC
>CAXTLD010000185.1:0-2768 GCA_964245045.1 uncultured Acidobacteriaceae bacterium | reverse complement strand
CACAGCACCCGCGAGCCCAGGCAGCCAATGCCGAAGCGCGTGGGCTCCTCGCTGGTAAACAGAATCAGCTCAACTGACCGCTGCGGCACAAAGCCGGCCTCCTTGAGCGAGCGCATGGCCTCCAGGCCGCCCAGCACGCCTACCGTGCCGTCATACATGCCCGCATAGGGGATCGCGTCGATGTGCGACCCAGTGCCGACGGGCGCCAACTCCGGCCGCGCGCCCTCCCAGCGGACAAACGTGTTGCCGATCGCATCCTCGCGCAGCCGGAACCCCGCCCGCTGCGCCAGGCCCTTGAACCAGGCGCGCGCTTCGAGATCGCGCTTCGTGTAGACAATGCGCGTCACCGCTCGCTGTGGCTCGGCCAACGACGCGTCCACGCGTGCAGGGCAGTCCGTGAACGTGGCCAGTTGGTCCAGCTCGCGCGTCAGCCGCTCGCTGTTGATCGACACTCTCATGCGAGCACGTGCCTGTTGCGATCCTTGTAGATGATGTACTTCGCCGGGGTTTTGCCGACCGCAGCAAACCACTGCGGGCAGAACGGGGCCATCCAGATCGCATCGCCCGCCCTCACCGGATGCCAATCGTCGCCCAGCCGGTAGATCCCGCCGCCTTCCAGCATCAGTAGCCCGTGTTCCATGTAGTGCACCTCCACCTGGCTAAGCGACGCACCGGGCACGTACGTCATCGTGTTCACCGCGAAGTCGAACGCCAGGGAAGCAGGCAACAACGCCCGAACCTGCACACCCTCGTCACCGTTCAGCGGGATCGCGGGCACGTCGCGCTCGTGACCTTGAAGCAAGTGCGGCGGCGCCGACGCGTCCTCAGGCGCAAGCGGCGAAAAAGGCTTTTCAAGCACCAGCAATCGCGCCTGAGTACGCGCCTCCACGATGTGGCCATGTTCTGCAGGCAGAAACACGAAGCCGCCGACCGCCAAGTCAACCGGCTGCATTGCCTGCGTCGCTGTCAGCGCAACCTCGCCTTCGAGCACATACACAAACCGCTGCGCCGGCCCCGCTTGCAACGTGCCACCCGCGTCCATCTCCACGATCGTCATGGCAAAGGCCGCCCCCATCTGCGGCGCGACATGCACGACCGCCGATCCGCCCACTAACCCCGGCAGCGGCGTCCGCACAAACGTGTCCGGGGTGTGCAGCAGATACTCGCGGCGGCTTGCGCCCCGCGTCATTCCGAGAGCATGCATCGTGCGCCCATTGTAAGAGACCTACAGGTGCAATCGGCTTACCAACTCCAGCACCGTGGCCAGCGCGGCTTCCACGTCGGCCTCCAGCACCGTCTCGTCGGGGTGATGACTGATGCCCCCCGGCGAGCGCACAAACAGCATCGCCGTGGGCACGTGCGGCGCCAGGATCATCGCATCGTGGCCCGCGCCCGAGTACATCCGCTTCACGGGGTACCCGCTCACCTCCGCAGCGGCTTCCAGGCCCTCCGCGAGAGCGCTGTTCAACGGCACAGAGCGTTGCTCCGAGAGCACCTTCGCTTGCACCGCGACGCCCCTCGCCGCCGCGCTATGTTCGGCTTTGGTAAGCAGCCGAGCCACGGCGGCGTGCCGCGATTCGTCGCTCGGGTGCCTCACATCCAACGACACCTGCACACGTCCAGGGACGACGTTGGCCACGCCCGGCGCAGCCTCGATCACGCCCACGGTGGCCACCAGTTGCGTGTAGCTCAGCGCGAACCGCTCCACCTCCACGATCCATTGCGAAGCCGCTGCCAGGGCGTCGCGCCGCAGCGTCATGGGCGTGGTGCCCGCATGGTTGGCCTGCCCGGTAAAGAGAAGCTGCAACCGCGACTGGCCGATCACGATGTCCACCACGCCCAGGGGTAGGTTCTCCGCGGCCAGCACGGGCCCCTGCTCGATGTGGATCTCGATGGCGGTTCGCGTGTTCGGCCGCAACAAGCTGCTGGTCGCCACCGCCTCCGGATTTAAACCGAAGCCATGTGTCGCCGCGCGGACGCTGACGCCCGCCGCATCCACACGCTCCAGGTGTTCGTCGGAGAGGGCACCCACCGCCGCCAGCGACGACAGGAACGGAAATCCGAACCGAACCCCTTCCTCCTCGCTGAAAGCAATCACCTCGACCGCAAACGGCAGCGGCTCGCCCGCCAGCTCTTCGGCCACCGCCAGCCCGAGCAACACCCCCAGCGGGCCATCGAATGCGCCCGCGTTGGGTACGGTGTCCAGATGAGAAAACAGCAGCAGCGTGGGGGCGTTATCATCGGTGGCTGCCGGACGCAGTCCCCGCAAACTGCCCGCGTCATCCACACGCACCTGCAGCCCTGCCTGACGCATCCACCAGCCCACCAGCGTGTGCGCGTCACGCGTCGCCGGTGACAGGAATAGCCGCGTCGTTTCGCCGGGGACGTCGGTCACCCGCGCCAGCTCACGGCAACGTGCGATCACACGCGCCGCACGCGCACTCCGTACCGTCGGCATACGCGTCAGCCTCGCCGCACCGTGGCCTCAATCGTGCCGTGCGGCTCATCGGTAGGGGTGAAGATCAGGTTCGGGTTATCGACGCCAAAGCGTGCCAGGTCCACCAGCAGATTGTGCTTGTTGGGCATGCGCAGATGGACCTCCTCGATCGCCTCGGTGTGCGCGAGCGCGGCCTCCGCCATCGCATACAACGTCTGCTGCACACTCAACGAGTCGTGCCGCGCAAAGGTGGCGATCATGCGCTCGCGCAGCCCGTGCCGTACGTTGTCGAAATCAACATCCGTCGCAAGCGCCGCGGCGCTGTAGCGCC
>CAXTLD010000184.1:0-2858 GCA_964245045.1 uncultured Acidobacteriaceae bacterium | reverse complement strand
GCAGCGGGCCGACCGGCGGGGCGGCGTAGGGGATGCCGAGAAAGGCGCGGACCTCCCCGTCGTCGGAGAGCTTGCCCTGGAGGTCGCCCTTGTCGGTGTGGAGGATCAGCGGGTCTTGTGGCGCTTGCGCATGGGTGGCTAGGGAGAGAGCGAAGGCTACTGCGGCCATGGAAAGGGAACGGTTACGGTTCATGCCAACTCCGGGTTTGCGCGCGAGATCATCGTAAACGATCGTTTATGAAGAGGCGGGATTGGTGACGAGAAGCCGACTTCGCGGGACTAACCTGACCTCCCTTGTTTACGGACACGGTTAGACTTAACTGCAGCAAAGGATGGGTATGAGAGCGTTTGTTCTCGCATGTTGCATTGTGCTGTCGTTCACCGCTTCTGCTTCAACACAGAGGCAGCAGGCGGAGCACCAGACGGATCAGATCGCATCCGCTGTGCCGCGGCTCACGTTCAATCCTTCAAGTCCGCTTGGGTCCCGGATCACGTTGCCGCCGGATTCCGTTCGGCAGCGCTATCGCGATCTACCCAAGCCTTCTCCGACTTTCCATGAACTCACCGAAGCCGAGCACGCGAAAGTAGAAAACGTCTTACAGGAGCTCCCTGCTTTCACTCGCGACGCCTTCACGCAACATGTACGCTCAATCAGCTTTGTCGACGGAATCCCTGCAAATGCAACTACGATAAAGGACGCCGGATCTGGCTACCCAGTCTTCGACATCGTGCTTCGCGCTGGACTCCTCAACGAGAACGTTTCAGACGTTCTAACGCGCAAGGAACGCAGCTACTACACCGCTACCGATCCCAATCTCACGCTTTCCATCGAAGCGGGGTCGCTCCCGGGAATTCTATATGTTTTGGTGCACGAGAGCGTTCATGTCGTGGACATCTCGAACCGGGCGGGTCAGGCGGGTTCGCCTCAACTTTATGCGACCCGTTTCTCCAATCAGCTCGTGCAAGGAATCTGGGACGATGCGACAACCAAGGTACCTGCCTACCAATCACCGTTGTTCAAGATGAGTTGGTTTGGTGGTGGCAAGCAGGCAAATATCGAGATCGCCGAGCCTACCTACCGCTTGCTTGCTCGGACACCGTTTGTCTCACTCTATGGAAGCAGCAACTGGTATGACGATGCGGCTGAGCTAGTGACCTGCTACTACCTGACACAGAAACTACACCAGCCCTATCGCATTGTTGTGAGCAGTGGGCCGAAAACGCTGTACTCTTACAGTCCCATGGACGGCGCGCTTGTTCGAGCGCGTTTTCCAGTGATCGTCCCCTTGTTTGGCTGAACGATCATTGCCAGCGTTGCCGCCCTGAACGAGGAGGATTCGGCGGAAGTCGAGTGTCGTGCTATTGCCAGCGTCGGTTGGGTTAGTGGCGGCAAACGCGTTTGTGGGAAACTGAATCCGGTATTCTGTCACAAACCGCCGTTTGTGGTGAGGGTCAGGATACGGGTTGACGTGCTCCGGTATAGGATCGGACGACATGCAACAGCTGTTTTTGCTTGGCAAAGGACGGCTGGACTGGCGTGAAGTCACTGCCCCCCGCCTCGAAGGTCCACTTGAGGCGCTAGTGCGCCCATTTGCTGTCGCCAAATGTGACCTGGACGGTGCGATGTTGAGGTACCGCATGGGGCTGAAGCTCCGGGCTGGTCGTGTACTTGGCATCGTCGATCCTGACTTCGAGCGATACTTCGGAGGCCTCTTCGATACGCCTCTTCCTTTTGGTCATGAATGCGTGGCCGAGGTGGTTGATGTCGGGGACGCGGTTGTCGGGGTTGAAATTGGCGACGTTGTGTCGGTGCCTTTTCAGATTTCTTGCGGAACCTGCATGAACTGTAAGGAGAGCCACACGTCGATCTGCACTTCCGTTCCGCCCGTAGCGGTTTATGGGTTTGGGCGACACAAGCACTTTGGCGGAGCTATGTGCGATCTGCTCAAGGTTCCGTTTGCCGACGGAATGCTTGTGAAACTGCCCAAGGAGGCGGATGCGCTTCATCTGGCGAGTTTGGGCGACAACGTAGCGGATGCCTATCGCCACGTCGGGCCAGCGCTCCTTGAAAACAAGGCGCGCTCCGTCCTCGTTGTAAGCGGAAATGCTCGAAGCATCGCGATCTATACAGTACTTATTGCGCGCGCATTGGGAGCGCGTCACATCGCATTTGCCGACCGGAGAGAGGCTCAGCAGCGCTTAGCCTTGCACGTCGGTGCTGATGCGGCGGTCGCTTCCTGCAAAGATCTTCGCGAAGCGTACGACATCGTCGTTGATTGCTGCGCTCCTCAGGATGAGCTGGTAGCTGCCATCAGCAGAGTTAAGCCGTTCGGCACGGTAAGCAGCACCGGTTGGCACTTCAAAAAGACGCTTCTTCCCCTGATGCGCATGCACGCAATCGGAATGACCTTCAAGGTCGGTCTCTGCAATGCACTGGACGGTGCCAAGCGCGTCGCATCCCTGGTTCAGGATGGAGTGCTCTCACTAGCGCCTGCGACAACCGCGGTGGCCAGCTGGGACCATGCGATTGATGCCTTTTTAGGAGACAGCACCAAGACCATCGTGCACAGAGAGCGGTTGCACCCTGTACGTGAGAGGGAATAAATGGCTGAAGCCCGTAGGTGGGTAGCACCGCGTTACGCTGTCACAAACCGTCGCTTGCTGTGCGGTACTTCTGCTTGCCAATCAGGTGTTCCCGTGAAGTTGGCATGCGCACTGGCTGTTCGGAATCGGTAAGATCAACTACTTCGGCTACGGTGGCTTGCCGTTGCAGAGAGTTCGTGTGCCTGTGGGGGCCGCTTCGGTAGAGCTGTCTCCGGTGGTAGGTTGGCGAGGTTGCGGTTAGGGGCGGCTTGGGG
>CAXTLD010000183.1:0-2903 GCA_964245045.1 uncultured Acidobacteriaceae bacterium | reverse complement strand
GGTATACCCCTGCGTGACGCTCGATCTGTGACAGATTTGCGTCTCACATGGGTTCCGTTCCTGCTATTGTGACAGAGGATGGTCACAGCCGTAGAACCTAACGCGACAAAAGGGAAGCGAAGAGCCGGTCAGCTCGTCGGGTACCTGCGCGTCAGCTCCCTGGACCAGAAAGAGCTTCGGCAGCTCGAAGGTGTCAAGCTCGATAAGCGCTTCGTGGACAAGGCGTCGGGCAAGGATCTCCACCGGCCGCAGCTCGAACAGCTGCTGGGCTATGTGCGCGAAGGCGACACCGTGATCTGTCATGCGATGGACCGGCTGGCGCGCAACCTGGACGACCTGCGGAAGATTGTCCTTGGGTTGACGGAACGCGGTGTCCACGTCCGTTTCGAAAAAGAAAACCTGACCTTTACCGGCGAGGACTCGCCGATGTCGCATTTGCTCCTGAGCGTGATGGGTGCCTTTGCCCAGTTCGAGCGCGACCTGATTCGCGAACGCCAGCGCGAGGGGATCGCCCTGGCGAAGCTGCGCGAGGGCGCCTACACCGGCCGGAAGCATTCCTTGAATCCGGCGCAAGCCAAGGAACTACGAAAACGGGTCGAAGCTGGGGAGTCGAAGACAACCCTCGCCGGCGAGTTTGGAATCAGCCGGCAAACGCTCTACAGATATATGGAGGGAGCAGGAAAGTGACCCGGCTAAGGATTGGAAAAGACGGGTTCACGTTGCCGATCGAGCTCGTCACGTCAACGCAGGCAATTCTCGCCCGCAAGCGCAGCGGCAAGAGTTACACCGCGTCGGTGCAGGCGGAGGAGCTGCTGCAGCACAAACAGCAGATCGCGGCCATCGATCCCACCGGCGCCTGGTGGGGTCTGTGGTCTTCAGCCTCGGGGGAAGGCCCGGGCTTTCCGGTGGTGGGTTTCGGCGGGGATCACGCGGACGTGCCGCTTGAGCCGCACGCCGGCCGGATGCTTGCCCGCGCCTTGGTAGAGCATGGCTTTTCGGCGATCTTCGATGTGGGGCTGATGCTCACCGACGATCAGATCCGCTTCACCTCCGATTTTGCCAGCGAGCTGCTGCGGATCAACCGGACGGCGCTGCACCTCTATATCGACGAGGCGGACACGTTCGCTCCGCAGATGGTGGAAAGCCGTCAGCAGAAGCTCTGCCTGGGAACGGTCAGCCGACTTGTCAAACAGGGCGGCGTGCGCGGGGTCGGCGTGACCATGATCACGCAGCGGCCTGCCGACATCAACAAGAAGGTGCTAAGCCAGGTAGACATCTTGACTGTCCTCCGCATGAGTCACCCGCTGGACATCGCGGCCGCCACGGACTGGATCAAGAGCGAAGTCAGCCCCGAGTTCGCACGGGAGGTGGGCGAGGCTTTGCCTTCTCTGCCCGTGGGTACGGCCTTTGTGTGCTCGGCGTCGCTCGGCATCGGAGAACGGATTGAGGTGCGAGAGCGTCGCACCTTCAACTCCGGGGCGACGCCGGCGCCGGGTGAGCGTAAAGCCGAGCCCAAGGTGCTGGCCACTGTAGACATTGAGCGGCTCGGCCGCGAGATCGCAGATGCAGCCAAACGAACCCAAGAAACTTCACCCGAGTATCTGCAGAAGCGGATCGCGGAGCTGGAGAGGGCAGGGAAGGGAAGCAACGCTGACGAAACAACCCGCGAACTTGCCGGCTTACGGTCCGAGATCCAACGTCTCAAGCCCCTGGCGGAAAGAGCAGAGCGTCTCGAAGACGAGCTGGGCGTTCTGCAACGTAGAAACCGTGAGCTGCTCACCGGGATGCGAACTTTTATAGAGAGGTTCGATGACAGTAACGTATTCATCCTTGAACACTCAGCCTGTCAACCCGGAGCCGTCCAAGAGCCGTCAGTCTGTAGCCGAGATGCCAGTTCTCGCAACTTCTACGAGTGGCGATCTCTCGACCTCCGAGCAAAAGGTTCTCGATGCCCTGGCGAGTCTGGAAGCGGTCGGCGTAGAAGCCCCTACAAAGACGCAGCTCGCCGCATTCGCGGGTTACTCGAATCCGAAGAGTGGAGGCTTCGCCGCTCCCGCCGCGGCACTGGTTCGCAAGGGCCTGATCGAATCCACTGCCGGTAAGGTGTCGATGACTTCGGTGGGACGCGACGCGGCCAACAAACCCGGCCGCCCGGCGACGACCAAAGAGCTGCAGGAGCGGATCTTCTTCCTTCTGGGCGAAGGCGAGCGCAAGTTGTTGACTCTTCTAATAGGCTCCTATCCGGACACCTTTCACCGGGTGGAGCTTGCCAGACAGGGCGGCTACAGTAATGCCAAGTCGGGCGGTTTTGCAGCTCCGCTAGCGCGGCTGATCGAACTCGGCTTCGTCGAATCGGTCAAGAACGGTGTCGTGCGCGGGAGCGACATGCTTTTCCTGAAAGGGAAGGGACGTACCCGATGAAGCGCGGAGCGCAAAGATTTATGCACTGCCGCTGCGGGCGAGAGCGGGTCTTGGCGAACGGTATGTGCGCGACCTGCTACACCCTGCACCGGCAGGACGACATGCATTTCGGCGGACTGCGGGAGGCCGTACTCCAACGTGACGGCTACTGCTGCCGGGGCTGCGGGGCTTCCGGCCGGGACAAACGATCCATCACCGTTCACCATCGTGTCCCCGGTAAATCCTTACTGCACCTCATGATTTCGCTGTGTCCTGCCTGTCATGCGCGGGTCCATCGGACCAAGGCGGTGCTCTTCGAGATGCCGCCGCTGCTCCTGCAGCTCTGGCGCGAGCAGCATCCGCGCGGGCATGAACAAACGATCCTGAACTTCAAAGAGCGGCAGTCCTTGGCAGTCGCCGTGCCGCTGGCATTCAGCGATAGCAATCGGTGCTGAGAGCAGGAAGAGCCTCGTTTTCGTTGAAGGTAAAGGACATTATCATGC
>CAXTLD010000182.1:0-2934 GCA_964245045.1 uncultured Acidobacteriaceae bacterium | reverse complement strand
CCCACCCACCCCAAGTAAAATCTCGATCGTGTGGCCGTCTGCCGGCAACACCCTATCGGGTCGGATCGTAGTACAAGGCATTCTCAACGACACGCTCGACGCTGCCGGTTCATACCTCGTGGTGGACGGCTTTAATCTGCTCAACACTCGTCTCACCAATGGCCCGTACACGTACTCCCTAGACACCACCACGCTCTCAAACGGTTCTCATGTCCTTCAGCTGTGGGGCCACGACACTGGCAATAACACGATTCTCTCCGGCACTGTTCCCGTTGTCGTCAACAACTAACGCCCCCTCCGGTCCCATATCGGCATCCGGTCTCAAGCTACGAAGGCTCTTTTGCTCGCACTCTGATCACCTCCTTCAAAGCACCGGTTCCGCTTGACTGGCTCAGTACACTACACCAGCAGGAATGGACCGCACCGCTTCAACCCGGAGATCGAACGTGGAAAAACGCATTGAATCCGTGCAGATCGTCAGCGATGGGATCCTTGTTCGCTTCTGTGATGGTGTGTTGACCTACTTCCCGCAAGGTTTTTTGCGCGAGAACATCGGCATCGGGTCAAACCAAATCTTTCTTGACTACGATCCTTCCGAACGCCACATGGGCCGAAACAAGCGGGTCCATCTGCAGTAGGACTGTCCCGACATACAGAGTTCTGTACCTGCAGCCGCGTTTACGTGTTGAACCTCTCCTTGGCTGATTCGTAAACATCGCGAAGGCCTTCTTCGAGCGGGATACGGTGATGCCAGCCGAGTGTGTGCAGCCGGCTAATGTCCATCAGCTTGCGGGGTGTTCCGTCCGGCTTGCTCGCGTCGAATACCAGGCGACCCTCAAAGCCGGTTACGCGCTGCACCATCTCGGCCAGCTCGCGTATCGTGATGTCCTCACCCGTCCCGATATTGACCAGCGGGGCCTCGGCTTCACTTAAGAGTTCCCCGTAGACCTTGTCGGGTAAGTTGAGCAGAAACAGGCAGGCATCAGCCAGGTCATCGGCATGCAGGAACTCCCGCCGCGGCGTCCCCGATCCCCAAACCACCAGCTCTTCTTCCCCGCGCGCCCTGGCCTCCGCGGCTTTGCGCAGAAGCGCTGGCAATACATGCGAACTTTGTAAGTCAAAGTTGTCGTCTGGCCCATAAAGATTAGTTGGCATCGCCGCTAGAAACCGCGTTCCGTACTGCCGGTTGTACGACCAGCACATCTCGATCCCCGCAATCTTTGCCAGCGCATATGGCCGGTTGGTAGGCTCCAGCGGCCCCGTCAGCAGCGCCTCTTCCCGGATCGGCTGCGGTGCCATCTTCGGGTAAATGCACGACGACCCTAAAAACAGCAAGCGCTTCACCCCCGTGCGCCGCGCCGCCTCGATTACATTCATCTCGATAGCCAGATTGTCGCGAAGAAACTCCGCCGGATAGGTGTTATTGGCCAAGATGCCGCCAACCTTGGCAGCGGCCAGGATTACGTACTCCGGCCGCTGCTCGTCAAAGAAGCCATCCACCGCCGCCGCGTCCGTCAGATCCAGCTCCGCATGCGTTCGTTTCAGCACATGCCCGTAGCCCGCCCCGTCAAGCGCCCTGCGCAGCGCCGACCCCACCAACCCACGATGACCGGCGACGTAGACGCGAGCCTCTCGCGGCATGCCGTCCCCTGAGCCGGCTACTGCCACCCCACTACTCCCAGCCATGGTTAACTCTCCCGTACGTTGTACGCCTGATAGCCGTGACGGAGAACGAGTGCATCGCGCTCGGCCGCCTGCAGATCGCTGTCCACCATCTCGGTCACCAACTGGTCAAAGCTGATGCTTGGCGTCCAACCGAGCTCGCGCTTCGCTTTGCTTGCATCGCCAAGCAGGGTCTCGACCTCGGCAGGCCGGAAGTAGCGCGGGTCGACCGCAACGACAACCTCACCCTTGCTGTCGACGGCCTTCTCTTCTACGCCCTCGCCACTCCAGGTCAGATCCAAATCGAGCCGCTCCGCACAGCGCTGGACGAACTCGCGCACCGAATACTGCTGTCCTGTGGCGATGACAAAGTCCTGAGGCTTTTCCTGCTGCAGCATCAGCCACTGCATCTCGATATAGTCCCGCGCGTGACCCCAGTCGCGTTTTGCGTTCAGATTGCCTAAAAACAATTTCTGCTGCAAGCCCACCTTGATCCGCGCCAGACCACGCGTGATCTTGCGCGTCACAAACGTTTCCCCACGCAGCGGGGACTCGTGATTGAAAAGAATTCCGTTGCAGGCATACATCCCGTACGCCTCGCGATAGTTCACCGTTATCCAATAGCCGTACAGCTTGGCCACTCCGTACGGAGATCGCGGGTAGAACGGAGTCGTCTCCCGCTGCGGGGTTTCCTGCACCAAACCGTAGAGTTCCGAGGTGGATGCCTGATAAAACCGGGTCTTGTCTGTCAGCCCTAGGCTCCGAATCGCTTCAAGGATTCGCAGAACACCCAGCGCATCCGAGTTCGCCGTGTACTCCGGCTCTTCAAACGAAACCTGCACGTGCGACTGCGCGGCCAAGTTATACACTTCGTCAGGCTGCACGTTTTGCATGATATGCAGCAACGACGAGGAGTCCGTCATATCGCCATAGTGCAAGATGAAGCGCTGATGCGGCTGGTGCGGGTCCTCGTAGATGTGGTCGATGCGTCCGGTGTTGAACAGCGACGAGCGCCGTTTGATGCCATGCACCTCATAGCCCTTGCCAAGCAGAAACTCCGCCAGGTACGCGCCATCCTGACCCGTTACGCCCGTAATCAGCGCCTTTTTCATCGAACCGTCCCATCCCTCTGTTGCTCAGCGATCTCTTCGACCAGCCTCAAATGTACCTTCCCGCCCGCCTTTCGTCTGCGTCACTTCGGTAACAAAAACAACTCGGATTGGCTCAAAACGCTACACTTAGGCTGAAATCATGAGCTCCACCCCTCCCGCC
>CAXTLD010000181.1:0-2996 GCA_964245045.1 uncultured Acidobacteriaceae bacterium | reverse complement strand
GCCCTCGCCCTCGCCATCAACACCGCCATCGCCACCCACGCCCAACGCACCGGCCTCACCTGACCTCAGTTGACTGGACTCCCCGGCCCCTCGTTCTATCCTCTAACGGCCACTGCCTTCGACATGCCAAGGCTCCCGAAGGGGCACGGCTTCAGCCGTGCCATAACTGCCCAGCGACAAACGCGGCTTTAGCCGCTGAGGTACGCTCCCCGTCGCCACGATCCGCCCTGAACGCCCATGCTTCCCAACCCTACGGCATCCGCACCACTTTATACGTCGCCGGCACCTTCGGCGGCTCAAACTGGTCGGGATCAAACACCGGGTTCAGCGTCAACTTCGTAACATCCACCCGCAACGAGTACTGATCCAGCGGTCGGCTGATCGAAATCGCCCGCGGCAGTGGCGTACCCCCTGCCACAGGCTGGTAATCCTCATACACCGCCCGAGTCACCACGTGTCCCTCATCGTCGTACACGTCTTGCTCAAACGGCAAAAGCGTCACACGGCTGAAGTGCACCACCCGCTCCCGGTGCAGAATCTTTTCGTTCTGCAATCGCAGCACCTCTAGGTCATACTCCGGTTCCTCGATCGCCGCGCGCCGCCCCCGCGCAGGCTCCAGCACCCGCATCGACTCCGTCATCGTCACGTACTCGCCCTGCGACACCCCCGGCACCAGCAACGAATCCAGAAACACCGACGGCCTCAAGTTCTCCAGCCCATTCGCCGACGGCTTCGCCATCGCGTTCGTCCCCAGGTACGCCACGCTCCGCGGCGGGATCACCATCGTGAACGTCTTTCCATCGCTCACCATATCCATCGCCTTCGACCCAACAAACGGCAGCTGCAGAAGCACCCGCAAATCCGCCGGTCGCTGCAGAAAGATGTACCCGCGAAACGACGTAAACGTCTTCTCCTGCCCCGTCCGCTCCCCACCCGTCGTCGCCGTCACCGTCACCGACATCTGCAGCGTCTTGATCCCGGCATCACGCTCGGAAACCGTTCGCTCCAAATCCTTCACCGTCGCCGTCCGATACGCCCCAGGTGCCTGCATTTGCACCTTGGGCACACGGCGCACACTGCTGAAGCACCCGGTCAACCCCGTCGTGCACAGCCATGCCCCCGTCGCCGCCAACCACCGTCTCACCATCAGCAGCTTCTAAGTATAGCCACTCCACCCCGCCTACACCCGCACCGTACCTTTCCGGTACAGCTTCACCAACCCTCACTTCGTGTGCCCCATCGCCTTCATCCACTTCGAGATCGTCCGGCTTCCCGTCCGCACCGGCTGCGTCTTCGGCGACATCTGCAACAGCAACACGGCCACCCGCAACTGCTGGCAGTTCGCCGCCTTCCCTGCATTCAGAAACTCGTCCATCATCCGCGGCAGCGCGTCCGTAATCCGTTGGCCCACATACTTGCCGCACTGCGACGGACGCGTTGGCTTCTTGCGCTCCGGCAGCCCGTCCGTAAGCCTCTCCTGCACCGCCCGCAACTGCGCAACTCGCCCTCTCCTGCCCATAAACCCACCCCCCTAAAACGGCAAAGCGGAAAGCCCGTCGCCGGTGCCTTCCGCTTTCTTGCTGCCTATTCAGAGTATCAAGCCGGCCCAAATGTATGCGCAACTTGTAAAACGCTTCTAACGCACTGCAAACAAACATCTTGCAGCCCGGCTCTAGTCCATCTCCACTTGACAACCTTTCAGCGGCTCCAGAATTCTTGTCCGCAACAGGATTCCCGTGAGTTTGTCCAAGGCCCGGGCATACCGCGTCCCCACCGTGCGCAAGCTCAGACCCATAAACTCGGCCGCCTCTGCCTGGGTGTACTCCTGGATCGCGATCCGCCGCACCACCTCCAGCTCCAGCCGCTCCAACTGCCGCAGGCACTTCTCCACGTCCAGTCGGAAGATCACCGCATCGTCAAAGCCGTGAATCCGATAGCTGCTCGCGCGCCCCCCCATCACATCCCGTCCCATCATCGACGACACACGTCCCGCCTCCATCGTCAATTGCAGGTACCGCCGCAGCAAACCCTCCGTATACTTCCGGTAAAAGCCCAACTCCTCCGCCGGCGCACTCTTGCCGCGCTTGCCCGCCGCCGCCTCGCTCCGTCGCCCCTCGTCCTTGTTCTCCTTCAGCTCCGGCGTCACCGGTGCCGCCACAGCCCACACCTGCGCCAGACGTACAACTTGGCCCGTGGTAGCTTCCCGTACCTCGCCCGCTGCTTGCATCGTTGTCATCACGCCCGCAACCGGCTTACGGCCGGAAATCACCACAACATTGCTCTGGATGCCCATTCTTCATCTCCACTTCTGGGTAATTCGTGTTCTGTTCCACGTGTTGGTTAAAAAACTAGCTTGCCCACTGGCTCGCTACGCCCAAACACGCAAGCTCGCGCACCGTCTTCGGTCGTCCCCGCCGCTTGCGGCTCAACGGCTTCGGAAAGTCCGACAACATCCAGGTGCACCGATTGCAATAAACGCCGCCCGCCAGGGACCTGACCCACAACGCCCCGCAGCCCTCGCAAACCTTTAATTCCATCCTCAAGCTCTTCATGCACGCTCCTCATCTTCCGGCAAGTCTCAGTCTTGAAAACGTCTGTCGTGGACTCACGCGGTGCTCCCTGCCCCTTGTCTCTCGAAGTGCAAAGCACACTCCGAACTCGAAAAACCCTCGGCCTGTTGAAATCCCTCCCTTGGGGTACGTCCTCCCCCACAGGTGTGCCCGCCTCCCCCAAAAGTTACATAAAGCCTTTGCCTGCAACACTTAGTGGGCCAGCTCTGCGTTTATACCGACCTTTGGGGCATCAAGTCAATGAATAATTTTCCACAACCCCTACCACTTCCAAAACATTGTATTTGCAGCAACTTAGACTCAAAGTGGAAACTTCTTCATCAACATCTTCGCCTAATCTTCGCTTGCAGCGTAAGATGCTCTTGTTGCACAATTTGCAGCCGCCGCCCAACCCCCAACCCCTAGGGCTGTCTATTATACACATCA
>CAXTLD010000180.1:0-3029 GCA_964245045.1 uncultured Acidobacteriaceae bacterium | reverse complement strand
CTTCCCAGCCTCAGAACGGCGTAGGCAGCGTCTAGTCTTACGCGAGCAGCAGCGCGCAGCAGCGGCCGCCACCAGGCAGCAACGCTTCATCCGTGCACAGGTCCGGGTGCAGACTCGTGCCGCGCGCCGCCGATCCGTCCTGGGGCCCTTGTTTCTCGTCACGCTCGGCGCCATGTTTCTTCTGCTCGAGGCGGGCCTCTCCGCTTGGAGTTCCGCCCTCGGCACCTTCGCACGCTGGTGGCCGCTGGTCCTGATCGCCTCCGGAGTCGTCCTCCTCGCAGAATGGGCTCTCGACCACGGGCTGAGCGACGGAAGCGCCGCGCCTTTACCCCGGCGCACGGTGGGAGCCGGTGTCACTTCGGTGCTCCTGCTCGTCACACTAGGCGGCCTCGCAACCAGCGGCCTCGTCCAGCACACAAACTGGTTGCAACGCAATTGGAACGCAACTGGTTTCAACGCACTGGATCTCGAGCAAATCTTTGCCCGCCACAGCGAAACGGTGAACGAACTCAGCAAGCCCTTACCGTCAGGCGGCCTGCTCGAAATCCAAAATCACCGCGGCAACATCACAGTGTCCGGCACCAGCCAGGATGGCCGCGTTCACATCGTGGCGCGTCGACGGCTTTGGGCGTGGCGCAACCGCGATCTCCGGAGTATCGAAAGCCGAAATCGCCCCACGCTGGAAAGCTCCGGTCAGGGGCTCCTCTTCCGGGCAAACGGCACTGGCCGCGACGAAACGGAACTCACCATCACCGTTCCGCACGAGGCGAGCCTGACCATCGATGCAGAGAGCGGGCAAGTTGCCGTCAGTGAGGTTCGCGGAGCACTCACCATCCAGGCCCAAAAAGGGGATGTAGTGCTAACCGCCCTCACCGGACACCTGCTCGTAACCGCGCACGACGACACCGCCACCATCTCTGGCCATAGTCTGACCGGCGATCTAACCGTGGCCGGGCGAACCGGTGATCTCGCCTTCTCCGACATCAGCGGCCCGGTTACTTTGCAAGGAGATTTCTTCGGATCTACACACCTGGAACGCGTAAATGGGGCGGTGCGCCTTCAAAGCAGCTACACAACGTTTACGTGTGCCGGCGTGCCCGGCGATCTCAACGTCGAAGGGCGCACAGAGTTGGCAGGAAGCAACCTCACGGGCCCGGTAACGCTCAACACGACGGACCGGAACGTCACTCTTGCGAACCTGCACGGCAGCGCACTCCTGGCAAACAAAGACGGCAAGGTCGATGTTGCGCTGGCCGCACCCCTCGCACCGGTGACCGTGAGCACCATCAACGCATCAATTCACCTACAAGTGCCGAAGAACAGCGCCTTCCGCATCTCCGCTTCTACCACCAACGGGCAGATCAGCAACGACCTCCGGCTGACCCCCAAGAACACTGGCAAGCAATCTACCTTAGCGGGTCAGGTGGGTACAGGCGGGCCTCTTCTGCAAGTGCAAACCTCGGAGGCTGACATAGATATCCGCAAACAATCCAACGGTCAAAACAGTCCACCCCTAAAGCACTCCGAAGACACGGACGACGAAGACCGGATCTAGACCCCTGTGCTTAGACCCGGCCCGACTTAGATGGGTAATTCAGGGAAGTCAGAAGGAACTTCTTGCCACCACCCATTCGCAAGGCAGGTGTAGAGCAACAGCAGAAGCAAGAGTGTTAGGTAGAAGTACCCATCAACCAACACATTCAGCGGAATGAAAACAGCCAGGGCACAAGCCATCCAACGTACCGTGTCAACCAGGTTCGCGCACCGGCGACTATGAAAGCAGTAGAAGAAGAGTGCAACCAATACAGTCGCCTGGACCCATTTCAGTTGATCAGGGCGAACCACGTAGGTAAGCCAGAATGATAGGTTAATTGGGTCCGCCAGGGCGTGGGATAAATGACTCCACTGCCCTACCGTGTTATGAGCCACTTGCTGGCTCGCCGACCTCACAAAGGGCCCCATCACAAGTAAGGCACCTACCAAGAGCAGAAACAGCAGCTTGAGGGCCTCCCGCATGCCGCCACGTCGTAATGCGTTTAGAACGAAGAAGGGCGCAACGACCCAACTCAACTGATACACGCCACAACTGATACCCCAGATGACAGCAGCCCATGCGAAGTGTCGACGGTGCATCAGCACGACAGCAAGCACCAGGGTGAGCCAGTGCGGCTCCAAGTAGAGATCATGCCGGTATTGCAGAAACGGGCAGAGCAGAAACACTCCCAGCAGAAGGCCCACCTCGACCCGCCGCTCCGATCGGGCCGAACGGTAAATAAGGAGCGCTGCAACCGCAAGATAGAGAAAGGTGCCGATCCGAAGATCGAGGCCGGCCGCCTGCAACGGCCAATAGGCAACGAGCATGCCCGGCAAATAAGGAAAATCATACAGCCGTATTCCGACGTGCATCGTTTGATACGGGTCTAGGTGCCGCACGAGTCGCTGATCGGCCCAACTAATCACCGGCAGCATATCCGAACGCAGGTAGTTCAAGGGAAAACATTTTATTGCGACGGCAGCGCCCGCCCCATAGGTGGCCATCACAGCGAGAAACAGCACGTTGTCGCGGCGCAGTACGCCGTAGCTACACCACGCAACGACAATGAGAAGTAGCGCTAAGACACACGGACCTCGCGTCAGCCTGTACCCAAACCGACGAAAGTGCGCCGCTTCAGCAACCATCATCAGCACTGAGAGTAACTCTAAAACCAGTAGCAGCGCTGGCGTCCAAGCCACCAGCTTTGCAGCCCCACGCTCATCAGAACTACTATTGTCGGGCCGACCTAGTAGAGCCCAGACCAAAAAGCCAAACAACAATGTGAAAGGTATCAGCAGCAGCTGGTGAACCAAAGGCGACGGCTTCCCGGCCCATCCGTCACTTACGGCAGATAGGACGGCTGTGAGCGCTGCGAAAACAAACCATCTCTGCCAATAGATACCGGACAGTTTGTTGGTCACCTGCATCCTCACTCTCCCCCAACGCACCAAGGCCCACCCTGACGGGTGGGCCTTGGTGGTGGGTATGGATGCCG
>CAXTLD010000179.1:0-3136 GCA_964245045.1 uncultured Acidobacteriaceae bacterium | reverse complement strand
GGCGCTACAGCGCCGCGGCGCTTGCGACGGATGTTGATTTCGACAACGTACGGCATGGGCTGCGCGAGCGCATGATCGCGACGTTTGCGCGGCACGACTCGTTGAGTGTGCAGCAGACGTTGTATGCGATGGCGGAAGCCGCGCTCGCGCACATAGACGCGATCGAGGAGGTAACTCTGCGCATGCCCAACAAGCACAATCTGCTTGTGGATCTCGGGCGCTTCGGCCTCGACAACCCGAACCTGATCTTCACACCTACTGATGAGCCGCACGGCACGATCGAGGCCACGGTGCGGCGAGGCTGACGCGTATGCCCACGGTACGAAGTGCGCGTGCGGCGCGCGTGATCGCACGTTGCCGTGAGCTGGCGCGGGTAACCGACGTGGCCGGCGAGACGACACGCCTGTTTCTTTCACCGGCGACGCGCGACGCGCACACGCTGGTGGGCTGGTGGATGCGTCAGGCAGGGCTGCAGGTGCGTGTTGATGACGCAGGCAGCTTGCGGGGACTGCGTCCGGCAGCCGATGACGACGCCCCCACGCTCGTGCTGTTTTCTCACCTTGACACGGTGCCCAACGCGGGCGCCTTCGATGGCCCGCTGGGGGTGTTGCTGGGGCTGGCGGTGGCCGAAGAACTGGCGGGCGAGCCGCTGCCGTTTGCCGTAGAGGTGATTGGTTTCAGCGAGGAGGAAGGAGTTCGCTTCGGGTTCCCGTTTTTGTCGTCGCTGGCGGCGGTGGGTGCGCTCCCCGACGAACACATGGAGCGTGTGGATGCGGCGGGCGTCAGCGTCCGCGCAGCCATCCAGGGCTTCGGTTTGGCCCCGGAAAAACTCGCAACTAGCAGCCGGTTGCGCCCAAATACGCGAGCCGCCATCGAGGTCCACATCGAGCAGGGGCCCGTGCTCGCGGCGGAGAACCTGCCGTTGGGCGTGGTGGCTACCGTGATCGGTCAATTGCGGTTGCAACTGATCTTCACCGGGCAGGCCAACCACGCGGGCACCACGCCGATGACGCTGCGGCGCGATGCCTTGGCAGCGGCTTCGCAATGGATTGTGGAGGTGGAACGCTTCGCGCTGAGCTACACGCAACTGGTGGCCACCGTGGGCGTGATCGAGGCTGCGCCGGGCGTGGCCAACGTCGTCCCTGGACGTGTGCAGGTGTCGTTGGATGTGAGGCACCCGAGCGACGAATCGCGGCACGCCGCCGTGGCTCGGCTGCTTACCAAAGCCGAACATAGCGCGGCGGCGAGGGGCGTCGCGGTGCAAGCGAAGGTGCTCTCGGAGCAACGCTCTGTGCCGTTGAACAGCGCTCTCGCGGAGGGCCTGGAAGCCGCTGCGGAGGTGAGCGGGTACCCCGTGAAGCGGATGTACTCGGGCGCGGGCCACGATGCGATGATCCTGGCGCCGCACGTGCCCACGGCGATGCTGTTTGTGCGCTCGCCGGGGGGCATCAGTCATCACCCCGACGAGACGGTGCTGGAGGCCGACGTGGAAGCCGCGCTGGCCACGGTGCTGGAGTTGGTAAGCCGATTGCACCTGTAGGTCTCTTACAATGGGCGCACGATGCATGCTCTCGGAATGACGCGGGGCGCAAGCCGCCGCGAGTATCTGCTGCACACCCCGGACACGTTTGTACGGACGCCGCTGCCGGGGTTGGTGGGCGGTTGGGCGGTCGTGCATGCCGCGCCGCAGATGGGGGCGGCCTTTGCGATGACGACTGTGGAGATGAGCGCCGGGGCCACGCTGCAAGCGGGGCCGACACAGCGGTTCGTGTATGTGCTAGAAGGCGAGGTTGCGCTGACAACGGCCGACGCCACGCAGCCGGCTGGCTTGGCGGTCGGTGGCTTCGTGTTCTTGCCTGCACCGCATGGCCACAGGGTGGAGGCGCGCACGCAAGCGCGATTGCTGGTGCTTGAAAAGCCACTCTCTCCGCTTGCGCCTGAGAACGGTTCGGCGCTGCCGCACCTTGTTCAAGGCCATGAGCGCGATGTGCCTGCGCTGCCGCTGAACGGCGACGACGGCGTCCAGGTACGGGCGTTGTTGCCCGCTTCCCCCGCGTTCGACTTCGCGGTGAACACGATGACGTACCAGCCCGGGGCGTCGCTCAGCCAGGTGGAGGTGCACTACATGGAACACGGGCTGCTGATGCTGGGAGGCGGCGGGATCTATCGGCTGGGCGACGATTGGCATTCGGTGGGGGCGGGCGATGCGATCTGGATGGCCCCGTTCTGCCCGCAATGGTTTGCCGCGGTTGGCAAGACCCCGGCGAAGTACCTTATCTACAAAGATTGCAACAGGCACGTGCTCGCATGAAAGTCCTGATCAACAGCGAGCGACTGACGCGCGAGTTGGACCACCTAGCCACATTTACAGATTGCCCTGCGCGCGCGGATGCATCGCTGGCCGAGCCGCAGCGTGCGGTGACGCGCATCGTCTACACGAAGCGCGATCTCGAAGCGCGTACCTGGTTCAAGAAACTGGCGCAGCAGGCGGGATTCCCGGTGCGCGAGGATGCGATCGGCAACACGTTTGTCCGCTGGGAAGGCGCGCGGCCGGAGTTGGCGCCGATCGGCACCGGATCGCACATCGACGCCATTCCCTACGCGGGCATATACGACGGCACGGTGGGTGTGCTGGGCGGTCTGGAGGCGATGCGCTCGCTGCAGGAGGCCGGCTTTGTGCCGCAGCGCTCGGTCGAGCTGATCCTCTTTACCAGTGAGGAGCCCACGCGTTTCGGCATCGGCTGCCTGGGCTCGAGGGTGCTGTGCGGTGTGCTCGCGCCCGCGGATGCCGATGCCCTGCCGGATCGCTTGCGGGAGACCGATCCCGAAGCCGCCCCCGGTGGAACGTTGCGAACGGCGCGCGCGGCGGCTGGGTTTGCGGGCCCGCTCTCCGGTGTGCCGCTTGCGCCCGGTGCGTATGCGGCCTGGCTTGAATTGCACATCGAGCAGGGTGCTCTGCTGGAGCGCAGCGGCGACGATCTGGGGGTGGTAACCCACATCGCGGGGCCGGCCAGCTATCGGTTTCTGGTGGAGGGTGTAGGTGGGCACGCGGGGGCGTTGCTGCTGCCAGATCGGCGCGATGCCCTGTGCGCTGCTGCCGAGATGGTTCTCGCCATCGCGGCTGCAGTTCTGCGCG
>CAXTLD010000178.1:0-3173 GCA_964245045.1 uncultured Acidobacteriaceae bacterium | reverse complement strand
GACCAAACATGCGTTGGCGTTGACCAATCGGGGCGGGGCCACGTGCGAGGATCTGTTGCGGCTGGAGGAGACGATCCGGGCGGGGGTTTGGGAGCGGTTTGGGGTGAGGTTGGAGCGGGAGCCGGTGATGCTGGGCTAGGCTTCAGGAACGGTGAAAACCAGAACGACCGCGGGTGGAACCACCGATCATTTGCATCAATCCGGGGCCGGGGCTCATCGGTTGGGAGCAGGAGGCAGACTTTATGCCGAAGGCAGTGCGTTTTTCCGAGTTTGGTGGACCTGAGGTCCTGCAAATCGAAGAGGTAGCGGTACCGGAGCCGGGCAATGGTGAGGTTCGGCTAAAGGTGGCGGCGGTGGGCCTGAACCGCGCGGAGAGCATGTACTTCCACGGGCAGTATATGGAGCAGCCAACACTGCCGTCGGGGATTGGTTATGAGGTGACCGGCACGGTGGGGGCAGTTGGGCCGGGTGGCGACGCGTCGCTGGTGGGCAAGACGATCTCTACGATTCCGGGCTACTCCATGAACAAGTATCCGTCGCTGGGCGAACAGGTGGTGGTGCCGGTGGAGGCCCTAGGCGCGCTGCCGGAGTCACTATCGGCAGAAGAGGCTGCAGCGGTATGGATGCAGTACGGGACGGCCTATGGCGCACTGGTGCCTTTTGGGAAGGTGGGGCCGGGGGATTTCGTGCTTATCACGGCGGCGAGCTCGTCGGTGGGACTAGCAGCTATCCAGATTGTGAAGGTGCAGGGAGGGATGTCGATTGCGACGACACGGACCTCGGCGAAACGGCAGGAGTTGCTGGATTTAGGTGCCGACCACGTGATCGCGACAGAGGAGGAAGATTTGCCTGCCCGGGTGCGGGAGATCACGGGAGGCAAGGGGGCGCGGGTCGTGTTCGACCCTGTTGGGGGCGACTATATTCATACGCTCGGACGGGCGACGGCGAACGGAGGCGAGATCTATCTATACGGCATGCTGTCCGGCAAACCGACGCCGTTTCCGATGATGACCTTTGGCAGAGGGGTGACGATGCGGGGGTACAGCATCAACGAGGTGCGGCAACCGGAGCACATCGAGACAATGAAGAGCTACATCTATGACCACGTGGCGGACGGAAGTTTCAAGCCCAAGATCGCGAAGACGTTTCCGTTTGCGGAGACGGTGGCCGCGTATCAGTACCTGGAGAGCAATCAGCAGGTGGGCAAGGTAGTGATCACGGTTCCCTGACCGGTGCGGAGCAGGCAATTCTGCGCGAAAGGGGCACGGCTTCGGCTGTGCCCCTTTCCCTTGTGTGGGCATACGTTGTGCGGCGGGAGGCCGGTGACGAAGCCCGTGACGAGGCCGCCGATGTGCGCTGTAAGGTCTGTGTGGGCGGAAGCGAAGCCGTAGAAGAGGTTGAAGCCGATGAAGATGAGGGCGGTTGGCCGATGCTTCTGACGTCTCGAGGCGGGAGACCAGAGTGGCACACAGGCGGAACCAGCGATCAATTGCATCGATTCGGAGTCGGGGCTCATCGGTTGGGAGCAGGAGGCTGACTCTATGCCGAAGGCAGTGCGTTTTTCTGAGTTGGGTGGACCTGAGGTCCTGAAGATCGAGGACGTGCCGGTGCGGGAGCTGGAGGCGGGCGAGGTGCGGTTGAAAGTGGCCGCCGTGGGCCTGAACCGGGCCGAGAGCAACTACTTTCACGGGAAGTACCTGGAAAAGCCGCAGCTACCGTCCGGCCTGGGGTATGAGGTTGTAGGGACGGTGGAAGCAGTAGGCCCGGGGGTGGAGGCGTCGCTGGTGGGCAGGAGGTTCGGGACGGTTCCGGGATTTTCAATGAACAAATATCCGTCGTTGGCCGAGCAGGCCGTAGTGCCGGCAGAGGTACTCGGCGCGGTACCAAAGTCGATGTCCGATGTGGATGTGGCCGCGGTTTGGATGCAGTACGGCACGGCGCATGGCGCGCTGGTGCCCTTGGGCAAGGTGACGCATGGTGATTTCGTGATCATCACGGCAGCGAGCTCGTCGGTCGGCCTGGCGGCAATCCAGATTGTGAAGGCAGAAGGTGGGAAGTCGATTGCGACGACGCGGACCTCGGCGAAGAAGCAGGAGCTGTTGGACCTGGGTGCGGACTTCGTGATCGCGACCGAGGAGGAAGACCTCCCAGCCCGGGTGAAGGAGATTACCAGCGGCGCGATGGCGCGGGTGGTCTTCGATCCAGTCGGCGGCGACTACATGAACGTGCTGGGACAGGCTACCGCGAATGGCGGCGTCATCTTTTTGTACGGGGCGCTGTCCGGCACGCCGACGCCGTTCCCACTGACGACCTTTGCGCGAGGCGTGGCGATGTACGGGTACTCCATCCTGCAGTTCAACAAGGGTGACCGTCTCCAGGCGATGAAGAAGTACATCTACGATCATCTTGCCGACGGAAGCTTCAAGCCGAAGATCGCCAAGATGTTCCCGTTTGCGGAGACGGTGGCCGCGTACCAGTACCTGGAGAGCAACCAGCAGGTGGGCAAGGTGGTCATCACGTTGTAAGTTGTTCGTTCTTCGTTGTTGGTTGGGAGGGGCGTGGCTTTGGCTGCGTCCCTTTCTATTGTGCAGGGAAGAGGTCCTGCGCCAGGACGGGAGCGGGCGGCAGGGGACGGGCGAGGACGAGACCGGCGACGAAGCCCGTGACCAAGCCGCCGATGTGCGCGGTGAGGTCGGTGTGGGCGGAGGCGACGCCATAGAAGAGGTTGAAGCCGATGAAGATGAGGGCGGATTGGCCGATGCTTCTGACGGCCTCGGGGCGGAGGGCGGCGCGCTCCTTGAGCAGGAAGGCGAGCAGGCCGCCGTAGACGCCGAAGATGGCGCCGGACGCGCCGGCGGAGATGGTCATGGGGTGGATGAGGAGGCCGAGCAGGTTGCCGCCGATGCCGGCCGCGAGGTAAAGGGCGAGGTAGCGCGCGCTGCCGAAGAGCCGCTCGGTGAAGGGCCCGGCCTGGTAGAGGACGTACATGTTGAAGCCGATATGGAGAAGGCCGATGTGCAGGAAGCAGGCGGTGAGCAGACGCCACGGCTGGCCGTGGCGGTCGAGCGGGCCGAAGTTGGCGCCCCAGTGCAGCAGTTGGAGGGCCGTGGGGTTGGTGGGGGAGATGCCGCTGAGGAGCATGAGGACGAAGACGGCGAGGTTGAGGCCGCTGA
>CAXTLD010000177.1:0-3256 GCA_964245045.1 uncultured Acidobacteriaceae bacterium | reverse complement strand
GGGAGGGTTTTCGGCGATCTATGACGTGCTGAAGGCCTTAGAAGAGAGTGGGCGGGTGCGGCGGGGTTACTTTGCCGCGGACCTGGGGGCGACGCAGTTTGCGCAGCCGGCGGCGGTGGATCTGCTGCGGTCGTTACGGCCGGGGGAGAACAATGGTTCGGCGGAGGAAGGGCGCGAGGTGGTGATGCTGGCCGCGACGGACCCGGCGAACCCGTATGGGGCGCTGTTGCGGTGGCCGGCGGCGCCTTCGGAGGGGTCGTCGCTGACGCGGTCGGTGGGCGCGAGGGTGGTGCTGGTTGACGGGGCGTTGGCCGCGTATCTGCGCCGCGGCAACCCGGATGTGCAGGTGTTGCTGCCCGAAGAAGAGCCGGCCCAGGGCAACTTGATGCGGGCGCTGGCCGAGTTTCTAGTCAGGACGGTGCAGCGGGCCGAAGCGGACGGGGTGCGCGGTGGGATGTTGGTTGCCAGCGTGAACGGGGTGCCCGTGGCGGAGCACCCGATGGCGCGTGCGCTGCTGGATGCTGGGTTCCAGGCCGCGCCGATGGGATTCAATGTGCGGCGTGGGTTGCCGGAGTTGCCGGGGCGGGGTGGGGTGTCGGAGCTGGCGTCTTAGGGCCATTTTTTGCAACTACAACTTTGTCTGTACAATTCGAAGATAGGTTTGCAATGGTGGAGTTCGAGTGGGACGAGGAGAAGAATCGAGCGAACAAGCGCAAGCACGGAGTCAGTTTCGAACGAGCAACGCACGTGTTTGAGGACCCATGGCATGTGGTTGTTGAAGACCGAGTTGAAGAAGGTGAACAAAGATGGCAGGCGATCGGTGCGATTGAAGGCATGTTCATCCTATTGGCTGTCCACACCTGGATTGAGGACCAAGGCACCGAGGTAGTTCGTCTTATCTCAGCAAGAGCCGCAACCCGAAGCGAAAGGCGAATCTATGAAGCCCACCATGGTTAGGCACACATTGGAGACGCTGCCGCCCATCACGGACGAGGGGCGGGAAGAACTGAGGGCGTTAGCCGCGCGGCCCGACAGCGAAATCGACACCAGCGACATCCCGGAACTCACCCCGGAGCAGTGGAAGAACGCTGTGCGAGGGAAGTTTTACCGGCCGGTGAAGCGGCAGATCACGGCGCGGGTGGATGCGGACGTGTTGGAGTGGTTGAAGGCGCAGGGGAAGGGGTACCAGTCGCGTATCAATGCGATCTTGCGGCGGGAGATGCTGGCGAGTTTGCGGCAAAGGTAGATCAGAGCGCTTGGCTCGTTTCAGGCAGCGGTAGGGTTGACTGAACGAGCTAGCGGTCGGGGCGGAAGCTACGCAGAAAGGCTGCGATGCCGAGTTCCAGGCCACCTTTGGGGCCGGAGGCACCGAACGCGCCGGCGTGCTCCAGCGTGGCGTAGCCGTGCAGCAAGGACCATGTGGCGACAGCGGCGGCAGTGTCGTCGGGCTGCCCTGAGACTGCGCTGGTGGCTTCCAACACGACGTTCCATAGAGCCTTGCTCACGGCGGAGCCATGGGTTTGCGGAATGCGATGCATGAGGAATGCGTAGAGCCGAAAGCGTTCGCGGGCGAAGTGCAGGTAAGCGTCTGCTACGGCCTTGAATCTGCTTTCCGGATCAGCTCCGACGCTGGTCGTCTGCAACTCGGCCAACATGGCACTGGAGGCCGCCTCGGCGACCGCTACCTCCAGGGCATCTTTGTCAGGAAAGTAGCGGTACAGACTTGGGGCCTTCACCCCTAAGGAGGCCGCAACAGCTCGTAAGGAGAGCCCGTTGGTTTCGCCGTCTTCCACCATGCGGACGGCGGTCTTCAGGATGTCGGCTGGGGAGAGCAGCTTGCTGTAGGGCATGACTTGCATTGTAAGTCTTGACGACTTCGGGCTGAAGACTTACTATGTAAGTCATGATGGTGGCGCTACTCCGTGGGGAGCGTCGCTACTGAGTTCAGTTGGTCAGGACCTGACAGGATCTGGCCAGGAAGAGAGGAAACTGCTGTGCCTTTCATTGTGGGAGTGATTTTGTTTACGTGCGTTGTCGGCTGGGTCGACGGACGCGTGCCATGGCCCGTCGCAAAGAAATCAAGGGGAACGCTATGATCGCAGGACATTTTGGCTTTGCGGCCATGGTTAAGTCGCGGGAGCGAACAGCCCCACTGTGGGCGTTGATGCTCGCGACGGTGTGGCTGGATGTCGTCTTCATTCCGTTGCTGGTGATGCACGTCGAATCGATACAGACCGTGCGAACGCATCCGGCGTACGGCGGCATGGTCATCCATGCGGGTTTGACCCACTCCTTTGTGGGGATGCTTGTGCTGTCAGCCGCGCTTGGGTTTGCGTTCTTGCCGAAGTGGGGAAGACGCGTTGCGATCGTGATCGGCTTGGTAGCGGCTTCGCATTGGTTTCTGGACCTGGTTGTCCATCGACCGGATATGCCGATCTTGCCGGAGAACGTTGGACATCTTCCGCTGTTTGGGTTTGGGCTGTGGACGCATCCGACTGCGGCCGCTTGCGTTGAGCTGCTCTTGGTGCTGGCCGGGGCGTCCCTGTACGGGATGGCGGCACGTGAGGTGGCGCGGGAGGCGGGCCAGAGCGGCAGATGGGCTTCTGTGTCGGCGACTCTCATCGCAGCCTGCGGTTTGCTTGTGCTTTTTCTTGACTACACGGCGTCAAGCTAACTCGGCTGAACTCATCATTCCTCTGAACATTATGAGCGGACGTGCCTATGTGCGGGCACGTCTAATCTGCCGGAGAGTAGCTATGCCTGAGGGGGACACAATCTTTCGTGCAGCTCGAGCGCTGAACCTGGCGCTGGGGGGTAAGGTGGTTACGGCGTTTGAGGCGCGGGTGGCTACGTTGGCTTCTGTGGCGGAGAGCAAAGGGGTAGAGGGGCGCACGGTGGAGCGGGTGGAGGCTCGCGGAAAGTGGTGCCTGCTCCACTTTTCGGGCGATCTGATCCTGGTGACGCACATGTTGATGTCGGGGTCATGGCATATCTATCGCACGGGGGAGCGGTGGCGGGTGCCGGGGAGTTCGGTGCGGTGTTCGGTGAGCGTGGCGGACTTTGTGGCGTTGGCGGTGAATGTGCCGGTGGCGGAGTTCCACACCGAGCGCAGCCTCCTGCGGTACTCACAGGTGCCGAAGCTGGGTGTGGACATCCTGAGTGAGGGGTACTCGACCGAGGTTGGGGTGGGTGCGTTGCGCGAGTATGGGGCGGGGCGGCCGGAGGCTGAGGTAGGCGTCACGTTGCTGAATCAGCG
>CAXTLD010000176.1:0-3375 GCA_964245045.1 uncultured Acidobacteriaceae bacterium | reverse complement strand
CCCCCACCCCATCCCGCACCAACGCCAACACCCGAGCCCCATCCAACCGAGTCGCCCCATACCCCACAAACTCAGTCTTCGGAAGCTCCCGGTACACAGGCGCCGCAGACTTCTGCGAGCCGCCTTTCCAGGAAGCACGGGCGCGGGCTTGCTCTTCTTGCATCGCGCGTTCAAAGCCATTGACATCGAGTCGTACATTCGCGTCCCGGGCAGCATCTTGCATGAAATCTAATGGAAGGCCGAAAGTCTCGAAGAGTGAGAACACTTCTGCCCCGCTTACCTGGATCAAGCTATGCTGGAAGTAGTCCTGTCCTTCTATCAGTCTGTAGAGCGCGTCAATCGCGTCTGATTCTTCACTCTGCAGAGCACTTCTTAGATCTTCGTCGAAGTAACGATCGCCTATGTTGATGTGCTGCTGGTTGTGCAAAGAACGAAGGTTCTGCTCGCCCCAGTAATCGCTAAGGAATAGCTTAATAGATTGCAGCTTCGCCGCACGGAGAACATTTTCGAATCGCTTCGAGGCTATATCGATCACCCGAGCAAACTGCAATTCCTCCGCCAACACCACCTTACCCACCCGCTCCGCACTCTCCTTCAACTCCGAGTAAGCCACCTCCATCTCATCCCGCACCGCGAACACCATCTCGTGCAGAAACGGCTTCTCCTGCCCCAACAACCGCCCATGCCGAATCCCCCGCCGCATGATCTTGCGCAGCACATACCCACGCCCTTCATTGGAAGGCAGCACGCCATCCGCAATCAGAAACGTAGCCGCGCGCGCATGATCCGCAATGATCCGCAGCGAGGCCGCCCCCTTCTCCTCGCTCACCGCTAACTCACTTACGCGCTCGCTCCCCAAAGAACTGTCATCTCGACCGGAGTCCGCGTCTTTTGCGGACGTAGTGGAGAGACCTGCGTTCTTGTCCGCCGGGTGCCCCATCTTCGCGACGGCTTCATCGTCGCTAAGGTGGGTACGGGCGAACCCCGTAAGCATCGCCGCCGCGCTCAACAACGGCGTAAACAAATCACTCTCATAATTCGATAACTTCCCCTGCAACACCGCCGCAATCCGCTCCAGCCCCATCCCCGTATCGATAGACGGCTTAGGCAACGGCGTCAGCGTCCCGTCCGAAGCCCGGTCGAATTGCATAAACACCAAATTCCAGATCTCCACATACCGCTGATCATCTTGCGGAAACGGCCGATCCTCCCCCGTCTCACTCGCCGCTAACCCCAGGTCATAAAAGATTTCCGAACACGGCCCACAAGGCCCCGTATCACCCATCTGCCAGAAGTTATCCTTCGCCGGCATCCCAAAAATCCGCTCCCTGGGCACCCCCGTCTCTACCCAAAACTGCTCCGCCTCATCGTCCCGCGGCACAGCCTCGTTCCCCGCAAACACCGTCACGTACAGCCGCGAAGGAGAGATCCCAAACCAGTCCGGCGACGTCAACAACTCCCACGCATACGCAATCGCCTCGCGCTTGAAGTAATCCCCAAAACTGAAGTTCCCCAACATCTCAAAGAACGTGTGGTGCCGCCGCGTAAACCCCACGTTTTCGAGATCGTTATGCTTGCCGCCAGCGCGCACGCACTTTTGGCTGCTGGCGGCGCGCGAATACTCCCGCCGCTCCACCCCTAGAAACACATCCTTAAACTGATTCATCCCCGCATTGGTAAACAGCAGCGTTGGATCACCCGCCGGTACCAACGAAGAAGAGTGCACCCGCCGGTGCTCCTTCCCCTCAAAAAACCGCAGAAAATCCTCGCGAATTTGGTTCCCGGACAATGCACGCATAGAGGTTCAGTTTAGCAGCGGACCCCAACGCACTACGTACTACAATCACCAGGAGAGGTCACCATGCGCGAAGTCTCGCTCCGCGAAGCCAATCAGAACTTTTCCGCCTGCATCGCTGAGGTGGAAGCCGGCGAACGCCTGATTCTCACTCGCCGCGGGGAGCCCGTCGCTGAGATCATCCCCTACCCCGACAAAAGCAAAGCGGATGCAGATGCCAGAAAAGTAGCCGCTCGCAAGCGCCTCCTGGCTTTGATGGACGCCGGCTACGATTGGGGAGGACCCTACACCTACGACGAGCGGCATGAACGCTAACCGCTATGCGTTCGACACAAACGTTCTCGTCTACTCACTCGACGCCCGGTCACCGCAGAAGCATCAACAAGCGCGACGCCTCATAGGCCTAGCAGATCAGGATCGTTGCATCGTTCCAACGCAGACGCTCGGCGAATTGTGCAACATAGCCGCTAAGAAGCGCCGTGACCTGTCGCCACAGGCTCAAGAGTTGGTGGTAAACCTGCGAGAGCTGTTCCGCACCGTGTCCGCCTCCAGTGAAGACGTACTTGAAGCTCTCGCCGCACACCAGCAGCATGGCCTCCAGTTCTGGGACGCGCTGCTCTGGGCTACCGCACGCCGTGCCGGTTGCCAGTTGCTCCTCAGCGAAGACCTGCAGGACGGCCGAATGCTCGGCGGCGTCCTCATCCGCAACCCCTTCACTCTCTCCCCAGCCGAGATCACATCCTTGCTGATCTGACATCCTCACCTACCCCGGGCCGCCAAGTATTCCCTTCCAACAACAACCCCGCATCGTCCGTCGCCCGCAGCCGCGGAAACTCCGCCGCATGCCGCACCATCTCCACCGTCGTCAGCAGCGCGTCGAACGCATCCTCTGACCCTTCCGCCTTCCGCAACACCGCCCGCCCCACCTCCGCAAACAGCGGGTCGTCCCTCCGCCGCGCCTTCAGATACGCCTTCCGCGCTGCCCCATTCGACTTCGCCACCGCCCCCGTCATCAGCCGCGTATAAATCTCTACCAGCAGCGGCTTGGGAGCGTCGCCAAACGCGGCGTCCTCTACCGGCCACACCCGAAATCCCGCCGCATGCAGCCGCAGCAGCACCGGGATGGCCCGCAGCGTCCCCGTCCCCACACTCCCCGACCCGCCAATCTGAAACGGCGACTTCGGCGTGATGCCCTTCATCTTCGCCGCCCGCGCCGGGTCCCCACCCTCCAGCGCCTGCGCAATCTTGTTGTCCCAGTCCGCATGCCGAAACATGGTGCGGAAGCCCTCGCCGCAGAACTGCGCGGGACGCTTGTGCGGCTTGCCCCAAAACCGCCGGTCCTCGCAGCCACGGTGCAACCACGCCTCGCCCTGGCCGTCGGCCACCAGCCGCCAAAAGCTGAACAGATCCCCACACCCCAGCTCTCGCAGAAACCACGCCGGATAGCTGAAGCAGCAATCGATGCCGACCACCATGCGCGGCGTCTCCCGCGCCATCGCCATCAGCCACGCGCCTACCTCATCCCGCGTCCGCCCGGCTTCCAGAAGCACTGTCGCCCCGCCACCGGCGCCCGCCTTACC
>CAXTLD010000175.1:0-3376 GCA_964245045.1 uncultured Acidobacteriaceae bacterium | reverse complement strand
CCCATGCCCAAGCCCACCACCCCGCACCCAAACTCCTCCCCCCAGAAGACCGCCAAAGCCTCCCCACCAAACCCATCCGCCGATCAACGAGCTAGGAGCCGTTGCTGTCATCTTCGTGCGCGCGTGCTACGAGGGCACACAAATCTCAAACAGGTCGGTTATTAATGAACAAGCAACCAAAGATGCAGGTAGGAGATATTTACGAAATTCGTTTGCCCATTAAGCGCTGGGCGTACGCACAATACGTGCAACACAATGACCAACTTGGGTATTTAATCCGCGTACTTGACTACATCCGAGAAGAACCAGTAGCAAACGTTGCTGAACTGAAAGCGGCAGGTGATCTATTTCCTCCAGTTTTCGTCGGACTTTTGGCGACTGTTAGGCGCGGACGTTGGAAGCTGATCGGCAACTTAGCGGTCCAAAACTTCCGTTTTCCGCGCTTTCGCAATACCTTGGGGACCAAGCCGGGGGTCTACCATGATTGGCACATCTGGGATGGCGTAAAGTCCATTACGATAGGCGATCTTCCCTCGGAGTTGCGGGCTCTCGAACTTGAACAGGTTTGGGGAGATGAGGGTCTTGAAGAGAGGATCGTCTCAGGAACCTATCGCGGTGACCGAATGCTTTGACTACTGGGAACCATATTCACACTGGCAGTCTGGGTGAGTGCACCGCAAGATTAAAGGATAAAACCTCGCCCCCTCGTAACCTTCACCCATCCCCCGCACTCCTATACGCGTGTGGCGCTTCGGCTGCACACCCGGCCCCCGTCGAGGAACGCCATGACCAACGCCACGCCGCTCCCACAAGCTCCGCCCACCCAAACCGCCACCATCCGCCTCGAACGCAAGCACCCGCTCGCCCTTCGCTGGATGCACTGGATCAACTTCCCCGTCCTGTTCACCATGATCTGGAGCGGCCTCCTCATCTACTGGAACGACTCCGACAACGCCTACCAGCACCCGCACCGCGTTTACCGTCTCGGCATCGGCCACCTCACCGTATTTCGCTTCTTCCCAGACTGGTTCTACAACCGCCTCCACGTGCCGTACCACGTCACGCAGGGCCTCGGCTACCACTTCTTCTTCATGTGGATCTTCGCCCTCAACGGCATTGCCTGGGTGCTGTACACGGCCCTCTCCGGCGAGTGGCGCTTCCTTCTCCCCGAAAAGCAAAGCCTGCGCGAGGCCATCCAGGTCACCCTGGTCGACCTCCACCTTCGCAAAGGCCTGCCCGCCCAAACCAAGTACAACGGTGCCCAGCGCATCGCCTATACCACCTGCATCGTCATGGGCGCAGGCATGCTCCTCACCGGCCTCGCCATCTACAAGCCCACAAAACTCCACTGGCTCACCACGCTCCTCGGCGGCTACGAGATGGCCCGCTGGCTCCACTTCTGGATTACCGCGGCCTTTCTCGGCTTCTTTGCCGTGCATGTGGTCCAGGTCATCCTCGCCGGCTGGAACAACTTCCGCTCCATGGTGAGCGGCCTTGAGGTCCAGCCCATCGAGGCGCCGTCCATCGAGGCAGAACGGAGCAGCTGGCGATGACCCCCGCAGACCCCAAACGCCCAAGCGCCGGCAGCGCTGACGCCGAAGTCCTCGCCACCTCCCGCCGCCACACGCGCCGTTCCTTCCTCGCCGCCGCCGCTGCCACAGCGGCCGCCTACGGCTTTTACCGCTACCTCGACCGTGGCCCGCAAGACGCCATGCAGCCCGACGCCCTCCGTCGCACCTTTGAGCTCAACGCCGACATTTCCCGCACGGTCCTCCCCGACCACGTGCTGGCGCCCACTTACCCGCTCAGCCGCGCGGAGGTCCTGCGCACCAACGGCACCGTCGGCCTGGCGAAGGCGCTCGAGCCGGACAGCTACCGCCTTCAACTGGTCGGCGTTCAAAACGCCCCTTCCCACCCGCGTTACACGCCCGACGTCACCGCCTGGGACTACCGCTACACGGAGGCCAAACCCACAGGGGACCAGGGCCACGACACAAAGACCGACCCCGCCAAAGCCGCCGGCCCAGCCACGCCGCAAGGCAAACAGGACGAGCAACACACCGGCCGCCCCCCGCGTGGCCTGGCGGAGGCCGGCGAAAGCTTCTCCACCCTCCACCCCGGCACCCCCGGCCTGCTCCTTCCGCTCGACGACGTCACCCGACTCCCGCGCCACGAACTGGTCACCCAATTCAAGTGCATCGAGGGCTGGAGCCAGATCGTCCACTGGACCGGCGTGCGCTTCGCCGACTTCCTCGACGCCTACCCACCCGCCCCGATCGATGGGAAAGAACCACGCTACGTCTACATGGAAACCCCCGACGGCGACTACTACGTCGGCTACGACCTCCACACCTGCCGCCACCCGCAGACGTTGCTCGTCACCGAGATGATGGGCGCCCCGCTCACCCAAGTCCACGGCGCCCCTCTACGCCTGCACACCCCTACCAAGTACGGCTACAAACAGATCAAGCGCATCGGTCTCATCGCCTACACCAACACTAAACCGGACGACTACTGGACCGAGCTAGGTTACGACTGGTACGCCGGCCTATGACCGCGGGCAGACTGGTTGCATAGCATTCGCACCAAATCAGCTATCCTGAATCGAGCCCAAAACCGGGGGAAGTGTGCCCTAATGCAGCGCCAACCGCACCACCGAACAGCCTGGGGCGTAGCCCCGCACTCCCGGACCGATACGCACCAGCGCCAACGGCGCGCAACATAACAGCCTGGGGCGTAGCCCCGCACTCCCGGGACCGTTACGCACCCAGCGCCAACGGCGCGCCATAACAGCCTGGGGCTCAACCCCGCAGTCCCGGACCCATACCCACCCAGCGCCAACGGCGCGCCATAGACCAGCCTGGGGCGTAGCCCGCAGTCCCGGACGGATACGCACCCAGCGCTAACGGCGCGTCACATAATAGCCTGGGGCGTAGCCCCAGGGTAACGCCCAGTGGCTCGGAGGGCTGAAGGCCCGACACATACGCGCAGCCTCAAGCCGCGCGTAAGCCGCAAAAGTCCGAATCTAAAGCCCCCGGATTGAATACTTTGCACAAAAACGCCGGGGGAGGGGGGGCTACGGCACAAGCACAATCTTCCCCACGCCGCCCTTCTCCGCCATAGCCTGGGCCTCGCCGGCCTCCCGCAACGGCAACACCCGCTCCAGCGGAATCCGCAAGCGCCCATCCCGCAGCGCCTCGCCGTAATGCACCACGGTCTCCGGTTTTGGCTGCGCGACCACCGGCTTGATCCGCACCAACGGATGGAGCCCCGCGTCGGCTGGCGGCCCCAGCACGCTCGCAAACACGCCACCAGGCTTCACCTTCGCCAGCAGCTTGGCGGCCACCTTGCCCCCAACCGTATCCGCCACCCCGTC
>CAXTLD010000174.1:0-3387 GCA_964245045.1 uncultured Acidobacteriaceae bacterium | reverse complement strand
CCCTTTGGAAGGAAGTTATCCGAGCAAATCTGTGGATGTCGCGTCCGTTGTGCAGACCCGCTCGGGTGCCCCCGGAAGTCCCCTGTTCATGACGTACTACATGTCTTTTATTTACAAGTACATAAAACACTAACTGCCCCCGGAAGTCCCCTCCCTGAAGCACGGGTTTGGCTCAATTTCCTGCCCCCGGAAGTCCCTTTACAGTCTGCGGGTGTTCGTTGCCTCAACTAAGAGGTATCGGCCTCCGCGTGGCTTCCCCACTGCTAACCCGGTCGATAGCGCCTCGGCGTTGACCTCGGGCCATAGAGTACGCAGGCAAGTGATGGCTTCAACGAACCGTTCGCGAATGCGACGCTCTTTCTTGTCGTCCTGCCAAACCTGTTGCCGGAGGTACTCCCACTTGATGAGGCTCGTGCTCTCGGCCGCATAGCAACGCCAGTAGAGGAACACAACCAAATCTTGCAACTGCGATTGCTTGCGGGTAGCCCGAATGATTTCGGCCGGTATGGGTACGTGGTGAGCGAGCAGATCCTTGAAGAACTTGTCCTCGATCTCGACGCCGTAAACGATTTTGTCTGTGAGTGGAAGAACCTGGGCACCTTGGTTTTCGGCTCGAACGTCGATACTTGTGGGCAGGTGGTACTCACCGATCACCGGCATCACCCGACCGCTGTAGCTGTCGGCCGTTTTACGTTCTACCCCGATGGTGAGTCCGGCAATCCGGCGAAAACGCTCGCGAAGATCCCGTCTATTCTTCCCCCCGGTGGCGAGATTCATCGTGTTTAGAAACTCGGTCGCCGTCTCCCAACTCACGAAACGGGAGCCGGTCTTCACTGCCCTATCCATGAGAAAGTGCAGCAGGGTTCTGTCGCTGCCGTAGGGCATTGACGCTTCCAGAGCCGTACTGAAGGTAACGGCAACGGTGCTGCCGTCGGCAAGCCTAGCCTTACGTGTGAAGTGGCGCGCCGTGGTTGGCTGGTATGGCAGTCCACAAAGGATGAGAGCTTGAGAGACCTGGAAGATCTCTTGCGAGAGCGAGCCATCGTCGCGTTGTTGGCGAACACCAGCCAGCCGAGCGGCGCGGCGGCTCAGGGCGAGATGCTTCTCTATCCCATGGTTGCGCTTAGAGTCCAACATTTGTCCGGTGAGTGCCGCCATTGAATGGATCGATCCCGCCTACTCGTGCTTGCCGGGTTTTATGAATGCATGGAAACATGCAAGCATGAAGTCGCTGATGGACTGTTCAGCCTGAGCGGCGGCGATCTTGATCGCTTTTACCTCTTGACGCGGCAAACGAACCTGTAGAGGCATTTGATCGACCTTCTCAGCCGACTTACGAACTTTCGTCGCTACAGGTACTTCCCTGCTCTGGGCAGCACGCGGTACGGATGGTGCGGCGGCCAACGTCTCGTCAGTAAGTTCCAAGGCTTTAGGCATGGACGGCTATCTCCTCCCTTTTCTGCATGGAAGCATGCAGGCATGATTTTATGTTTTGCCACAAAGCGGCAATTTCTTTTGCTGCAGGCCCTTTCGGTTCTGCTTCCGTGATCGTCTGGCCTTGAGCGTATGGAGCTTTGTAGGCTGTTCGATCATTTACAAAGGTTTCGGCTACCTGGCCATGCTTCGAGAGAACGGCCGCTGCCTGAGCCGTAATCAATGTGTTGGCCTTTACGCGGGTTAGAACGAAGAGAAAGGGTGTGCCGGAGCGCTTCAAGGCTTGAACTGTCACGGGAGCAGCCGTCAGGTCGTCCTCGCTGGGCTGTACAGGGAAGATGGCAAGGTCTGCAATCTTAAAGAGCTGATCTGCAATCTCAAGCCGACCGGATGCGGTGTCAATGATGCAGTACGCCGCTCCATGTTGCCGGAGTAGGGACAACCCCTTTTTCAGTCCGTCGAATGGTACTTCGATCCGCGCCGGCGATTCCTTGTCGCGCTTAGAGTGCCAGGCCGTCAGCGTACCTTGCGGATCGGTGTCGATCAGGAACACGGGGCCGTCCCCAATTCGCTCCGCTTCGACGGCCAGATGCTTGCACAGCATGGTTTTGCCGCTGCCGCCCTTTTGAGAGTTGATGACGATTACCTGCATGTTTGCATGCTCCTATGCCTTCATGTTTTCTCTTTTACAGGCGTTCATGGATTTATGCAAACATACATTGGAACACTAGTTAACCAAGTTGGTTACAATTGGTGTATGGAGAAGCGCTCGCCGCATTGTCAGCTGACAGTCGTTCACACGCTTATTCAGGAAGGCAAGGTTCGCTCCACATTCTCAGCGCTAACTGGCGGCGCTGCTCTTGGCTTTGATTTCGACGGGATGGTAGCCGTCGTTCTGGCTCTCACGCCAGCGGATTTTTACAAGTCGATGACGACGTATGCCGATCATCGGGTTTGGCAGGATGTGTATCGCCCCACGACTCCGGCCGGCGAGGTTTACCTCAAACTGACCGTTATCAACGATGTGTTGATCGTATCGTTTAAGGAGCTATGACGATGAAGTGTCCAATCTGTGCGGAAGCGGAGCTCGTGCAGGACACGCGCGACATTCCATATACCTACAAAGGGGAGAGCACCGTCATTCCGGGCGTCACGGGAAACTTTTGCCCAGCCTGTGGAGAGGTAATCCTCGACGCGGCGGAGTCGGACCGTAGCAGTGGCATGATGCTAGCGTTCAACCGGCAGGTGAACGCAGCCATCGTAGATCCTGAGTTCATCAGCAGCGTTCGCAAAAAGCTCGCACTCGATCAGAGGGAAGCGGCCGAAATCTTCGGCGGCGGCGTGAATGCTTTCTCGCGCTACGAAAACGGAAAGACCAAACCGCCATTGGCGTTGGTAAAACTGCTCAAGGTTCTGGAGCGACATCCTGATCTGCTTGCCGAAGTGAGGACGGTATAGCCGATAAGATCGAACGTCACTACAGGGGAGGGAAGTGCCTGAGCTAACCCACTCACAAAGCAGTTGCGGCTGACGAGGTGACTGAAGGCAGCGGCAATGTGTTTGCCGATCTTGGCCTGACAAATGCGGACCAGGAATTGATCAAGGCCCGGCTGACGCTTGAAATCGCCCGCATCATCAAAGATCGCGGCCTCACCCAAGCGCAGGCCGCAAGGATTTTGGGCGTTCGGCGCGCAAGGAACACGGCGCCATGTCGATTGTCTTCGCCTGAGAAGCACCTCTAAATTCCGATTCGCTCCACCTCGTCGAGGGAGACTTCATCGCTGCGTCGGTCATAAAGGCCGGTGGTGCGGCTCGATTCGTGGGCGGCCATCTGCTGGGCGACCTCCAGTCGGCCGCCGTTCTTCATATACGCAGTGATGCCGGTGGCGCGGAAGGTGTGACAGCCGATCTCCGTCTTGATCCCGGCGTGGGCCGCTCGCCGGCGAATCATCC
>CAXTLD010000173.1:0-3389 GCA_964245045.1 uncultured Acidobacteriaceae bacterium | reverse complement strand
CGGCGACTCTTACCGCTGGTTGAGGCCTGGCCGGACGGGTGGCGAGGACCTCAGGGCAAGGTCGTCTTTTCTGGCGTGCACGACCAGAAACTTTTCCTTTCTACAACAAGAGATCGAGGCGGTCTGCGCGCCGTGTGTGCTGCGCGGGCGACGCCGGAGGTGCTGGTGTATGTCTGAAGCTGTGAAACCCCTTGTGGACCCACGTACGCGTTTTCCTCAACCGCCGTTCCCGGAGCAGAAGCAGCCCGCGCCGGGTGACGAGGATATGTTGAATCCAAAGGCTGACTTCGGCGAGCAAAGCTACACGGGCTGCGGCAAGCTCGCGGGCCGGGCGGCGCTGATCACCGGCGCCGACAGCGGCATTGGCCGCGCCGTAGCTGTGTGCTTCGCCAAGGAAGGCGCGGACATTCTGTTTACGTGCCTGCCGGACGAGCAAAAGGATGCCGACAAGACCGTGAAAATCATCGAGGGCATTGGCCGGCGTGCGGTCGCTCTGCCGGGCGACGTGCGGCAGAAGAGCTTCTGCCAGGAGCTGGTGCAGAAGACCGTGGACAGCTTTGGGAAGCTCGACATCCTGGTGAACAATGCGGCGTTTCAGCGGACCTATGGCGCGCTGGAGGACATCTCGGAAGAAGAGTTCGACGCGCACTTCCGCACCAATGTGTATGCGCCGTTCTTTCTGACGCAGGCGGCGCTGGGCGTGATGAAGCCGGGCGGTGTGGTGATCAACACGGTCTCGATCGAGTCTTTCATGCCTGACGTCGAACTTCCGGCGTACGCGGCGACAAAGGCTGCACTGGCTAGCATGACATCGAGCTTTGCCAAGATGGCCATCAAGCAGGGTGTGCGCGTGAACGGTGTGGCGCCGGGGCCGGTGTGGACGCCGTTTATTCCGTCGACCATGCCGGCGGAGAAGGTGGCGAAGTTCGGCTCCTCGTCGATCTTTGAGCGGCCGGCGCAGCCGGTGGAGCAAGCGGCGCTGTTTGTGTTCCTTGCCTCGGACGATGCGAGCTATGTGAGCGGTGAGGTGTTCGGTGCTACGGGTGGGCGAATGCCGCTGTAGGGGGGTTGTAAAAACGTCCGCTTGCCGTGGCCGCGGGCTGATTGGCCTGACGAAACGGCAAGCGGGCGATGGGTTCGACGAGGTGCTAGGTTCCAATCGTCTTATCATCGATGCTGATGACATGCTGACCCTGTTCGTCGACGACCGTCATCTGATCCAACGGAGTACCGTGCCCGGGGGTGAGACTGATGTTGGCCTGCAGAGGCTCCGAGTGTGAGTGGTGTGGTTCCGGTTCGAGATTGACGAAGCGTACTCTTGCGGGTTGATTGATCTCGCTTGAGAGAGGCTGGAAGAAGGACTTGCAACCTGCACAAGGGTTCAACCCCTTCGCCTCCACGTAGATTTGTAGAATTACGGTGTATCCCCAAACTCCGGTGTACTTCACGAGCTCGGCGCTGTATTGAACAGAGCTAGGGTAAAGGTCTTTGTAATGCACGAGTGTAGCGATTGTGCGGTAGCCATACTTCCTCCCCAGCGCTGGCGCTTACTGGTGAGTGCGCAAGTTCGCAACGCGAAGGCACACGGCGTCGGCGATCGCCGAAAGCTGGGACGATATACTTCTCGGGGCGCACAGGCATGGTGCTTAGGAGAGGATGAACATTGGCGGAGATTGGGATTATTGGCGGCAGCGGCTTGTATGCAATGCCGGGGTTAACGGATGTGCGGGAGGAACGCGTGCAGACGCCGTTTGGCGACCCGAGCGAGGTGTTTGTGCTGGGTACGCTGGAGGGGCGTGCGGTGGCGTTTCTGGCGCGGCATGGCAAAGGGCACCGGTTGCTGCCGAGTGAGTTGCCGTTCAAAGCCAACATCTATGCGATGAAAGCGCTGGGCGTGACGAGCATTCTGAGCGTGAGCGCGGTGGGGAGCTTAAAGGAAGAACACAAGCCTACAGACTTTGTGATTCCGACGCAATTTATCGACCGCACGTTCGACCGGAAAGCCACGTTCTTCGGCGATGGTGTGGTGGGACATGTGGCGTTTGGCGATCCGGTATGTGGCGTGGTGGCTGAGGTATTTCAGAGGGCTTGCGCCGAGGTTAGCGTGGTGGGCAAGTTGGGCGGCACGTATGTGTGCATGGAAGGGCCGCAGTTTTCGACGCGCGCAGAGTCGAACCTGTATCGCAGCTGGGGCGCGGATGTGATTGGGATGACCAACTTGCAGGAGGCCAAGCTGGCGCGCGAGGCTGAGATCAGCTATGCGACGCTGGCAATGGTAACCGACTACGACTGCTGGTTTGAGGGGCATGACGACGTGACCGTGGACCAGGTGGTCGCGGTGATGCACCAGAACGCGGAGAACGCGGGGGAGGTGGTGAAGGCGGCGGTGCGGTTGATGCCCACGGATCTGAGTGGGGCGCCTGCGCAGACGGCGGCAAAGTTTGCGATTATGACGGACCGTGCGGTGATGCCGGAGGCGACGAAGCGGAAGCTGGATTTGTTGTATGGGAAGTATTGGTGAGACTTCGTGCTGCTGTGGCGCTTCGAGCAGAACGCAGATTCCCTTAGGGAATGACAACCACAAAGCAAAGCAGAAGCGAAGTAAGGATAAATGCGACTGATGGCGATCTTGGTTGTAGGTTCGGTGGCGTTTGATTCTTTGGAGACGCCGAGTGGGAAGCGGGAGCGGGTGTTGGGTGGGGCGGCTACGCACTTTGCGTTGGCGGCGAGTTTCTTCACCGACGTGCGCGTGGTGGGTGTGGTCGGTGAGGATTTTGGGCCCGAGCATGAGCGCGTGTTGACGGGTCGCGGGATCGATACGCGCGGCATTGAGCGAGCCCCGGGCAAAAGCTTTCATTGGAGTGGCGCGTACCTGAAGGACCTAAACGAGGCCGACACGCTGGCGACGGATCTGAACGTGTTTGCGACGTTTGCACCGAAGATTCCCGAAGCCTATTTGGATTCGGAGTTTCTGTTTTTGGCCAACATCGATCCGGTGCTGCAATTGCGCGTGCGGCAGCAGATACCCAACGTGAATATGGTGGCCGGCGACACGATGAACTACTGGATCAACGCGCATCGCGAGAATCTGCTGCCGGTGCTGCGCGAGTTGGATGTGCTGATCATCAACGACAAAGAAGCGCGGTTGCTGACCGGCGAAACCAACGGGCTGAAGGCGGCGCAGGGCGTGTTGGCGTTGGGGCCGAAGGCGCTGGTGGTGAAGTACGGCGAGCATGGGGCAGGGGCGTTCTTTACGCCCGAGGTCTTTGCATCGCGGGACGCATGCAAGCTGTTCCGCGCACCGGCGACGCCGCAGGAAGAGGTTGTGGATCCGACGGGGGCGGGGGACTCGTTTGCGGGTGGGTTCTACGGGTACATCGCGTCGCAGG
>CAXTLD010000172.1:0-3518 GCA_964245045.1 uncultured Acidobacteriaceae bacterium | reverse complement strand
ATCGCGCCGGGGCTGTAGGCCGTCAGCGCTGACCAGTCGCGGCCATTTAGCGGCAGCTCGTCAGCCTGTTTTCGCTCGATCAGGCCGGTCACCGCGCTGTTGTTGCGGTCCACCAGCGCCGATGCGGCAGAGACTTCCACGTGCTCCTCGCGGCCCGATACCTTGAGCGACGCGTTCAGCGTGCGGGTTCTCCCCACCACCTGCTCGACATCGACAAACCGCAGCGCCTCGAAGCCGAGGTGATCGACCGTGATCGTGTACCGTCCCACCGGCAGCGCCGCGATCTCATAGCGTCCGACGGCGTCCGACATTCCTTGGCGCCGCAGCTGTGTCGCGTTTTCAACCGCCGTGATGCGCGCTTGGCCGAGCAGCCTTCCAGAAGGGTCCGTCACCACGCCGGTCAAGGCGCTACGATCCACCTGCGCCATGGCGGGCACCGTGCCGCGGGCAACCACAACGCCGAACGCAACCCATACAGCCGAAAAGACAAATGGGCGGAAACTCTGCATACTGGCCTCGGAAATGTCAATGGCACATTGGTGTAAGAACGGCTGACCTGGCTAAAGCTCGTTACAAGCACGCGAGGATGCTGCGGCCTCGACGCGGTGTGCGCCGAGCGGCAACGTTGCAAAACTGTAATCTTGGCTACTTTTACTGTGCGTTTGTTACAACTTGCGGTCTGGGCTGTGAACGCCGGATGTATTCGTTCCCGGGCCCACGTGGTCCCGAGGTGTGGATGGAGACGCATCCATGCGCACGCGGCCCCGAGGCGCTGTCATGCAATCTTCACGATGTCCATGACACGGAAGTTGTAGCTTTGCAGAAAGCGTTTACTTCGGAAGTTTCATGCGCTTCGTGGCGGTCTATTCGGGGGCGGCAAGGCCCTAAGCGGCGGCGTGCAGGTGGGTGTGGAGCATGACGTGGGTGAGATGGCCGCGAAAGTTCGTCGCGCCCGCGAACGGCATGATTATTCCAAACCATGCCCTGGGCGGTGATTCTGCCCAGTACACCATCAACGTTGGTCACGGCGTTACCGCGACCGAGTTTGAGATGAACTACAGCAGGCACTCCACACGTACCACAAAAAAGTCATGCCGGCGGGAGCCGTGGCTGCTGTGAAGAATCACAACCAACGCTCCCCCACTTCCAAACACTAACGAAGCACACGTGCAAAGCCCCCGTTCTGCTCAGGCAGGCCGGGGGCTTCTTGCTGTTTCGGGCAGCTTAGCGCAGAGTCGGCATCGCCGGGACGAATGAACGCATTCACTGAGGGCTGATCTCGCGCCCTGGCGTATCGGCGAAATCGTTACGCATCTCGGCACGGTGGTCCGCACACCAGTAGTACGCATCACCCACGGTCCCTTCCTCACCGTCCGATGTCTGCAAATTCGTCACCACGATGTCTTCCTGAAAGCCTCCTACGGCATAGTTGCTGCACTGAGGAAAGTCACACGTTTTCATAGTTTTCTCGTTTCGTTTTTCACAGCGTCAGGACGGCTGAGCGCGCAACTTGGCTATACTGGGCCTGCGCACTGACGTGCGTTGGCGCTCCGCATCAGCAGAGCGCCACGCCCGGTACGCCGAATACTTCTGTGTCGGAGGAACCGTGTAATGTTAGGTTTGCGGTGTGCGCGGGTGGCTTGCCGCATACGTGGGTGTAACGAACTTGCCGGTTACGGAACTACGGTTGACTGTGATTTTCGCCATGATGTTTTCCCTTTCGATTGGGGGCTAATTGGTGAAACGGTGTCCTCCTGATGCAGTGTTCGAGCACTGCATCGGGAGGGGCACACTCACGCCGATGCGCAAGTGGCTGATTGCCAGCAACTTGAAGTTAGCGCGATGGATGGGAGGGGTCAAGTGGAAAAGCCACTAGGTATAGTATGGCCTGGAGAGCAAACTAGGCTTTCGTCCCGGTTTTCTCGGTCTTTTTCAGAGATTTACTGCCTAAACAGCGTGTTGCCGACGGTTTTTTCGTACTACTGAAGTTGCAGGAGAACCTTGCCCGTGAACGGCAGGTGCACCCCAACGTAGTACCCACCTCACGGGCCATAGACGAGAGTGTCGACCTCGCCTACGAGGTGCTTAACAGAGTGTTCCGCCGGGTCCCCAAGGCCCTGCGCGAACAGATGCGCCGGAACTTCTATGAGGTGATGCGCTCGCCCTCAAGCCCTCTTAGTCATACAAAGCCGACTTAGTCATGCAAAAGGGCTACATGCCGTGCAGTGCCGACGCGAGCAACCATAGCGACGCAAAAGTGGCCTTTTGCACCCTTATACAGGCGCAGAATAAAACTGGCGGAGAGTGAGGGATTCGAACCCCCGATAGCCTTGCGACTATGTCTGATTTCGAGTCAGGTGCATTCAACCGGGCTCTGCCAACTCTCCCTATCGTCGCGGTCCACTCGCTGGCGAGCTGCGCGGAGGAGTTCCACGCGACTTCCTCGAAGTATAGCCGCTCGCGCTTCGCGCTGGCAATGAACGCCGACAGGGTAGGAACTGCACGGCTCTCACCCCGCCGCCCGCCTCAGCTGCCGCCCAGCGTCGCCGTGGCCTCCTTCAGCACGGCGACCTCGCGCTCGAGCGCAGCCGCCGTGCGCGCGATTTGCGCGTCGACCATCGGCCATTGCTTCTGCTCGATGGCCTCGCGTACCGCCGGCAACGTTTTTACGCCGTACCCGGTAAAGAACCCAGGGGCGTACACCATGTTCTGAAACCACGGCCGATTGGGCAGGCCCGTTGGGTCCATGAGCGCCCGCTCCGTCTTCATCAACTGCATGTTCACCGCACCGTTGCCGGCACCCGCCTGCGCGGTCAGCGCCTTGTCGTACGCGCTGGCGGCCGCGGTCAGATCGTCCGAGGCCTGGTCCAGCGGCGCGAGGTTGAAGTATGGCGGCACCGGGTCTAGGGGCGGTGCCTCGCTCGGCTTCTTTGGATCGGCCGCCGCCTTGTAGCCACCCTCGGCGATGTACTTGTTGCGCTCCTTGATCTGCGCGCGCAGGGTGTCGGCGAGGTGCTTCACCTCGGTCACGTAGCCGTGGATCGTCTCGGCTTCGTCCCCGAACTGGTACGGGATCACATCAGCGTCAGCCATGCGCATCATCATCGTGCCGGCGGTTTGGGCCAGCGCGCGGCCGTAGGCAAAGTCAGTGTCTTCGAAGTGGGTGTACCAGTAAAAGTCGTCGTAGATGGAGTGGTACTGCCCGCCGCCCTCATCCTCGCCGCCGTAGCCCAGGTTCGCGCTCGCAACGCCCAGATGGTCGATGAACGCGGTGTAGTCGGACCCCGATCCCAGCGCGCCAATGCGATTATCGGGGCGGCCGTCCTCGGAACGACCCTCGCCTTCACCGCCACCGCCGCGTAAGCTGCGCACCTCGCCGGCCTCCCGTGCGCGCTTCCACACGGTCAGCTTGGTCTCCGGATCCTGGACGTCTTTGACCACGCTGTTGATGAACGCTTCCAGAGAGTGCGCGCCCTCGGCCCGGAAGAACCCGCGCCCGTTGCCGTCGGTGTTGAAGT
>CAXTLD010000171.1:0-3575 GCA_964245045.1 uncultured Acidobacteriaceae bacterium | reverse complement strand
CCCCAACCCCAACCCGACAAGCCACCCGCAACCAAGCCCCAACCGTAGAGCAGCTGTAAGTGTGTTATTTGGAAGACCCAGGTTGAAAGAGCGAACGTGAGTGCCGTGAAAGGAAAGAGAATCGCGATTGTTGGCGGGGGACCGGGCGGGCTGACGCTGGCCCGACTGCTGCAACAAAGCGGTGTGCAGGTCACCGTGTTTGAGCGTGACCAGAGTCGCAGTGCGCGCGTCCAGGGCAGCGCATTAGACCTCCACGAAGACTCTGGACTTGCCGCGCTCACGGCTGCCGGGTTGCTCGATCACTTCTGGGTCAATCACCGGCCTGACCTTGGTCGTCTTCGCCTTACTGATGCTCACGGGACAGTTCTTCACGATCATCCTCGCCAGATGTCCGGTGCAGGGAAGCGACCGGAAATCGAGCGCGGGCCGTTGCGCGATCTTCTGCTCGACTCGCTTCAGCCCGGCACGGTGGCATGGGATTGTAAGCTCGAGTCGGCGGAAATGCAGGGCCAGCAGGTGCTGTTACGTTTTGCGGGCGGAAAAACGGCACTGGCCGACATCGCCATCGGCAGCGACGGTGCGAACTCTCGCCTCCGTGAGCTGATCACTCCCATCCGACCGGAGTACGTCGGCGTCTCGCTCGTGGAAGCGCTCGTCCCTGCGGCAGAACAGACCGTACCGGAGTTGTGGGCTCTACTTGGCGGGTCAGCTCTAATCGCTCTCGGAGGCGAACGAACCATCGGCCTGGGAACCAAACCCGATGGCAGCGTTCTGATGTATGCCGGCCTGAAGACGCATGAAGACACCGCCCGGCAGAGCCTTGCAAACGCAAGCGGCCCGGACCAGCGAGTGGCATGGTTCCACACCAACTTCGAGGGATGGAGTGTGCGTTGGGATCCGCTCTTCAGGGAGGCCACATCCATTGTCTGGCGTCCGCTCCTTGTCTGCCCATCCAATCAGCGTTGGGAGCCCAGGCCCAACGTCACGCTAATCGGCGACGCAGCGCATGTGATGCCCCCGTATGCCGGCGAAGGTGTGAACATGGCAATGCTTGACGCTCTCGTCTTGTCCAAGCTGCTCCTCAGCGAGGATTCGTCCTCTGCCGCAATTGCGACGTATGAAGCCGAAATGTTTGCTCGGATGCAGCACATGACGGCGGACACAATGACCAACACAGAGATGTTCTACGCGCCGGATGCCGCAGATCGTGTGGTGGCTTTGTTTCGCAGTTTCGGTGCAGCAGAAGCGGTCCCGCCCGGCTCGGAGGCGTGACGCAAGCCGGTGGGCTCAGGACGTGGACTGTCGCGTGCCCCATCCATGACGACAGCCTCACCGTCGGCATGGGTGGGTTTACGCGTTAGCCCCAGAGCCTCCCGCCTCCGCCAGGCCGGGTGCCCTATTAGTCGTGCAGCCTCGACCGCCCGCACAGTGAGCTAGCCGGAGTCATCGCTCACGATCACTCTGCGGTACCCTCTCCCTATGCCGCACCGCTTCACCCTTCGCCTTGTCGCACTCACCCTCACCCTACCGCTAGCCGCGCAAACCAGGCCCGCGAGCAAGCCCGTCGTCCGCCCCATCGCGGCCGCGCTCCGGCCGTACACTGGCTGCCGGCTCCCGGGCGGCCCTGACCTCGTCGGCACCACACCCCTGCCGCAGGCGCCCATGACACGCCCGGCGCAGACCCTCACCGGCACCCGGCAGATCAAGCTCGTCGACGGCGTCTTTGCTGCCTTCGCCTACACCCCCGGCGTCCCCTTCGCGAACGTCAAAATCGAGCAGCTGCCCGCCTCCAACTACGCCACCGAAAAGGGCGACCTCATCAGCGAGTTCGACGCCATCAACGCCAAAGGAGAGGACACCCAGCGCAACTACGCCCTAAAACCCACCCTCAACGGCTTCGAGATCTACGGCTTCGACCGCACCGCGCTTGACGGCAACGTCCTCGGCATCTACCTCTTCTTCGACAACCCGCACCACATCGCCACCACCGCGTACCTGCTCAACGCCCCCGCACCCCAGCGCCATTTCGCCAACGTAGCGGAATACACCAACCTCCGCGAAGGCTTCCTGAACGCATACACCGCCTGCGTCCGCAAAGCCCTCGCCGGCACCCCCGCCAAACCCACGCCCCCCGCACGTCACGCCGCCGCAAAACGCCGCCGTTAACAACCCGTGGCCGTCGACTTCGGAAGGGGCACGGCTTCAGCCGTGCCATACACACCGCAAAACGAACACGGCTTCAGCCGCTGAGGTCAGCTTGCTGTCGCCCAAACTACAGCCATCAGCCGAAGCCGAAATTTAGATCGAAGGGGCACGGCTTCAGCCGTGCCATACCCACTGCGAAGCGAAGCCGGCTTTAGCCGCTGAGGTCAGCTTGCTCCTGCCCCGACCTACCGAATCGTTGACGCCACCGCCACCCTCCGCGCCTCCTGTCGCCGATGCCCCAACCGCCACCGCCGCAGGGGCTCGCCCAATAAGGTCACTAACCCAATCGACGCCATGATGATCGGCCCATCGATCGGCCGCTGCATCGTGCCGGTCGCCACCAGCAGCGTGGTCGAAAGCGCCGCCGGCTGCGTCGCCCGCAGCAACACCGTTCCCAGCACAGTCAGCAGCGTAGACACCACCGCGGCCCACACGCGCACCATCGTGATGTTGCTGGTCGATACCGCCGGCGCATGCCAGGCCCCGGTAAGCCACAGCGCCGCAAACCCGCTCAGCACAGCCACCAGGTGGCCCACCAGAATGCTGTACGGCTCCGCGCTGCGCCGCTCCGGCGTTTCCGTCAACTCATACGCTGTAGGCCCCAGGCTGGCAAAAAAAAACGGCTTGTGCGTCAGAAGCGCCACCACGCCCGCCGCCAGCAGCAACCCGCCCTCACATAGCGGCGCGATCACCGCGTCACGACGCCGCTGCCACGATCCCTTCGGCGCCTGATCCGATCCGCTTGGCACCCCCGAACTCACCGTTGGTGCTCCGTGTTGGGCGTATGCGGCTTGAGCCCCAACTCGTGCCAGTCTGTCTCCGCCATGTCCACGCCGTAGTGCCGCGCCGCCGCTTGCAGATTGGCAAAGGCCTGCTCCCGGTCCGCATCGGTCACATTCTTGACCTGGTCAAACCGCACGATCGCGTTACGTACATGCGCGTCATCGGTCATCGGCTCCTTGCGCTGCTTCGGGAACGCATACACCGCCTCCGGCAGCTCTTTCCGTTCCTCGCTTGTCAGCTTCCCTTGTTCCTCGTGCGGCTTCCACGTCGCCTTCATTGCATCTCCACCTCTGGTCGAGCCCTCTTCTGTGACGCCGATCTCTGCTCTGGCGTCGGAACGAGGGCTAGCCTGGCCCTCGGAAGGCTCTCCCACCGCCACCTCTGTCGCTTGCGAAACTGGCTGCACCAAACTAGGTGCAATCGAAACGTGTGCCCTAACCGTCGAAGTCCGGCCCTAAAGTCTCCAGGCTGAAGACTTTGCAGGAAAGGAGGGGGGGGGACGGGGCGGGGCCCCGCTCCTCAATCCGCCACCCCCGCCTCGCCCTCCTCCGGCCCCTCCTCTACCCCCTCGCCCCCGTCCTCCGCCG
>CAXTLD010000170.1:0-3672 GCA_964245045.1 uncultured Acidobacteriaceae bacterium | reverse complement strand
TGGTTTCACATCACCATGCGCCTGACGGTGCTCGGCCAGTATGCCCGCGGTGTTGCCCATCATGACAACGTCGAGGGCGCCCGCCTGCTCGCCGCGCTGGACAGCATCAAGTGGCTGCTGTGGCACGGCAACCAGCATCGGGCTGGCGAGGAGATCACGTTCTTCGAGGACGACGTGGACGGGCTGGCGATGGACTACCCGAACCTGGGCAAGTTCGCGCGCGCCGCGCATGAGTTCGCCGTCTACATTGCCAGCAACGCCGGCAGCCTGATCAACTATGGCGAGCGGTTCCGCTCGGGCGAGCGCATCTCGTCATGCCTGGCCGAGAGCACGGTGAACGCCGTCATCAGCAAGCGCTTCGCCAAGCGCCAGCAGATGCAGTGGACCAAGCGCGGCGCGCACCTGCTGCTGCAAAACCGGACGCGAACGCTCGACGGCACGCTCCGGCCATTGTTCGAAGGCTGGTATCCGGGGCTGGCCAACGACAACGGAAACAGTGCTGCTCAAGCCCCCGCGGCGTGAACACCCCAGACATCCTGATGGTCTCGTGCGCAAGCCATGCATAGATGACCGGTCCAGACCCGAATGCACGTACCACGAACGTCTCGGCACGCAACTCCGCCCATGTAAGCGAAGCACGTCCAGCGAGCGCGTGGTTCTCGGGGAGTGCTACGAACATACGCTCGTGCCAGAGAATTTCACTCTCTACTCCCGATGCGCCATCGCTCGCCACGAGGAATGCAACGTCGACGCGATGCCGTCGAAGGGCTGCGAGTTGGTCTGACGACATACCCTCGAAAAATGAGAACTCTGAAAGTGGGAATCGGGCGTGATAGGACATGAGGAGGTATGGAGCGGTCCAGATGCCAACGAAGTGAAAAAAGCTACTCCGAGCGTCCCACCCTCGCCACGTCGGAGACTTGTCGCGTCGTGAACGGCATCTTCCAGTTCTGAGACAGCTACTCGTGCTCAATCGAGAAAGTGTCGGCCAGCAAATGTCGTTTTGATACCCGACTTGCGTCGCTCAAACAGAACGAGATCGATCTGTTCCTCAAGGGACTGCAAACGCCGGCTTACAGCTGACGGCTGCAAGCCAAGGTGCGCTGCTGCACGGCGAATGCTAAGGTGCTCGTCGAGCGTCAACGCCTGACGGATCGACTTCAAGTCGAGCATATGCCTCGGCCCTGCTCCTACCTGTTTATGAAGCGGCGACAGCCTTCGATGAAGAGCTGCCGCCATCTCTCCGACGTCATCTCTCGAAAAGAGCTACGCCTTGCTTCCGATGGGGCGGACATCAGTACGAATACACAGATGTACTATGCTTCCGCCCACCCCGGTGATTTGACCTTGTACATCTTCCAAGGTCTGTGGACTCTATCGTCCCCGCCAGTGAAAACCGGTATGCGGTTAACCTGGCAATCTACGAGGTAGATTGAGCCGTCGGTTCCGACCGTTGGGCCGATCGGCCAAGTGATCTGAGAACCGCTAGCCACGTGCTCTCGTTGGCCATCCACATACATCCTATACAGATTGCCGGTCTCGCCATCAGCAAGTAAGAGATTACCTTGTCGATCTCGAGCTATACCCGAGACAAACGGTTTATCTAACTCGTAGGCGACCGTGACCTGACTGGCTATATCGGAGTCGGAAAGAGAGAAGTCTTTCAGCGTCTCGGCTTCCACACTAAATATCCTACGACCAAATAAACACATGAAAAGGATCTCGTCGGGCCGAGACCCTAGCTCAATCAGATCGCTGTGGAAGTACATAGGTTGGCCGTGAAGTTGCATCGCACGGCCTTCGATGACGGGGATGTCTGCCGGGTCACAGCGCAGCAGCGGGTGTCCAACAAGGACTCGCTTGTAGCGGTTGGTTCGAAGGTCGATGACAAAGATCGACGCCTCCTTCGACTCCACCAAGAAAGCGTGATCTCCATGAAATCGCATGTGAGCTAGGCGCGTATCAGAATGAGCGTCTTTGCGATCGAACACCACCACCCGCTTCGTTGCTCGGGTGGCGAGATCCAACTCGACAAGTTTAACGCCGCCCTCGATTGCACTACCGAGGTAAGGAGCCGCGGCGTCGACAACCCACAGACTTCCCTTGCCATCTAGGCAGATGCTATTCACATCTACAAAGCAGGTTGCTGGGTCTTTCCCCGGCGCCCAATCATTCCAGGCGTTTCCAGGAAAAGGTTGCAGGTGACCGTTACGATGGACCTGCATCACACCAGGACTCGGACCAAGCCACGCAGGGAAGCTTGCGAACAAGTCTCCCTGTGGAGTGCAAGCGACACCGTTCCACAAGAATTCTGGTGAAGTCGCGATCTGCTCCAGTTCCGCGAGCATCAGGCACCCGTGCTGTTCGAGTGCAATGCAAACCCGCTCAAGCCTGCCTGCTCAAGCCCCGTCCTCAATTCCATAGTTGGGATGTGATAGTCACCGCCATTTTGTTTCCGGTAGGGGATCGGTAACGTGCTCGAGAGCGTCCGCATGCGCTCGCGCAAGCCTTCGGCTACAGGTGCAAAGCTTGCCTCATTAAATCGATCAACGCGGTGAACGACGAAAGGCGGCAGCACGTCGTAACCCGGATAATGCAAGATGCCGTGGTTGATGGGAAAGAGTAAATCCTCGATCGGACCATTGATGCCACGAGGTGAGTAGTGCTCCTCCCAGCCACCCGTGGTGACAAGCAACATGGCTCGTTTACCGGCTAAAGTTCCCTCACCGTACCGATCGCCCCATCGCGTCTCACTCTGCTCGCCGACCCCGTACGCGAAACCGAACGAGTACACTCGATCCACCCATCCTTTAAGAATCGCTGGCATCGAGAACCACCAGAACGGAAACTGTAGGATCAAAACGTCGGCCCGCAGCAATTTCTCCTGCTCAGCTGCTACGTCCGGGGTCAAGGTCCGGGAGGCGAACTCTCGACCAGAGGCCTGTGCGACCTGGAGCTTCTCGGACGGTGCAAGGGACGGGAAGTCTTCCCGATCAACTGCCGCCTTCCATCCTTGTGCGTAGAGGTCAGAGACCTCGACCTCGTTGCCATGTGCCTCAAGCTCTTTGATGGCAACGTCGCGGAGCGCACCGTTCAGCGAATGCCGCTCAGGATGCGCAAAAACCAAGAGAACTTTCATGGGACAACGCCTCAAATAGAACCAGGGGGACAGATAGCAGAGGCCGCATACAGGCGCTATATGGAGGCAATGCATAGGATAATGCCGAAAAGTGGATAGGTCGGAGATCACGCTAGAGCGGTTGCGAACCTTTGTTCGCGTCGCTGAACGGGGGAACCTGTCATCGGTCGCTCGGGAACTCCGCATCGGGCAGTCTACTGTTACCCGGCACTTGCGTGAGCTTGAAGAAGCAATTGGTGTCTCTCTCCTGAGTAGAACCACTCGCCGCGTGCAGATGACAGATGAAGGCGCTCGGTTTTATGAAAAGAGTGTTCAGATACTTAAATTGTTAGAGCAGGCAAGGGATGAGGTAGAGGAAGATAGCAGTGCACATTCAGGCACAGTCCGGGTGTCCTGTACGGCCGCTTTTGGCGTTCTTCATCTAAATAAAATAATATTTGGCTTTCAAGACAAGTATCCTAGAGTTTATGTTGATCTCAGCTTGACGGATCAGCGAGTCGACTTGGTGCGTGAAGGAATTGATCTTGCTATCA
>CAXTLD010000169.1:0-3690 GCA_964245045.1 uncultured Acidobacteriaceae bacterium | reverse complement strand
GAGGGGTGGGGTTCGACGGTTGGCTGGCTTGTGCCTTCGGCACTCGCACTGTGAGATACGGGGGTCTCTTCCACCCCATCCAGCAAGCTGGCTAGGGACCCCGGATCTCCGCTCCGCGCTTCGCGCTCCGGTCGGGATGACGGGGTATTGGAGGGGGGCTCCGGTTGCGAGGAAGGCGAGGCGGTGGAGGCGATGTTGATGGTGAGGAGTTCCTGGCGGGCGTAGTCGAGGGAGAGGTATTGGGCGGGTTGAAAGAGGCGGAGTTTGCGGACCTGCTCTGTGGAGACGCGGCTGGCGGTGAGGTTGGCGATGGCGCCGGAGCGGAACTCGAGGCGGACGTTGGCGATGTCGGTTTTGGGTGAGAGGACGGGGAGGCCGACGGCGCGGACTTCGCTGACTGGCGAGTTGGCCATGGTGAGGAGGATGTCGAGGTCGTGGATCATGAGGTCGAGAACGACGTCGACGTCGAGCGAGCGTGGGGTGAAGACGGAGAGGCGGTGGGCCTCGAAGAACATGGGGCGGGTGAGGCGGGTAAGGGCGGCGGTGACGGCGGGGTTAAAGCGTTCGAGGTGACCGGCGGCGAGGATGCGGTTGCGCTGGTGAGCCAAGGCGATGAGGGCGTCGGCTTCTGGCAGGGTGCGGGTGAGGGGTTTCTCGATGAGGACGTCGAGGTTGGCCTGGAGGAGTTGGGTCGCGACCTCCGCGTGGGCGAGGGTGGGGACGGCGAGGGTGGCGGCGTGGAGGTGGAGGTCCGCCGCGAGGAGGTCGTCGACGGTGGCGAAGGTGGGGATGCGGTAGCGCTGGGCCGCTTCGGCGCGGGTGGTGGGGTTGGGGTCGACGGCTGCGGCGAGTTGGATGAGGGGTAGGGGTTGATGTTCAGCTGTGAGCTTTGAGGTGGTGAGCGATGAGTCTGCGCGGGCGGCGATTTGTTCAGGTTTGAGATGTGAGAGGGTGAGGTTTGGGGGTTGTGTCGCTGCGGTGGAGAGGTCGTGGAGGACGCGGAGGTGGTTGCGTCCGAAGGCACCGGCGCCGATGACGGCCACGCGGATGGGGTTGGGCACGGGTTACTTCTTGCTCGGGGAGATGGGGGTTTCGACGGCCTGGCGGCAGCGGGCGTAGAGATCGAGGATTTGAGCGACCTGGTCGTCGGTTTTGGGAGCGGTTTGGACGCCGAAGCCGGGGGTGGCACCAGTGGAGCCGGGTTTGAGATTGGTGTGGGCGGCGACGAATTTTAGGAGATCGAGGGCGATGTCTTCGGGGCGGCGGAGGGTGGGGGCGGAGCTTGATTCCATGGCAGATGTGGCCTTTCGGTGTCTTCCGTGATGGTAGCGGGGTGTGGGAGTGGGTGCAATGGGAGCTGCTGGGTGAGGCGATGGCGGTTCTGGGTGGGATTTGGCGGGGTGACAAAGGATAGCGTGAAGGGCTTGGGTTGAAGAGGATGGTGGGCGCATCATAGAAGGACGGTGCCTTTGCCTGCGGCCGGCGCCGGGAGACCTTCCTATGAGTGAAAACGGACTGAAGAATGGCAACGGCAATGGCGCTTCCGCGCCCGCCGGCGCGACGAGCGGTCAGGTGCTGACCACGCGACAGGGGCATCCTGTTCCTGACAACCAGAATTTGCGGACGGTCGGCAATCGCGGACCGGCTACGCTGGAAAACTACCATTTTCTCGAGAAGATTACGCACTTTGACCGGGAGCGGATTCCGGAGCGCGTGGTGCATGCGCGGGGTGTGGCGGCGCATGGGTACTTTGAGCCGACGGGCAAGGTAGGCGAGGAGCCGGCGGCCAAGTTTACGCGGGCGAAGCTGTTTCAGACCGCGGGCAAGCAGACGCCGATCTTTTTGCGCTTTTCGACGGTGATCCATGGGGGCCATAGCCCGGAAACTTTGCGCGATCCGCGTGGGTTTGCGATCAAATTTTATACCGAGGACGGCAATTGGGACTTGGTGGGGAACAACTTGAAGGTGTTCTTCATCCGGGATGCGACGAAGTTTCCGGATATGGTGCATGCGTTTAAGCCGGATCCGGTGACGAATCGGCAGAGCGACCAGCGGTTTCAGGACTTTCTGGCGAACACGCCGGAGTCGACGCATATGTCGACGTTTTTGTTTTCGCCGTGGGGCATACCGGCGAACTACCGGATGATGCAGGGCTCGGGCGTGAACACGTACAAGTGGGTGAACGCGCAGGGCGAGGCGGTACTGGTGAAGTATCACTTTGAGCCGAAGGTTGGAATCAAGAACCTGACCGGCGAAGAGGCGAGCAAGATCCAGGGCGAGAACTTCAACCACGCGACGCAGGACCTGTATGACGCGATCGAGAAGGGCGAATTTCCTGAGTGGGAGATGTTTGTCCAGACGATGAGCGATGACGAGCATCCGGAGTTGGACTTTGATCCGCTGGATGCTACCAAGCTGTGGCCCAAGGAGCAGTTTCCGTGGCAGCCAGTGGGCAAGATCGTGCTGAACCGGACGCCGGATAACTATTTTGCGGAAACGGAACAGGTCGCGTTCGGGACGGGCGTGCTGGTGGATGGATTGGACTTCTCAGACGATAAGTTGCTGGTGGGACGGACGTTTTCGTACTCCGACACGCAGCGGTACCGGGTGGGAACGAACTATCTGCAACTGCCGATCAATCGCCCGAAGGTGCCGGTGTACACGGGGCAGCGGGATGGGCAGATGGCGTTTGAGCAGAACCATGCGCCGGGGCAAAACCTGCATGTGAACTATGAGCCGACTGATCTAGGTGGATTGAAGGAAGCGCCGCGGGCAGGGGTTGAGTACCAGCCGATGTACGAGGGGCGACTGGTGCGGCAGAAGATCGACCGCGAGAACAATTTCAAGCAGGCCGGGGAGCTTTGGCGCGAGATGCCAGAGGAGTATAAGACCGAGTTGGTGAACAACCTGGCCGGCGCTTTGGCGAGCTGCTTACCTGTGACACAGGAGAAGCGGCTGGCGCAATGCACGCAGGCCGACGCGGAGTATGGGCGGCGAGTTCGCGAGGCGCTCGATCGGAAACTGGGTAAGAACAAGGAAGCTATGGAAGGTGCGGCGGTCAGCGAGGCGCAGGAGGAAGCGCTAGTGGGGAACGCGTACTAAGTAGCAGAAGGAAGGAGGCCAGCCCGCAGCGCGGGCTGGCTTTTTCTTTTGTAGATTTGCTTAATATTTTGGGTGAACTTGGTAGAGTGAGTTAGCAGTCAAGGCAGGACGAATGAGTTGGGGTGGCGTTGCTGACTGCACGGATTTGGGGCTGGTTGGAGAATTGAGCGCGGGCCTTCAGCCCGCACCTGTTGCACTTACCGTACCTGGGGCTTCGCCCCAGGCTAAGATAGCTCGCGCCTTCAGCGCGAAGGCCCTTGGGCTGTTGCATCGCGAGTCTTGCGATCGGACGCAGGCGAGTGCATGGAGTTGGGGCTGCTCGGATGACTGAGCGCGGGCCTTCAGCCCGCACCTGTTGCACCTAACCGTACGTGGGGCTTCGCCCCAGGCTACAGTGGCTCGCGCCTTCAGCGCGAAGACCCTATCTGCCGAGCACGCATGCAGTCTGACCAACTATGCAGGCTGTCTGCTCAACCTAAGTGGTGGCTGAAATCGAATATGTCGGATTTTGGCGCTGCGCGTTGGCGGGAGTTGGCCCTGCGCGTTGGCGGGAGTTGGTCGGCAGCCCCAGACACCCAGTCTCAGGCG
>CAXTLD010000168.1:0-3816 GCA_964245045.1 uncultured Acidobacteriaceae bacterium | reverse complement strand
TACCCACCCGCTCGAGCAAACGGCACCCACCGCCCATCCGCTCACACCGCAACCCCAAACGCAACACCTCCACAAGACCGGCCACCCGCACACACATGACGACCACACCCACGACGGCCCCGAACACACCCACGAAGCCCACACCCACGCCCACGGTCGTTCTCTCACCGCCATCCGCAGCCTCATCCAGGCCGCCCCGCTGCACGAGCAGGTGAAACAGACCGCCATTCGCGCCTTTGAACTTCTCGGCGCCTCCGAAGCCAAAATCCACAACGTCCCCGTCGACCAGATCCACTTCCACGAGGTTGGCGCGGTCGACGCCATCGTCGATATCGTAGCCAGCTCCGCCGGCATCCACCACCTGGATGTCGGCGCCTGGTACAGCTCCCCCGTCAACGTCGGCGGCGGCATGGTGCAATGCGCGCACGGCACCTTCCCCGTCCCGGCACCGGCCACCGCAGACCTCCTGCGCGGCACCCCCACCTACTCCGCCCACATCCAAAAAGAGCTCGTTACCCCCACCGGCGCCGCGCTGCTTCGGGCCCTGGACCCCACCTTCGGCCCCCAGCCCTCCATGGCGGTCGACCGCATCGGCTACGGTGCCGGCACGCGCAACCCACAGGGCTTCCCCAACGTCCTCCGCCTAAGCGTGGGCGAACTCACGCCAACGCAAAGCGCCAACGGCGAAGCCGCCGATGCAAAGCGCCAATTCGCCACCGTCGCCGTCCTCGAAACCGCCCTCGACGACGCCACCCCCCAGCTGCTCGCCTATGTCGCCGAGCAAGCCCTTGCCGCCGGCGCCCTGGACGTCATGCTCACGCCGGTTCTCATGAAAAAAGGCCGCCCCGGCACCCTGCTCACCGTCCTCGCCGACTCCGCTGACGCCATGAGGACCGACGCCCTCCAGCAACTCATCCTGCGCGAAACTCCCACGCTGGGGCTTCGTATCCGCCATGACCAACGCCTCACCCTCGCCCGCGAGCACCGCACCGTCGACACGCCCTTCGGCCCCATCCGCATCAAGCTGGGCCTCGTGGATGGCCAAACCCAAAATGCCACCCCCGAGTACGAGGACTGCAAAGCCGCCGCTCTAGCCCACAACGCCCCGTTGAAGCAGGTACAACAAGCCGCCGTAGCTGCCTTCCTCAGCGCCTCTCCAACGAACAACTGACAACGACAACTGCACATGACACAACAACACCTCCTCCAACTCCTCGCCGAAGTCGAACGCGGCCAGCTCCCCCCAGAGGCCGCCGCCGCGCGCCTCGCCTCGCTCCCCTTTGAGGACCTCGGCCACACCCGCGTGGATCACCACCGCTCCCTCCGCACCGGCCTCCCCGAGGTCATCTACGCCGCCGGCAAAACACCCGAACAGACCGCCGCGATCTTCACCGCCCTCGCCAAGGACGGCGTCGACGTTCTCGCCACCCGCGCATCGCAAGCCGCTGCCGACCTGATCCTCGCCGAGCACCCCGCCGCCACCCACAATGCCACCGGTCGCACCGTCGCTCTCCGCCAGACCCCGGCCGGCCCCACCAAGGGCCATATCGCCGTCCTATGCGCCGGCACCAGCGATCTTCCCGTCGCCGAAGAAGCCGCCACCACCGCCGAAACCTTCGGCGCGCGCGTGACACGCCTTTACGACGTCGGCGTCGCCGGCCTCCACCGCATCCTCGCCGTCCGCCAGGAGCTTACCGAGGCCCACGTCGTCATCGTCTGCGCCGGCATGGAAGGTGCCCTGCCCTCGGTGGTCGGCGGCCTGGTCAGCGTGCCTGTACTCGCCGTGCCCACCTCGGTCGGCTACGGCGCTTCGTTCTCCGGCGCGGCGGCCCTGCTCGGGATGCTCAACTCCTGCAGCCCCAACATCTCCGTCGTCAACATCGATAACGGCTTCGGCGCCGCCTACAGCGCCACCCTCATCGCCCGCGCCTCCGCCCGCTGACTCCCACAGCCACCGTCAGGCAGACTTCACCGCAACCTCCGCCATCGCCGCAGAGATCTGCTCATCGGCAACACCCTGCCTGCGCAAGCTCTCCGTCAAGGCTTCCAGGGATGAGCCCTGCAGACGCTGTAGATCCGCACGCAAGCCCTGTCCTATATAGGAGCGCATCAGGGGTTGGTATCCCGAAAAGCCCAGCATCGGAGCAATTTCCTTTAGGTCCTCAATCACATCTTCCGGCATGCGAAAGCTGATCGTCGTCATAGGACGGTCGCGGCGGAGACGAGCGGTGAAGCGATTACGCATAGTTTTCATACTGTTTCCTCTCTTGCGGTGACGGGGGCCGGGCAGAGATCAGGCGGATTTGGTGGTCCTCCCGTTCAAGATGAACCACAAACAATAACCTCCGGTCTTCGGTCTCGCCCAACAGCGCTTCCCTGGCCTCGTCGTCAACCCCGGCATCCACAAGACGCGCGAACGGATCGAGAAAAGCCTGGCAGGCCTGCTCAAAGCGGATGCCGTGTTTCTCAATGTTGGCCGCGGCCTTCGCTACGTTCCAAACGAAATCCAAGCCTCCATGCCGGTATAAAACATCCACACTTGGTACGTATATACAGTGTAGGGTCGTAGGGTCAAGCCGCTGCTCTACCTAGCGTTTCGGTGTTCAACTGCTTCACCCATCCAGCGCTGCAAAGTATGCGCAGTTACCCGCATCTCACTCCCTGACCGCGCACGCAAACAACCCAGGAGCCTCCACCCATGGAACGTCGCGACTTCCTCAAGTCCGCCACCGCCGCCAGCCTCACCGCCGCCCTTCCCGCGGCCGGCGCCCAATCCCCCGCCGCTCACAGCTCGCCCACCAAGCGCCCCGAGTCGCCGGACATGGTCTACCGCGAGCTCGGCACCACCGGCGAGCGCGTCTCCGCCATCGGCATGGGCGGCTACCACGTCGGCAAACAGAAGGACGCGACCGAAAGCATCAACCTCATCCACGCCGGCATCGACCGCGGCATCACCTTTCTCGACAATTGCTGGGACTATAACGACGGCCTCTCCGAAGTCCGTATGGGCCAGGCCCTCAAAACCGGCGGCTACCGGCAAAAAGCTTTTCTCATGACCAAGATGGACGGCCGCACCGCCGACGAGTACAGCAAACAGCTCGAGCAATCGCTCGGCCGCCTCCAAACCGACATGATCGACCTCGTCCAGTTCCACGAGGTCATCCGCATGGAAGACCCGGACCGCATCTTCGCCAAAGGCGGCGCCATCGAGGCCGCCCTGCGCGCCCGCGACGCCGGCAAGATTCGCTACATCGGCTTCACCGGTCACAAAGACCCCGCCGTCCACCTCCGCATGTTCGAGGTCGCCGACCAGCACAACTTCCACTTTGACACCGTGCAAATGCCGGTCAACGTCATGGACGCGCACTTCCGCTCCTTCACTCACCAGGTCATCCCAGTGGCGCAAAAGCACGGCACCGGCGTGCTCGCCATGAAGACCTTCGGCGACCACTTCATCCTCGACAGCAACACCGTCCAGCCCGTCGAGGCACTCCAATACGGCCTCAGCCAGCCCGTCTCGGTCGTCATCACCGGGATCGACAACATGCAGATCCTCGACCAGGCCTTTGCCGCCGTCCACAACTTCACGCCCATGACCCAGGCCCAGATGAGTAGCCTGCTCGCCCGCACCCAAACCGCCGCCGCCACGGGCCAGTTCGAACTCTTCAAGACTACGAACCACTTTGACGGCACCGCCCAAAACCCCAAATGGCTCGGCTAAGGTGGCATGGCGCAGCGGGCCGCTCGCTGGCCCGGTCTTGAACTCACTCCAACGTGTTGCCCCCATTGACCGCAATCTTCTGCCCCGTCACGAAC
>CAXTLD010000167.1:0-3854 GCA_964245045.1 uncultured Acidobacteriaceae bacterium | reverse complement strand
TGATCCCGCTGGAGGAGGTGCAGACGATCACCAAGATTCCGGTGATGCCGATCTCCTACGCGGATGCGACGCCGTTTCTGAAGGCAATGAGTGGGCAGGTGGTGCCGGAGAACTGGCGCGGCGGGCTGCCGATAACCTACAAAACGGGGCCGAGCACGGCGATGGCGCACTTCGCGATCAGCTTCAACTGGGATCGCAAGCCGCTGTATGACGTGGTGGCCACGATCCCGGGCGCGACGATGCCGGACCAGTGGGTGATCCGCGGCAACCATCACGACGCGTGGGTGAACGGGGCCGGCGACCCCATCAGCGGCGCGAGCCCGGAGCTCGAAGAGGCACGCGCGTTGGGCGAACTGCTGAAGCAAGGGTGGAAGCCGCAGCGGACGATCATCTACTGCTGGTGGGATGGCGAAGAGCCGGCGTTGCTGGGGTCGACCGAGTGGGCCGAGTTCCATGCCGACGAGCTGAAGCAGCACGCGGTGGCGTACTTCAACACCGACGGCAACGGGCGCGGGTTCTTCCGGGCCGAGGGCGCGCACTCGCTGGAAGCGTTCATCAACAGCGTGGTCAAGGACGTGCAGGATCCGGAGGCCAAGCTCACGGTGTGGAAGCGGGCCCGGGAGGCCGGCGAGGTACGCAGTTTACGCGGTGGCGGCGGCGGCGCTGAGGGCGAGGGTCGCTCCGATGACGGTCGCCCCGACAATCGCATCGGCGCGCTAGGGTCGGGGTCCGACTACACCGCGTTCATCGACCATCTGGGCGTTGCGAGCGCGAACCTGGGCTACGGCGGCGAGGATGAGGGCGGCGGGCAGTACCACTCCATCTACGACGACTTTTACTGGTACACCCACTTCGAAGACACTGACTTTGCCTACGGCCGCGCGCTGGCCCAAACCGCCGGCACGATGATGATGCGCATGGCTGACGCTGATGTGATCCCGTACCAGTTCGGGGACGAAGCCGAGACGATCCACGGCTACGTGACCGAGGTGAAGCACCTCGCCGACACCCTGCGCGCGCAGATCAAGGAGCGCAACAAGTACATCGCCGAGGGTGGCTACAAGGCGGCGGCCGATCCAAAGAAGCCGAGCGAGGCACCGCCCCTAGACCCGGTGCCGCCATACTTCAACCTCGCGCCGCTGGACCAGGCCTCGGACGATCTGACCGCGGCCGCCAGCGCGTACGACAAGGCGCTGACCGCGCAGGCGGGTGCCGGCAACGGTGCGGTGAACATGCAGTTGATGAAGACGGAGCGGGCGCTCATGGACCCAACGGGCCTGCCCAATCGGCCGTGGTTTCAGAACATGGTGTACGCCCCTGGGTTCTTTACCGGGTACGGCGTAAAAACGTTGCCGGCGGTACGCGAGGCCATCGAGCAGAAGCAATGGCCGATGGTCGACGCGCAAATCGCGCGCACGGCGGCTGCGCTCGAGCGCGAGGTCGCCGTGCTGAAGGAGGCCACGGCGACGCTGGGCGGCAGCTGAGGCGGGCGGCGGGGTGAGAGCCGTGCAGTTCCTACCCTGTCGGCGTTCATTGCCAGCGCGAAGCGCGAGCGGCTATACTTCGAGGAAGTCGCGTGGAACTCCTCCGCGCAGCTCGCCAGCGAGTGGACCGCGACGATAGGGAGAGTTGGCAGAGCCCGGTTGAATGCACCTGACTCGAAATCAGACATAGTCGCAAGGCTATCGGGGGTTCGAATCCCTCACTCTCCGCCAGTTCCTACGTAAAAAGCCCCGTGTAGACGGGGCTTTTTCACGTTTTGCGCGCGTCCTTGCAAAAAACCGTATTTCGCCGGAGTGCGCCACAGTCGCCAAGATGGCCTCGCTATCCCCGGTTTGTCTGGCCAAACGGAAACTGCCATGCTAAACCCAGCTAGGGCTGTCAATCCTTCCCGCGATGGCGTGAGGGCGGTATAGATGCGTTGCAAAAGGACGCTAGACGGTTACGGGTCACACGTCCTTCAGGCGGCCAAAAACAACGTTCACTTAGGAGAGCTAAGCGCCCTTCTGTCGTGGCCTTAGCATCGGTGATCTCATGGCAGAATCAATCGCCGCATCATCCATCCCGTACATACGCAAGAGTCCTCGATTAGCCTCAGTTACGGCAGGATCATTCTTGCGCTTAACCTTACCAATGAACCACTGACGCCTGTATTCCTGTTCCCACAATGCTCGTTGCAGTGCAGTCATACGCTTCCATTCAACGGGTTGGGTGGGCCAACGCTTGCGGAGGTCCACCTTGACCGGGGGAACTGCCTCGCTCTCATCCTTCGCCAGCAGGAGCCGATCCGTCTCTTCGGGGCTCCGCTTATTGCCGGATTCGTCAAAGTGAATGACGGTATGACATCCGTCACACAGAAGTACGAGTTGTTCGTCATCTAGCCCCTGCATCACACGGTCCGAGTAGCTCCGGTGATGGATCGCCGCCGCACTCCCGCCGCATCTGCCACCACATCGGCGGCACACTTTGCCGTCACGCTTGATGATTCGTCTTCTGATCTTGGCCCAGTGCTTCGTCTTCAGATACACATTGTTGTACCAATCATGCCAATCACGATCCGTTGGCGACCTCCACCAGCCCTCGGCGTCTGCAAGAGTCACCTCTTTGCTAGTTTGGTTGTCTCGTTCTTCTGCTTGAACGAACTCGGTACTGCCTTGTCCGTCTCCGTTATGCGGCCTGTGAGAGGACTCCGGCGTTGCTTCTTCGGGGAGCCCGGCAGTTTGCAGCTCTATCTCATCGATTTTGAAGCCCGAATACAGCTTCCCATTCTGGGGTGCTAGCTCGTCGATCGCAAAGCAACGGCCTATATACCCGTTGTCTGGATAGGCTCTGTGTAGCTCGTTGCCGAGAACTGTCTTGACGACCATCGAATGAGGTTCCCGAGTTTCTAGGTTGATGACCTCCACCATCGTCCTCCGTTGGGTTCGGGTGATGGCAGACGTGATCTTTACGTACACAGGATCACCACTTTCGTTGGCTCTGAGCACGGAGCAGGCGAAGCGCATGGGGAAACTCCTTAAGAGTAAGTTGCTTCCACCCTACAACTTCTTGGTCATAGACACGGTAAATACTGCGTGAGAGCGCCTTGGGGCAGCATGCGCCTCTGTGCGTTCTCTTCCGCGTCTCGGGACCGCTTGGACAGGGCAACGAATACATCCGGCGTTCACAGCCCAGACCGCAACCTGTAACAAACGCGCGGTAAAACGTAGCCAAGATTACAGATTTGCAACGTTGCCGCTCCGCGCACACCTTCGAGACCGCAGCATGCTTGCGTGCTCGTACACGAGCTTGGGCTAGGTCAGCCCGTTCTGACACCAAAGAGCCATTGACATCTCCGAGGCCAGTATGCAGAGTTTCCGTCGTTTCGTCTTCCCGGCTGTATGGGTTGCTTTCGGCGTTGTGGTTGCCCGCGGTACGGTGCCCGCCATGGCGCAGGTGGATCGCAGCGCCTTGACCGGCGTGGTGACCGATCCTTCCGGGAGGCTGCTCGGCCAAGCACGCATCACGGCGGTCGAAGATGCGACACAGCTGCGGCGCGAAGGGGTGTCGGACGGCGTCGGGCGCTATGAGATTGCGGCGCTACCGGTGGGACGATACACGATCACGGTCGACCATGCCGGTTTCGAGGCGCTGCGGTTTGCCGATGTCGAGCAGGTTGTGGGGAGGACACGCACCCTGAATGCGTCGCTCAAGGTATCGGGCGGCGAGGAGCACGTAGAAGTCTCGGCCGCATCGGCGCTGGTGGACCGCAACAACAGCACGGTGACCGGCCTCATCGAGCGGAAACAGGCGGACGAGTTGCCGCTAAATGGCCGCGACTGGTCAGCGCTGACGGCCTACAGCCCCGGCGCGAT
>CAXTLD010000166.1:0-3859 GCA_964245045.1 uncultured Acidobacteriaceae bacterium | reverse complement strand
CCGCTACGCGGTCGAGGGGCGGGTCGGCGGCGGGGGCATGGCCACGGTCTACCGCGCGCGGCACGCGCTGCTCGATACGCCGCTCGCGCTCAAGGTGCTGCACCCGCACCTGGCCCGCGACCCCGAGATGCGCACGCGCTTTCGGCGCGAGGCCGAGTCGGCCGCGCGCCTGCAGCACCCGCACGTGTGCCCGATCCTCGACTACGCGACCGGGACGGGGCCGGCGGGGGGCGCCTAACGGGGCGGCCGGGGGGCGCGGCGGCGGAACAGGAGACCGGCGAGGAGGAAGATGTTGGCGGCGACGAAGAGGGCGAGGGCGATGTTGAGATTGAGAAGGAGGTGCCGGTCGAGCGCGGGGCCGTGGGCGCTCCCGTCGGTGGGGAGGTGCCAGGAGGTGAGGTCGGCGAGGATGCGGCGCACGAGGGGCACAAGCTGATTGTAGGCGGTTGGGTTGGGGAGGTTAGCGGGGTGGCGCACTCAGCAGGATGTTTCGTGCCGGAGTCGGGCCCGGCTTCACTGAATACGCGGAGGCTGAAGGTAGGGCCTCGACGCAACTGTCGCGCAGCAACGTCACGTAAGGTGATGCGTGCTGCCTGCCGTTAGCGCAGCAACGCCACGGTGAGGGCGATGATGGCGATGAGCAGCGCCGCTCCAGGGACGCCGTATGTAAGGAGCAGGGCGAGTTGCGGGGAGGTTGAGGGCGTGAGGGGTGCTGGCTCGGGCTCAAGGACTGCGGGCGGTGGCATTCCGGGCTCTTTGAAGATGGACTGTTGCATGACGCGCTTGCTTGCCATGACCTGTTCGATCCCGGCGTGGAAGTGGTGTTGATGGATCTTCTTTTCGAGGTCGGGGATGGGCTCGGCGGCGGCGGCGAGGGCTGCTTTGAGGACGGCGTTCTGGATGTCGCCGCCGCTGACTTCATATTGCTGGGCGAGGAGGTTGAAGTCGACGTCGGGCCCGAGCGGGGTGCGGGAGGGATGGAGCTGCACCTTCCAGATGCGGACGCGTTCGGGCTCGCCGGGGAGCTCGAAGAGGATGTGGGTGCGGATGCGGCGCTCGAAGGCGGGATCGAAATTTGCGGCGAGGTTGGTGGCGAAGATGACGACGCCGGTGTAGCGGTCCAACTCCTGCAGGAGGACGTTGACGACACTGTTGGATTCGCGTTGGGCGCCGCTATCGACGGAGGTTGAGCGGCGGGCGGCGATGGCGTCGGCTTCGTCGAAGAAGAGGACGGCGTCTTCGTCACGGGCGGTGCGGAAGATGGCGGCGACGTTTTTGGAGGTCTCGCCCATCCACATGGATTCGAGTTCGGCATAACGGACGACCAGAAGGGGGCGGCCGAGGGCGTGTGCGATGGCTTCGGCGCAGATGGTCTTGCCGGTGCCGGGCGGGCCGGCGAAGTTGAAGGCTAGACCGAGGCCAGTGGAGTGGCGTTCGCCGAGGCCCCATCCCTTGAAAATGAGTTCGTGCTGGGTGACCTGGGCCAGCGCGGTTTCAAGAGCGCGGCGTGTTACGGGCGAGAGGATGACGTCGTCGAAGGTGCGGCGGGGCGCCACGGTTTCGACCGCGCGGCGACCGGAGGAGCCGAAGAGACGCGAGAATGAGAGAGGCGCCACCGCTACACCGTACCGTTTTGCCGGGGTCGGAAGCAATGCGAGCTGCCCGGGCGGGGTGTTTGGGAGGTACGCACGGTTTAGGTTCTGGTTCCCTGATGGAAGTGGAGCTGCCAGCCATGTCTATGTTTAGGACGGGAGGTGTTTGGTGAGGCTGCGGCCCTGTGAGGATTGGGCGGGAACGGTCCGCTCTTGCGCGATACCCACCTTAGCGCGATGAAACCGTCGCGAAGATGGGGCACCCCGTCTTCCGGGAAGTTAAGCGCGGGGTACCCGGTCCTTGGGGGGAATCGGGGCGGAGTCGGGCTCGCCCCAGGTCACGTCGAGGTCGGGCAGGCCTGCGAGGTCGAAGCGGGCGTAGAGGTGACGGTCGGTGAAGCGGTTGCCGGGGAGTTGCATGGCTTTGTGCTGGATGCCTTCGGGGGTGAAGCCGAGTTTTTCTATGACGCGGCGGCTCCGTTCATTGCCTGCGGCGTGGCTGATGCCTACGCGCTGCATGCCGAGGGGGCCGAAGGCGTAGCGAAGCAGAGCGTTGGTCGCTTCGGTAGCGAGGCCGCGGTTTTGTGCGGATTTGCGAACCCAATACCCTGTGTCGCAGTGGCGGGCGCGCCAGTTGATGTTGTGAAAGCCGCACCACAGGACGGGCTGGCCTGTTTCGAGCTCGATGCCGACGAGATTGAACTCTTCGTGGAGGAGGAACTTGGCCATGACCTGGCGGGTGCGGATCTCCTGTTTTTCGGGGGTGTTGTCTTCGAGGCATTCGGCCCAGTCCATCCATAGATGGAGGTCGTCCCAGGTTTCGGTGACGGCTGCGGCGGTGAGGGCGCCGTCGCCGGGCTGGTTGGCGCGGATGAGCAGGCGTGGGGTGCGGATGGGGAGCGGGATTTCTAGAAGGATGGGGTCTGAGGGCATGGGATCGTGGCGGTTAGAAACGCAGATCCCCTTCGGGGATGACAAATAGAGAGGCCAGCAGATCGGCGGTGTGGGTTTGCGGTGGGGATGGGGGGATCAGTTTGGCTGTGGCGTGTAGCTTACGTAGGCGAGGTGACGGCTGTCCGGAGCCCAGGACGGGACGTTGATGGTGCCTGCGCCGCCGGTGAGGCGCACCAGCGTTGTGAGTTTGAGCGTTTGCAGGGACAGGAGTCGCAGGGTGACTGGCTGGTTGGCTGGGTGGCCCTTGGTTCCGGGGGCGTAGCTGAGGAGGACGATCCAGCGGCCGTCAGGGGAGGGGTGGGGAGTCCAGTTCACCTGGTTGTCGGAGGTGACCTGTTCGGGCGCTGTGCCGTCGGGGTGCATGCGCCAGATCTGCATGGTGCCGCCGCGGTCGGAACAGAAGTAGAGGAACTGGCCGTCGGGGGAGAAGTCCGGGTCGTCGCTGATGCCTGTGCCGATGGTGAAGGGCTTCTCTTGTCCGCCATGGATGTTGATGGCGATGAGGTTGAGCGAGCCGTGGTCGGGGCGGGTGAAGACGATGATGGCGCCGTCGGGCGACCAGGTGTGGAAGTAGGAGTCGGTGTGCTCTGTTACGAGCCGGGGTGTGCCGCCGCTGGAAGGCAGCACGTAGACGTGCGAGCCGGGTAGGGCTGGTGTGCTGCAGCTTACGGCGAGTAGGGCGCCGTCGGGCGAGAGGCCGTGGCTGCCGTTGCAGCGCATGCCCTCGCCCATGGGGATGGGTTGGGGTGTGCCGCCGGTGAGGGGGATGCGGTAGATGGCGCCGTTGCTGTTGTAGAGGAGGCTGGCGCCGTCGCGGGTCCAGTTGGGAGCCTCAAGGTTGGTGTGGGCGGAGTAGACCGTGGTGGGCTCTTGCGCTGTCGCCGCCGGCGCGATGGTTTGGAGTGTGCTGACCACCTTGACCGGGGGTTGTTGCGCGTTGCCGGGCGTAGTGCCGAGTAACGCCAGGAGGGTCAGGGAGAGCACCGTACCGGAAGCGGAAGCCCGCATGAAAGATTCTCCTCGCTGGTTCGGGCCGAACGCCCGGCAGGTCGTCATGCCCGGCTATTGTAACGAGGCCCATGCTCGGCAGGCGTGCCCGGGAGAGAGGGCTTAGGCGTCGCGGAGGGTCTTCGCTTCGCGAACCATAGCGAGGAAGAGTTGGTGGACGCGGCGGTCCTCGGTGAGCTCGGGATGGAACGTGGCGGCGAGCAGGCGGCCCTGGCGGACGAGGGTGGGGCTGTCGTCGCGGGTGGCGAGGGTTTCGACCTCGGGGCCGAGGTTTAGGAGCTGTCTCTGATACAGATCTCCGAGCC
>CAXTLD010000165.1:0-3862 GCA_964245045.1 uncultured Acidobacteriaceae bacterium | reverse complement strand
CCCAGAAGCCGGCGCCCTGGCGGCGGGCGCGCAGCGCAAGATCGGCGAGGGCGGGAACTTCCGGCTGCGCGCGGGCCCAACCGGCGGCGACGATGGCCCGGCTCAGGTCGGTGCCGTTGGCGTCGCAGGCGCCAAAGGGGCGGCCAAGACGGTCGTGACCGGAAAGCTGGCACTCGACCCGGCGGTCGCGGACGAGTCCGGCCAACACGGTGGTGGCGGCGCCACCACAATCGCGTCCGCCGCGGCAGGTGTCGCCCCGCTCCGGAGCGGCAACGCCGGCGAGACGGATGACGCTGCCGGCAACTCGAAGGGTTTCGCCATCGATAACAGCCACTTGGTCGGGGTCGGCGCGAATGTGGTCGGGGCTGGGTTGCCCACGGCCGAACAGGTCGGAGGAGGCGCCGACCACGACGAGCCCGGCGGTTAGCGCGACGCTGCCGATCCAGAGCGCGATTGTGCGGCTGACCCGGCTAGAGCGGGCGGCAAAGGAGCTGCGGAAGATGCGGCGGGGCGGTTTCATCCGGGTCCGTGGCGGTTTGAGGTGCACCCCTACTCTGCGGTGGTGGCGAAGCGCAACCGCCGGGGGACAACTAAAGTTCACAGAGAATGACCTTCCCGATCAAATCATGACGGCCGTATCCAATCAGCGGGCGCGACTGGCTTCGGATTGAGGCGGGGTGGAGATGGTGCAAGCGCCAGAGGAGCTAATTCTCCGGCAGATCTCTCGGGCAGAGAAAGCGGACGAGACGGGCGGCGCCTTCGTCGAGTCTGCGCCAGGGGCCTGGGACGTTGAACTCGGCAAGGGCGCCGGAGGGGTAGGACTCGGCGATGCGGCGCATGTCGGCGTTGCCAAAGGTCATGGCATGGGCGCCGATGAGCAGAGTGGACAGCTCGTGGAGGCCAGGGTTGTGAGCGACCAGGAGGACGCTGCGGACGGTTTCCGGCACGTCTTGCAGAGTTTTAAGGAGGGTTGGGGCGGAGGCCAGGTAGAGGCTGTCGAGCGAGTCGACGAGGGGGGTCTCGTCCCAGGGCTCCAGCGCCTCGACCGTTTGCAGGGTACGCCGGGCGGTGCTGACGAGCACGAGGTCTGGCGCGAGGCCGAGGCGGGCCATGGCGGCGCGCATAGCACCGGCAGCTTGGCGGCCGCGGTCGTTAAGCGGCCGCGCATGATCGGACAGGTCGCGGTCGTCCCACGAGGACTTCGCGTGCCGAAGGAGGAGAAGCTGCCGCATAACTGGAGACTGCCCGCGCGCGGTGCGGGCCGCAAGCTGAGGTGGCGATGTGTGGGCGGACTTCGGTCGGCGGTTCAGGTTGGTAAGTGTTGGGGTTGCAGGGGCGTGGTGATTGTAAGTGTGCGTAAAGGCGGGCGCGGGACCGTCTGCAACGGGGGTTGATCGGATGGTTCGCGTGCTGCGGTGGGTGCTGGGGGATCAGGTCAGCCGGAGGCTGTCGGCCTTGGAGGACCTCGACCCGGGTGCCGATGTTGTGGTGATGGCGGAGGTGATGAGCGAGTGCACCTACGTGAAGCATCATCCGAAGAAGATCGTGCTTGTGCTGTCGGCGATGCGGCATTTCGCGCGGGCGTTGAAGGCGCGGGGGGTGCGGGTCGATTACGTGAGGCTCGACGATCCCGAGAACACGCAGTCGTTGCGGGGGGAGGTGTTGCGGGCGGTGGCGCGGCACCGGCCAGAGCGGGTGGTGGCGACGGAGTGTGGGGAATGGCGGCTGGAGGAGGACATGCGCGGCTGGCAGGAGGCGGCCGGGCTGGAAGTGGAGATCAGGGATGACACGCGGTTTCTGTGCCGGAAGCAAGAGTTCCGGGCTTGGGCGGCGGGACGCAAGGGGCTTCGCATGGAGTTTTTCTACCGTGAGATGCGGGTGCGGTACGACCTATTGATGGCTGATGGGGAGCCGGCGGGGAAAAGGTGGAACTTTGATCCGGAAAACCGGAAGCCGCTGCCGAAGGAAATCAATCCGCCACTGGTGCCGCGGTTCGCACCGGACGAGATCACTGCGGAGGTGATGGCGCTGGTGGCGGAGCGGTTTGCGAACCATTTTGGGGATACGCATGGGTTCGCATTGCCGGTAACGGCGGCGGATGCGACGCGGGCGTTGCATGACTTCATCGAGAACCGGTTGCCGCTGTTTGGCGACTGGCAGGACACAATGAAGGCCGGGCAGAGCACGATGTTTCATGCGCTAATCTCGACGTCGTTGAATACCGGGTTGCTCGATCCGCTGGAGGCGTGCCGGGCGGCGGAGGCGGCTTGGCGGCGGGGCGATGCGCCGTTGAATGCGGTTGAGGGCTTTGTGCGGCAGATTCTTGGTTGGCGGGAGTATGTCCGGGGAGTTTATTGGCTGAAGGTTCCGGAGTACAGGCATCTGAACGGGCTGGGAGCGACGAGGCGGATGCCGTGGCTGTATTGGTCGGGCGAGACGCTGATGAACTGCATGCATCACGCGATTACTGACACGAAGAGACATGCCTACGCACATCACATCCAGCGCTTGATGATTACGGGCAACTTCGCTCTGCTGGCCGGGCTGCATCCTGATGATGTCGACCAGTGGTACTTGATTGTCTATGCGGACGCGTACGAGTGGGTTGAGATGCCGAATGTGCGTGGCATGGCGCTGCATGCGGATGGCGGGATCATGGGGAGCAAGCCGTATGCCGGGTCGGGCGCATACATCAACCGGATGAGCGATTACTGCCGGGGATGCCATTACGACGTGAAGGCGGCGGTAGGGGAAAGGGCGTGCCCGTTCAATGCGTTGTATTGGGACTTCATTGCCCGTCATGCGGACCAGTTCGGGCCGAATCCACGCATGGCGATGCCGTTGCGAAGTTGGGCCAAGATGGGCCGAGTGCGGCAAGAAGAATTGCGGGCGCAAGCGGCCGGTTTCTTGGCGCGGATGGACGCGGGCGAGGTGGTTTGACGCGTTCACGACGGCATCGCACCACTTACCCCGCGCCATTCTCGCGGCGGACTGGTCAGCTCAGGCGAATGGCGGGGTGCGGCTTGTCCAGGACGGAGTACATCAGGTTGACGAGGCTGGAGGCGGTGTCGCGGTAGCCGGCGCGATCAGCTTGCTGGGCGAGGGTGATCAGACGGTCGGCGATGATCATCGGGCTGAGGGAGGCGAGGCTGGTGTCGTTCTGAGTTGTGATCACAGCATTTCTCCTGTGGTTGCGGGTGGTTTCTTCACCCGTCGCGGATGATGCCGGGCTCACCTTTCCGTGAAGTTAACGCGTCGACGAGAACAAGAACACGTAAACGTGAGGTAAGCGGGTCGGTGGGGTTCCTTTTTCTGTCGATCTCGGCGATGAGTGCGCCGACAGGCTGCTGCTCTCGATGCGCTTTGGCTTCCAAAGCCACCCAGAACTCCGGTTCCAGCGCTATGCTGGTCCGATGACCGGAAAGGGTGAAACTGCGTTTTACAAGCATGTAGCCTAGCAGATTGCCGCGTTGGATGATTTATGGCTGCCCAAGTTGAGGCGGTCGGAGGCCCAACGGGCTGCTTCGGATACGACCGGGTCCCGATCGGATTGTAGGCGGATTGTGTGGGGCAGTAATGTTTTGTCGGCTGAGTTGCCAATGGCGATCAGGACGTTGCGGACCAAGCGGTTGCGGCCGATGCGTTTGATTGGGCCGCCGGCGAAGAGGCGTCGAAAGGAGGGGTCGTCGAGGGTGGAGAGTTCGGCGAGGGTGGGGCTGTTGAGGTCTTCGCGGGCGGCGAGTTTGGGATGGCAGGCGCGGGCGAAGCGGTTCCAGGGGCAGACGGCGAGACAATCGTCGCACCCGTAGATGCGATTGCCGATCAGGGGACGGAGATCGTGCGGGATGGGGCCGGCATGCTC
>CAXTLD010000164.1:0-3883 GCA_964245045.1 uncultured Acidobacteriaceae bacterium | reverse complement strand
CGGCGTAGGTACGACCGCCGCGCATGGGGCCGACGTCGCGCCAATGGAGGGCGGAGAACATGGGCTCGGGGGAGGGCGCCTGGGCGCGGGCGGCGATGGGCAGGGCGGCGGTTGCCAGGAGGAGGGTCGAGGCCTTGAGCGTTCGGTGGAGGGCGATCCTCATGCGGGGTGTGGCTCCTTGCGGGTTGAGAAAGCAGGTTGGCTGCAGCGGTAAAGGGAATGACGCAGATTCCCTTCGGGAATGACAAAACAAAGGGCAAGGCGGAGGCCGGGTTAGAAGTTGAGGCTGGCAGCGAACTGCAGCTGGCGCGCTGGGAGCTGGTTGGTGATGCCGGCGAGCGGTGTGCCGAGCCCGGCGGCGGGGGCCGGGCCGTTGCCGTAGGTGCCGCTGTAGCCGACAATGTTGGCGTGGTTGAGGACGTTGAAGGCTTCGGCGCGGAGGTCGACGTGCGCGCGCTCGCCACCGAGCGGAAAGCTGCGGCTGAGGTAGGGGTCGACGGCGTAGAGGCCGTTACCGCGGCCTGCGTTCCGCGCAACGACGGCGCCGTTGACCACGGGCCGGTCGGCGGTGGCGCCGGGGTCGCCGCTGTTGGTGGTGCCCGTCACGTAATTAAACGGGAGCCCGCTGGAAGCACTGCCGACGCCGCCGCACTCGATCCGGAGCCGCGGGATCAAATAGTTCCCGCTGACGACGAGGCGGTGGCGCTGGTCGTAGATGGCGGCGCCGTACTCGGCGTGGCCGGTCAGGTTGGGGTCGTTGGGGTTTTGCGCGGTGGTGTCGGGGTCGACGTTGTCGAGGGTGTGCGACCAGGTGTAGCTCGCGAGCAGGGAGACGCCGTGGGCGAAGCGGTGGGACAGGTTCAGGTCCAGCGCGTTGTAGTGGAGGTAGCCGTCTGGGACGTCGGTCTGGATGACGCTGTACGGAGGCGGCGTGAGGTTGGCGGCGGTGCAGGTGAGGTTGCGCTGCGCGTACCAGGCCGCCCAGAACGGACGCGTGCAGTTGGCCGCGGCGGCGGAGCGGGTCTGGCCCTGGGCGGTGCGGAGGAACGGCGTGGGGCTATCGACGTCAAGGGGGCGATTGATGCGCAGGGTGTGGGTGCCTACGTAGTCGAGCGAAAGGAGCCAACCGGCGGCGAGGCGCTGTTCGAGGCTGGCGGTCCACTGCTCGGAGTAGGGGTTCAGCAGGCCGGACGGGTAGTTGGGCAGGGTGGAAGTGGGGAAGAACTGGTTGAGGTAGGCGGGCTGGCCGGGGCGGACGTAGAGGCTGCGGATGGGCGCTTTGGCGCCGGCGGGAAAGGCAGGGAGCGGCGCGGCGGCGATGCTGGTGGGAAAGCCGATCTGGCCGGGCGTGGCGGTGTAGGTGAAGACGCCGGTGGGCTCGCCAAGGGCGTAGCTGGCGAAGGCGTTGTCGACAATTTGGGAGTGGTAGAGGCCGAAGCCGGCGCGCAAGACGAGGCCGCCGTGTCCGCTTAGGTCATACACCAGGCCGATGCGCGGGGCGAAGTTGCGGGTGGCGTCGGTGAAAGTTTGGCGCTCGTAGCGGAGGCCGAGGTTGGCGGTGAGGCGTTGGGTGACGCGCAGGTCGTCCTGGGCGAAGAGCGCCCATAGCTGATCGTCGACCGTGTAGGTGGCGTTGCCGTAGCTCTGCTGGTAGTTGGCGACGTTACTGAGGTTGTTGAGGAAGGCGGGGCTTTCGCAGACGGCGACGGGCTGCGTGCAGGTGTTGTAGGTGAAGCGCCCCAGAAACAGCGGGCCGCCGAACTCCTTGCTGTTGCCGCCGCTGTGCGCCGCGACGGCATCGCCGCCGAGGACGAGGTGGTGACGGCCGCGCTCGACGGCAAGCGTTTCGGCGAGCTCGTATTGGCGGTTCATGAGCAGCGCGGACTGCGAGGTGCCGGAGGTAAACGTGCCCGCGGAGGGAATGGGCACGACGAACTGGGTGCCGAAGACGACGGGGTCGAACGCCGTGATGGGGGAGGCGAGTTGGAACTGCGCGCGCACGTTGTTGAGCAGGTGCGGGCCCAGCACGGCGGTTTCGCCCAGCACGGCGGCGAAGGTGCGGCGGCGAAAGGTGCGCGCCACGCTGGGCAGGGACGCGCCCCCGACGATGCCGTTGGGGTTGGTGTCGAAGAAGCTGTCAAAGTTGGCGCGCAGAAAGGCGTGGTTGTTGCTGTCGATCTGGTGATCGAGGCGCAGCAGACCGAGCCAGCCGCGGTATCGCCCGACAAAGCTGCCCGGGACCAGAGGCGAGGTGACGGGCGAGGCCCGGGTCTGCCGATTGAACTCGCCGGCGAGCGAGAACTGGGTCTTGTCGCCAACGACCGGGCCTGACAGCGCGACGGCGGTCTGGCCGAGCGTGTCGCTGGTGAGGTCGTTGCCGCTGCCGGCGCTGGTCTGGGTGAAGCCGGATAGGTGGGCCTCGGGGCCCGCCGGACGCCACAGCTCCAGCAGCTGGCCGTGGAAGCGATCGGCGCCGGCGCGGGTGAGCACGTTGACCACGGTGCCGGTGCTGCCGCCGTACTCGGCGGAGAAGCTGTTGGTGAGCACGGCCATCTCGCTGACGTCCGCAAGCGGGATGTTGGTAAAGATGGTTTGGCGGCCCCACATATCGACTCCGTTGGAGCCGTCGATCTCGAACCAGGTTTGACGGCGACCGGCGCCGTTGGTGGTGAAGAGGGCCTGGTTCAGGAAGATGTCGCCCTGGTTGATGGCGGGGCGGTTGGCGGCGTTCAGCAACGGGAGGTAGGTCAGGCGACGGCTGGGCAGCGGGGTGTCCTGTACCTGGCGATCGCTGAGCTGGATGCCGAGCTGGGGCTGATCGATGCGGAGGTCGCCCGCGGCGCCGGTGACGTGGACGGTGGAGATTTCGCCGGCGACGCGCAGCTGGAGCGTCAGTCTGGCGACGGTGCCGCCGGCCAGGGCGAGGCGCTCGACCTGCGCCGGGGCGAAGCCGGTCTTCGTTACGGAGACGCGGTAAGTGCTGCCGGCGGGCACACCGGCGACGAGGATGCGGCCGGAGCGGTCCGTGTTGGTTTGACGGCTCAGGTTGGTTTGGAGATTGGTAAGGGTGACCTGCGCGTCGAGGACGGCCGCCCCCGTCACGTCCACCACGACGCCGTCCACGGTGGCGGTGTCGGGGGTCTGCGCGACGGGGCGGATCGGCGCACTCAGGAGTACGACAATGCCGATGCCGGTACGCAGAGGGGTGCGTCGGTACATGCTTCCTCCACAGGAAGTGGGTATTAGGCGATAGACGTTCGAGGCGAGGGTCTGGCCTCACGGTAGCACATAGCAGGGCCGGATTGGCGTCTGCATGGGTTTGCGAGGACGCCTGCTTGAACCGCAGCGCCTTCGCCGCTAGGCTCAGGGCAGCACACCATGACCCTGCTTGATCTGTGCTCCTACCTCGGCCTGGGCGCCATCGGTACAGTGTCGGTGAATCTCCTGCTCGGGCTGCTGATGGCGCTTCGCTACAGCCCGGTGCGGCTTTGGCCTCACCGGCGCATCGATCTGTTTCTGCTGCATCGCTGGACCGCCTACCTGGCGATCGGGTTGGTGCTGGCCCACCCGGCGGTGTTGCTACTGTTGCGTTCGCCACGCTTCAGCCTCGGGCAGGTGTTGTGGCCGACCCACTCGTACCTGCAACCCAAGCTCAATCTTGCGGGCGCGGTCGCGGTGTATCTGCTGCTGGTGGTGCTTGTTTCATCACTGTGGCGACTGCGGCTTGGGCGCCGGCTTTGGCGGAATCTGCATTGGCTGGTGTACCCGTCGGCTGCCTTGATGCTGGTACACAGCTTCCTGACTGACCCGGCGCTAAAGGACGGCCACCCCGACCTGCTGGATGGGGGCAAGGTGTTTGTGGCGATCTCGGGCTTGGTGATGG
>CAXTLD010000163.1:0-3925 GCA_964245045.1 uncultured Acidobacteriaceae bacterium | reverse complement strand
ATCTACGGCACGGTGGGCCACAGCGCGCCCGAGGCCGGCGCGGGACCGACGCCGAGCTCGGACCTGTTCACGGTGGGGCGCTCGCTTGCGGTGCTGCTTGCCGACATCAGCGGCTTTGGCCGGGAGCATCGGTACACGTTGCCCGGGCCACAGGAAAAGCCGCTCTTTGCCGAGCAGGAGTCCTTGTACCGTTTCTTACTGAAGGCCACGGCGGAAAAGCCTGATGACCGATTCGCGGCAGCAGACGAGATGGCCGAGCAATTGCTGGGCGTGTTGCGGGAGGTGGTGTCGCGCGAGACGGGGACGCCGCGGCCCGGCGTCAGTGCCGATTTCGGCGCTGATCTGCTGGCGCTGGATGCCGGAGATGCGATGGAGCCTGTCGCCCCGGACGCGCGGTACCTGCCCGTCCCAACGCCGGACAGCGACGACCCGGGCGCACAGGCGGTCGCAAGTGCGTTGACGCTTGTCGACGCCAACCGCCGGTTGGCGGCGTTGCGTCTGGCCTGCCACCAGTTCCCGAAGTCGCGCGAAGCTCGGCTGCGCCTGGCAGGGACGCTTACCGGCGAAGGGGAACTGGGCGAGGCTGAGCAGATCCTAAGGGCGCTAGGGGCGGAGGACCCGTGGGACTGGCGTGTGCTTTGGTTTCAGGCTCATGTGCATCTGCGCCGCAGCGAGGCGGCGGAGGCGCGTCGCTTGTTCGACCAGACCTACTTCGATCTTCCGGGTGACCTGGCGCCCAAGCTGGGTTTGGGAATCGCGGCTGAGCTGGCGGGCGACCGCGCGCTGGCAGCGAAGATGTACGACCTTGTCTCCGCAGTCGACCCGGGCTTCGTGTCCGCGGTATTTGGCCTGGCACGCTGCCTGCGCGCGAACGGAGACCGCAAGGCGGCCGTTGCGGCGCTGCATCGAATCCCGCCCTCGTCGGCCTTGTATGTGCGAGCCCGTGTGGAGGCGATTCGGGCCCTATTGGACGGCAACGGCGCCGCGCCCGCGCTGGACGATGTGCTCGCTGCAGCGGCGATTGCGGAGGCTCTGCCGATGGATGGGCGGGACAGGTTTGCGCTGAGCCGTGAGGTCTTTGCGGCCGCGGTTGCCGGCCTCGGCAAGGGGCCGCGCAACACGGACGGCAATACCAGGATTCTGGGTCAGCCGCTGGCGGAACGACCGTTGCGTGTGGGCCTAGAGAGCTCGCTGCGCTCCCTGGCGCGGTTTGCGGGTGGGGGCGAGCGGGTTCGCCTGATCGATGAAGCCAACCGTGTGCGGCCACGGACCCTGACCTGAGCGATGCGCGAACAAGCGGCGGAGGACGGCGAATGATCTGCTCTGGATGTGCGGCGGAGGTGCCGGACGACGATGTGTTCTGCGAGAACTGCGGCGCGCGGCTCGGTGCGCCCGCGAGGCCGCCGTCCGGCGCTGAGGCGTGCCTGTGCGGGGCCGAGGTGGACGAGGACGGCTTTTGTACCCAGTGCGGCAAACGCGTGCGTCGGCCACCCAGCGACCACATCGAGCAGGCGCTCTCGGACGACTTTGCCGCAGTAAGCGATCGCGGTCTGCGCCACGAGCGCAATGAAGATCGGTTCGCGCTGGTGCAGGAGGCTGGCGGCTACGCGCTGGTGGTGTGCGATGGCGTGTCCAGCACACGGCATCCGGAGGTGGCCTCGGCGCTCGCGGCGGAGGTGCTGTCCGCGAGCCTGCGCGAGGCGCTGCACGGGGGTGTGCCGGGTGATCCGAAAGACATCTTGCGAAGGGCCTTCGCGGACGCGTTTGCGGCCATGCGCGAGCATGCGGCGTCGGACGCGGGTGAAAATGTGCCCTCCACCACTGCCCTTGCGGCGCTGGTGCGGGGCGACGAGATCACGCTTGGATGGGCAGGGGACAGCCGCGCGTATTGGATCGATACGCAGGGGGCGGCTGCCTGGACCTGCGACCACTCGTGGCTGACGGAGGCGCTGGCGTCGGGCGAGTACACGCTGGCCGAGGCCCGCGACGCTCCCCAAGCGCATGCCATCACACGGTGGCTTGGAGCCGATGCGGACCCGGCTTCGGAACCTGAGATTGCGTACTATCGCGCCCAGGCCGGTGGCCTGTTGCTGTTGTGTACCGATGGCCTGTGGAACTACACGCCGGAACCGGAGTTGTTGGCTGAACTTGCCGCCGGTCACGAGGGTGAAACGGCGCTCGCCATGGCGCGCCGCCTGGTGGCGTTTGCCAATGAACAGGGCGGGCGCGATAACGTGACCGTGGCGGTGTTGCGCTTCGGGCAAGTTGGCAAGTCGCCGGGCGAGCCGACGAGCATTTGCTGAACCAAGCAACGCCAAGTTGCGTAGATGAGAGGAAAGGAAGCTTCATGCCGGGTCAGTTCAAGGCCGAAACGTTCCAAAACGAGTTTCTCCCCGCCGGGTCGCGGGAGGTGCACGCCATCATGACCGTGACCGCCGGCGAGGGCGCGGGCGGCGCTCCCTCCGGCGAGCGCGTGCTCGCGATCCTGTGCGACGTGTCCGGATCGATGGAAGGCACCAAGATGCACGCGGCCAAGCAGGCGCTGCAGCGGCTTGTGGGGATGCTGCCCGAGGATTGCAGTTTCTTTCTGGTGGCCGGGTCGGACGGCGCACACCTCCTATGCCCCGTGGCGCGCGCGGACGCTGCAGCGAAGCAGCGCGCCTTGCAGGCCATTCATGGCATGCGCGCGTTTGGCGGCACGCGCATCTCCAACTGGCTGGGCTCGGCGCTCCAAGAGTTTCGTTCACGGACGCAGGCTGGCGGCATTCGCCAGGCATTGCTGCTGACCGATGGGCAGAACGATGCGGGCGATGCTGCGCCGTTGGCGTCCGTGCTGGCGCAATGCGAGGGCGTGTTTCAGTGTGACTGCCGCGGCGTGGGCACGGACTGGCAGGTGGATCAACTGCGCACAATTGCGGGCAAACTGCTGGGAACGGTAGACATCATCGCGTCCGCCGGCGAGATCGAGGCGGACTTCCGCAGCTTGCTGGAGCGGGCGTTGGCGAAGACCGTGAGCGATGTCTCGCTGCGGTTGTGGACGCCACTGGGCGCGACGGTGAAGTTTTGCAAGGAGGTCAGCCCCGCCATCGTGGACCTGACCGCACGCGCGCGTGTGCTGAAGCCGCAGCTGCGGGAGTACCCGACCGGGGCGTGGAGTGCGAGCGAAAGCCGTGACTTTCACTTCTGCATTGAGGTCGCGCCCGGCGCGGTAGGCGATGAGGTGCTTGCCGGGCGGGCAAGCCTGATCGTTACCAGCAACAATGTCGAGACTAAGATCGCCGAAGCGCGCATCCTGGCGGTGTGGACCGACGACGACGCGAAGTCGACCAAGATCGACCGCAGGGTGGCGCACTACACCGGGCAAGCGGAGTTGGCGCAGTCGATCCAGGACGGCTTGGAGGCGCGGGCCCATGGCGACACCGAGAGGGCAACGGCGCTGCTCGGCAGGGCCGTGAAGATTGCGCACAACTCCGGCAACGAGGACACGGCCAAGCTGCTGCGCCGCGTGGTGGACGTCGAGGATGCGGAGCGGGGCACGGTGCGGCTGAAGGCGGGCGTGGCGAAAGAGGACTCGATGGCATTGGATACGCGGTCGACCAAGACGGCTCGCATCGCGAAGTCGTGAGGGACGGTGCAGGGATGATGAACGAAGCGGCGATGCTTATTTGCCCGAAGGGACACACCTCTACGGAGGCAGATTATTGTTCGGAGTGCGGCGCGAAGATGGCTGGGATGGCGGGAGCCGCGGGGGCGAGCGCGCCGGCTGTGGGCGGGGTGAACACTTTCGGGTCGCCCCAGATCTGTCCGGACTGCGGCACGCTGCGCGAGCAGAACGACATTGCGTTTTGCGAGGTGTGCGGCTACAACTTTTCTACCGGCGCCCACGGCGAGTTGAACACGCCTGGACTTTTAACCGATGTTTCAG
>CAXTLD010000162.1:0-3999 GCA_964245045.1 uncultured Acidobacteriaceae bacterium | reverse complement strand
CTCCTGGGGTGGGCGCTGGTGGCTGGCGGGTGGGTACCCCAATCACGCTGCGGCTGTGCTGTTTTGGGACAGGAACGTGCGGGTAATGACACGTCCTAGGGATTTTGTTTGAGATGGCCGGCTGTTATTTGTTGTTACGTACGGTGATCGCGGGGATGTTTCTCTCGCGGACCATAGTGTTGAAGGCGGCGATGTCTTTGGTATCGATGGCGGCGAGCTGATCGAGCTGAAGCTGGAGTTGGGCGCTGAGGTCTTTGAAAACTTGTTGGCTTTGTTCGGTGGGCGCGACCTCACTTTGCTCTACGACGGCGAGATCGGCGGCGAGCTTGTTGTTGAGCTTGATCGGGAAGTTCAGCGCGTCCTCGTTGGCGCGGAGCTTGGTCTGGTAGAGGGCTTCTTCTACCGCGGTAAGCTCCTGGGCGATGCGTTTGGCCTCGCTTGCGAGCTGCGAGCCGGCGGGACTTTCAACGGCCGCGTAGGTGTCGAGCTGCTTGCGTTGCCTGCGGATGTCGAGGACCGCCTGGTTGGCGGCATTGACGCGGTCGGCAATTTGGAGCGCAAGGTCGAGTTGCTTCCCGTAGTCGTCGGCCGTGGCGCTGACGCGCGGGTCGGGCTTGATGAGGACGGTTTGGGTGTCGGTGTGGCCGTCCGCAGTGAGCTCAACGGTGTAGGTGCCGGGGGCGACGACAGGACCGCGGGTGTTGGCGGCCCAGTAAATCATGCCGGGAAACTTCACGGTGTCGGTGTAATGGAGGTCCCAGACGAAGCGGTTGAGGCCGGGTTTGGTGGTGGGCTTGGGCTGTGCTCGGCGGCCTTCGTCTTCTTCCAGCGTATCGGGTTCTTTGGGTTCGGGCTTCGAAATGAGCTCGTTAACGAGCTTGCCGGAGGTGTCCTTGATGCGAATGACCACGTCGGAGGTGGGTTTGGCGTTCAGGCTGTAGTAGATCACCACGCCGGTGGGTGGGTTCTTGCCTGCATTGGGGTTGGAGCCGAGGCCGCCACCGAAGCCACCGCTGCCGATGTAGCGGTAGGTTTCCTTGGGTGGGAAGAGGTGCACCGCGGTGTCGGGCAATTTGCCGTTGGGCATGGCGCGGACGAGCGGCATGTCGTCAAGAACGTAGAAGCCGCGGCCCTGCGTGGCGATGACGAGGTCATCGTCGCGCTTCTGGAACTGGATGTCAGTGATCGGGACGTTCGGGAGGTTGAGTTGGAAGGGTGTCCAGGAGTCGCCGTCGTTGGTCGAGAGATAGAGGTGGGCTTCCGTTCCGGCAAGGAGCAGGCCCTTCTGCCTGGGATCGGGGCGAATGGTGCGGGTGAAATCGTTGGCCGGGATGCCGGTGGTGATCACCTTCCATGACTTGCCGAAGTCCGTGGTGCGGTAGAGGAAGGGGCGATAGTCGTCCTGGAGGTACATCGTAGCGGCGACGTAGGCCGTGCCGGGATCAAAGGGCGAGGCGGCGATGCAGTTTATGCGGATCCAGTCCGGGATGCCTTTGGGAGTGACGTTGACCCAAGTCTTGCCGGCGTCGCGGGTGAGGTGGATGAGGCCGTCGTCGGAGCCGACCCAGAGGAGGCCGGCCTGGAGCGGCGACTCGTCGACGGTGAAGATCGTGTCGTAGTACTCGACGGCAGTGTTGTCCTTGGTGAGCGGGCCGCCGACAGGGCCCTGCTTGGATTTGTCGTTGCGGGTAAGGTCGGGGCTCATGACCTGCCAGGAGCGGCCTTCGTCGCGGGTGCCGAGCAGGTATTGGCTGCCGGCGTAGAGGAGCTTGGGGTCGTTCGGCGAAAAGAGCAGCGGAAAGGTCCACTGCATGCGGTACTTCATGGCCTCGACGCCGGAGCCCATCGGGTTATCGGGCCAGGGATTGATGTTGCGTTCGCCGCCGGTGAGGTGGTCGTAGCGGGTGAGCAGCCCATCGTAGGAGCCGCCGTAGACGAAGCGGGAATTGGTGGGGTCGGGGGCGATCCAGCCGCTTTCGCCGCCGCCGACCGGGTGCCAGTCGGATTCCGTGACCGTGCCGGAGTTGCCGCGAGAGGCTGTCTCGACGCTGGTGTTGTCCTGCTGGGAGCCGTAGAGGTGGTAGGGGAAGTCGTTGTCGAGAGCCACTCTGTAGAACTGTCCCGTCGGCTGGTTCATGATGGTGGAGAAACTTTTGCCGCCGTCGAAGGAAACGTTGGCGCCGCCGTCATTGGATTCGATCATGCGATTTGGGTCGTCGTTCGCGATCCAGAGGTCGTGATTGTCGCCGTGGCCGGTGGCGATGGGCTTGAAGGTGTGCCCGCCGTCGACCGATTTGTAGAAGCTGGTGTTGAGGGCGTACATGGTGTTTTCGTTCTTGGGGTCAGCGAAGATGCGTGAGTAGTACCAGGCGCGTTGTTTCACGTCGCGCTGGTCGTTGACCTTGGCCCAGGTAGCGCCGGCGTCGTCGGAGTGAAAGACACCGCCTTCTTCGGCTTCGACGATGGCCCACATGGACCCCGAGCGCACCGGAGAGACGGCGATGCCGATGCGGCCGAGGAGGCCTTTGGGCATGCCGGGGTTGCGGCTGAGCTCGGTCCAGGTATCGCCGCCGTCGGTGGACTTCCAGAGACCGGAGTCAGGGCCGCCGGAGCTGAACGTCCAGGGCTTGCGGTCGAACTGGTAGATGGACGCGTAGAGAACTTGCGAGTTCAGCGGGTCGATGGAGAGGTCGATCGCGCCGGCGTGGTCGGACTTGAAAAGGACTTTTTGCCAGGTTTTGCCGCCGTCACGGGTACGAAAAACGCCGCGGTCGGGGTTGGGGCCGGTCATGTGACCCATGGCGGCGACGTAGACGATGTCGGGGTTTTTGGGGTCGAGTTTGACCGCGCCGATCTGCTGGGTGTCGACGAGGCCGACGTTCTTCCAGGTGTGGCCGCCGTCAGTGGACTTGTACACGCCGTCGCCGTGGGAGGCGTTGCCGCGTAGGTCGGCCTCGCCCATGCCGGCGTAGACGATGTTGGGGTCGGAGTCGGAAACGGCGATGGCGCCGACGGAGCCGAGCTTGAGTTGGCCGTCGGCGACGGGGGTCCAGTGGATGCCGCCGTCGGTGGTTTTGAAGATGCCGCCGCCGGTGGCGCCGAAGTAGAAGGTCATGGGTTGGAACTGGACGCCGGTGACCGCGCCGACGCGCCCGCCGCGAAAGGGGCCGATCTGGCGAAATTCAACACCGGCGAAAGGACCCGCAGGCTTGGGTTGGGTGGAGGTGGGCTGGGTGGGACCGCCCTGGTTGCTGTTGCCCTTCCCCGCCGCCTGCGGTTTGGCCTGCGTGTTCTGCACGGGGCCGGGCGTTTGCGTTTCGCCGGGGACGACCTGGGCCCCCAGGGGCGCGTTGGGAAGTGCGGCGGCTGCGAGCAGGAGCAAGGAAGGAGCGAGTTTGCGGGATGCGGTCAACGGAGGGCCTTTCTGGGAACGATGTGGGCGGTTGGTGATGTGGCTTTCGGCCCGATCGGGCCGGCGTTCGCGGCTGAAGCCGCCGGTGGTGGAGCTAGGTATGGTACGGCTCGAACAGGTTGGGGGGTCCCGATGCAGTCTCTAAACTTACCTCAGCGGCTAAAGCCGCGTTTGCATGGCCGCGGTTATGGCATGGCTGAAGCCATGCCCCTTCCCTGCTGGACCCCGTGCTGGGTTGCCCGTATGCGTCTTTGGGCAGCCTGCCAGATTTGGCCCTTCGCATGCGCAAGCGCCGACGTGTGTTCCTTGAAGGGCGGAGGTACGGCAGCAATAGCGACGGCAGCAGCCTCCTTCGGGAGGACAAAGAAAAGGTGGTGGTGATTACTGGTCGTCGTTGCCGTCTTCGAGAGGGGCTTCGGCGCCGGCGGGGAGGTGGCGTGGGTCGGGTTTTACGTTGACGGTTTGGGTGTAGGCCTTGCTGCTTACGGTGAGGCGGACGGTGTAGGTGCCGGGCTGGAGGCCGCCGGGATCCTGCGTTGTTTTGGCGGTTTTGGGGCTGGCGGAGACGGGGGCGGCGGGCATGGTGG
>CAXTLD010000161.1:0-4098 GCA_964245045.1 uncultured Acidobacteriaceae bacterium | reverse complement strand
CTCGTCAATCCGCACCAGGCCGGACGCGGCGGGGGTGAGGTGCTGGTCGTTGCCCGAGAGGAGTTGGAGGCGGCGGAGCTTGTTGTAGCCGGGGACGAGGCGCTGGATCTCGTCGGTGATGGCGAAGGGGTCGAAGGGCGAGAGTTTGGGTTCGAGGTTGTTAGCAGTGAGCCAGACGGCGTGGCGGTCGGCCTCGCCGGTTTGCGCGCCGCGGGATTGACCGAGGTCGGCGCGGACGCCTTTGCCGAAGGGAACGAGGTGCGCCACGGGGTGGCCCATCTTGTCGGCGAGGCGGACGATGAGCTCGAAGTCCGGGCGGGTGCTGGGCTTGTCAGCGGCTTTTTGGATCAGCTGGAGGTCGCCGTAGGAGTTGGTGACCGAGCCGGCCTTCTCGTAGAGGCTGGCTGCGGGCAGGACCACGTCGGCGAGCTGGGCGGTCTCGGTGAGGAAGAGGTCCTGCACGATGGTGAACGTATTGGCGAGGGCGCTGGGGTCGACCGAGAAGCGGGCGATGGGGTTGGCACCGACGACGTAGAGCGCAGCGAGGTCGCCGGCCTGGGCGGCGTCGAACATGGCGAGGAGGTCTAGGCCGGGTTGGGTGAGGGCGTTGTTGGCGGCGTCTTGCGAACCCACCTTAGCGCTCGTTGGGCGCAAAGATGGGGAACCAGGTGTGGCGTACTCGGTGGCGAGCGCAGAACCCGTGAGCGGTTGGTAGCCGGGAAGCATGTCCGGGAGCAGGCCCATATCGCTGGCGCCGCGGGAGTTGACGTAGTCGGCGTTGCAGGCGAACTTGGCGTTGGGCAGCGCCTGGATCAGGCGGGTGAGTTCGCCGTCGCGGAGCTCGTTGCCGACGAGAACGACGAGGTCCGGCTCGTTTTGGACGGCTTGGCGGAAGGTCGCAAGCTCGTCGGCCTGGGCGATCACGGAGGCGGCGGCGGCCTCCGCGTCGTTGCCGGCGAGATAGCTGACGAAGCTGCCGTAACCGAAGGGCGCGACCTGGACGAAGGCCTTGGCTTGGCGGCGGAGCTTGATGGGCTCGGTGTTGGCGACGTAGACCTTGGCCCGGGTTAGCCGGACGTTGGTGCGGATGTTCCAGGCCGTGAGTGGCGAGCGCTCGGTGGGGTCGCCGCCAACGAGCAGCAGGGCGGGGGCTTGGGCTACGTCGCGCTGCGAGGCGTAACGGCCTTCCGTGCCCTGGAAGGCGGTAGCGAGGGTAACAAAGTCGGCCGTGCGGTGGTGGTCGATGTTGTTGGTGCCGAGGACGGTGCGGGCGAACTTCTGGAGGAGGTAGCTTTCCTCGTTGGTGGTGCGGTTGGAGCCGATGACGCCGATGCTGTTCGGGCCGCGGGTATCGCGGAGCTCGCGCAGGCGCTTGCCGGCGAAGGTGAGGGCTTCCTCCCAGCTGACGGGGGTGAGCGGGGAGCCTTTGCCGTGCTTACGAATCAGCGGTTGCGTGAGGCGGTCGGGCTCGTTGGTGAAGTCGAAGGCGTAGCGGCCCTTGTTGCAGAGGAAGTCGCCGTTGATGCCGGATTTGTCGCGGTTGTCGCCGCGCATGATGACGCCGCCCTCGGCGGTTTGGCGGACGCCGAGCGTGGTTTTGCAGCCGTCGCCGCAGTGGGTGCAGATGGTGGAGGTGTGGTTCATCTCCCAGGGGCGTGTTTTGTAACGGTAGGGGCCGGGGAGGAGCGCGCCGACGGGGCAGGCATCAATGCACATGCCGCACTGTTCGCAGTCGATGCGGGCGAGGTCGTCGGGCGAGAGAGAGGCGGGGACATTGGGCGCGATGACGGAGGCGGAGCCGCGGTTCTGGATGCCGAGCGCGAAGACGTCCATGCCCTCGCCGCACATGCGCACGCAGCGGTAGCAAAGGATGCAGCGGGGGCGGTCGAAGAACACGACCGGCGACCATTGCTGCTCTTCGCGGTGATTCTTGGCCTCGGCGTAGAGGCTTTCGCCGGCGCCGTACTTGAAGGTCATGTCCTGCAGCTCACACTGGCCGCCGGCATCGCAGACGGGGCAGTCGAGCGGGTGGTTGCCGAGCAGCAGCTGCAGCGTGGCCTTGCGGGCCTGCGCGATGTCGGGCGACTCGGTGGTGACGACCAGGCCTTCGGCGACCGGGGTGGTGCAGGCCGTCTGGAGCTTGGGCATTTTTTCGATGCGGACGACGCACATGCGGCAGGCGGCCTGGAGCGAGAGGCCGGGGTAATAGCAGAAGGCGGGGATCTCGATGCCGGCGGCCTTGCAGGCGTCGATGAGGAGGGTGCCCGCGGGGGCGGTGAGCTTTTTGCCGTCTACGGTGAAGGATACGTCGGGCATACCACAATGTTACTTCGAGAAGCCTTGCGGGATGCCGGGCTGGACCGAACAGAATGCGTCTGGTGGAGCGATGCCCTTGGTACTTTGGACGACGGCCATCTGGGGGACGGTGCCGGCCGCGGCCTGGCCGCGGGTGAGGACCGGGTATTGAGAGTGGGCGAGCTTGCTGATGTCGGGGTCAGGGCCGGTTTGGAGCGGTTTGCCGAGGATGTTGTCCATGTCTGCGTGGGTCTGGGCGGTGTAGACGGGGTACGCATTATGGAAATCGTCGAGGTTGGCGAGGTTGCGACGAACATCGTCGGCTGTGTAGCCCTGTTTGGCGAGGTCGGGCCAGCAGGATTGCGTGGCGGAGATCCAGCTTTGATCGATGAGGCGACCGGAGGAGGTCACGACGGGGGCGCCGGTGTGTTTGTGGGAGCAGCCAGACGCCGAAAGACCGGCGCAGAGGAGAAGGTTCATCAAGCGGGTGGTTCTGGGGCGAGCGGAGACGTGCATAACCTTGGGAGTGCGTTGCCACGGGCGGGGTTGCGCGGCGAGAAACACGGCATAGCGAAAGCGCTCACGCGGGGGCGCTAAGGTTACGCTAAGGGCGCGATGGGGCGGCTTTGGGTGTGGGTTCTCTTCGACCCTTGGTGCTGTCTTGCTGGAGAATGGAAGTGCATGAGATCTGTTTGGCGTAAACACTGGCCTTTGCTGACCCTGGGCTGCGGGTTGGCTCTGGTGATGACTGACGCCGCCGCGGCGCAGGCCACCGCCGCGCGACCCGCACCGGAGAAGGTCATCATCGACACCGACATTGGGGACGACCTGGACGACGCGCTGGCGCTCGGGCTGGCGCTGAAGAGCCCTGAGTTGGAGATCGTCGGCGTGAACGCAGCCTGGGGCAATACGGCGCTGCGCGCGCATATGCTTGACCGGCTGCTGGCGGAGGCGGGGCGGGCCGACATCCGGGTGGCGGTAGGCCGCGAGCAACACAAGGCGGGCGAGGGCGCGTTCTCGCAGGCGCGCTGGGCGGAGCGCGGACCCAAACGCCCGCACCCGGACGCGGTGACGTTTTTGCTGGATGCGATCCGGCGCTACCCGGGGCAGATTACCTTGATCGCGCTGGCTCCGGAGACGAATCTGGGCGATGCGCTCCGTCGTGACCCGGAGACGTTTCGCAAGCTGAAGCGCATTGTGCTGATGGGCGGGTCGGTTCGCGTGGGCTACGACGACGATTTCCCGCTGCTGCCGACCAAGCCGGAACCCGAGTACAACATTGCGATGGACATTCCGGCAGCGCAGGCGGTCTTTGCTTCGGGGGTGCCGCTGTATGTGTTGCCGCTCGACTCGACGCAGCTGAAGCTGGATGAGGGCAAGCGTCAGCTGCTGTTCACGCAGAGCGATCCGGTAACGGATGCCTTGGCGCTGCTGTATCTGCAGTGGTCTCGAGGGACCAAGAACGTGACGCCGACGATGTTTGACGCGGTGGCTGTGGCGTATGCGATCAAGCCGGAGCTTTGCCCGATGACGCCGTTGCATCTGGTGGTGACGGCGGATGGATATACACGGGAGACGCCCGGGGTGCCGAATGCGCAGGTGTGTTTGGCGTCGGATTCGGATCGTTTTTTTGAGTTTTACTTGGGGCGGTTTGTGGGTTCGCAGGCGGGTGTTGGGCGTTAAGGCTTGCCGTTCTTAGGGTCTTCGGGTTGCGGCGGGCTTGGGCGGCACGGTGCGGGTGGGCGTGGTCTGGGCGAGGGCGGCCTGCACTACGGGGGCGAGGTCTTCCGCGCTGCCGTGCTG
>CAXTLD010000160.1:0-4103 GCA_964245045.1 uncultured Acidobacteriaceae bacterium | reverse complement strand
GTACCCACCCGCAGGCCCGCCAACCCAGCTCTGAGCGGAGCCCCGTGTCGTCCTCAGTTCCCTTCGGTGACTTCCGGTTACTCCACACCATCTGCTCCGGGGTGGTGTGTCCTCTTGATCCCGTTGCGAAGCAGCGGGCTTTGAAGGCGCTGACACGGCATGGATTCAGCGTGCGGAGACTGCAGGGGTCTCGTCCCAGCTTCCCTCGTCAGCTGCCCATTCCAGCGCTTGAAGCACGAAGCTGGCATGATTCCTTCCAAGATGCTGAAGCCCCACAGAGACGTGTGCGAGAGCTGAACTATCCTGATTAGTCAGGAAGCTCTTTGTGCACGCTTCCACTCGAAACGTCTCCTCGTATATCTCAGGCAAGTGCAGAGAGAAGCTGTCGATATAGTCCTGCACTGTGCGAAGCGCCGTAAGTTTTGAAAACGAGTTCTGAGCCACGAACCCCGGCCATCCGGCTAACGAGTCGAGCTTCTTCCCTAGCTTCAAGCGAAGCTCGAACTCACGACCACTATCCGTGGATGTCAGGCCCGTATTGCTTCTTTTGAACGCAAGGGATTCAAGCTCGGGTAGACCCTTCGTGACCAGCAAATAGTCAAGATAGAGCCGTGACGTGCAGATCAAGATCTCCGAAAAACACACTCGCCAGCTCTGCGGGCTTGTGAGATCCGAAGATAAGATCTGGTCCACCGCTTGGCGGTACTGGACCAGATGCAATCGGAGCTCTTCGAGTTGAACGAGCATGGCAGTCATACTCCCACATGAACTTTCTTAGCGGGACTGCAATACGGCGCAAAGATTGCGTGATGCAGGGTCCCCCCTCTTTCAAATCCGCAGAACCGGCACATCGTACCGCGTCATCACAGCGTCGTGCGTCATCAGGATCAGTGACTCCACCTTCGCCTGCGCGATCAGCAGGCGGTCGAACGGATCGTTATGATGTCGCGGCAGGGCGGCCGCCACCTCGCAATGCGTGCCTCGAATCGGCAACTCTCGCACAAAGTGGCGGTCCATGGTGACTGCTACCTCCCCATCAAAGAAGAGCTTGCCAGCAGCCCGCTTCTGCGCGATCTCCCACACGCTTGCCGCACTCAGATACGTCTCATTCCCGAGCGACTCCAACGTACGCTGCACATCTGCGGAAAGCCGCTCCGGCGACATCACCATCCACAAAAACACATGGGTGTCCAGCAGATATCCGCTCAAGCCAGACCCATCTCTTCCAGCTCTTTGTCGCTCCACACCGGTTCGTCGAAGTCCGGCGCAATGTACGTCACACCAAGAAGATTGCCTCCGAAAACCCTGCGCTTCTTCGGCTCCTCCGCCACAATTGGAACCATCCTCACCATCGGCTTGCCCGCTTTCGCGATAATCACCTCTTCGCCTGCAGCCGCCCTTTCCACCAACTGCGAAAGCTGCGTTTTCGCCTCATACAAGTTCGTCGTCATCTCCACCCCCAAAACCAAACTGTACCCCACTTGACCAACCTGGTCAACCACAATCGTACGCCTGCTAGCATAAAGCTGACCATGCCTGAACCGCCCCACACCACCCGCACCACCCGCGTCCGCATCGCCCCGTCGCCCACTGGCGACCCGCACGTCGGCACCGCCTACATCGGCCTGCTTAATTTCCTCTTCGCCCGCCAGCGCAACGGGCAGTTTGTCCTTCGCATCGAGGACACCGACCGCACCCGCTTCGTCCCCACCTCCGAGCAGATGATCTTTGACGCCCTCCGCTGGATCGGCCTTACCTGGGACGAGGGCCCCGACGTCGGCGGCCCACACGGCCCCTACCGCCAGTCCGAACGCACCGCCATCTACCGCGAGTACACCGAGCAACTCCTCGCCTCAGGCCACGCCTACCGCGCCTTCGAGACCCCCGAAGAGCTGGAAACCGAGCGCAAATCCCAACTCGCCGCCAAACAGCCCCCCAAGTACAACGGCCGCTCCCGCCACCTCACCCCGGACGAAGTCCAGGCCAACCTCGCCACCGGCAAGCCCTTCACCGTCCGCCTCAAGGTCCCCACCGAAGGCGCGACCACCTTTCGCGACGAACTCCGCGGCGACGTCACGTTCGATCACGCCAACGTCGACGACCAGGTCCTTCTCAAGTCCGACGGCTTCCCCACGTACCACCTCGCCAACGTCGTCGACGACCACCTCATGGGCATCACCGACGTTATCCGCGCCGAAGAATGGATCAGCTCCACCCCCAAACACGTCCTCCTCTACCAGGCCTTCGGCTGGGGTCTGCCCCGCTTCTGGCACATGCCGCTCCTGCGCAACGCCGACAAGAGCAAAATTTCCAAACGCAAAAACCCCGTTTCGCTCAATTTCTACCGCGAGTCCGGCTTTCTCCCCGAGGCCCTGCTGAACTATCTCGGCCTCATGGGCGGCGGCATGGCGCAACCCTCCGAGGCCGAAATCGCCAGCAAAAATTTAGACATGAAGCTCAGCGACATGTTCTCGCTCCCGGACATGCTCGCCCGCTACGACTTCAGCCGCATCTCCCTCGGCGGTCCCGTCTTCGACCTCGTCAAGCTCCGCTGGCTCAACGGCGAGTACCTCCGCAAGCTCTCGCCGGACGCCTTCTTCAACGCCCTCCGCCAAACCGTCTTCTCGGACCGCTACCTCCGCGCCGTCGCCCCCCTCGTCCAGACCCGGATCGATACCCTCGGCGCCGTCGGCGATATGGCTGGCTTCCTTTTCCGCGACGAGCTACCCGTGCCCGAGTCGACCTGGCTCCCGAAAAAGCGCACCCCCGATGACACCCTCGCCTTCGCCGCCGACCTCCTCACAACCCTCGAAGCCACCGCCTGGGAAGGCCCCGCCATCGAAGCCGCCATGAAGCAGCTCGGCGAAGCCAAAGCCTGGTCCGTCAAAGAAAACTTCATGCTCCTACGCGCCATCATCACCGGCAGCCTCAACTCCCCGCCGCTCATGGACTCGCTCCTCGTCTTCGGCAAAGCTCGCTCCCTGGACCGCCTCCGTCGCTTCCTCGACACCCAGAAGAAGCAGCTCGCCATGCCGGTCGGCAAAAAGTAATACGCCCCCACTCAGATCATCTTCGTCACACAAATGTGCTCTCTCAACTCACGTATGCTTTTCAACATGTCCGCACATGCATCCAACCGCTAGCCCCACATGAAATTCTTTGGCCCCCTCCTTTCGTTCATCTTTCACCTCAACTTCTTTGGCCCTTTGGTCATGGGCATGCTCGACTCCTCGTTCCTCGTGCTGCCGTTCGGCAATGACCTCGTCGTTGTGGGTCTAGTCGCCCAAAAGCGCCACGACGTCTGGATCTATGTCCTTTCCGCCGCCGTCGGCTCCACGCTCGGGGCCCTTGCGCTCGCCCTGGTGGCCAAGAAGCTCGGCGAAGAGCGCATCCGCAAGATGGCCGGGCAGCGCGTCTTCAATCGTCTCTGCGGCTGGATCAACGGCCACGGCGCCCTGTCCATCGCCGCCGGCGCGCTCGCTCCACCACCGTTCCCGTACACCGTCATCATCGCCGCCGCCGCTGCCCTCCATTACCCCATCTCACGTATCCTCGTCGTGAACCTACTCGCCCGCGCCGCCCGCTTCGCCCTGCTCGCCTGGCTCGCGCTCCGTTTCGGCAAGCAAGTCCTCGCCATCGCGCAATCGGCCCCGTTTCGCTGGTGCATGATCGTCTTTATCCTCGGTTGCCTGGTCGCCACCGCCCTCTCCCTGAGCAAATGGCTACACAGCCAACGCCGCATCCGGCAACCGGCCTAGCCTAATCCATACCGCTCCATTGCGCAGATTTACCAGTCACGCCCCTACACTAAAGTCAAAGCGCCAAGGGCGCGTCACATAACAGCCTGGGGCGTAGCCCCAGGGTTGCGCCCATAGACCTCCGAGGGCTGAAAGCCCGACACATACAATGGTGCGTAACCACCGAAGTCCGACGGTAAAGCACCTATTCTGAATACTTTGCCCCAAACAGGACGTCCCCAAGACCACACCCATGCCCACCCTCCGCGCCAATCACCTCCTCCTCGCCTCCCGCGAGCTCCCGCACCCGCTCCTCACCCTCGCGGACGACGGCACTCTCCTCGACTTCACCACCGACCCCCACCC
>CAXTLD010000159.1:0-4196 GCA_964245045.1 uncultured Acidobacteriaceae bacterium | reverse complement strand
GTGGGAGGGTGGGCCAGGCCGGAGAAGGTGCTGTCTGGCAAGCCGGCTGCCTGGGCGTGCTGGAAAGCTTCGAGGCGGGCCCGCTCGCGCGGAATGACGAGCTGGGCGTTGTCGATCAGAGGCATGCCCTGTTGGGCGGCAAAGGTTTCCGCGCCCCCGCCGACGAAGTACACGTGTGGCGAACGCTCTAGCACGAGTCGCGCTGCTTGGATCGGATTGCGAAGGCGCTCGACGCAGGCAACGCCGCCCGCGCGCAAATCCTGGCCGGACATAAGGAGCGCATCAAGTTGGACACGACCGTCGCTGGTGAGAAAAGCGCCGAGGCCCGCGTCAAATGTGTCGTCGTCTTCGAGAACGGTGATGGCGGACTCGACGGCATCGAGTGCGGAACCGCCGCGCGAAAGCACCGCCCACCCTGCCCTTAGGGCGCAGCCGATGCCCCTCTGGTGCGCCTCGACGGCCTCGTCGGGCATGGCCCAGGCGCCGCCATGAAGAACAAGAACAGGGTGAGCCACTCCAGCGATTGTACGGCTAGGAGATCTATCGCGGCTCGAAGTGCGAGCCGGGGCATGCGAGTGGGGCGGAGTGTCCTGGAATGAAGCAGAGTGTAGTCGCGGCGCTCTCTGGAAATCTTAAGTAACGCACGTTGAGGTACGGAAAGGAAATTGGGCCTACATCGTCCTGGTGATTCCGTAGGCGAAAGGTCACGTATAGACTCAAAGGCAAGAAACGGCCAGACGTGGTGCTTGCGGCAAGTTGCATTCGCTCTGGCCCGCTGTGTCGTCGTGGAGAGCAGCCGACCCGTGTTTGCCGCCGAGGCCGAAGCCAATCGCAGTGACGTGGTCAGTGTCGACTTGCGTTTCGCCAAGCGCGCTGCGTTAGGGCCACGCACGCGCGAGATCGAACTCGACTTTCTCCGCGGTGTGGCCATCCTGCTTGTGTTGGACTTCCATGCCCCGGTGCACTGGATGTCGTACCCCCTGCGAGTTCTGGGCTTCCCCAACTTTGGTTGGGCGGGTGTGGACATCTTCTTTGTTCTGAGTGGGTTTCTCGTGGGTGGTTTGCTCATCCGAGAGCGGCAACTGAAAGGCCGCATCGACAGCCGTCGATTTCTGATACGGCGTGGCTTCAAAATCTGGCCGCAGTACTATGTGTTCCTCGCCCTAATGTTACTCACCCGGCATCGTTCTGTTCATGAGCTTTGGGGCAATTTGCTGAATATCCAGAACTACGTGGGAGGGATCCCGCACACGTGGAGTCTTGCGGTAGAGGAGCACGCCTACCTTTTGTTAGCTCTGGGGTTAGCTGGGGCGGCTCGGGCGCGTGTGCGCCTTCGCACAATCGGGTGGACCCTGGGAGGGGTGTGCGCCGCGGTCGTGACTGGGCGAATGCTACTGACTCAGCACGGCTACGAGGTCGTCAACCGTACGCACACCCGCATCGAAGGCATCTTATATGGCGTACTCCTTGCCATGGTGTTTCATTACCGGCCGGAGGTGTTTCGCCGCTGGCAGGCACGCCGGTGGGTGTGGGCCGTCGTTCTGCTCGCGACCTTGCTGTTTCTCCGCTTCCAGACGGAAAAACCTTGGTCCGCGTCGCTAGGGTGGGACGCCGCTGACCTGTTAGGGGTCGCGCTGCTAATGCTGCTATATCGGCCTTCGCCGCAGCAACGCCCGTTGGTGTATCGCGCAGTGGCGTGGATCGGCGTGTACTCCTACGGCATATACCTGTGGCACGTGGCGGTGATCGCGCCGTCGATGGCGGTTGCCGTCCGGCTGCCTCCCTGGGCAGCGGCGGTGTGGACTGCGCTTGCGCCAGGGGCGGCGGGCATTGGCCTGGGTGCTTTATTTACCAAGCTGGTAGAACTTCCAGCACTGAGCTTGCGCGATCGGCTCTACCCTCGACGAGTAGACTCGCCTTTGGGCACCGGCCCGAGTACGGCGCAGGTGGAACCACTCACCCGGTCTCCGGAAAAGCAACTTTTCGCATCCGGATAGGCCGCGACACCTACAAACCGCAGCTCGGGACCGCTCGCTCTCAAAAGAGATGCCTGAACGCGTCGGCCATCTGCTGGGCGGAGTTGGCCCAGGTGTAGCGGGCGGCGCGTTCTCGGCCGAGTTGGCTGAGATGGGAACGGGCCGGCGCGTCGTGAAGCAGACCCGTAACGGCTTCGATGTGGTCGTTCATTTTGTCAGGTGAGAGCAGGAGCGCGGCGTCGCCGGCAACCTCGGGAATACCCGTAGTATTGGAGCTGATGACGGGGGTGCCGCATGCCATGGCCTCGATGACGGGCATGCCGAAGCCGTCATAGCGAGTGGGAAACCACACGAGCTGTGCGGCGTTATACAGGGCCACCAGCTGCGGCTCTTCCTGAAAGCCACCCAGGATGAACGATGGCCCAAGGGCTTTGGCGCGGTCGACATACATAGGATGCGGATGGTTTATGACGACGAGGCTGAGGTCTGGGTTCCGGCGGTGGATGTGCGGCCAGGCGTCTAGGATGAGATCGGCGTTCTTTCGATGTTGCAGGCCGCCAGGAACGAGGATGAAGGGCTTATTCGCCACGCCGAGCTGGTGAAGGACCTGCTTGCCTGCGTCTGTGGGCGGCAGAAAAAAGCTGACTGAGGCGGCGTTGGGAATAACGCGCAGCCGATCGGCGATGCGTGGGAAGAAGTGCGCTGTACGCTCGGCGGAGTAGTGGGAAATCATGTGGAACATGGAGGCCGTGTTGGCGAGGCGGTCAAAAAGAAGCTTCCACTTGAGGCGCTGCTTTACGAGCCAGGGCGTGAGGCGATGGACGCCAGGCTCAAAGTGCTGCGCGTCATGGCAGGAGATAACGAGTTTGGCGCGCCGGACGGGTACGTAGGATTCGGCGGTGCAGTACACGATGTCCGTTTCGGGCCAGTAGTCTTCGGCCTTGGGCGTGTTGAGGAGAAACCAGAGGGCCTGTTGGCGCGAGGTGTCGAGAGGAAAGAAGTGATAGCGGTAGCCGGTCCAGGGTTCGCCGACTTTGGGTACGAACTTGGCGTGATCGAAGCGATCGGCCAGGATTTCGACACGGTTGCCGGGCTGGGCGGCTAGATGCTCGGTCAGCTCACGGGCGACGCGGCCGACACCGGTTGAGCGATAGATGTTGCGCAGGTGGACATACGACAGGATGTTCATGAGCGGGGGCGAACTGCAGTTCCCTTCGGAAGTGACAACGAAAGCGGCGTTGGAGACAAAAGCAAAACGTCAGGTTCCGGCCAGCATGGAGGCGGCTTCGCGCTGGGCCAAGGTGAAGAGCTTGCGAGCGGGTTCGATGAGGGTGGGATCGCTGGCAACGCGTACGTTTTCAGTGATGTGATGGGGGTTGCGGGAAGAGACCAGGATTATGCTTTGTGGGTTGAGCACGAGGGCGGCTTTCAGCATGAGGGCAGCGAGGTTGCCGGGTTGGGCGAGATCGGTGCCGGTGTCGGCGGACCAACGCTTGCAGACTGCTGGTTCTCGGCGGAGCGCGGCTTCAAGATGCTGAAAGTGGGCCGTCAGTGAGCGATGGTGAAGGGTGAAGGCCTGCAAGGGGCCGCGAGGCGCATCGAGCACGGACCACTCGAACTGGAGGACCGGGCAGTAGGCGGGCTTGTGGGCGAGGAGGCTGGGAACCTTGTCGACGCTGGAGCCACAGCCGAAAGCACCGATCTTGCCGCCGGCGACGGCGTCGTTGAGGAGCTCTAGAAGACAGTCATCGGTCAGGTCGGCAGCTTCGGCTTCGTGGAGGAGAAAGAGATCGATGCGCTCTGTGCGGAGCTCGGCGAGGGAGCGGTCGAGGGAAGCGCGGGCAGCGGCAGCGGTGAATGGTGCCTTGGGGGCGGCGGCAGTAACGGCGTTGGCGGCGCTGGCGAGGCGTGCTTTGACGCCGGGCAGGACGGCGAGTGCCGAACCGGCAACACGGCGTGCAACCCGTAGCAGGCCTTGATTGGGTGGCGGCGGAACCCCGTACTTCGTGGTGACAGTCGCATCCTTGTAGCGGGCGAGGAAGTCGCCTACGCAGGCTTCCGCAGCACCGTAGCCGTACATCGGAGCAACGTCGAAGTGGCGTATGCCGGCGTGGTAGGCGTGGTCAAGGAGAGCAAGGGACTCCTTGCGACCGATGGCGCCCATGAGGCTGGAGCAGCCGAAGCCGAGCTGGGAGGTCGTGCGGCCCGTGTTGGGAAGAG
>CAXTLD010000158.1:0-4198 GCA_964245045.1 uncultured Acidobacteriaceae bacterium | reverse complement strand
CCCCAATACCCCCATCAGCCTCGATCTTTCAGCTCCCTTCGCTGCGCTCGACTAGGGGCCAAAGATCTCTGTTGACTGCGCACAGAGTGATGTCTACAATGTAGGCATGGCGGAGTTGATCGGCACGTTCGAGCAAGTTGTCCTGCTGACTGTGCTCAATCTCGACGACGCAGCCTACGGCCGCACCGTCCTGCGCGCTGTCGAGGCCACCCTCGACCGCGAACGCTCCGTCTCTGCCGGCGCCGTCTACACCACACTCGACCGTCTTGAAGCCAAAGGCCTGCTCACCTCCCGCGTGGACGGGGGCACGCCCGAGCGCGGCGGTCGCCCACGCCGCTTCTACCGTGTCTCCGCAAGCGGCGCGTCCGCTCTCAACCAGGCCCGTTCCACCCTCGACAAGCTGTGGCAAGGCAAATCCTGGCCCCTGGAGATTCCTGCATGACGCCCGCAACGCCCCCGCCCCTCTTTGAGCGCCTTCTGCGCGCGGTGCTGCCTGTACGGGATCGCGACACCGTCTCCGGCGACTTGTTCGAAGCCTACGCGGACCACCGCTCCGCCCAAGGACAGCATGCCGCCAACCTCTGGTACCTCCGCCAACTCCTCAGCCTCGTCCCCAGACTGGCACTCCGGCACGCGCCCATTCGCCCCTTGCTCGCCTGTGTCTGCGCCTTCACCGCCCTATGCGGGCTCTGGCTCGGCGCCATGGACATGCTCCTGCATCACGCTGACATCGCCGGTCACGAGGCCATCGCGGCCACCATTGTCGCGCAAGCAGCCATAACCCTGGTCGTCCTCTGCGCTCGTCAGTTTGCGCCGCTTCGCCCGGTCGTTGCGGTCGGCTGCCTTGCCCTACTCGCACTCGCCACGCTGGCCATCCACGGCCTCCTCACCAATCCACACTTCGAGGGCTACATCTTCCTTATTGCCCTCGCCCTCATTCTTCAGGTCGTGCTTACCGCGCTCACCTTCCTCCAGGACACATCCAATCCCCATCTCCCCACCACCCCGATCGCCCACTAACCTAGACCTCAAACTCCCTATAATTGAGCCATGCAGTTCCGCACGAAGCTCTCCGCGACTCTTATCCTTCTAGCGGCGATCTTCATCCCTTCGCTGCGTCTCCCCGCCCAGCAACCCGCCGGCCACGTTGTCCTCGTTCTGCCCTTTGAAAACCGCTCCGGCAACCCGTCCCTCAACTGGATCGGCGACAGCTTCCCCGACACCCTCGATCGCCGGCTGAACACCTCCGGCTTCCTCACCATCTCGCGCGACGACCGCACCTTCGCCTACGATCATCTCGGCCTCCCCAAGGATTTTCGTCCCTCCCGCGCCACGACCATCCAAATCGCCCGCCAGCTCGACGCCAACTTCGTCATCCTCGGCACCTACACGGTCGCCGAAAACCGCATCCAGGTGCAAGCCCGCGCGCTCTCGGTCGATGGTCTCCGGCTCTCGCCGCCGGTCGATGATTCCGCCGAGCTGCCGCGTCTCTTTGACGCAGAGAACGCAATCGCGTGGAAGGTCGCCCGCACGATCGACCCTCACTTCAACGTGGCCGAAAGCACCTTCGTCGCCGCCCCGGGCGCCGTCCCGCTGCCGGCGTTCGAGGATTACATCCGCGGCACCGACGCGGCCTCCCCGGCTGAGCGTCTCACACGCCTCAAGGCCGCCGTGCAGGTCTCGCCAAACTACGCCGCCGCCCTGCTGACCCTCGGCAAGGAGCAGTACGCCGGCCGCAACTTTGCCGACGCCGCCGCCACCCTCAGCAAGGTGCCCCAGGACAACCCACTGGCCCTGGAGGCGGGCTTTTACCTGGGACTTGCCCGCTTCAACACCACCAACTACCCCGGCGCCCAGACCGCCTTCGCCTTCGTCGCCGATCGCCTCCCCCTGCCCGAGGTTGTCAACGATGAGGGAGTCGCGCTCAGCCGTCAGAACAAGGACGCGGTCGCCCTTTTTCAGCAAGCCGCTCGCGCCGATCCCTCGGACGAGGACTTTCATTACAACCTTGCACTGGCCTTCTTTCGCCGGGGCGACACCGCGGACGCCTCGAAAGAGGTAGCCACCGCCCTCACGCTTAAGCCCGGCGACAACGAGGCCTCCGAGCTCCAGCGGCAACTCAAAGCCGCCGCTCCCGGCTCTAAGCTGCCAGTCACGGACGCACAGGGTTTCGGCCCCGTGGAGCGTATCCTGCGCAACTACTCCGAAACCAGCTACCGTCAGGCCTCGTTTCAACTTTCGCAGCTGCGCGCGGCGCGCATGGCCGGCCAGCCCCCGGCGCAACAGGCCACCGAGTACAGCACGCTCGGCCGGGAGTCGCTGAACCAGGGCCTGTTGCCTCAGGCTGAGTCCGAATTTCAGTCCGCCCTCAACGCCGACCCGAAAAGCGCCGCGGCCCACGCGGGGCTCGCCGAAATCCGCGAGCGCAGCAACGATCCCAAAGCGGCCCGCGACGAGGCGATCGCCTCGCTTCGTCTACAACCGAATGCCCCCGCGCTGCTTGTGCTCGCCCGCCTTGACCTCACCCAGAACGCGCTGGGCGTCGCCGCGGACGAGGTCTCGCAGGCGCTGCAACTCGATCCGCAAAACGGTACCGCCCAGACCCTGAAACGCACGCTGCAAACCCGCGGCCAGACCGTTCGTTGAGTTCCCGCGCCCATGCACAACCTCCTGCTCGCGCTGCAACGATCGCCGGACCTTGCTCTCCTGTGTGCAACCGTCGGCCTGTGCCTGGTTGCGTTGGAGCTGAACCGTCCGGGACTCATCGTGCCGGGCGCGGTTGGCGTTCTGCTCGCGTTGCTGGGCGCGGCCGCGTTGAGCCAGCACCCCCTCACGCCGTGGGCGCTCTGCGTGATCGTCCTTGCCGCTATCACGCTGGCCTTCAATCTGTATCGTGCGCTTCCGGCGCTCGTTTTGGGCGCAAGCACGCTTGGTCTCATGCTTGGCTTCCAGCTTCTGCTCGCCGCGCCTGCCCACCACAGCCCTGCGCACACGGCGACAGCCCTCGGCTGCGGCGGTCTGCTCGGAGGCCTTGCCGCTGTTCTCTCGCGCATTGCCCATCGTGCACGTAGGGCGAAGGCGGTACACTAAACTTCGGCTGCAACCAGCGCTCGGAGCCTGCTTCCTCTTGAATCGTTTGTGTCGTTTCCTCTTCGCGGCGTCTGTTTGTGCAATGGCAGGTCGCGCGCTCGCTCAAACCAAGCTCCAGCAGCAGCTTTCGCACGTCGACTTCGGCGTGCAGGCCGTGGGTGAGTTCTCCTCTACCGCGCAGGGCCCAGTCACGATCCCAGCCAACGACCAAGGGCAAAGCGTGTACCTGTCGCCGTCCAACACCGTCGGCGCGCTGGTCACCATCCGCTATACCCCCAGGCCCTACCTCGGCGCCGAGTTTAACGGCGGCTACTCGCGGTACACCGAAAACCTCAACGTCCAGCCCCTTTCCATCCAGACGCAGGCGGATGAGTTCACGTTCGGCTACCTCATCACGCCACCCTACACCGTGCTCGGCCTACGCCCCTACGCCTCGGCCGGCGTCGGCGGCCTGCGCTTCGCTCCAACGCGCGGCGGTGGTGAAGGCGCACCCACCGAAGGCCGGCTTGCCTATTACTACAACCTCGGCGTTCAAAAAGACTTGATCGGCAATACCTTCGGCGTTCGCGTCGGCTTCCGGCAGCTCTTCTACACCGCGCCGGACTTCTACCAGAACTACCTCACCATCAACAAGCGTGCTTCCACCTCGGAGCCCATGTTCGGCTTCTACCTCCGGTTCTAGCCGGCTTCGCCGCGGCCCAAAGGACACGTAAGAGAGCCATGGACCATCACCTCATCGACGACCAAGAGATCCCCAAACACGAGCGCGAGCTCACCCTCAGCACCGGCTCCATCCTCGCCATCTTTCTCGGCCTGGCCGTGCTCTGCGGCGGCTTCTTCGGCTTTGGCTACAACATGGGACGGAAGTCCGCCCCCACCCCGCTGACCCTCTCCGAGGTCACCCCCGAACCGACGCCCTCTCCAAGCGTCATCGCCAAACCCGCGGCGGGTTCTACCCTCGACGGAACGCCCGCGACCACGGCCACGACGGCTGCCACCAAGCCAGTTCATCGCACCCCTCCATCTACCGCGCCTGCCACCACGGACGAGGCCGACACCAACGCCGAGCCGGCGACCAAGCCCGCAGCGACACGCCCTGCCGCTACCC
>CAXTLD010000157.1:0-4208 GCA_964245045.1 uncultured Acidobacteriaceae bacterium | reverse complement strand
ACCTCTTCCGCATCGCCTCAATTGATTTTTTTTTTTATTTTTTGGCGTTCACCGAGATCTACGCCCCCGCCATCCGCACCGGCGAAACCGCTACCCTCACCCTCGACGAGTACCCCGGCCAGACCTTCACCGGCACCGTCGCCCGCAACTCTTCGGCCATCGACCAAAACACCCGCACCCTCAACGTCGAGGTGGATGTGCCCAACCCCGGCCATAAACTTCTCCCCGGCGCCTACGCCTTCGTTCACTTCTGGCTCCCGCAAGCCCATCAATCACTCTCCATCCCCGCTAACGCTATGCTCTTCCGCGCCCAGGGACCTCAGGTCGGCCTCCTTCGCAACGGCCACGTCCACCTCCAAAGCATCACCATCGGCCAGGACAATGGCAGCACCCTCCAGATCGCCACCGGCCTCACTGCGGGGGACGAGGTCATCCTCAACCCCGCCGACTCCCTCGCCGAAGGCCAGCCCGTCCGCCTCAGCAACACACCGGAGGCTGGTGCCGACAAATCCGCCAGCGAAGGCCACGACCCTTCCAACCAGGGCGTCCATCCGATCGGCGGAGGCAACCGGTAATGCCCCGCTGCGTCGACCGAACCCGCCTCACCCGGGCCCTCAGCACAAAGGTGCGCCGTGGCCTCTCACAGCGCTACAACCGCCCAGGCTGGCCGCTCGCCCTCACCCTCATCCTCATCCTAGCCGGTTGCAAGGTCGGCCCCAAGTACGTCGTACCTACCGCCCCTGTCCCGCCCGCCTACAAAGAGCTCGGCCCGAACGCCTTCAAAGACGGCGATACCTCGTGGACGCAGGCCAAACCCATCGACGCCATCCCCCGCGGCACCTGGTGGACCATCTTCAACGATCCCGAACTCAACCTGCTCGAGCCCAGGGTCGAGCAGGCCAACCAATCCCTCCGCCAATCGGACGCCAACCTCCGCGCCGCCCGGGCCGAGATTACCATCCGCAAAGCCGACCGCTATCCGACCCTCGGCATCAACACGTTCAACACCACCCAGCGCTACAACCCCAACAGCCCCTACTTCAACCCCGCCCAGCCCGTAAGCTCCTCCCAGACCCTGCAATTTCCCGTCCAGTTCAGCTACGAGGTCGACCTTTGGGGCCAGGTGCGCCGTAACATCGCCGCCGGCAAAGAAGAGTCCCAGGCCACCGCTGCCGACCGCGTCAACGTCCTGCTCTCCCTTCAAACTGAGCTCGCCATCGACTACTTCGAGCTGCGTATCGCCGACGCCCAAGAGAAGCTCCTGAACGACACCGTCGCGCAGTACCAGGAGGCCCTCCGCATCACCACCAACCGTTACCGCGGCGGCGTCGCCATCAAGGCCGATGTCACCCAAGCTCAGACCGCGCTCGAGACCGCCCGTGTCGCCGCTTCGGACGAGGCCATCATCCGCGCCCAGTACGAACATGCCATCGCCAGCCTCCTCGGCGAGGCGCCCGCCTCGCTTACCATCCCCTTCAGTCCGCTCCCCCCAGACACACAGCCCCCTGTACTACCAACCGGCCTGCCTTCGCAGCTGCTCGAACGCCGCCCCGACATCGCCGCCGCGGAACGTCGCGCCCAGGAGGGTAACGAGGCCATCGGCATCGCCCAATCGGCCTTCTATCCACAACTCGTTCTCGGCGCCTCCGCCGGCTACCAAAGCACCGCCAGCCTTCAGTCCATCTTCTCCCCTTCCTCCGTCGTCTACTCACTCGGCCCCGGCATCGCCTACACCTTCATCGAGGGCGGTCGTCGCCGCGGCATCAAGAACGAGGCCCTCGCCCAGTTCGATCGCAATGCCGCCGTCTACAAACAGACCGTCATCGACGCGCTCCAGCAAACCGAGGACAACCTCGTCGCCCTCCGTGTCCTTGCCAATGAGTCCGTCCAGCAGCGCAATGCCACCAACGCCGCCCTGGAATCTCAACGCATCTTCAACAACCGCTACGTCGGTGGCGTCGACACCTTCCTCCAGGTCATCACAGCCCAAACCAGCGCCCTCGGCGCCGAACGCAACGACCTCGACATCCTTCGCCGTCGCATGGACGCCACCATCAATCTCGTCAAAGCCCTCGGCGGTGGCTGGGATCGCTCCCAACTGCCGCCGTCCTGACGGGCGATCTCACCTCAGCTTTCGCTCCGCCGCAGCCTGAACACGGCAACACCCAGCAAGCCTGTCGCGAGGAACACAAACGAGGTCGGCTCGGCCGTCACGCCTGTAACGGACCTCGCTCCGGTCAGCACAAAATCGTCGTCGTTGTAGTTCAGGTCCGAGTTGCTACGGGCCAAGTCTTCCATTCCCACGAACAGACCGGCCGGTATCTGGGTGTAGTTCCACGAGCCACCCGCGAAGGGCGTGATATACGCGTGATTGATCCCATCCGCGCTATTGGCCGCCACTGACGAGAAACGCCCAGCCGGTGAATCGATGTACAGAATCAGCTGATCGCCTGCACGGATCTGCCCCGCACCCGTCCCAATCGTCACCTGGGCTCCTGGCGCATTCAACTTGTTATCCAGGATCTTGCCGCTGTTATAGCCGGTTTGAACGTCGTACACTTCGATCTGATCCTCATACGCCGCCGTGCTTCCCAGGTAAAACGCAGTCAACCCGTTACCCGTCGCGTACAACGAGACCTGCGGTGCAATCGTGCCCACATTCGCGTAGGGGATCGAGTCGGCCAACGCCGTTCGGTGCAACAAAACCAGCAATAGAGCCAGCATCAACAATCGATTACGCGTCATGCAAGTGTCTCCACGTCTCGCTTGCCGTCGAGCGCCTGCATGACTGCCAGACCTGCCTTCGATCGAAGCGGCAACAAGACCGAGCATACCCACGCGCCGCCTATTCACAATCGACCGTAAGTACACCTCTACAGAGCCAAAGTGGGATACAAACCGACACTAGTGGCACATGGTCTCCACCCTATGTCTCACTTCGGGCCATCACGGAACGCAGCCTCCCCCAAAGGTCACAGCCACACAGCCCACATCCGCCCAAAAGCAAAGGGCGAATGCAAACCGCACTCGCCCTACGCCTCACCTTCCGTTCCTTTATGCCGGTACACCAGACTTGCGACGACGGCCCAACACCCCCACTGCCGCCAGCATCCCGGTCCCAACCAACAGGAGCGAACCGGGCTCCGGGGTAACCGTGGTCAAGCCCGTCAGCACAAACGTGTCGTCGTTATAGTCGAAGTCCGAAATCCCGTTCGGCAGGTCCTCCATCCCGACATACAGTCCAGCCGGAACCAAGGTACTGCCCAGCATTCCTGCGGAAAACGGCGTGATGTACGCATGGTTCACGCCATCGGCGCTGTAGCTCGCCACAGACGCGAACCGCCCATCCGGCGAGTCGATATACAGCACCAGCTGATCGCCCCCATTGATCTCCCCAGGGCTCGTGCCGACCTTCACCATTGTGCCCAGGGCCGTCGTGTGGTTCCCGAGCAGGTTGCCGCTGTCATACCCCGTAGTTACGTCATAAATGTCGATACTATCGTCGAGCACCGCCGAGCTACCCGCAAAGTACAGGCCCACCCCGGAACTCGAACTTGCATACGTCACCACCGACGGGGCAATCTGCCCGGTATTGTTGTAGGGGATCGCATCCCCCACCGCCGGCATGGTCATAGTTGCAAAAAAGCAACAAAGAAAGGCAATTTCCAACTTCATCAGGTCTCCAAGCAACTCGCACTCCGGCTTTTGACCCTCATTTTCTACAACGCCTGTAAGTGCTAGCAGCTCAAGCATATCGGCCCAACTGGTACAAAGCACCTACTGTCGCTCAGAGCCGACATCCCGCTCCTACGGTGCAACCTCTCTCCCCTAAGCACATGCAGCGAACTAGCGCCACAAAAACCCTGGTCCCCTTCTCGCTATCATGGGAACGGTGGTGCTCCAACCCAATGGATTCCCCGAAAGTATCCCAGTAAGCCTCCGTCATTGACCCCGTGAGAGCGCCGTCCCGACAAGCCCCTAAGCACACCCTATGAATGCCCTCCGCCCAACCCGCCGCGTCTTTCTCCAACTCACCACCGGCTTGGCGCTCGCCCGCGGCCAGTCCCCCTCGCTAACGGTTCCCCCCACGCACGCCAACGTCGCCGAACTTGACCGCCTCAACCTGCTCGCCTCCGCGCAAGCCGCGCTCGCCGCTCACATCCAGCCCACGCCCTCGCCGCACTTCCATACCAGTCTCTTATACACAA
>CAXTLD010000156.1:0-4403 GCA_964245045.1 uncultured Acidobacteriaceae bacterium | reverse complement strand
CGCCCCCCCGGCATCCGCTTCGCTGCCATCCTCCCCGTCCACCTCTATGGCCAGTGCGCCGACATGGACGCCCTCACCGACCTCGCCCAAACGCACAATCTCAAGCTCATCGAAGACGCCGCCCAGGCCTTCGGCGCCCTCTGGCAAGGACGCCCCGCCGGCTCCCTCGCCGACGCCGCCGCCTTCAGCTTCTACCCCACCAAAAATCTCTCCGCCTTCGGCGACGCCGGCCTCGTCACCACCCGCGACCCCGTCGCCGCCGACCGCGCTCGCGCGCTCCGCAACCACGGCATGCGCCAACGCTACCTCCACGACGACCTCAGCCTCCACCCCGACAGGCCCGGTCCCATCGGCTGGAATTCACGCCTCGACGGCATCCAGGCCGCCGTCTTAGAGGTCAAGCTCCGTCGCTTCCCCGCCGCCAACAAGCGCCGCCGCGACCTCGCCGCCCTCTACACCCAGCTCTTCACCGCGGCAGGCCTCGCCACCCCCGAAGCCCTCACCTTGCCCAACATCGACCCCCGCGCCACCCCAATCTTCCACCAATACGTCATCCGCGCCCCGCGCCGCGACGACCTCCGCGCCCACCTCACCGCCCAGGGCATCGGCACCGAGATTTACTACCCCATCCCGCTGCACCTGCAACCCAGCCTCAAGTTCCTCGGCGGCCAGCCCGGCGACTTCCCCGAAGCCGAACGCGCCGCCGCCGAGGTCCTGGCCCTTCCCGTTTACCCCGAGCTCCGCGATGACGAGGTGGAGGCCGTCGTCACCGCCATCACACCGTTCTACAGTTGAACAAGCGCACTACTGCGCCGGCTTCTGCATCGCCGTGCCCAGTGGCATAGGGTCCCCAAACACCGGGCGATCTTGCGCGTCCCACGTAAACTTCTGGATCCGCGGCGACCGCTGGCTCTCACAGCCCTCGCCCGGCCCTGGATTGGCGTGATAGATGATCCAGTCCTCTTGGCCGTTCGGCGACTTGAAAAATCCGTTATGTCCCGGAGAAAACGCCTGCGACGCCGCATCGGTGCTCAGAAATGGTTGCGCAATCTTCACCCAGCTGTTCGCGTTCAGCGGATCGGCGTTCGCACTGGCCTCGAGCGCGCCGAGCCCGTAGTTGTCCGTCCAGCAGCCCGATGCCGAAAATACGATAAACATCTTGCTGCCGTGCGTGATGAACTCCGGCCCTTCGTTCACGTTCACGTGCCGCCCGGGCAGGTCACCATGCGTCTCCCACGGCAGCGTCGGTTTCGAGATCAACGTCCGCGGCGAATCCAGCGTCCACGCATTCCTCATGTGCGCGATGAACAGATCCTGCTCGCCGTCTTTGGACCCCTGCCATCCGGACCACACCATGTAGTGCTGCCCGCGCAGCTCAAACGTCGTCGCGTCGATCGCCCAGTGGTCGTCCGGCGTGTTCACCTCGCCCTTCATCGTCCACGTCCCTTGCATTGGGTCGTCGTTCGCGTTTTCCACCACAAAGATGCGGTGCGACTGGTTCTCCCCGGCGTCCGCGGCAAAGTAGAGGTACCACTTGTTGCCCCAGCGATGCAGCTCCGGCGCCCACACGTCCTTGGACCAAGCATGTCCCGGCTCGGGTGTCCACACCGCCTTGGTCTCCGCGTGCCGCAGGTCGGTAATATCGGCCGTCTTGCGCAAGGTCAGGTTCGTTCCGGTGGAGTTGGAATAGTAGTAGAACCCCTTCCACGACACCACCCATGGATCAGGCCCCGAGTCAAGCAACGGATCGGTGAACTCGTTCGCGGCCACCGCTGCCGGCGGCAACGGAGCCCCGACCTGGGCCGCCCCGCACCCCCCAACGAACCACACACCCAGCGCAAACGCCAACCCACGAAGAATCGCCATCACGTCCAATCTCCCGAGCCATTCTAACCACCGCCCGCTTAGCGCCGCCTCTTGCCCTTCCCCAGCTTTTCTTCTTCCGGATCCGGGTGCGCGAACTGCGGCGGTGGCTGGTTCAACGGCCAAATCCGTCGGCACAAGTTGCCCTCCAACCGCAACGTATCGTCCACCGTCTTCTTCGGCTGGATCAGCCCCGTCTGCGGGTTCGGCACAGGCACCGGCGCGTCCGCCGGCAGCAGCCTCACTGTGAAACTCGGCAGCGCATCCGCAAAGTGCGCGTCCTTGTTGTAGGGATTCTTTTTCAACCCAATCGTGACCGGCAGGTAGCCCGCGATGTTGCGCTCCCGGAAGGCGGTCTCATACCGATGCTTCTTCACGTTCCAGATGAACACCCGGATTTGGTTGAAGTCATACGGCAGCCCCGCCTTGAACGGACTCGTCACCGTCACATATTCCGGGATGCTGGTCACCGGCTGCCCGTTGTTCACCATCTTCGACTCCGGGTCATCCACGTTGGCCAGCACATACGCCCCCACAATGTGCTGCCCTTCGGCGTACCGCTCCAGCGCGTTTGGCTCGGTCACGTCGATCATCCGCCCATAGATCCACCCCGTCTCGCCGCCCTTGGTGCGCACCAGCCACCAATCTTCCATCACCGGCGCCGGCGGTCCCGTAGGCGCGTCAACGGCCTGCTCGGCAGCTGCCGCCTCCGTCCTGGCCGCAGACCCACTCGCGCGCACTGGCAGCTTCGCCGCAGTAGGCTTCCCTGCCGTCGCCGCCGACGACCCCGCGGGTGCCGCCTTCGGCACACTCGCCCGCACAATTAGGCTCAGCGGCTCGTTCTCCGGCAAACGAAAAAAGTGCATCGTGTCCCGCCCCGGCTGCAGATGCAGATACACCTCGTCCCGCGTCACCGCCTGCGCAATCACCGGGTCTTTCGCATGCTCGGACTTTAGCGTGTCGAACTGATCTGCCACACCCTGGTCCGCCGTCAGCTTCTCTTCAATCCATCCCACCGCGCCATTCGGCGCCTTCACCTGCAGAAACCGGCGCTGATGCCCCAGCACCGTCAGCTCATCGCCGTTCTGCACCTCGCCCGTACGGTTCGACACCGCCGCCACCCGGTCCCGCAGGTACGCCTGCTTCGCCGTGACGTACACCTTGTGCGGCAACACGGTCTTTTCAATGCGCCCGCAACCGCCCAGGCCTACGCAGCCCAGCGCCGTACTCGCCATCACCGCCCACACGCCGCCCCGCCGGCGGCCCGACCACCCAAACCAAAGCTCCATGCCCTAAAACAAGCCTTTCACCCACCCAAGCCAGTCGCCAACGCGAGAGCGCCACCGGCGAAGCCGCCAACGCGCAGCGCTAGCCGCAAAGCCGCCGCCTCCTAGTGTGTCATAGCCACCAGCACCGGATACTGTGTTGCCGTCGTCGTCCCGGCCGTCTTCGCCAGCGCCGACAAAACCCCGCTCGACGCAATCGAATACAGCTGCACCCCCGCCGTGGCGTCGTACCCCACCGTCACCAGGTACGTGTCCGTGCTGTCGATGCCCAGCGCCGCCACGCTCGCCGGCGCCCCAAACGGCGACCCCGCCAGCTCACTCACCGTTCCCGCCGTAAACCCCGAGATCTTGCTCGTACCCACATCCGCCGTGTACACAAACTTCGACCCCGGATCCACCACCACACTCCGCGGTATGCTCCCGCTCGGATAGGTATAGACACCCCGGTTCGTCACCCCCGTCGACGTAAACCCGAACTGCGTCAGCGTCCCCGTCTGCGCCACATAGGCATTGTCGTTGCCGTCGATCGCCACCGCGAAATCGCCGCTGTTGGTCCCAGGCGCCACCGATCGAAGGTTTTGGCTCGAAAACCCACTAGCGCTTGTGTACGAAAGAAACGCATCCCCTGCCGTTCCCAACGACACTGCGACGAAGTCCTTCAGCGGCGACACCGCCACCCCGCACGCCGGCAACACCGGGGTCTGAAGCGAAGGCGTGCAGATGAACGTCCCGGCGTACACGGCCAGCGGTCCCTGATTGGTCAGCAACCCCGTGGTCGCGTTGATCGCCCACTGGGTCATCGTCTGGTTCAGCGAGTCCACCGTATACAGGTAGTTGCCGTCCGGCGAGATCGTCATCGCGCCCACCGCATCGTTGGCCAGCACGGCGCCCCCATTTACGGCGGTCAATGCGCCACCCGTCCCGATCGCATATGCATACACCCCCGCCTTGCTGGACCCAGGCACCGACGCTACATACAAGAACCCGTTCGCCGGATTCACCGCCATCGCGATCGGCACAAACGGCAGCGTCACCGGCGCAATCGCCGTAAACGCCCCACCCGCCAGGTTGAAGCCCGCAATCACCGAGCTGCCCGCCGCCGTCGTATAGCTCACATACGCATAATCCACCGTGCTCGACCCGGTTCCGGTCCCCGTTCCGGTGGTCGACGCCGGACAACCCGGCCTGTTCTCGCATTGAAAAAAGCCGCTACACCCCACCACCGGCAGCAGCAGCAATCCCACCGCCCACGCC
>CAXTLD010000155.1:0-4446 GCA_964245045.1 uncultured Acidobacteriaceae bacterium | reverse complement strand
GGAGGCGGCTACAAACCCACTTTGCCGTTCGGTTCTGGTGTAGCTCGGTGTCCCGGCATGCCGCCACCCTTTCGGGCCAACGGCCCGAGCCATCCTAGCCTGGGGCAACGTCTCAGGTGTCCTGCGCCGCCACCCTTTCGGGCCAACGGTCCGAGCCATCCTAGCCTGGGGCAACGCCACAGGTGTCCAGAAGCGCCACCCTTTCGGGCCAAGAGCCCGAGTTACCGTAGCCTGGGGCAACGCCCCAGGTCTCCGCCGCCGGCACGGCTGCGGGCTGAAGGCCCGCGTTGCCGGCCCGCACACCACCCCTACTGCTTGTAGATCCGCGACTCCCACGGGCCCAGATGCAACGTGGATGCCCCGGCCTCCCGCGACGCCGGTATGTCCGACAACAACAACGTCGCGGCCCGCATCCCCTTCGGCAACGTATACGCCACGGAGCTCGAACTGAAGTTCTCCACCATCAGGTACGTTTCTTTTCCCAGCGTGCGCGTGTAGGCAAAGACGTGGGCGTTTCCCGGGTCAAGATCCTCAAAGTCCCCATACACAAAGGCCTTGGTCCGCGCCCGCAGCCGGATTAGCGCGCGCATGTAGTTCAGCACGGAGCCTGGGTCGCTCTCCTCCTCGGCCGCGTTGATCTGCTTGTAGTTCGGGTTCACGGCCAGCCAGGGATGCGTCCCCGTCGTGAAGCCACCTTCGGGCGAGCTATCCCACTGCATGGGCGTGCGTGCGTTGTCGCGCGCCACCTTGGCCACCGCCGCAAGAAAAGCCGACGCGGGGACCTTGCCCGTTTCTACCTGCGCCTTCCAGGCGTTTTTGACCGCGATATCGTCGTAGTCCTCGATCCCCTTGAATGGATAGTTCGTCATGCCCAACTCGTCGCCCTCGTAAAGAAACGGCGTCCCGCGCAGCGTCAGGATCATGGTCTCAAAGAGCTTGGCCGAGGGAACGCGCATCGCCGGCGAGTCGTCGCCGAAGGTCGACACAATGCGCGGGTTGTCGTGGTTGGAAAGAAACACCGTGTCCCAGTCATGCTTGGTCAGCACCGTGGCATGGGCGTCATAGATCCCCTTCAACTCCGGCAGCGACCATGCGCCAAGCGCGCTAGTCCCAAAGTCGGACCGACCCAGCTTGATCGCGTCGAAGTTGAAGATCATGTTCAGCTCATGCCGGCGATCATCCACCAACGCATTGGTTTGCGCCAACGTGGTCCCCGTCGCCTCACCCACAGACATATCGTCGTACTTCGAGAGCACATCGCGGTTCATCTCGCGCAGGTACTCGGCCAGGTGGGGGCCGTTCGCGTACGCGTTCGGTGGGCTTTTCAGCTGTTCGGCCGTCAGGTCGGGCATGCCCGCGGGCTTCGAGATCAGCGGGATTACATCCATCCGAAAGCCCGAAACGCCCTTGTCCAGCCAAAAGCGCATCAGGCTGTACACATCCTCACGCACCTTGGGGTTGTCCCAGTTCAAATCCGGCTGCTTGGCCGCAAATAGGTGGAGGTAGTACTCGTTCGTCTGGGGGTCCAGCGTCCACGCGGAACCGGAAAAGTACGACGGGTAGTTATTGGGTGGGGTGCGGGTCCCATCCGGCGCCGTGTGCCCGGGCCGCCAGATGTAAAAGTCCCGGTACGGATTCGTCTTGCTGCTGCGCGACTCCACAAACCACTTGTTCTCGTCCGAGGTATGGTTCACCACCAGATCGATGATCAGTCGCATGTGCCGCTGCTTCACGCCCGCGAGCAGCTGGTCAAAGTCCGCCATCGTCCCAAACTCGGTCATTACCTTGCGGTAGTCGCGGATGTCGTATCCGTTGTCGGCGTTAGGCGAGTCAAAGTGCGGGCTAAGCCAAATCACATTCACGCCCAGCTTCTCAAGGTAGTCGAGCTTCGAGGTAAGGCCGGGCAGGTCGCCGATCCCGTCGCCGTTCGAATCCTTAAACGAGCGCGGATACACCTGGTACACAACGGCTTCCTTCCACCACTTAGGCTCATAGCCGTTCACCAAACCTGTGCCCTGCTGCTGGGCTGGGACAACCGCGGCCGCAAGCGACAAAAGGACGGCGGCAACCGAGGACCGGAACACATCGCGAAAGAACATGCCGGGCATTTTACCGGGAGTCACCAACGCCTGACCCACCTCGCCCCACATGCGGCCTTCCGCCTGCAACTTTCGAGGTACCTGCCCCGTATCGCCCCGCCCGGCAAGCTACACTGGAGTCTCTGAACAGGTCAGTTCGGGACGCTCTATGGCCCAACAGAAGAAGGCTCCCGAATGGAAACCATCCGCAACCAATACATCGCCGCCCAACACGTGCGCCTCGATGGCAAGCACTTCGTCGATTGCACCCTTACCGATTGCACCCTGGAATACGGCGGTGGCCCCGTCATCCTGGAGCGCACGCACATTACCGGCTGCAACCACGTCTTCTGCGGTGCCGCGGAACGCACCCTCAGCTACGTGGACCTCATGCGCCTGGCCGGACCCGCCCTGACGGACCCTTTCCCGCTCGCGGCGCTCGTTCAGTAAGCTCGCGCTCGCTCTACCGAGCCGTTAGCGCAACCCGCACCGGCAGGCTCCGGGGCGGAAAGCAGGACCGTGCATCGCACGCCTGATACCGCAGCACGCCGGCCAGCACCGCGTCGCCCTTGCCCGCGACCACGTTCACCCGCACCGCAAACTCGCCCTGGTACGTGCTCAGCACCTCACCCGCACCCACATCCAACCGCAAAGGCACACCCGCCGGGTACTCTTCTGCTTCCACCTTCGGTCCTTCGGCCGCGCCAAGCTGCAGCGCCGTTCCTACAAGCAAGTCACTATGGGGCGTGTGCGAGTTGATATGTTTGCCCGCCTCCACCCGAAAGCGCAGCTCCACCCACGCCGGCCGTCCGGCCGCCACCTGCACCGCATCCGTCTCCAGCACTACATACTGTCGTGTTGCGGTACGGACCGAGCCCTCACCCAGATCAATCCCCTGCGCGCAAGCTCCCACACCAACCCACGCCGCCCAACCTAACCCCACCAACCAACGCACAAGCTGCATCAGATCGCCTCAACAACGAACAACGACTTCACTTCCCCGCCAGCGCCAGCTCAATCAAGCCTTCCATCTCATCCTTGGTCGGCGCTCCGGCCGAAACGCCCGCAACCTTGCCGTTCCGGTCCACATAGAACGTCTCCGGCAAGTACTCCACCCCGCCATACGCCTTGGACACGGTTTCCTTCTTGTCCGGCATCAGCACTGGGTAGCTCACGCCGATGCGCCTGGCCGCCGTGGCTACCTCCGCCGGCGTCTTGTCCTCGTCCTGGTTCACGCCCAGCACCACCAGCCCCTGCCCGGCATACTTCTTGCCGAACTCCTCAAACCAGGGCATCTCCAGCTTGCAGGGACCACACCACGTTGCCCAAAAGTTAACAATTACTGGCCGCCCCTTGAAGTCGCTCAGCGCCACCTTCTTCCCATCGGTCGACACCAACGTGAACTCCGGCGCTGGCTTCCCCTGCAGCTGCGTCCCCTCGGCGTCGGTAGCCTCCTTGTCGTTCTCGCTGCTCCCTTTGGCTGGGATTAAATCCACATGCGCCGCAGCGACCGCCGCCCGCCGCGCTCGCAGGTTCACCACCCCCGCCCACGCCAGTCCCACAATCACCAGCACCATCGCACCCAACACGCCCAACCGTCGTACCATCGCCCGCACACCTCTCCTTAAGTCTACCGTCCAATCCGCTCACGCCAACCACAGCCACCGCGAAGCGCCAACCCCAGCCACCGCACCGTGCCAACCTGCTAGCATCCGGCTTGGATGAGCTACGCCGCCGCGCCCAACCCATCGCCTGCCGACCTCATCCGCATCGAGGCCCAAGCGCTCCTCACCCTGGCCCACCGCCTCGACGGCCCGCAGCGCTCCGTGTTCGACGCCCTACTCGCCACGATCGAGCAAGCCCTCCGCTCGGGCGGCAAGCTCACCCTCACCGGCATCGGCAAGAGCGGCCTCATCGCCCGCAAAATCGCCGCTACCCTCACCTCGCTTTCCATCCCCACCCCGTTCCTACATCCCGCCGAAGCCCTCCATGGCGACCTCGGCCTGCTCTCTCCAGGCGACGCCCTCATCGCCCTCAGCTACTCCGGCGAGACCGAGGAGATCCTTCGCCTCCTCCCTGCGCTTCAGCGGCTTCCCGTCACGCTGCTCACCTTCACCGGCTGCGCCACCTCCACCCTCGCCCGCGCCGCCGCCCACACCCTGGACGTCGCCGTCGACCGTGAGGCCTGCACGCACCAGCTCGCCCCCACGGCCTCCACCACCGCCATGCTCGCGCTCGGCGACGCCCTCGCCATCACCCTTGCCCAACGCCTCGGCCACACCCCGCAAACCTTCGCCGACCTTCATCCCGGTGGCGCGCTCGGCCGCCGTCTCACCCCCGTCCGCGAGCTCATGCACACCGGTGACGC
>CAXTLD010000154.1:0-4570 GCA_964245045.1 uncultured Acidobacteriaceae bacterium | reverse complement strand
CAGCCTCGGCAGCCCCCGCGCCCCCGTTCACGCTCGCCTGCTCACGGCCGGCGCGTACATTGTCCACGTACGCGGCATAGTCCTGCGCCAACCGAAACGAGGGCGCCACCGCATCGGACGGCAGCAACACAAACGGCAAGTACCACTCCTGCCCGCCTGCAAACCCATAACGCAGGTACCCGGAGTACGCGCGGCGGGCCTGGCTCTGCGGACGAATCCCAACATGCAGAAACGTCCCTCGCGACCCAGCCGCCTCGATCCCGAGGATGTCCGAAAGCGCCAGGTGGATGGAAACATCGGGGTTGTCATACTGCAGGTGGTCCGGAAAGAACGTCAGCAGTCCATCGCGGTTATCCAGCGCCACATGCAGCGTCTTGCCCAACGACGGATGGGCGGCGTCCCCAGCACCCGCCGCGCCCACGGCCGCCTGTTCCCGTTCCGCACGATGCGCCCGAATATACGCCTGAAACTGCCTCGCCCGCATCACCGCCGGGTCCACAGCCTCCGTCGTCGGCAGCGCGAGTACCACCATCTGCTCACTCTGCCCAATGCTGTTCGTGCGTATACGCGCAAGGGTCGGATACGCGCGTGGAAACTTGGACTGCTGATCCAGCACCAGCGTCAGAAACGCATCGCGAGTCCCCGAAAACTCAACGGCCGCGATGTCGTCCACGGGCAAGTTGAACACGTAGTCCGAAGACTCGAAGCCGACGCCCGAGGCCGAAAGCGTCAGCGTTCCTTCGCTGGTACGGCCCGCGCTGCTGACCGTCGCCGCCATCGTCCGCGACGCAAACGTGGCCTGGGCGGCTAACGGCGACCCAAACAGCGAGCACACGATGGCAAGAAACAAACCAAGACGGAAAACAAGCGCAGACAAAGAAGTCATAGGAGCCCTAAGCGAAAACCTGGTTAGAGTACCGCAACGAACGCTCAGCGCCAACTACGTAGGTCTTACAGCCCCAACCCACCATCCACGGCCAACAGCTGCCCCGTAATGAAGTGCGGCGCCGTCGCAAAAAACAACACCGCCGCCGCCACATCTTCGGACGTGCCGTTCCGCTTCATCGGTGTCCGCGCAGCAAAACTCTGATACCCAGCCGCCTCGCCCGAGGTCACAATCATCCCAGGCGCCACACAGTTCACGCTGATCTCCGGCGCCCACGCCTTGGCCATCGTCCCCGACAACATATGAAGCGCCGCCTTCGACGTGCAATAGTGCGCGTGCGTCGCCCACGGATGAATCCCGCCCAATGACCCGATGTTGACGATCCGCCCCCGCGCCGCCTTCAAATGGGGAAACGCTGCCTTGGCCACCAAGAACGGCCCACGCGTGTTCGTCGCATACATCGCGTCCCACTGCTCCACCGAGATCGCCTCCAGCGGCACCGTCTCAAACATCCCCGCGTTGTTCACCAGCAGGTCTAGCCCGCCAAACGCCTCGGCGACCTCACCCACAGCCGCCTCTACGCTCCCCTCGTCCTGGACATCACAGGGCACTGCCATCGGCCTGTGGCCAAACGCCGCAAGCTCCAACAGCGTCGCTTCGGCCTCGGCTCCGGATCCACGGTGTGTGATTGCGACCTCCGCGCCGGCACGCGCCAACTCCAGCGCCAGCACTCGCCCAATCCGCTTGGCCGCGCCCGTCACCAGCACACGCCGCCCTTCCAGGCCCTGGTGGCCCAGATGTGTCCACGCTGCACTCACTGCGGGCTGCCCGGCTTGGTCGGCGTCGCCGCCGGCGCGCTGTTCGCGGGCGTAGTCACCGGCGGTGTCGTTTGCAACGGCGCCGTCGGCGAAACTGGCGCGGGTGGCGCGGCTACCGGCGCAGCGGGCTTCCGATGTTCCTGCACCCCCGGCTCCACCGTCGCCGGTTGATCCTGGTTCTCGCCGTAGCGCGAGACCTGCTCCCGCGGCCGCTGCAACTTCACCAACAACTGCTTGCCGTCGTTGGTCAGATCGAAGTCCGTCGCATACGTGGCAAAGCCGTTGGCAATAACCTGGATCGTCACATGGCTGCCAACCTCCAGCAAATCCAGCGACGCTCGTCCCTCCGGGTCCGTCTTGGTCTCCAGATTCGCCGTGATCTTGTCGTCCCGCATCGCCCGAAACACCACCGATGCATTCGGCAAAGGCTTCTGGTTGAAGCCCTTCTCCACCGTCACGGCTACCTCAGCCGTGGGCGGCAAGGGCTTATACCCGCGCCCATGCTTCTCCTGCTGCGCGACACCCGTCAGCGGCAAGCAACCGAACGCAATCGCGCAAACCCAGTGCAAACAATGGCCGAGACGACGATCCGACATGGCGAGATTCTACCGCGAGCCGGCCACCGATGTCGTGTCTAAAGTTAAGACACATGCGCTATAAAAAGATGAGTGCGATTTACGCAGATTTCAACTGCAGATATTGACATCCCACCCCGCGCAGCGCTACATTAGCACTCGGCAGTGGAGAGTGCCAAACGCGCGGCAGCCTGCCGCTCCCGGCCCTCCCCCAACACCCCAAGCTCCAAAGGAGAACACGTCACATGGCTTCAAACAAGTTCACGCCGCTCCACGACCGCATCCTGGTCCAGCGCCTCGAGGAGAGCGAGACCATGCGCGGCGGCATCATCATCCCCGACTCCGCCAAGGAAAAACCCCAGCAAGGCAAGGTCATCTCGGTCGGTAAAGGCAAGTCCAACGACGAAGGCAAGGTCTTCCCGCTCGACGTCAAGAGCGGCGACACCGTGCTCTTCGGCAAGTACTCCGGCACCGAGATCAAGCTCGACGGCGACGACTTCCTCATCATGCGCGAAGAAGAAGTCCTCGGCATCCTGGCCCAGTAACTTTCTTCCCGCTTTTGAAGGGGCACGGCTTCAGCCGTGCCGTAAGTGCAAGGTTTGGAAGGGGCACGGCTTAAGCCGTGCCGTAAGCAGGTCCCCCACAATCCGGGGCTTTAGCCCCTGAGGAGAACAACATGGCAAAGCAAATTCTGCATGGAGAAGATTCGCGCCAAGCGATCCTCCGCGGCGTCAACACCCTCGCCAACGCAGTCAAGGTGACGCTCGGTCCCAAAGGCCGCAACGTCGTCATCGAAAAGAAGTTCGGCTCGCCCACCATCACCAAGGACGGCGTCACCGTCGCCAAGGAAATTGAGCTGCCCGAGGGCCTCGAGAACATGGGCGCCCAGATGGTGAAGGAAGTCGCCTCCAAGACCTCCGACGTCGCCGGCGACGGCACCACCACTGCCACCGTCCTCGCCCAGGCCATCTTCCGCGAGGGCGTCAAGACCGTAGCCGCCGGTGCCAACCCCATGGCCCTCAAGCGCGGCATCGACAAGGCCGTCGAGGCCATCATCGGCAAGCGCGACGAGCACGGCCAGGTTCAGGGCGGCGCGCTCTCTGAGTTCTCCAAGCCCGTCTCCGGCGACATGATCGCCCAGGTCGGCACCATCTCCGCCAACGCCGACCACCAGATCGGCACCATCATCGCCGAAGCGATGAACAAGGTCGGCAAGGACGGCGTCATCACCGTCGAAGAATCCCGCACCATGGAGACCCAGCTCGACGTCGTCGAAGGCATGCAGTTCGACCGCGGCTACCTCTCGCCCTACTTCGTCACCGATGCCGAGCGTATGGAAGCCGCCCTCGAGAACCCCTACATCCTCATCTACGAGAAGAAGATCTCCACGATGAAGGACCTGTTGCCCTTGCTCGAGCAAATCGCGCGTACCGCAAAGCCCCTCGTCATCATCGCCGAGGACGTAGACGGTGAAGCGCTCGCGACCCTCGTCGTCAACAAGCTGCGTGGGACGTTGAACGTTGCCGCGGTGAAGGCTCCCGGCTTCGGCGACCGCCGCAAAGCCATGCTCGAGGACATCGCCGTCCTCACCGGCGGCAAGGCCATCACCGAAGACCTCGGCATCAAGCTCGAGGGCGTCAAGATCGAGGATCTCGGCACCGCCAAGCGCGTCACCATCGACAAGGACAACACCACCATCGTCGACGGCGGTGGGCAGGACGAGAAGATCTCCGGTCGCGTTAAAGAGATCCGTGCCCAGGTCGAAAAGACCACCTCCGACTACGACCGTGAGAAGCTCCAGGAGCGTCTCGCCAAGCTCGTCGGCGGCGTCGCCGTCATCAAGGTCGGTGCAGCCACCGAAACCGAGATGAAGGAAAAGAAGGCCCGCGTCGAAGACGCCATGCACGCCACACGTGCGGCGGTCGAGGAAGGCATCGTCCCCGGCGGCGGCGTCGCGCTGGTGCGCGCAGCCAAGTCAGTCGAGAAGCTCATCGAGTCGCTCCAGGGCGACGAAAAGATCGGTGCGCAGATCATCCGCCGCGCCGTCGAAGAGCCCCTCCGCATGATCGCCCTCAACGCCGGCGAAGAAGGCGCAGTCGTCATCAACCGCATCCAGCAGTCCAACGACTCGAATTTCGGCTACAACGCCGGAACCGGTGAGTACGAGGACCTGGTAGCCGCCGGCGTCATCGACCCCACCAAGGTCACCCGCACCGCCCTCCAAAACGCGGCCTCGATCGCCGGCCTCATGCTCACCACCGAAGCCATGATCTCCGAAATCCCGGAGAAAA
>CAXTLD010000153.1:0-4722 GCA_964245045.1 uncultured Acidobacteriaceae bacterium | reverse complement strand
CCCAGAAACAGTCCCACCCCTGCCGCCATGTTGCGCTGCGGAGAGAATGGCGCGCCCGGCACCTTTGCCGGATCCACCACGCGAATGGTTGCCGCCTGCATAGCCGAAGCGAAACCGGCCTCCTTGGCGCGCTGCAGCAGCGTCTGGTACAGCTGCTGTTCCGAGTCCAGCTCTGAGCGCAGCAGGCTCACCTTGGCCGCGCGTTGCAGATCGCTTGATACCTTGGCCAACTCTGCCGAATAGGTCACGTTCAACAGTGCCTCGCGGTGCCGCGCCGACGAAAGCTCATTATTCTGCCGCGTCAAGCTGGTCGCGTCGGCCTCCTGCATCCCGTCCTCGGCAGCCCGAATCTGCGCACGCAACCTCTTCACTTGAGGGTTTTCCTCGGTCAACGACGGCGTAAGTTTCGCCAGCTGTGTCCGCAGCTCCGCCAGTTGACTCTCATACTGCCGGTGGGCCGGGCTGTCCAGCACCGCCGGCGCCGTTCCCGGGGCCGCGCTGCGATCTATCCCAGATTCGGCCTCCTTGGCAATACGGTCGGCCTGCGCCTTCACCAGCTCATCCTGCAGAGCGCGCAAACGGTCCTCGCCCACGCCGTTGTTCGGGTTCAGCAAGATGCCGTTGCCTCCCAACGCGCTGTCCAGCTTCGCTTGGGTATCCTCGGCGCGCTGTTTTACGTCGGCCACCTGCTTGGTCAGCCACGCACTGGTCTTGGACGCCTCGTTACTGCGCGACTGCAGGTCGTTCTCCTGAAAGGTCGCTTCCAACTCATTGCAAAAGCGTGCCGCCAGCTCCGGCGACCAAGCCTCACAGGTGATTTCCACCAGCCGCGTTACCCCCAACGGCTTCACCTTCACCTTGCGCGACGCATCTTCAAGTGCCTCGCCGTATGGGATCGGCTGCGGCCGGCCCAAATGCAGACTCTGCCGCAGGCGCGACAGCAGGTCGCCCCTCTCGATCGACGCCGGGTGCGGTTCACTCTCGATCCGCGCCATCGTTGCCCCGATCGAGGTGTCGCTTTCCAGCAGCTTGATCTGCGTCTGGAGATTGGTATCCCCTTCCGGTCCGCTGTCGCTGTTGGTCGGGTTGACGGAACGGATGTTCATGAAATCCGCGTTCAACGGACGGATGTCCAGCGATGTGCGTGTACGGTATACCGGCAGTGTCCGCAGCCCAAACAGCAGGCTTAGCAGCCCTCCCGCCAGCGCAAACGCAAGCAGGGTCCACTTATACCGACTCAACGTGTGCACATATTCCTGCACCAGACCCATGGTCTCCGCCTCGGGCTCTGCGTTCAGGTCGTCCATGGGCTGCAACCGTGTCGCGAGAACACGGGGCTCGCTCCCCTGAAGACGGCGTGGAAAAGACTCTCTCATATCAATCCTCTTGCGGTACATCGATCGCGTTCAGTTACGTGGGCTTGCTGAATCTTCCGGCGTTCAACGGGCTACTGCGGTCCTACTTATAGATCAGTACGCCCGTCGTTACGCCGATGGCTGCCTCAATCGCGCGGCGCGAACCAACCTTGAAGCCGCTGTGGGGAACAAACAGGATGTCGTCGGCATACAGCCGCACGTCCGGCGCTTTGCCCTGGAAGATCTTGTTCACGTTGACCGGGATCAGCGTGTGATCGCCTTCCCCGTTCGGGTTGGGTCGCAAGATCCGGGCGCTGCCAGCGGCCGAATCGGGTCCTAGACCCTCAGCCATCGACACAGCTTCCATCACCGACATCGTCCGGTGCGTGGACAACACAAACCCACCCGCCTTCTTCACGTCGCCCACGACATACACCAGCTCTCCCTTGGGTACCGACACCACATCACCCGGCCGCATCATGATGTTGGCATCCGGCGTCTTCAGCTTCAGCAGCGCGTCCAGCGGAAACGTCTCCGTGGTAGCGCCCGTCGCCGCGTCGGCCTGCACCTCGGGCCCCACCAGCTTGCCCCATTGCGCCTCCCGGGTCACCAGCACGGTCGGTCCTGCATCAGGCTTCAGCCCACCGGAGATTGACAGCACATCCAGCAGCCGCGTCGGTCCTGCCAGCTGGTGGATGCCCGGGTTGGCCACCTCGCCCACGACCGATACCGGTCGACTCTCCATCCCGGCGACGTTGATCGTCACGTCAGGATTTTGGACATACTTGCTGAGTTTGGCGACCAGCGCGTCGTGCAGCTGATCGACCGTAAGCCCTCCGGCCTGCACCCGGCCCACCATGGGAAGATCGATGAAGCCGGTCGGATCGATACGGATCGGTCCTTGGGGCACATCCTCCATGTCCTCCACGTGCAGCACTACCTGATCCCCGGGCCCCAGCACATACTCCGAAGACGGCTCAACCCGTCGCTGCAGCGAGGTCTGCGAGCAAAGGGGAAGAGCACAGAAAAGTACAGCAGCAATCAATCCAAGGACACGGCTCATCTTGTTTTCCTAACTTCCAATACGATCTTCGCAAAGAGCGGAGATTCAAAGTGTCGGCTTCAGTCGACAATGCTTTTAGCAACCTTTGATTCATCTGCTGAAACTCGAGTTTTACAGGCGTTTCGTTAACTTTCAATGGACTTAGGTGACCAGCGACCTTGTTTAAGGTTACTATTGATCTCTTTGGCCGGTGGCGATCCCTCGCCGTTGCCGCGATCCTTGGCACCTCCGTGTCTCTTTCTGCTACACACCCGCCCGCCTGGCTTCAGGCACGGTATGCTGTCCGAAGTGAAAGTACACAGAAAGTTGTATCCCGCCCTCGGCTCGGGTGAGTGACGGCAACACCAAAGAGTGAGAACAATAAAACATAGGGCAGCGCCGCTGCGGCCCAAAGTCACAAGCTGGGCGGACAACTGCGCTCGCTCCGCAGCGGGGCGTTCTCGCCCAGAAAGCAAGGTCCATGCACGTATCTGGTCGTCGCCACGCCGGTATGCTCTTCGCCAGCGCCCTTCTTTTCCCCTTGCCTAGTTCGTGCCAAAGCGCGTCCTCCCCGCTTCAAGTCGTCTTTGGGACCAACGGCCTGCAAACCCTTGCCTACAACGGCACCACACTCGCCGATCTCGGCGCTCACCCTGGCGACGGCTTCTACATCGGTCACATGAAGGCCACAGATCTCAACGGCAACCTCCTTCAGGGCGGCCAGTACGGCTGGGGCGAGGTCAACCAGGGCAGAAACTGGAACGCTGCCACCCAAACCTGGAGTTATACTTTCAGTTGGGGTGCTATAAGCGTTCAATACGCCCAAAGCGGTTCCAACCTCAATATTGTCACTACGGTCAGCAACAAGGCCAGCTCGGGCATCATCTTCGACGGTGCCTCGATCTTTCCGTTGGTTCTGCACTTTCCGCAGCTGCCCAACGGCTTCGGCGCTCCGAATTATCCGCAGATAGCTTTCAACACAACCGGGCCCAGCGTCACGACCGCCGATTGGGGCTCTGGCGAGGTTGTGGCCGTTGCTCCCGATGCTTCCAAGCCCTTGTACAGTGGCTTTTGGCCCGGAAACAGCGCGGGCGGCGTCCCCTATGCGCCAGAGATTAGCGGCACCACCCCCGACGGTCTCGCAACCTTCCAGCCCCACAACGATCGCCCGGTTCTTCCAGGTCAAACCGACAGCTACACCGTTTCGCTCCGATTCGCGCCCAGCGGCACCTCCACCAATCCGCTGACCGCCGATTCCTACTCCAGCTGGGCTGCCAATTACCCTTCAGTCCTGAACTGGACCGACCGCCGCGCCATCGGCACCGTGTACCTGGCCAGCTCGCCCCAGACTGCCGGTCCTTCCCAACCTGGCGGCTCCAGCCAACCGGTTGGCTTCCCCACAAACCCGCGCCGCTACTTCAACTCGGGTTCGGTCGACACCACGACGCCAGTCGGCCTCAGCGCCTTTCAGCAGCGCATGCTGAATGAAGCTGCGAGCATCGTCACCAACTCGCAGCAGCTGAATGCCCAAGGCGTGATTACTTGGGACATAGAAGGCGAGCAATACCCGCAGTCAACCAGCTACGTCTGTGAGCCCGATGCCATCGCTCAGGTCGCCCCCGAGATGGAAACACGAGTCCAAGTGCCAGGCTCACCTTACAACGGCCAAAAACTCGACGACGCGTACTTCGCCATTCTCAAGAGCGCCGGCCTCCGCGTCGGGGTCTGCGTCCGCCCGCAACACTTCACGCTGAACGCCGACGGCTCCGCATCTCAGACCTATCTACCGGCAGCGTCAATCCCCTCCGAACTCATCCGCAAGGCCAAGTACGCGCACGACCGCTGGGGGGCCACGCTCTTCTACATCGACTCCACCGTTGATACCATTGGCGGCGTCCTCCCTGCGGCCATCTTCCAGCAACTTCAGGCCGCCCTCCCCGATTCCCTTTTTATCCCTGAGGAGACCAACCCCCTCCATTACGCCTACACCGCCGCCTTCAAGAGCTTCATCGACCTCGGTGCGGTCGGCACCGATCCCAGTACGCTCTTCTTCTACCCTCACGCCTTCAGCGCCGTCCTGGTCAACGACGCTGACCCCGCAAAGCTTGCCGCGGCTCAAACCCAGCTCACCGCCCAGGTCCGCCAAGGGGACATCCTCATGGCCCACGTCGATTACTGGCAGGCCAATGACCCGACCATCGTTGCCATCTATCAGGCGGCTGGTGTTTCCAGCCCCGTACCCGCCCCGGTGCCTACACCCGCACCTGCACCAACGCCCGCCCCCGTAAGTCCCACGCCTACTCCAACACCCACGCCGACCCAACC
>CAXTLD010000152.1:0-4757 GCA_964245045.1 uncultured Acidobacteriaceae bacterium | reverse complement strand
GCTGTAGGATGGGGCCTCGATGACGGCGCGCATCCAGTATTGGCCTTCGGCGTCGACTTCGATGCCGTGGGTTTCTCGTTCGAAGCCGGGAAAGCGCTGGCCGAACTCCTGCATGGCGAGGATGAGCTTCATGACGGGGCTGTTGTTGTCGCCGAGGCGCTCGCCGGGCATGCTCATGGGGATGCCGGGGGGGTAGTGGACGAGCATGACCGGGGCGATGCGGCCGGCCATCTGGTCGAAAGGAATCTTTTCGGTTTCGTTGCGGATGAGCTTCTGGTAGGCCTGGGCGGGGGTGAGGACGGGGTCGAAGTCCTCGTCGCAGGCAGCGTTGACGAGGCCGGCGAGGTTGAGTTCGATCATGGCGGCGTGCATTTCGTCGGAGAGCTCGCGGAGGGTCTGTTTGCGGTAGCGGGCGGGAAAGCGCTGGACCAGCTCAGGCATGGCTTCGGTGAGATCGGCGTCGGTGTCGTAGAGGCGCTTGAACTCGAAGAGATTTTCCAGCAGCGCGCCCCATTTGCCCTTGCTGGTGCCGACGGAGAACAGGACGAGCACGGTGTAATCGCCGTTGCGGGCGATTTCGACGCGGCGACCGTCGAGGAACTCGACAAGGATGGCGGCGGGGATGCCCCAATCCTCGATGACGCCGGTGGCGTTTTGGCCGGGCATGAGGATAGTGACCTTGGTGGGGTCGAGCATACAGTAGCCGTCGGCGACGTCGGCGTCCTGGAAACCGTGCCAGCTTTCGCCGGGTTTGAGGGTCCAGCAGGTGGGGGTGGAGATGAGGAGCTTGTCGGGGGCTTCTTCGAGCACGAAGGCCTCGCCGGAGACGGGGTCGGTGACGACCTCGGGCTGGTAGAGGCGGAAGAACCAGCCGTCGCCGTTGGACTCGGCTTGGCGGAGGCGGTGGGCGACCGAGGACATGGCTTTGCGGAAGCTGACGGCGTCGCCGATGGTTTCCTCCATGAGCGTGTGGCCGGCGGGTTCGTCCATCATGGCGGCGGCAACGTCGAGGGAAGCGATGAGCGGGTAGAAAGGCGAGGTGGTGCCGTGCATCATAAAGGCTTCGTTGAATTGGTCGAAGTCCATGGGGGCGCGGTCGGAGAGCTTGACGTGAACCATGGAGCCCATGGAGAAGGCGGCGAGCATTTTGTGCGTGGACTGGACGGCGAAGATGGCCGGGCGGTTGGGCATTTCGTCGGGGACGCCCATGGCGTAACGGCCCTTGTAGATCTCGTGGAACTTGGCGTAGGCGTACCAGGCCTCGTCGAAGTGGACCCGCGGGACACTTTTGGCGAGCTGCTCGACGACTTTGTCGACGTCGTAGCAGAGGCCGTCGTAGGTGGAGTTAGTGACGACGGCGTAGCTTGGGTGGCGGGAGGTGGCGCCTGGGGTGAACGGGGAGCGATCGATGAGGTCCTGGACGGACTCGGGGCTGAAGCGGCGGAAGGGCACGAGGCCGATCATGCCGTAGCCGTTGCGGGTGGGTTTGAAGTAAACGGGACGCGCGCCCGTGACGGTAAGGACGTGGGCGATGGATTTGTGGCAGTTGGCGTCGACGAGGACGATGTCGTCGTTGGCGATGACGCCGTGGCCGACGATCTGGTTGGAGGTGGAAGAGCCGCTGAGGACGTAGAAGGTCCAGTCGGCGCCGAAGATGCGGGCGGCGTTGCGTTCGGAGTCGCCGGGAGGGCCGATGTGGTCGAGCCAGGAGCCGAGCGGGGCGGTGGAAATGCCGAGGTCGGCGCGGAGGAGGTTTTCACCGAAGAAGCGGTGGAACTCCATGCCGATAGGGTGTTTGAGGAAGGCGACGCCGCCCATATGGCCGGGGGCGTCCCAGGAGTAGGCACCCTGGTCGGTGTACTTCTGAAGGGCGCGGAAGTAGGGCGGCAGTAGGGATTCGTGGTAGCGCTCTACGGCGAAGTCGACGCGATTGGCGATAAAGGCTGGGGTGTCGCCGAAGAGGTGGATGTACTCGTGAACTTGGCGGACGACCTCGAGGGGGAGCTCGCTGACGAGGGTGCGGTCGGCGATGAGGAAGACGGGGATTTTCTTGTTGCGTTGCCGAACGGCGCGAAGGATCTGGAGCGCGGCGTGCTCGGCGAATTGATTGTCGCCTTCGAGGTCCCAGTCGAGGAGGATGGCACTGTAGGAGGGGTCGGAGGTGACGAGCGCCAAACCGTCTTCCGGGGTGGAGGTTCGTACGACCTCGTAGCCTTCATCTTTGATCGCGTCGACGAGACGCTCCATGGCGCGATCGGAGACAGACTCGGTTCCGCCGAGCTCTCCAGCAATCAACAATACCCAACGACGGTCATTCACTGGATTATGCTATCTCCGTTTTGTGAACGTGTGTTTGCGTGGCGGTGCTGGGGCGGCACGAGCTTGGCCGGGTGAAGGTGTACCCACGAGCAAGCAGCCCCGCTGATGGCGGGGCTGCGATTGCCGGGTGATGTAAAGGGATTATTGAGCGGCGAAGACGGAGGCTCCCCAGAGGGCCGTGGAGCCACTGAGCGTAGAGGCTCCCCAGAGGGCTGTGGAGGCGGTGGAGTTAGAGGCACCCCAGAGGGCGGTGGAGCCGTCGAGGGTAGAAGCACCCCAGAGAGCCGTGGTGGCCTGCGGCGAGCTGGCACCCCAGAGGGCGGTGGCACCCCAGAGGGCGGTGAAGGCCTGCTGGTCACTCGCACCCCAGAGGGCGGTGGCTCCCCAGAGGGCGGTGGCGGCGTTGGGATCGGTGGAGCTGCCCGTGTTGGCGGCGCCCCAGAGGGCTGTGCTGCCGGATACGGTGTTGGCGCCCCAGAGGGCGGTGCTGCCACCGACGAAGGCGGATGTGCCGTAGACGCTGGAGGCACCCCAGAGGGCCGTGGCGCCCCAGAGCGCGGTGGAGTCCGTTACCAGGCCGACGCTGCCGGCGTTGGGGTTGTAGACGGCGAGAGGGGACATGGCAAAACCGGCTGGAACCGCTTTTTTCAGAGCGTCTTTTACGGCCGCGTTGATGTCGAGGTAACCTGCGCCGACGGTGAAGACATCGTTATGGGCGATGTAGGTGACGCCGGTGGCGGCATCGGTGACGGAACTGGTCTGTGGGAGAGCGGACTTATTGGCGTCCTGCATCAGCAGGGCTTTGATCTGGTCGGGGGTCAGGGATGAATTGGCGTTGACGAGCAGAGCGACCGCTCCGCTGGCGACGCCGGCAGCCATGCTGGTGCCGCTAAGGGGCATGTAGTTGGTGGAAGCCTGAGCGGCGATTGGTCCTGTGACGTTTTCATAGAAGCTATTTGGCGTGTAGAAGGTGGGGTTGTTGGTTTGCAGGGTGTTGCCGGCAGCGTTGAGGCTGGTGACGAGGTTGCCGGGGGCGACGAGATCGGGCTTGGCGAAGTGGTCGATGTAGGACGGTCCCTTGGAGCTGTAGCTGGCCATGGCGTCGTCAGTGATCCCGGCGGTGCCATTGGTGCGAACGGCGCCGATGGTGAGGACGTAAGGATCGTTGCCGGGCGCTTCGATGGTGCCGTAGCCTTCGGTGCTGAGCGAGAGATTGCGTCCGTTATTGCCCGCAGCGGCGACCACGACGATGCCAGCTTTCCAGGCCTGTTCGACGGCCTGGCACAGGGGATCGAGCTGATAGCTCTCGAAGACAGGGCGGCCGAGCGAGAGATTGATGACGCGGATGTTGTAGGTGCTCTTCAGTGAGATAGCGGCTTCAATGGCCTGGATGACGGCAGTGTCGGTGCCCTGGCCATTTTGGTCGAGAACCTTGAGGTTGATCAGATTGACGTTGCGGGCGATGCCGTAGAAGGTGCGGGTGTACTGATTCCCAGTGGAATCACCGCCATTGCCGCCGATGAGCCCTGCAACGTGGGTGCCGTGGCCGTACTCGTCACTTGTGTCCGTGCCGCAGTTGGGGAGGAAGCAGGCGCTGTACACGATGCGGCCATTGACCCCGGGCGTGGGCTTGGCAGGCGTGGCAGTGTTGAGATCCGTGCCCGGGGTGATGCCGCTATCGATGACGGCGACGCCGATCCCGGTGCCGGTATAACCTTGGGCCCACACGGCGGGCGCGTTGATGGGCTCCGCGGTGAACTCGGCGCTGGTCGCGATAGAGGCAAGAGATGCCGTCGCTGCAGGTTTTGGGGCAGTAACAGCCCCGCCGTGACTGGCCAGCGCTCGGTCTGGCGTGACGTAGAGGACGTTCGGGTACTGGCTGATGGTGGCAAGTGCCGAAGAGGGCACAAGGACTTGCACGGCGTGGATGCTTTTGAGGGCGACGGGGGCGCTCGCGCCGAGGGAGCTCAGCTGCTGCAGGTCTGCGGCAGTGGGGGCAGCAGCATACTGGACGATAACGGAAACGCTGCCGGATGCCGGGTTCGCGAGGTCCGGGGAGGCTTTCGGATGGGCCGGCTTCTGCGGAAGGGCGGCGAGGGCAGGAACGGCCAGGCTGGCGCAGGCACTGCAAGAGAGGAGGAACTTACTAAAGCGGGACAAGTGCAACATTCAAGAGACCTCGAAGAGAAGTGTGTTCGGAGGTGCTGCATACATCGCAGGGAGAGCAGAACCGAAGTGCTGCTGCCAGGCTTTGCGTGCTGCATGCCCTCTGACAAAACTGAGACTACCCGGAAATGGGCAGGGGCGAATGCCCCGAAAGATGTAGACGGGCGGGATGGCGGTGGCAGGGTGGTGGGGTGCCGTGTCCCAAAACCGGAAAAATCAGCTCAAAGCGGAAATTCTGGAGCACGAAGGTATTGGATCGGCACCCAAGTACG
>CAXTLD010000151.1:0-4759 GCA_964245045.1 uncultured Acidobacteriaceae bacterium | reverse complement strand
GGGGGTCATGCCCTCAAAGTCGGCGAGGCGGAGCGGCGCGGTGAGCGCGGGGACGTTGCGGTCGATAAGGGGCTGCTCGCGGGGCGGCGTGACGGGTGTAACGGTGGGTTTGGGGTTGGCTTGCGCAGGGAGCGTCGGTGTGGGTGCGAACGCCGCGAAGAGAAGGAGGAGGAAGTGGGCTGGGCTAGGGAGCGTGCGGCGCTTGCGGACTGGGGGCGTAGCAGAGGATGTGCGGTGCAAGACAGGCGCTCCCAAGGGTGAGCCTCATGTGCGCGGGAAAGCGCAGAGAGTACACCTTGGCCAATGTACGCCGTGGAGGCGTGTGCGGTTCCCGCGGGCGAGTGGGGATGAGCTTGGGTGCGAGGGGATCGCGGGAGTTTTGGAGCACCGGGTCGGGATTGAACCGACGAATACTGGTTTTGCAGACCAGCGCGTTAGCCACTTCGCCACCGGTGCTTGTGAAGCGTTGTCCGTTGTTCGTTGTCAGTTCTCCGTGCGGAACTTCCTCTGAGAACGGACATCGAACAACGGACAACGTTACTGGGGTTGCGCTGTGGTGCGCAGGTAGGGTTTGACGGTTTTGTAGCCTGGGAAGATTTTTTCGGCCTCGTCGTTGGAGACGGCGCCGGTGATGATGACGTCGTCGCCTTGGTTCCAGTTGGCGGGGGTGGCGACCTTGTGCTTGGCGGTGAGTTGCATGGAGTCGAGCACGCGGAGGACCTCGTTGAAGTTGCGGCCGGTGGTCATGGGGTAGGCAAGGTGGAGCTTGATGCGCTTATCCGGGCCGACCACGAAGACGGTGCGGACGGGGGCGTTGAGGGCGGCGGTGCGGCCGCCTTCGACCTCGCCGGCGTCGGCGGGGAGCATGTCATAAAGCTTGGCAATGGTAAGATCGCGGTCGCCGATCATGGGGTACCGGACGGGCGAGCCGCCGACGTCCTCGATGTCCTGGGCCCACTTTTGGTGGCTTTCGACGGGATCGAGGGAGAGGCCGATGACCTTGGCGCCGCGGCGGGCGAACTCGTCCTCAAGGTTGGCCATGGCGCCCAGCTCGGTGGTGCAGACGGGGGTGAAGTCCTTGGGGTGGGAAAAGAGCACGGCCCAGCCGTCGCCGATCCACTCGTGGAAGTGGATGGTGCCTTGCGTGGTTTCGGCGGTGAAATCTGGAGCGATATCGTTGATGCGGAGTGACATCCGATCCCTTTCCGGTTGTGGGAGCCGAGGCGGCTCGTTTTGGTGGGCCTGGCCCTTGGGTGATGCGTACGGTTAGATTCCGGTCGGGGCGACTTCGGCGCGGGACATAAGCAAAAGGCCCACCCGGCTTCGGCCTGGGTGGGTCTGGATGCGTTGCGACGCTTGCTTACCGTCTCAATCGGCTCATCCACTCACCCGTACGGGGCCGCAGCAACAGCAACGGCAGCGTGGGCAGGACGAGATGAGCGAGACGTGAGTCATGGGTCGATGAACTTTCACCGCCGGGGCAGGTTATCCCCTCTGCGGTCACTTCAAGGTACGGAAGCGGGGCGACTCTGTCAACCAAAGGTTTGGCCCTGGCTAGACTGGGGTTTATGAGACGAGCGCTGGAGTACACGATTCTGGATGTGTTCGCGGAACGTCCGCTGGAGGGCAATCCGCTGGCTGTGTTTCATGACGGGCGTGGGTTGACCGACGGCGAGATGCAGGAGTTGGCGCGGGAGACGAACCTTTCGGAGACGACGTTTGTGCTGCCGGCCGAGGATCCTGAGGAGGACCGGGCCGAGGGGGTGCGGGTGCGCATCTTCACGACGGTGGAAGAGCTGCCGTTTGCCGGACACCCGACGCTGGGGACGGCGAGCTGGCTGCGGTTGAACCACCCGCTGCTGCGCGGGGCCGAGGAGGTGACGCTGCGGTTGCCGGTTGGCCCGATCCCGGTGCGGTTTGAGCGGCGCGAGGAGCGTGGTGCGGCGGGGCTGTACGGCGCCATGCGGCAGCGCGATCCGGAGTTTGGGGCGGAGTTCGACCCGGGGGAGGTGGCTGGCGTTCTGGGCCTCGGGGAGGGGGATCTGCTGCCCGGGTACCGGCCGCAGGCGGTGTCGACCGGTAATCCGTTCTGCGTGGTGGCGCTCAGATCGCTTGAGGTGCTGGGGCGTTTGGCGATCCCGCAACGGGAGGCGTCGGCCTGGTTGCGGGCGCGGGGGATTCGATGGCTTTACTGCATTGCGCCGGAACCGGAACCGGATTCGGAGGCGGATGGCGCGGGCGTGTGGCGGGCGCGGATGCAGTGGCACGGGGGCGAGGACCCGGCGACGGGGTCGGCGGCGGGGCCGTGCATTGCGTGGATGGTGCGGGTAGGGCTGGCGGCGTCGGAGACGCCGACGACGCTGCGACAGGGGGTGGAGATGTTGCGCCCGAGCCGGTTGACGGTGCAAGCGCGGCTGGCGGGAGGGCAGGTGTCGGAGGTGTGGGTGGCGGGTCGCACCATCCCCGTGGCAACGGGACGGTTTCTCCTCCCCGAGGCGGACGGATATTCACAGGGCGCGGAACCATAAACATCAATAACGGCGGCGGTTCCACGACCGGTGGTGGATTGGGAGGTCACAAATAGGTGAATCTTCGCCTTCCCTTCGAGTTGCTGTGGCCCGTACACAACCGTATGCTCAGGCAATCGCACCACGGAATACAACTTTCGTTCGGTCCGAGCCAAAGTTCGTAAATTCAAGCGTTTAAGCAGTCCCTGGACTGCGCCGCCCCCGTGCGTCCGCCCCTGCTGAGCTACATCTGGGAAGCGCATTTTGACCGCCGTGCCGCATGGCCGGCGTCCTTGCCCCTTTGCGTCTTCGCGAGCCCTTTGTGGCGCGCCGAAAGCGTCACCACATGCCGGCCACCCGCGATGTGTCCCCTGGACGCAGCTGCCGGTGCACGGCTTGAAGACAGACCCGGCTCGCCTGATGGCGAGGCCGGCCCAGACAGCCGGAACCGACCGGCACGGAGACAAACGAACTGATGCGGCCTCGAAAAACGATTTTGTATGTGGACGACAATGAGCAGATCTTGTCGGTGCGGAAGTTTATGTTGGAGACCCGGGGCTACCGGGTGGTGAGCTTCCGCAATGGCGCGGCGGCGCTGGAGCACCTGGAAGGCGTTTTGCCGGGGTCGGTGGACCTCCTGCTCGCGGATCTGGTGTTGCCGGGCATGGATGGCAATGAGTTGGTCCGGCGGGCCAAGCAGGTGCATCCGGGGCTGCCGGCGCTGCTGGTGTCTGCGATGATCTCGAACTTTGACCGGGCGGCAGCGGCCGATGCGTTTCTGCCTAAGGGGGCGTGTTCGCCGGCGGAGATGCTGGATCGCATTCGCGTCCTGGTGACGCGCAAGCGGGGGCCGAAGAAGCAGATGCATCCCCTTCCGCACGCGGTGGCGGTGGGCGCATAGGGCGCTCAGGCTTCGACGAGACCGTAGCGCCGCTGCCACTGATGTTTCAGCCGTGCCCATACGGCGGCGCGTTGCTGGGGCGGGAGCGCTGGGTCGGGGTGTTCGACGAAGCGGGCGGCCTCCCGTTTGGCGAGTTCGAGGAGCTTGCGGTCACGGGCCAGGTCGGCAACGCGGAACTCGGGGAGGCCGGCTTGGCGGGTGCCGAAGAACTCGCCGGGGCCGCGCTGGGCGAGGTCGATTTCGGCAAGTTGGAAGCCGTCCTGGGTAGTGATCATGGCTTCCAGGCGGGCTTCGGCCTCGGGGGAGACGCGCTCGCCGGTGAGCAGAACGCAGAAGCTTTTGGCAGAGCCCCGGCCGACGCGACCGCGCAGCTGATGAAGTTGGGCGAGGCCGAAGCGCTCGGCGTGTTCGATGACCATGACGGTGGCGTTGGGGACGTCGACGCCGACCTCGATGACGGTGGTGGCGATGAGAACGTCGAGTTCGCCGCGTTTGAAGCGGGCCATGGTGACGTCTTTGTCGTCGGCAGGGAGGCGGCCGTGAAGGAGGCCGAGGCGGAGGCCGGCTAGCGGGCCGTGGGTGAGCTCGTCGAAGGACTCGGTGGCGGAGCGGAGTTTGGGGCGGATAGGGGCTCGTTTGGGCCGGGTGGGTTGCGGTAGGGCGAGAGTGGCCGGTGTGCGGGATAGACGGGCTTTTCCGTGATTCGTGGTGGCTGGGGGTTGATGCTCAGCTATGAGCGATGAGGTTTTGAGCTGTGAGGGGGGTTCTGGATCGATATCCGGGTCGTGGGCGAAGTCTAGATCGGGCTGGTCGGTGTCGTCGCCTTCGATGACGGGGTAGACGATGTAGGCTTGGCGGCCGGCGGCGACCTGCTTGCGGACAAAGGCCCAGACCTCAGCGGCGCGGTCGTGGGGCATGCGGCGGGTGGTGATGGGGGTGCGGCCGGGGGGGAGTTCGTCAAGAATGGAAGCCTCGAGGTCGCCGTAGACGGTGAGGGCGAGGGTGCGAGGGATGGGGGTGGCGGTCATGACGAGGACATCGGGCTCGGTGGCGATGCCGTCGGGACCGGGTTTGCGCATGAGTTTGTAGCGCTGCTGGACGCCAAAGCGGTGTTGCTCGTCCATGATGACGAGGCCGAGGTTGTCGAAGTCGACCTTTTCTTCGACCAGGGCGTGGGTGCCGATAGCAAGGTCGGTGTCGCCGCGGAAGATGCGACTGCGGGCTTCCTTTTTTTGGCGGATGTCGAGAGAGCCGGTGAGGAGCGAGACGCGGTAGGGGCGGCGGTGGGCGGGGGAGCCGGCGTCGGCGAGGAGCTTGCGGGCGGAGAGGAAGTGCTGGGTGGCGAGAATTT
>CAXTLD010000150.1:0-4864 GCA_964245045.1 uncultured Acidobacteriaceae bacterium | reverse complement strand
CCGTTGAAGACCGCCGCCAACCCGAACGGCACCATCACCTTCCGCTACTCCAACGCCGGCGCCCAGCAGGTCCTCGTCCAAACCGACGCCACGCCCAAGCCGTTGCCCATGATCAAGGACAACAACGGCGTTTGGTCGGCGACCACCCCGCCGCTCAAGCCCGAACACTACGGCTACAGCTTTCGCGTGGACGGTGTTCAGGAGCGCGACCCGCTCAACCCCGCCATCAACCCCAACATCGTTTCGCTCTCCAACGACATCCTCGTCCCGGGCTCGGTCCCGCAGCCATGGGAGTTGCAGGCGATTCCGCACGGCAGCGTCGCGCGTTACGTCTTCACCACGCACACCGCCCAAAACCTGCCCGCCAACCAGGAGGCCTACATGGTCTATACGCCGCCCGGCTACGACGCCAAACGTCCCGGCGGCTACCCCATGCTGGTTCTGCTCCATGGCTGGAGCGACTCAGAGGTCGGTTGGACCGCCGTCGGCCAGGCCAACCTCATCCTGGACTCCCTGCTCGCCCAAAACAAGATCGTGCCCATGGTCGTCGTCATGCCCATGGGCTATGGCGACTACACCTTCGTCACCGGCGGCTTCTCCAACGTTTGGCACGACCCGAAGCAAATAGAAAACAACACCGGCATCTTCTCCGACATGCTTCTCGGCGAGATTCTTCCGCAGGTGCAACAGGCCTACGACCTCGCCGGCGACGCCGGCATGCACGCCATCGCCGGCCTCTCCATGGGCGGTCTGGAGGCCATCACCATCGGCCTCAAGCACCCAGAGGTCTTCCGCTCCGTCGTCGGCATGAGCGCCGCGCTCACCAGCGACCAGTTCGACCAGCAGTTCCCCGCCTTCGCCGGCAACAACCAAAACACCTTCGCGCACTTCAAGCTGCTCTGGGTAGCCTGCGGCGTCGACGACGGCCTTATCACCACCAACCGCAAGTTCACCACCTGGGCCAAAACGCGCAACCTACCCATCACCGCGGTCGAAACACCCGGCCAACACACCTGGCTAGTCTGGCGCGACAACCTCCTCACCGTCGCCCCGCTGCTCTTCCGCTAACCCGCCGCGGGAGGCCCGGCAGCGTCCTGCAGCAGGATGAAATGCGGTCGGATGAGCGCCAGAAACGACGCATCCACCATGCCCGTTTCCACCAGATCCACCTTCATCGGTAGGTCCGACTCATCCAACTCCTCACCCAGATCGGCGCGCTCCGTCCACGTCAAGCTGCCCTCGATCGCCAGGTCAAGGTCGGAGAAGCGCCACAGGTGCCGTCCGGTCGCACGCGAGCCGAAGAGCCACACCCGACGCCCAGGAATGTGTCGCGCCAGCGCCGCTTTCACAATCTCCAGTTCGCCGGGAAGAAGAGCGATCGAGCCGGCGGAGTAGGCGTCCTGGACCTCGTTCATGCCGTCTCCGCCTTCTGCTGCATGCGCTCCAGCATGAATTCCGCTGCAAGCAAAAACTCCGGAACCGCACGCGCAATCTTCTCGGCTGCGGGCTCGCTATAGGCGTGGGCGGCAATGTTGCGAGCGTCACGGAAGGCTTTCCACTCCGGCCACGTCGCCTTCAGGTAACCACGCTCGTTGGCGGTCCGTATCAGCGTGGCAAGGCTCATGACTTCAAGGGCTGCTCCATCCATCCCATCCACATCTTGGAGACAGCGCTTCAACGCCGCCCCGCACTGGCCGTAACAGATTTCAAAGTTCAGGATCAGCGCGTCCCGCGCCATCACCTGCAACTCACCTTGGCCATAGGCCGCGTACTGCTGCACGGCGCGGCGGAGCGCGGCCACACATCGCGCAAACGCCTCAAGGCTCACCGTGCTGACACCCGCATTCTACGCGTGAGGTCCGCCTCGTCGTTTATGCTCAAAGGGCAACAGACCGCAGCAAGCCCCCGGGGAGTCACAGCATGGCCGTCAAGCTCGAAGATGCCGTTAAACAAGACCTCACCGCCGAGGTCCAGGAGTGGATTGAGGCCTTCGACCAGGTCGTCGCGAACGACTGGGAGCAGGGCGCGGAGCTGCTTTCCGCACTGCGCACCCGCGCCCGCGAGGCCGGCGTCCCCGCCACCGGCGACGTCACCACGCCTTACCTCAACACCATCCCCAAGCACGATGAGGTCTCCTACCCCGGCGACCGCAATCTCGAGCGCCGCGTCGAAGCCCTGATCCGCTGGAACGCCATGGCCATGGTGCACAAGCAGAACAAGTACGACGCGGGCATCGGCGGTCACATCTCCACGTATTCCTCGCTCGCCACCCTGCTCGAGGTCGGCTTCAATCACTTCTTCCACGCGCAATACGGAAGCGAGCCCGGCGACTTCGTCTACTTTCAGGGCCATGCCTCGCCCGGCGTCTACGCACGCGCCTTCCTGGAAGGCCGCTTCGACGAGTCCCGCCTCAAGAACTTTCGGCACGAGCTCCGCGAAGAGCCCGGTCTTTCCAGTTACCCGCACCCCTGGCTCATGCAGGACTTCTGGCAGTTCCCCACGGTCTCCATGGGCATCGGCCCGCTGAATGCTATCTACCAGGCGCGCTTCATGAAGTACCTCGAAAACCGCTCGCTGATCCCGCACACCGAGCGCAAGGTCTGGGCCTTTGTCGGCGACGGCGAAACCGACGAGGTCGATACTCTCGGCGCGATCTCGCTCGCCTCCCGCGAAGGCCTCGACAACCTCATCTTCGTTGTCAACTGCAACCTCCAGCGCCTTGACGGCCCCGTGCGCGGCAACAAGCGCATTATCGATGAGCTCGAAGGCATGTTCCGCGGCGCGGGCTGGAACGTCATCAAGGTCGTCTGGGGCTCGGACTGGGACGAACTCTTTGAGCGCGATCACCAGGGTCTGCTGCTCAAACGCATGGAAGAGTGCGTCGACGGCGACTTCCAAGCCTTCAAGGCCAAGGGCGGTGCCTTTCTGCGCAAAGAGTTTTTCGGCAAGTACCCCGAACTCCTCAAACTGGTCGAAGGCAAGACCGACGACCAACTGGCCCAGCTGCACCGCGGCGGCCACGACCCGCTCAAGATCTACAACGCCTACAAGCGCGCCCTCGAACACAAGGGCGGCCCCACTGTCATCCTCGCCAAGACCGTCAAGGGCTACGGTTTCGGCTCCACGCAAGCCCGCAACGCCGCCCACAACGAGAAGAAGCTCACCGACGACGCCCTCACCCAATTCGTAGACCGCTTCAGCATCCCCCTCCCCGAGGGCGCGGCGGCCGACGCCGCCTTCTACCGCCCCGAGCCCGCCGACCCCGCCATCGCCTACATGCTCTCCCGCCGCGAGCAGCTCGGCGGCTTTCTGCCCACCCGCCAGGTCCCCAAGCTGGACTTCCAGGCCCCCACGCTCGACTTCTTCAACGAGTGGCTCGGCGGCTCCAAAAACCGCGCCGTCTCCACCACCATGGTCTTTGTCGCCATCCTGCGCGCCCTGCTCAAAGACAAAAACATCGGCAAGCTGATTGTGCCGATTGTGCCCGATGAGGGCCGCACCTTCGGCCTGGAATCGGCCATCAAGCAGGTCGGCATCTACGCCCCCGAAGGCCAGAAGTACACGCCCCACGACGCCGACATGCTGCTCAGCTACCGCGAGGAAACTGACGGCCAAATCCTCGAAGAAGGCATCACCGAGGCCGGCTCCATGGCCAGCTTTACCGCCGCCGGCACCGCCTACACCAACTACCGCGTGCCCACCGTGCCGTTCTACATGTACTACTCCATGTTTGGCTTCCAGCGCATCGGCGACATGGCCTGGGCCTTCGCGGACTCACGCGGCAAGGGCTTCCTGATGGGCGGTACTGCCGGCCGCACAACCATGCTCGGCGAAGGCCTGCAACACCAGGACGGTCATTCCCACGTCCTTGCCTCCACCATCCCCACCTCCAAAACCTACGACCCCGCCTTCGCCTTCGAGCTCGCCGTCGTCATCCAGGACGGCCTCCGCCGCATGTACCAGGCCGGCGAGGACGTCTTCTACTACATCACCATGTACAACGAGGACTACGCCCAGCCGCCCATGCCCGCAGGCGAAGACGTGCGCGATGGCATCCTCCGCGGCCTGTATCGCTTCAAGCCCGCGGATACGGAAACGCATGGCCCCGCTACGGTCCAGCTCTTCGGCTCCGGCCCCATCCTCAACGAGGTCCTGCGCGCGCAGACCATCCTCGCGGACAAGTACAAGATCGCCGCCGACGTGTGGAGCGTCCCCAGCTACACCGAGCTCCGCCGCGACTGCCTCGAGATCGAGCGCTGGAACCGCTTGCACCCTGCGGAGCCCGAGCGCCAGCCCTTCCTCCTCGAAGCGCTCGCCGACGCACCAGGCCCCATCATCGCCGCTTCGGACTACATGAAGACGCTCCCTGACGGCCTTTCCCCCTGGCTCGGCGCTCGCCTGGTCACCCTCGGCACCGACGGCTTTGGCCGCTCCGACAATCGCCAACACCTGCGCCGCTTCTTCGAGGTCGACGCTGAATCCATCGTCGCCGCGACCCTTTCCAAGCTCGCCCGCGACGGTGCCATCCCCGCCGAAACCGCCCAAACCGCCTTCGCCGAGCTCGGTCTTTCCCCAGAAGCCCCCAGCGCCGCGCGCGTCTAACCATCGTCTAAGTCCGTCCAGCCCCGGCGTTGCAGCGCGCCGGGGCCCGTTGCAACGCGCCAGGAGGCGTCCCGATTGGCTGAAAACCCGCTCCTGCCCGACGCAGAGCTTCGCGCGCTCCATGCCCTGCTCAAACGCGCTGCCAAGGCTCAGGCGTCTGCCGCGCGCACCTCCCCAACCGCCCCCAAGCGTCCCCAAACTCTCGCAAGCCGGGAAGCCCTGCTCGCCGGCACGCTCCAACAGCTGCGCCCCGGCGATCTAC
>CAXTLD010000149.1:0-4905 GCA_964245045.1 uncultured Acidobacteriaceae bacterium | reverse complement strand
CGTCGATCCGGGAAAAGGGCACCGCCCCCGAGCCCGCGGCGCGGGTGGCGTGGGGGTTGAGGTCGATGCCGGTGAGCTGGAGGTCTTTGTTGTGAGTGTTCGCCCAAAGGGCGATACGGCGTAGGGTGTCGCCGCCGCCGGAGCCTACGTCGAGGATGTGTATGGGCTGGAATTCTTGTTGAGCTGCGAGCGGCGAGGTTTTGAGCCTTGAGGGCTCGGTGGCCTCCTTGAGGAAGCGGAGGGTGGGGCGGTACGCGAGGAGCAGGCGATTGAGCTGGGCGATGTCGCGGACCGTGTCGCGGAAGGTCTCGTAGGGGCAGGGTTGGTCCATGAGCTCGGGCAGGAGCGCGGGATCGACGCGATGCGTGAGGCCTGGGTCGTCTACAGGGTTTGGGGGACGGGGGAGGTCGGTATGGGCGGGCTTTTGGTTGAGCAACTTGCGCTCCGAACGGTGCCGCTAGGCGGCGTGGAAGAGCATGGTTTCGGCCGTGAGGCCTGGGCCGAAGGCCATGGCACAGCCTGCCTGGCCGGTGTGGGCCTCGGCAAGGAGGCGTTCGAGGACGAACATGACAGTGGCAGAGCTCATGTTGCCGTAGCGGTCGAGGACCTCGCGGGAGCAGCTGAGGGCATGGGGTGGGAGATGGAGGCCGCGTTCCACGGCGTCCAGGACGGACTTGCCGCCGGGGTGAACGGCCCAAAGGGGGATGTCGGCAGGGGTGGCGATGGGGCCGGCGGAGGTGGCAGCGAGGATGTCGGGGCCGGTCTGTTCGAGGCCCTTGCCGATGGCGGCGGGTACCTGGCCGGAGAGGAGCATGTCGAAGCCGAGGCCGCCGATCTTCCAGGTGATGAGCTCGCGGGTGGACGGGATGAGGATAGCGCGGAAGCTGTCGAGGCGGAAACCGGTGGGGTCGGCGGAGAGGAGCGAGGCGGCGCAGCCGTCGGCGAAGACGAGAAAGCTGAGGACCTGTTCGAGGTCGGTGGTCTGCTGGAGGTGGAGCGTGCAGAGCTCGAGGTTGACCATGAGGACGCGCGCGGAGGGCTCGGAGCGGAGGATGTGGCGGGCGGTTTTCAGGCCGTTAATGGCGGCGTAGCAGCCCATGAAGCCGATCATCGTGCGCTCCACGTCGGGGCGGAGGCCTAGGTGCTCGACGGCCTGGAAGTCGAGGCCGGGGGCGTAGAGGCCGGTGCAGGTGGTGACGAGGACGTGGGTGATGCCGGCGCGCTCGGCGGGGGAGAGGGCGAGGCGGTCGAGGGCGCGGCGCATCAGGATGGGCGCGAACTCCTCATACACCTGCATGCGGCGGGCGGTGTGGGGAAAGTCGCCGGTGCGATAGAAGTCGTAGGCGTTGATGTGGAACTCGGTGGCGGCGTGGTTGGGGGTGAGGACGGAGAAGCGATGGGCAATGCCGGAGCGAGTGGCCATGCGGTTGAACAGGGCGCGGGTGCGTGGCTCGGCGTTGGTAGCGAGGAGGTTGTCGGCGAACGCGACAAAGGCCTGGTGGACATCGTGGTCGGGGACGGCGGTGGCGATGCGATTGAGGTAAGCGTGCGGCAAGCTGGGCGCTCCGGGAGTTTCTACCTGGATTGGATGCCGTGCCGGTGTGGGGGTTGGTGGCGTTGCGGTGTGGTGAAGTTGGGTGGGTCCGACTGTCTAGGTAGACGCATCGCGGTTACCAAAGTGTCATTGCGCTTGGGCGGTTCGCACGCCTAAGATGCAATCGCATTCACTTCAAATTGTCGAGGTTCACGTGAAGCCCCTTGCCGGCGCGCTTGCGCTTTTCTTTGTTGTTGCCGACCCCGCCCTTTCGCAACAAACTGCGCCTGCTGCACCGACGTCGGCTGCCGCAACTGTGCCGACTGCGCCGCCCCTCCGAACACGTTACTGGATGGGACGCCGGTGAAGCTGCGGTTGGCCGAGACGATCTCCTCAGATAGTGCCAAGGTGGGGCAATCTGTGCCCTTTGAGGTTGTGGAAGAGGTGGATGTGCAGGGAGTGCCCGTTATTGCGAAGGGTGCGACGGCGCTGGCCACGGTGACGACGGCGGAGCCGAAGAAGCGCATGGGCCGTGGTGGGAAGCTGGATGTGAACGTCGATTCGGTGCGCCTGATGGACAACGAGAAGGTGCAGCTGCGGGCCTCGAAAGAGGACAAGGGCGGCGGCCATGTTGGCGCGATGACCGGAGCGATGGTGGCGACGTCCCTTGTGTTCTTCCCGGCGGCGCCGCTGTTTTTGTTGATGCATGGCAAGGACATCACCATCCCGAAAGGGACGGAGATCACGGCGTTTGTGCAAGGCGACGACCGGCTGGATATGGCAAAGATGACCGCGCCTGCCGCAAGCGGCGGGCAGGTTATGGCAGGGACTGCGCCAGCCTCCGCGGGAGCGCAGATGGCAAGCCTGTCGGTGGAGTCAAGTGTGCCGGGGGCGGATATTGAGATTGACGGCAGCTTTGTGGGGAGTACGCCGTCAACGCTGAGTGTGGTGCTGGGGCAGCATACGGTGGTGGTGAAAAAGAAAGGGTACGCGGACTGGACGCGGTCGATGAACGTGGCCGGGGAGGCTGTGCGGTTAAGTGCGGAGATGACGGGTACGCCTTAACCGGCGCGAACGATTGAGCCAAGTTTGGTAAGCTGCCTCCCTTGCAGGCCGGCTGTAACTGAATGATAGAGTTTGAGCAATCACCCCTAAGGAGCAAGCGTGGGTACTACACTTTCCGAGCTCACGGTATTCATTTCCTGCCCAGGAGACCTTGGTGAACTACGTGGTATTGCAGAACAAGCAATAATCGAGGTGAGCCATTCCCTGAGAGTAACCAACCGTTGCGTGTTAACGGCCCTCCTGTGGGATCAAAACGTGATCCCAGGCGTAGGTACGGATGGACAGCAGGTCATTAACGCGCAAACGACTGGAAGATACGACATCTATTTGGGATTTATGGGTGCAAAGTTCGGATCGCCAACTCCACGTGCGGGTTCGGGGACAGAAGAGGAATTTGACTTAGCTGTTGAAACCTTCGAGAACAACCCAACTGGCGTACGGATAATGTTCTACTTACAAGGGTTTGGTGTTAACCCTTTCGCAATAAATCCAACGCAGCTCGAAAAGGTGCAAAGCTTCAAGAGAAAGCTCGAAGCCAAAGGTGTTCTCTACAAACAACTCAACACGGTTGATGATGCTGCAAGGAGCGTAAAGGGTCATTTGCTGAAGCTAGTTGCCGAAGAATGGGATGTCGAGAACAACAGATGGAGAGATGTTAAAAAAACCAATTCAGAAATTGAGCCCCGACGGGCCTTGCAGCAGGTGGCATGTGATCAGGGATTAGAACGGATTTCGAAAGCGGGTGTAGAAGCAGAGGAGCTAGGCCTTCTCGAGCTACTAGCTGTTGGAACTGAAGAGCTTGAAATGTCCGCGGTCCCTGTTGCACAACTCGGTTCTAATATGGAGGAGCTTACCCGAATAACACAGGATGTGTTTGTTGGCCCGTTTGGCGGACCCAAAGAGTTTATTGATGCGGTGGACGGCTACTCCAAAGCGATCGATAGCTTCATACAGAAATCAAGAGGCGAGATGGCCAATGTGAAATACCATATCGACAGGGGAGCTGGACTACTTGAAGACTACTTCGCACAAAGCAAGAGCCTTGAACTGCCAACTGCAGATCAAGTCACAGGCGTCTTGCAATCACTCGATCAAGTAGAGCCCTCAACTAAAGCTTTTAGATCAGCAATGATGGACGCGAAGCGAGCTGCCCTTGGAATGCCGCCGATGACTAGGAAATTGATACTGTCCAAAAGAAGGTTGGGAGACTTCTTTGACGAAGTGATAGTCGACTTGACGAGTGTTGTTGAGCGTTTAGCTCTCCTCAGGGTTCGCTTATCTGGTATAGCTGGTTAGAGGCCGCTGCGGACTCCTTTCGGTTGGGAAAGTCCGCGCGGCTAACAAGCGAAACTGGCAGCACCGTCAGCCCGTTTACGCCGGCAGTTCCTCCGCCGAAGGGTAATGGTGTTGTTGCCGCCCTAGGTCGCCGTCGTATTTTACGGTGGACTTGAAGAGTTCGTAGCGGCCGTCGCGGAATTGTTTGCCGTGTTCGCGGAGTTGGGCGAGTTGGGGCTCGGCTAGGGGTTTGAAGTTGCGGAGGATTTCGAGGTTCTGGTTGAGGACGCTCACTGAGTCCATGCCGGAGATGGTGGTCGAGACGCCGGGGATGCTCATGGCGTAGCTGAGGGCCTCGGTGGGGGTGAGGGCGCCGTGGGAGATGGGCTCGCCGGAGCCGCCCATGGACTTCATGCCGAAGACGGCCATGCCCTTGCCGACAGCGACGGGGAGCACTTCGCGCTCGAAGGAGCGGTAGCTGGGGTCGAAGGGGTTGATGGGGAACTGGATGGTGTCGAACTTGTAGCCGCGGTTGAGCATGTCCAGGTGGATGGAGGGGTTCTTGTGGCCGGTAAAGCCGACGAAACGGACCTTGCCCTGCTGTTTGGCCTGCGTCAGGGCTTCGAGAACGCCGTCGGGAGCGTAGTGGCGCTCGGGGTCGTTGTAGTAGACGCACTCGTGGACCTGCCAAACGTCGAGGTGGTCGGTCCGGAGGCGTTTGAGGGACTCTTCGAGTTGCTGCATGGCGACCTTTTTGTCGCGGCCGTGCGTGCAAACCTTCGTCATGATGATGGCCTGGTCGCGGTGGCCCTCCAGTGCGTGGCCGACGACCTCTTCCGATTTGCCTTCGTGGTACTCCCAGGCGTTGTCGAAGAAGTTGATGCCATGGTCGAGCGCCTTGTGGACCATGTAGTCGACGACGTTCTGGTCAGAGGCGGTGCCGAGGTGGTAGCCACCCATGCCGAGGATGGAGACCTGAAGGCCGGTGGAGCCCATGGGGCGTTTGGGGCAGCTGAAGTCCGGGAGGGAGG
>CAXTLD010000148.1:0-4911 GCA_964245045.1 uncultured Acidobacteriaceae bacterium | reverse complement strand
GCGTGGGGGCGGCGTCCTCATCCCCGGCCACGCCGCCCCCAAGCTCGTCACCCGCCCCATGGTCAGCCGCATGAAGCCCGGTGCCGTCATCGTGGACGTCGCCATCGACCAGGGCGGCTGCATCGAAACCGCCCGCCCCACCACCCACTCCGACCCTAGTTACGAGGTCGACGGCGTCGTCCACTACTGCGTCACCAACATGCCCGCCGCCGTGCCCAACACCAGCACCCTCGCCCTCACCAACGCCACCTTCCCCTACGTCCTCCGCCTCGCCAACCAAGGCGCCAAACCCGCCATAGCCGCCGACCCCGGCATCGCCGAAGGCGTCAACACCATCGACGGCCACCTCACCTACCAGGCCGTCGCCGAAAGCCAGGGGCGCGAGTACACCCCCATCAGTTCGCTTTTCTGACCAACACTAAACGGGTCCGGCCCTGGAGCCAACCCATCCCTCCCATACAGGACACAGCTCCTCGTCCGACCCGTTCCCACCCAGAACAGACAATCTCTGAGTTGCCCTGCCTCAGCATCACTGCACAGAAGCTGACATATCGGTATCCATCTGTGACTTCCTGTACGATGGCGCAACATGGATGTCGTTCAGGCCCAGAGAGATGTTCGCGAAACTTTCCTGGGCGGATTCGCCGGGCAGCTAATCTCAGCCGTGTTGTGGTGTGTGTCGGCTTCCGCTTGTACGTGGCATTCTCTTCGATCGGGTGGACTCATCCTTGTCCTTGGTGGACTCTTCATCTTTCCGCTGACACAACTCCTCTTGCGCGCACTAGGTCATCGCTCCGCTCTCCCAAAGGGCCACCCGATGAACGCGCTTGGGATGCAGGTAGCCTTCACTCTGCCCCTATCACTGCCCGTCGTGCTTGCTATCTCTGCGCTCCGACCCGCGTGGTTCTACCCCGCGTTCATGATCGTTCTGGGAGCGCACTACCTTCCGTTCGTCTTCATGTACGGAATGTGGCAATTTGCTGGATTATGCGTAGTCCTCGTAAGCAGCGGTCTAGTGATTGGCATGTACCTGCCGCAACCAGTCAGCCTTGGTGCTTGGCTTACGTCCGTCGTTCTGCTGATCTTTGCCTTTGTTGGCCGGGGTACGGCGATACGCTCAGCTTCCCGCAGCTTGTAAGTCCTCATAAACGCGCTTCTCGTCAGTTGACGCGAAGTCGCCTCCCATACACTGCCGTCGCTTCTCAATGACGAAACGCCCTTTCGAGAACTCAACACTCTCGGCATTGTGCGAAGCCGCTCCGGCAAATCGCTCCTCAAATCGGACGCGAGGCCTATTCAAAAGGATGGATGCCCCATTTTCGCGACAGCCTCATCGTCGATAAGGTGGGTTGGCGCGTAGCCCAAACCTCACGCCCGGTGCTCCATGCGCAGCCTCACCGCGCATGGGTGGGATGACGCTCGTGCCCACCAGCACCGCGGCAACCAGCCGCGGCCTGTCAACCCAAACCGCTGGGTGCCCCCACGCATTCGTGAAGATCCCCGGTCCCGGCTAATCATCGCCTCCAGTACTCTCAAACATAAAGCTGCACCACCCAATCTGATTGCTGGACGGGCCTCAATCTCACCTTACTGACGACAAGACGACTTAGCGTTACCTATGCTTGCTGGGCGGGGGTGGCGGAGAAGGAGGCAGGTGAAACACTTCCGCGCGCGAAAGCTTCCTTTTCTTTCCCGCTTAGAGAGTGTTCCGCCACATGATCCACCTTTTCGATGACGAAGAGACTGCAACAGCCGTAGTGCCCAACGCCGTGGCGGTGAAGCTGAGTGCCGTCGTGCTTAAGGATGCCACGGGGGCAGACGGAGCAACGCTCGTCTCCGAGCCGCGGCCAAGCACAAAGCAAACGAAACTCGAGCCAACCAGAACTCCCCAGGCAGCAAGGTGCGACCGTAACCTTTCAAAAGATCCCCGCACAACTCGGGTCAACCGCCGGAGCAACATCGTGGATCGGCCATAGCTACGCAAACCCCGTAACAGCCTAACGCGCATCGACGCGGAAGCCTACCTCCAATGTTCCGCAACGACCTCGCTTGCGCACAGAGCCCACCCTTAGGCTCGATCTTCAGCCTGCACAGGTCCGCCACCAACCTCTGCTGCCATGGCCGCGATTGCTCGCTCATCTCTGGCGGCAACGCAGGTATTCTTTCCGAGAAGAGCAGACTAACGCTTTCTCTTCCAGGTAGTCCAAGACGGCAACGGCCCCTGAATTCCCCTCTCGAGCGTGACATGCACCGTTGCCTCCCGTGCGGTTCCTCTGCCCTGGTCTTGGGCCTGCTCTTCTCCCCACAGGCATACAGTGCCTCCACAGCGGCTGAACCCCAAGTCACCGGCGCCCTGAACGGGACCGTCAGCGACACCTCCGGCGCGCAGGTACCTGGAGCCACCATTCACCTGGAAGGGCGCTCCGGAGAACAAGACGCCACCACCGACGGCCAGGGACGTTTCAGCGTCCAGCTAAGCCCCGGTGTGTACAAACTGTTCATCACCGCGCCCGGCTTTGAAACGTTCGTCCGTGACAACGTCACCGTGGGCAACAAAGCCCCTAAGCCCCTCGCGGTCGTTCTGCACGTTGCTTCGTCGAACGAAGTGGTTACTGTCAACAGCGACAGTGAAAGCAACTCCGCCGCAGACAACGGCAGCGCCCTCACGTTCAAGGGCAGAGCGCTCGATACTCTATCGGACAACGATGCGGTTCTTCAGCAGCAGCTGAGTGCCATCGCAGGCGGTGGGGATGATGGATCCGGCGGCGCGCATATGTACGTCGACGGCTTCAGCAATGGCCGTTTCCCACCCAAATCAGCCATCCGCGAAATTCGCATCAACCAAAACCCCTTTTCCGCGCAGTACGACGACTACGGCTGGGGCCGCATCGAGATCTTCACCAAGCCCGGCAGCGACACCTGGCACGGCGACGCACGGGTTAACGGCAACAGCAACCTCTTCAACGCGCCCAACCCGTTTCACCGCGATCAACCCGGCTATCATACCCTCTTCTTCGACGGCGACATCAACGGCCCCCTCAGCAAAAAAAGCTCTATCTTTCTAAGCTCCAACTACTACGACCAGGCGGGTAACGCGATCGTGAACGCGACCTCCGTGGACCCCAACAACTTCGGCGTCGTGCCGCTCTCCACTGCCGTCCCCAACCCCGTCACGTCGCACGACTACGCCGCGCGCTACGATCGCCAGCTCACGACCAACAACACCTTCACGTCGCGCTATGAGTACAACGTGGCCTACACCACCAACGGCGGCGTGGGGCAACTCGTTCTTCCGTCTGAGGCATACAACAGCACGTTGACCAGTCAAACGCTGCAGCTCGGCAATACGCAGACCATCGGTGCGCATCGTGTCAACGAAACCCGCTTCCAATACATCCGGACACGGACTCGTCAGAACGCCATCAGCAAGGATCCCACCCTCATCATTCAGGGCAACTTCAACGGCGGTGGCTCTCCGGCACAAGACTTCACCGACAACCAGGACCGTTACGAGTTCCAGGACTACTTCGGCCTCGATCACGGATCGCATTACATCCGGGTCGGTGCGCGTTACCGCCTTCTTCGCGACAGCAACTTTTCCAACGCCAACTACAACGGCCAGTACACCTTTACCGACCTCAACAGCTACGCGCTTACGCTGCGCGGCCTGTCGCAGGGCCTCACGCCGGCCGCCATCCGGGCGCAGGGCGGCGGCGCATCCCAGTTCACCCTTACCGTCGGCCAGCCTCGCGCCGCGCTCGTCACCGGCGACCTGGGCATCTACGCCGATGACGAGTGGAAGGTTCGCAAGGACCTCACCCTCAACTACGGCCTACGCTTTGAAACGCAGTCGGCCGTCTACGACCAGGCCGACCCCGCACCCCGCGCCGGCTTCGCCTGGCAGGTTCACCCGGGCGCCAAAACCCCGCCCTGGTTTACTCTCCGCGGCGGGGCAGGCCTGTTCTACACGCGCATCGATTCGTCCAACCTCCTCACCACGGTTCGCCAGAACGGCGTCTCCCAGGTCAGCTACGTTCTTGCCAACCCCGACACCTACCCGGCGATTCCTGACGTCAGCACACAACCCGGGAACCAACCCACCATCTATCGCCTCGATCCCAAAGAGCGGACGCCCTACCAGTTTATCGGCAGTCTTTCCGCCGAGCATGCTTTCGGCAAGGTTGGCCGCGTCACGATCACCTACATGACGTCGCACGGCGTGCACCTACTCACGTCCATCAACGCCAACGCACCGCTGCCTGGCACTTACAACCCCAGCGTTCCCGGCAGCGGCGTCAAACCGCTCGGCAGCTCCAACCTCGATCAGTTCACGACCGAATCCCGCTTTCGCGGCAACCGCCTCATGACCAACTGGTTCCTGCAGCCCGCAAAGTGGGTCAACCTTTGGGGCTACTACGGCCTGGCCTACGTGAACACCGATACCGGCGGCGGCTTCGTCTCGAACTCCTACGACATCCACGCCGACTACGGCCAGAGCCCCTACAACTCCCATAATCGACTCTTCACCGGCGGCAACTTCATCGCGCCCTGGGGCTTCTCGCTCGATCTCTTTCTCGCGGCCACCCAAGGTCGCCCTTTTAACATCACCACCGGCGCCGACAACAACGGCGATTCGGTCTACAACGACCGCCCCGCCTTTGCCACCGACCTGTCCCGGTCCTCCGTCCTGCGCACCGCACTGGGCAACTTCGACGCTGCACCCATCGCCGGCCAACAGATCGTGCCGTACAACTACGGCCATGGCCCCAGCTTCGTTTCGCTGCAAACCCGTGTCGAGAAATCCATCAAGTTCGGCCCGCGACCGGCCCCTCCCGCAGAGGCTGCGGCAGCCCCTCCCGCGACCGGCCCCTCCCGCAGAGGCTGCGGCAGCCCCTCCCGCAGCCTCTGCGG
>CAXTLD010000147.1:0-4973 GCA_964245045.1 uncultured Acidobacteriaceae bacterium | reverse complement strand
CAGGCCTACAACGCCCCTGCCGCCATGCAAACACTTGGACTGCGCCCCACTCGCCCAATGAAACTGGCGGGCCGGACTGTAGAACAGATGCGTCTGCTTCCGCATCCTGTGTCGATCGCCCGTCCGTCTCCGGTTATGCGCGACAAGATGGATCATAGCAAGCGAGAGCCTTCTCTGCAAGCACGCAATCCGCGGGCACCGGCGCGGGCTGCTTTTAGCCCCAAAGGCGGTCTGAATCCGCAAAACGCAGGCTTTTACTCCCCTGAACAGGGGAGTAAAAAACCACGCTCCTCGGCCCCACCGAATTGTCGAGCAACTTTCCACAAGATTTCCCCACAGCGCTGCCTTCTTCCCGTCCCCTTTCCAGTCTTACCACCCATTTCGGGTATCCTCCGGCCATGGAGCCAGAAGAGATCTCAGCGTTCGCTAAAGACATGCGCGAGGCCGGCGAGGCTAGCTTGACACGCGTGTCGCTCATCATTAGCGTTCTCGCCGTCCTTGTCGCCCTGGTTACTGTTTTGAGCCACCGAGAGCACACCGAAGCGGTGCTCTCCCAGGCACGCGCGTCCGATCGCTGGAGCGAGTACCAGGGTCGCCGCATACGGCAGGCGCAGCTCGGGCTAGCCGCCGATATGCTCGGCTTTCAGGCGCCCTCCAACGCGCCCCAACTCCAACAAAAGTTGCAGCAGTACAAGGCAGCCCAGCTCCGGGCTCAAGGCGAGCTCGACGAGGACACGCACGAGGCGAAGGCGCTGGAAGCCGAAGTCGGCACGGCAGAAAGAAAAGCGGCACGACTTGACCTCGGCGAGGCGCTGCTGCAGATCTCGGTCGTCCTCGCCTCCATCACGCTGATCACCCGACGCTGGTGGTATGTGCTCGTCGCCCTCGCGCTGGCTTCGACCGGTATCCTCGCCGCCGCGGCCGCCCTGCTTGTGCGCTGACTTGGGCTGTTTACCCCGCGCCGGGACGGCTCAGCACACCAAGGTCCGCCAATCCGTTCACAAAATCCTGCACCGCAAGCGCGACCAGCAGCAGCCCCATGATGCGCACAAGGATGCGGATGCCGGTATCGCCCAGCGCCCGCGCCACACGCATCGCACTGCCCAGAACCAGAAAGCACACCGCGCAGGTGATCAGAATGGCGGCATAAATTGCCAGCCGCTCCCGCACGCCCTGCGCCTGGCCCACCAGTACCATCACGCTGGTGATCGCGCCCGGCCCGGCCAGCATCGGGATGCCCATGGGCACAATGCCGGCGTCGTCCTTGGTTGCGGCCTCCTCGGTTTCGCCGCTAGACTCCTGCGTAGCCGAGCGCTTGGCCTCCAGCATGTCCAGCCCAATCAGCAGCAGAATGATGCCCCCGGCGATCTCAAACGCCGGCAAGGTGATCCCAAACACCCGAAAGATGTATTGCCCTGCCGCGGCGAAGGCGGTGAGAATCACCAGCGCCGTGAGCGAGGCCTTGCGCGCCGTACGCACCCGTTTGGCTGCATCCTGATCCGCCGTTACAGCCAGAAAGGTCGGCAAGGCTGCGAACGGGTCCACCAGAAAGAAGATGGAGCTGAGCGCCAGCAAGGAAAAGCGCACATACGCCGAGTCCCCGAAGTGCGCCAGCGAAATGGTCGGCGGATGGAGCATGCTCTGCCATTCTGGCACGTATGCCCCAGCCCCATCGGCGTCAGTGGCTACAACCTTCGCGCTTTCCCGCAGCGCACGCGGACCGCACTCACGGGTGTGTCTCGATGATGTACCAGTCTGTGTCCTTGCTGTTCTTCCACCAGTCCGGCTTCAGGTAGCTGCTTTCATCCACCTGCCTCCACTGCCCGGACGCGATCTTTCCCATGATCAAGCCGTCCAGGTCGCGCTGCGCGAGCGGTCGGCCGTGGTTGTACAGGCGCTCCGCCCCTGCCATGATGTTCAGCTGACGTTGGTACACGATCCACTGCGGCGGATCTGTGGCAAGCTCCATCTCCATGCGTTCAATGGTTGACCGCGGGGCAGTGTCGAAGAAGGTCTGCACGTAGTTGTGCCATGGCGGCGTATCGCAAAAATAATTTGGGTACGGATACGGCAAGGACAGCAGCTCAGGCCCAGGTTTACCCGGCACCGCTCCCATATCGCGGCAAACCCGCAGGCTGAAGGCAAGCAGATCGCGGTCAATGTACATCGGCCCATACACCGGATGTTGGAACCATCGGCGATTGTGAAACATCGGCCCATAAGCATAGTTCTGCCACGCATAGGGGCTCTTCACTTTGACGTAGATGCCACTGAATGCCACAAGCGCAAACGTTGTTACCAACGTTGGGTTGACCCACACGGCCTGTCTACGGAACGGCTGCAACGTGGGCACCAGCAACAACAACAACACGACCGGCGCATAATAGTTCGTCAGCGGCTCGGCGGCCGCGGCCGCCGAATATGATGCCCACTCCAGCACCGGCAACAGAACAAGCGTCTCCCGCGGATCCCAAGCTCCTTCTGCCGAAATCCAGCTCCCCTTCGCCCGCCTCCACCGCAAGTAGCGAACCGCGACCAGCACCAGGATCAGATACATCGCCGTGGTAAGCAGGAGCACCAGAAACTCATACCCAAAACCCTGCCGGAGGCGTGCCTTGGTTGTTCCCGACGACACACAAAATAGGATCGCGGCAAGCGCCAGTTGAACCGGCACAATCCAGCCCGCAGCCCGCTTCCAGTACCGGGCAATGGCCCACCCCGCGCCGACGACCAAACAGAAGTACAGGCCGACGATCTTCAGGCCCCGCAGCAACGCCAACGTGTTCCTCAGCATGGCAAACGGAGCGGCCAAGATGCTCCCCGTGCCGCCTTTGCTGCCAGCCGCGCGAAAGATGCTGTTGCTCAGGTACGCCGAGATCGTGTCCCCCGCCAGCAGCACCACCAGCAGTGCCGTCACAGCCGCCGCGCCGGCGTAGAGCAGCAGACCACGCCCTTTCTGCCGCGGCAGCAGAAACCAAAGACCGACGCCCGCGGCCACAATCAGCGCCGCACCGTCCGTCACGCGGGTCACGAAGGTAAGCCCACATACCACCCCCAGCGCCGCCACCAGGCGAAAGCTGGGTCCACCCCCGGTACGCGCCGCAGGCCTACCCAACCGCAGCAAGAGCAGAAGCGCGTAAAGGATCAGCAACTCCGCGATTACATGGTAGTCGTCGAAGCGGTACGAGTGCCCCAGCACCGTAAAAACAAAGCTGCCGAACAGAATCACCGCTTTCTGCCAGTCCGGCCAGTCCGACTCCCGCAGCACCAGAAAGTATCCCAACGCGAGCAGCGCGGCGTAGATCAGCGACGGAACTTCGTACACCGCAATCTTCTTGCCGAACAGGCTGATCCAAACGGCCGTGTCCAGCACAAACAAGGGCTGCAGCGCCGTATGGAGGCCGCTGTACAGTTTGGCACCCCGCCGAAACAGCGTCGCATACCAAAACCACATCGCCTCCCCGCCCATCTGCGTGTTCAGCACCATCAACACCGCCAACGTGAGACAGCCGACAATGGCCAAAGTTTGGAAGGGATGCGCACTGCGGCTCGATCTCATCGTTCAGGTCCCGTACGGCGGCGCCCAGCCTGCGTGTCTCTGCCCGCCAGGCATGCAGCTCTATCGCCCTTCTCAGCCTCTCATGCTCTTCCGGGTCAACTGCCCGATGCTACACCTCCCCCACACCCCAAAACCCCAAATCTGCACGATCGAATGAACCGTCGGCGTCACACGCTGCCCTGCCTCCGAAATCGCCCACCCGCCAGCCTCCTATAATGGTTATACGAGTCATTGGGCGTACGTGCGTTGCATCCGCGCCGCCAGCCTCCACCGCACCGTCAGCCTAGCCCTCTGGAGTCACTTACACCCATGCCCCTCCAATCCACGCAGCACATCTGGCACAACGGCCAACTTATCCCGTGGGACAAAGCCCAGATCCATGTCATGAGCCACGTCATCCACTACGGCTCCTCCGTCTTCGAGGGCATCCGCTGCTACACCCAGCAAGGCTCCGCCGCTGCCGCCATCTTTCGCCTCCCCGAGCACATGCAGCGCATGATCGACTCGGCCAAAATCTACCGCATGCCGCTCCCCTACACCGTCGAGCAGCTGCAGGACGCCGTCGTCGAGCTCGTTGAAGCCAACGGCGTTGCTCCGTGCTACATTCGCCCGTTTGCCTTTCGCGGCTACGGCGAGATCGGCGTCAACCCGCTCAAGTCCCCCGTCGAGGTCTACATGGCCAACTTCCCCTGGGGAAACTTCATCCACGGCGAAAGCGGTGCCGACGTCTGCGTCTCGAGCTGGAACCGCCTCGCCCCCAACACCATGCCGTCGCTCGCCAAGGCCGGCGCCAACTACATGAACTCCCAACTCATCCGCATGGAAGCCGACGTCAACGGCTACGTCGAAGGCATCGCCCTCGATCGCAACGGCTACCTCTCCGAGGGCTCCGGCGAAAATCTTTTTCTGGTCCGCAACGGCGTCCTCTACACCTCGCCGCTCGCCAGCTCCGTCCTCAACGGCATCACCCGCGACTCCGTCCTTGTGCTCGCCCGCCAGCACGGCATCCCCGTGGTCGAGCAGATGCTCCCGCGCGAGTTTCTCTACATCTGCGACGAGGCCTTCTTCACCGGCACCGCCGCCGAGGTCACCCATCTCCGCTCCGTGGACCGCATCCTCGTCGGCGACGGCAGCATGGGCCCCATCACTCAAACGCTCCACAAGGCCTACTTCGACATCCTCCACGGCCTCGCCCCCGACCGCTACGGCTGGCTCACCCCCGTCAAGGTCCGCTCCCAGGAGGCCGTCGGCGAGCCCGTCACCGCCTAGATCCTTAGCTACAGGAGGCCGTTTCACGGAGCGGCACGACTTGAGTCGTGCCGCTAAGGGCCGTTCTGTGGGAGGGCACGACCTCAGTCGTGCCATAAACACCCTTCTTGCGGGGCGGCTTAGCCCCTGAGGTGCGCCTGCAAAC
>CAXTLD010000146.1:0-5028 GCA_964245045.1 uncultured Acidobacteriaceae bacterium | reverse complement strand
GGCGAAACCGTCTACGCCCTCACCAAAGTCGACCAGGAAAAGCTCGTCCTCCTTTGGGGCAAGCAAACCGGCATCCCCACCGTCGCCCTGCGCTACAGCTGTACGTATGGTCCGAGGCAGTCGTTATTCAACCCCTACACCGGCGTCATCGCCATCTTCTGCACCCGGCTTCTCAACAACCAGCCTCCCGTCATGTACGAGGACGGCGGCCAAACGCGCGACCTTTGCTTTGTCGAAGACATTGCCCGGGCCAACCTTCTCGCCATGGAGTCCGACAAGCTCGACGGCCTGCCCGTCAACGTCGGCTCCGGCCGCGCCACCGCCGTCCGCGACCTCGCCCGCATCATCGCCGAGCAGCTCGGGGTGAACCTCGCCCCGCTCGCCCGCGGCGAGTTCCGCCCCGGCGAAATCCGCTCCCTCATCTCCGATATCAGCCGCATCCAGACCATCGGCTACCGACCCTCCGTCACCATCGACGAAGGCATTGGCCGCTACATCCAGTGGATTCGGCAGTTCACCGGTGGCGCTGCGGTGAAAGACTACTTCGCCGAGATCGAAGCCGGCCTCCGCGCCAAGGGCATCGTCCAAAGCGTCCACGCGTAACCCCGTACGGGACGTCGCATTTGCAGCCCTGCTCGCGATACGCCGTCGCAAGGCGGCCAGGCGAGGCGCACACTGACAGCCTTTGGTGGTGCGGATGGCTTTGCGGCGTTACTGGCCACCGCGGGTTCAGGTCTTGAAACACGACGCGCGCACCAAGGATGCTTTTCGCTCGGCTGTTGAACGCCTGGCGCGCGTAACTGCGCGCCAGGCGGGAAAGCCGTAAACTGGCCCTTTTCAAAGCTTGCCGTGTATGCCTGACTTCAACGCGAGTTATATAAGATATACGCCAGGCTCTGCGTGACCCCGGCTCTTAGGTGATCGTTCCGCGGTGTCAACTGGCCTATGATCCTATGATCCACGGCACGAGCATCATTCTGCCGAGCTTGAGTACAACAAAGTGCTTCGCGAACGAAGGATAGATATGACCGTTCAAGGTACGACTCACAACATAGCGCACGTCAATGGGTTGCGCATGCACTACATTCAGGCCGGAATAGGAGAACCCTTGGTTCTGCTGCATGGCTTTCCTGAGACGTCCCATGCGTGGCGCAAGGTCATCCCACAGTTGTCATCGCGCTTTCGGGTGATTGCGCCAGACCTACGCGGCTGCGGCGACACAGATCGTCCCACGGGAGGCTATGACAAGCGCACCGTTGCGGCAGATATCTACGCCTTGGTACAGCACCTCGGTTTTCCCTCTATTCGCCTGGTCGGTCATGATGTAGGCATGATGGTCGCCTACGCTTACGCCTGCACACATCGTACGGAAGTGACCAAACTGGTCTTGATGGAGGCGGCGCTACCTGGGCTTGGTCTTGAGGAAATGTACGACGCCAGCAAAGAACCGCGCATGTGGCATCTGCCGTTGTTTGACGCGCCAAACGGACTAGCCGAGGCCTTCATTCACGGGCGCGAGCGGTTATTCGTCGAGCACTTCATGCGTCAGCAGGCGTGCCAACCACAGGCGCTGGATGACTGCCTGGAGGAGTATGCCCGCAGACTAGCCGCGCCCGGCGCTCTCCACGGTGGAATCGAGTACTTCCGCGCGCACAAGATCGACGCCGAGCATAATCGCGGGCACGCCAAGGATAAGTTGACCATGCCCGTTCTCACGGTCGGCGGAACGGCCAGCTTCGGTGAGCGGCTTGCCGATGAGATCCGTCCCCTGGTTCAGCATTTACAAAGCGTTATGATCGAAGACTGCGGACATTACCTCGCGGAAGAGCAACCGGAGCGCCTGGCGACGGCGCTGCTGGACTTCTTAGATACCTGAGTGTTCCTTATGTGACCGCGCCTGAACACACCAGCTTTCCAATACCGCGCAGAAGAAATGTCGAACGGGCTAAGGGGTAGGATTTTTAGAGCAAGGGCAACGCGAGGATGGGCGAGGGACTCGCACGTGCTTCCCGTAGTTTCCCGCTTGTTGCGCCACAATCGCTTGGCGCCTCAAATCTGCGCAAACCCTCCATCCACGTTCAGCTCCACCCCATTCACAAAGCTCGAATCGCTCGAAGCCAAAAACAACGCCACCGTCGCAATCTCTTCCGGCCGTCCCATCGTCCCGCGCGGAATCAATGCCGCAAACTGCTGCTTCTGCTCCGCTGGTATCCGGACCATCGCCGCCGTGTCAATCGGCCCCGGACTCAACACGTTCACCCGAATCCCACGGTCCTTGAGATCGACCAGCCATCCCCGCGCAAACGCCCGTACCGCCGCCTTGCTCGCCCCATACACGCTGGCGCCAGGAAAAGCCTTCACGTTCGCAATCGATCCGTTCAGCACGATCGACCCGCCCTCCCGAAACAACGGCAACGCTTTCTGCACCGCAAACAGCGTCCCGCGCACGTTCAGGTCGAAGATCGCGTCGAACTCCTCCTTGGTCACCTCGCCGATCACGCTCCGTCCACCCCGGCCCGCACTCGCAAACAGCACATCGATGTGACCCTTCTCGCGCTTCACCGTCTCGTAGAGCCGGTCCAGGTCCTCCAGGTTCGCCGCATCGCCCTGCACCCCGGTCACGCTGTGACCAATGGCCTCGACCGCGGCGTCCAGCGTCTCCTGCCGGCGTCCCGTAATGAACACATACGCACCCTCTTCGACAAACAGCTTTGCCGTTGCAAGTGCCATGCCCTCGGTAGCCGCCGTAATCACCGCCACTTTTCCCTCTAGCTTGCCCATCGCTCACGTCCCTTCGCGCCACTCGGGCCCGCGCCTCTTCAGCTAACGAGCAGGGTGCCCACCCCACAGGACGCCCCAGGCGCGTCGAACGATGCAAACTTTGCCCGGGGACGCCCCCCATCGGCCCACACCCGCCTCTCACAAATCACTTGCCGACACCGCCCTCGTCGGCGTTCAATAGCCTTCATCATTCGCTAGACCTTTCTGGTGCTCCTGTAGCGCTCGCTTCAGGCCGGCCCCGTGCAGTGCCTTCCATCTCTTCTGCGGAGTTCTTCTAACTTGCACACTCTCACCGTCTTTCTCGGCAAGCGCGATCTCCTTTTGCTCCTTATCCTTGCGGTCCTGCCCGCGCTAGCCCACGCGCAAGCGCCCTACGTCGGGCGCTACGACCTGTATACCGGCTTCAGCGATCTCAACACCCCCGGCCTGAACAACATCAACCAGGTCGGTTTCCATCTTCAGGCCGGCGTCAACCTCCGGCGCTGGACCTCCGTCGGCTTCGACTACAGCACCCAGTTCGGCTCCACGCACCTTACCCCCGGCATCGCCACGCCCGCCCTCCGCGCCCAGCTCGCGGCCGAGCTCCCGCCCGGCTACGCTCTCAACCTCCCCGTCGATGTCACCATCCAGACCTTCACCGCCGGCGGCCAACTCGTCATCCGCCACTACCATGCCGTGACCCTCTTTGCCCGGCCCGTCCTCGCGGCCTTCCACATCAACGGCGTGCCCCGCCCCAACGACCCCGTCAACACCCTCGTCGCCGCCCAGCTCGCCCCCCAGGGCCACCTCACCGACTGGTACGGCGCCTACGGCGCAGGCGGCGGCGCCGAGTTCCCCGTCCTCCGCCACCTCGGCGCCCGCGTCCAGTTCGACGCCGGCTACAACCACCCCTTCAACAACATTCTCGCCAACGGCAACTTCAGCTACCGCTTCTCCGTCGGCCCCGCCTTTCACTTCGGCCCCAACATCCTCAAGGCGCACTGACCAGGCTCAGCGTCCGAACACCCTCTTCCCTAACCACCACACCCCAGCCACCAAGCCGGACACCACCGCCACATCCGCCGCGCTCACCACCGCCATCACCGCCCAACGTACCGGTGTCCTGTTCAGCAGCGGCTTCGGATCCCGCGCCGGCTTGTACTGCAGCAACGCCTGCCCCTCCACCGAGACCGCCTGCAGCGACTCCAGCCCACCCACCACATTCCTCGGCATGTACCCGATCCCTGCATCGACGAGCTCCATCACCGAGTGGTGTACATACGCGTTCTCCGGCAACCGCCGCCGCATGCCCAGCGGCGTCCGCCACTGTTCCGCCTGCTCATCATGGTCGTAGTAGCGATGCGGCAAAACTTCCAGCAACCACCACAGGCATTGCAACGATCGATGCACATTGGTCACACTCGGCTGCGGGTACAACGTTGCCAACTCCACAATCTTCTCCCGGTCTGCCGCCTTTTCTCGGTCCGTCGCACCCTCCGGCACGGCCTCTCGCCCCATCACCAGGTCCACCATGTTGTCCTTGATGTCGGCGCCTGCTTTCTTGGCCTCACCGATGAGCCACTCCAGCGCCTTGTTGGATAGCACACTCTCTTCCTGCGGGTAGCTTCCGCCCACATCCGAGTGCACCCCCGGAAACCACACCTGCACCAGATCCTGCCGCCCCTCTTCCAAGCTCAGCGGACGGACCACCCTTGCCTGCCGCTTCGCCGACGCCATGACGGAAACCCCGTCGATCCACAGGTTGTTCCGATAGAAACACCGCCGCTCGTCGACCGAGATAGCATGCCGCCCGATGTCGATGATCGGCGCCCGTGCCACGTGCCACAGGCGCAGCGGCGTCCTGACCCAGCCTACGGACGACACCGTGTCCCAAATACCCATAAAGTGCACACGAAATCCCTTGCGCGAGAACGTCTCCTTGAACGCATGATTCGGCTGCACCACGTCTGCATCCCTGTTGTCGTGCTGCTTCACATACTCGTTCCAGGCGTAGTCCAGGTGCCCCTCGTTGCCCTTGCACAAGAGCCCATAGCCATCCAACAACCCGGCTAACGCCCGCACCGTGTACGCGCCCCGCGAGAAGCCGATCAGGTACACGGTGTCGCCGTCGTCGTAGGTCTCCATCAGGTACCGGTACGCGTCCAGTACGTTGTCCTTGAACCCGTCCGCAAAAGCCAGCCCCATCACCCTCGACCAAAACCGCCCCCACCGATGCAGCGCTCGCGGGTCGCCCGCCGTGCCCACCCC
>CAXTLD010000145.1:0-5112 GCA_964245045.1 uncultured Acidobacteriaceae bacterium | reverse complement strand
GGCGTCAAGCGACTTCGCCCAGCACGCGCTCGGCCGCGGGGACGTTGGCGCCGGGGGGGGGGCGGACGCTGGACAGGAGCCAGGGTTTGAGGTGGACGCCGTTATTGGCGAAGACGGTGTAGACGCCGGCCATGTCGAGCGGGGTGGCGTTGTAGGTGCCGATGGCGACGGACGGGGTGGCGCGGGCGTTAGGGATGCCCGCGGCATGGGCGAGGGAGACGACCTGGTCGAAGCCGACCTGCTGCGCGAGACTGATGGTGGCGATGTTGAGCGAGTGGGCGATGGCGGTGACGGCGGTGACCATGCCGGGGTACTCGCCGCGTTCGAAGTTGCCTGGGGTGTAGGGTTTGCCGTCGAAGGTGAAGGTGGTGGGGTCGTCGTTGAGGCGGGTAAGAGCGTTGAAGGGAGCGCCGGTGTCGCCGAAGGACTGGCCATCGAGCGAGCTGTTGTAGGCGGCGGCGTATACCAGGGGCTTGAAGATGGAACCGGTGGGGCGCTCGGCGGTGGCGTGATTGAGCTGCGAGGCGGCGTAACTGCGGCCGCCGACTAGGGCGAGGACCTGGCCGGTGTGGGGATTGAGGGCGATGAGCGCGACCTGGGGGTAAGTTATGGGGCCGGTGGCGTGTTTGTGGGCGGCGCGGACGAGGTCGTCAACGCGACGCATGCCGGATTCGACGGCGTCAGAGGCTGCTTTTTGGAGGTCGGGGTCGAGCGAGGTGTAGATGCGGAGCGAGGAGTGGGCGGTGTCAAAGTCGCCGAGGCGGCCGGCGATCTGGTCGTGGACGAGGTCGACGAAGAAGGGGGCCTCGGAGGCGTCGACTTCGGCGGGCGCGAGCTTAATGGGGGTGGCCTTGGCCACCGCGGCTTGGTCGGGGGTGATAGCGCCGGTTTCGACCATGGAGTCCAGCACGAGGTTGCGGCGCTCGGTGGCGCGGTCGAGGTGGCGATAGGGGTTGAAGAAGTTGGGCCGCTGGATCATGCCGGCGAGGGTGGCGCATTCGGGGAGGTTGAGTTGCTTGAGGGGCTTGCCGAAGTAGGCCTGGGCGGCCTCGCCGAAGCCGTTGATGGCGAAGCTGCCGCGCTGGCCCAGGTTGATCTGATTGGCATACATCTCGAAGATCTGCTGTTTGTTGAAGCGGCCTTCGAGCTGGTACGTGATCATGATCTCGGCGATCTTGCGGGCGTAGGTCTTTTGCGGGGTGAGAAAGAAGCCGCGGGCAAGCTGCTGGGTGAGCGTGGAGCCGCCGCATGACTTGTGCTGCTGAAGGATGTCCTGGACGGCGCACTTGGCGGTACGGACATAGTTGATGCCGCCGTGCTCGAAGAAGCGGCGGTCCTCGATGGCGAGGACGGCCTGCACCATGCGCGGGGGGATCTGGTCGTAGGTGACCATGCGGCGCTTGGTGCGGTTTTTGTCCTCGGAGAGCGCGGTGATGAGCTGCGGTTCGAGCTTGTAGGAGGCGAGGGCGGCGCCGTTATCGGCGGTAATGGTGTCGACCTGGCCGTCGGTGGTGGCGATCGTGGCGCCGTCGGCGGCGAGGTAGCTCTGCGGGCCGGGCTTGATGCGGACGGTGTCGCCGTCGAGCTGAACGGAGCCCATGGGAGAATCGGGGCCGTCGTAGCCGGCGCGGCGAAGGGCGGCGGCGATTGCTGAGGCAGAGAGCTGCTGGCCGGGGCGGACCTCCTGCGGGGCGGCGTAGATCTGCGCCTGGGAGGCGAAGAGTGGGCCCTGGGCAAGGCGCTGGTCGACCAGGCCGGCGTACTGGTGGTACTCGTAAGCGAAGGTGAGGCCGAAGAGGACGGCGACGAGGAGCACGAAGACGAGCACCGCGCGGAGGAGGCGGAACAGGAGGCCGGGGCGGGTGCGGCGGGCGACTTTGACGAGAACGGGCAAGGAAGGTGGCTAGTGGCTAGTGGTTCGTGGTTAGAATTTGGACGCTTGGAGAAGGTTGGCGATGTGGGCGGCGGCGCCTTCGACAGGGATGTCGACCGTGGTGCCTTCGAGGCGGTCGACGAGTTCGAGTTTGTCTTCGGCGAGCTTTTTGCCGATGTTGACGCGGTAGGGGATGCCGATCAGGTCGGCATCCTTGAACTTTACGCCGGCGCGCTCGTCGCGGTCATCGAGGAGGACGTCGACGCCGGCGAGGCTGAGGGCTTCGGCGAGGTCGAGACCGGCGGTGTTGAGGGGAATGTCGCGGGTGTTGGTGATGGTCACGACGACCTCGAACGGGGCGATGCTGGGGGGTAAGGCGTATTGGGGGTCGGTCTGCTTCGGGTCGGTGTTAGCGAGGGCGAAGGTCGCGGCGGAGGACTCGATGGCGGCGGTGAGGATGCGCTCGATGCCGATGCCGTAGCTGCCCATGATGGGGGTGGCCTCTTTGCCGTTCCTATCGAGCACGCGGGCGTGCATGCAGGTGGTGTACTTGCGGCCGAGCTTGAAGATGTGACCGATCTCGACGGCTTTGCCGAGGCGAAGGGGCTGTTGGCCGATGGGGTCGAGTTCGCCTTCGTTGATGTTGCGGATGTCGGCTGTGAGGGTGGGGGTGAAGTCGCGGCCGGGGGTGACGTTGCGGTAGTGGTGATCGAGCTGGTTGGCGCCGGCGACGAGGTTGCAGCGGTTCTCGAGGCCGAGGTCGAGGATGGTGATGGTTTTCAGAGTATTGGGACGGTCGTCGCGGAGTACGCCTTTAAGTTTATCCAGAGCTTTGCCGGACTTCAGACCGTTCAGGGAACCGGTGGTCATGACCTCCGTCATGCCCACGGGGCCGAGGTAACCGGCGGGGCCGCCGATGTGGAGTTGAAGCTCGTCGGGGCTCATGGGGCGGAGTTCGGCGGTGCCGGCGATGGCGTTGAGCTTGGTCTCGTTCACCTGGTGGTCGCCGCGCAGAAAGGCAACCACGGGGCGAGGTGGAGAGCCCACCTTAGTCTGCGCCGAGCTGCCGCTCGCCGCAGCCGAAGATGGGGCACCCGTATTGATGACTTCGCCCATGAAGGCGACGCACTTGATGTCCTGCGAGGCGTGGATGCCGAAGAAGGCCGTGACGTCGGCGATGGCGGCTTTGCCGGGAGTGTGGACGAGTTCGGGGAGGCCGTCGCCAGTGGGATCGAGGTCCTCGACCGGCGGAAGGACGCTGGTGGCTTTTTCCAGATTGGCGGCGTAGCCGAAGGGGGAGCTGGCGATGAGGTCTTCGCCGGCTTCGGTGTAGACCATGAACTCCTGCGATTGGGAGCCGCCCATGGAGCCGGAGTCTGCGTCGACGGCGACAAAGGGCAGGCCACAACGGGTGAAGATGCGGCGGTAGACCTCGTCGTGTTTGCGGTAGCTTTCATCGAGGCCGGCTTCGTCGAGGTCGAAGCTGTAGCTGTCCTTCATAAGGAACTGGCGCACACGGAGGAGGCCGGACTTGGGGCGGGGTTCGTCGCGGAACTTGGTCTGGATCTGATACCAGATCTGCGGCAGCTGCTTGTAGGAGCGGAGCTCGTTGCGCGCGATCGTGGTCATGATCTCCTCGTGGGTCATGGCCAGGACGAGCGGGGCGCCTTTGCGGTCGGTGAGGCGGAACATATTGTCGCCCATGCCGGTGTAGCGGCCGGACTCCTGCCAGGGCTCGGCGGGGTTGAGCGCAGGCAGGTGCAACTCCTGGCCGATGCGGTCCATCTCTTCGCGGACGATGCGGACGATTTTATTCAGCGCGCGCTGGCCGAGCGGAAGGTAGCTGTAGAGGCCCGCGCCGAGCTGGCGGACGTAGCCGGCGCGGAGCAGCAGCTTGTGTGAGGCAACCTCGGCGTCGGCGGGCGCCTCGCGGAGGGTGGGGATGAAGAGTTGGGACCAGCGTTGCATGTCTGCAGGTGATTGTAGCGGGAGGTGGGTGGGTGAGCTGGGCTTTATGTAGGAGGTTTGGTTGACAGGGTAGCTAATTGTAGATACAAAGAAGTTGCATGGATGTGGAGTTCGACCCTGCGAAGGATCGGGAGAACGTGCGGAAGCATGGGATCTCGCTTGCGCGGGCCAGGGAGTTTGACGAGCGGGCGGCCATGTTCGATGTGGATGACTCGCAGGGCTACGGAGAGGTGCGATACAACGCGGTTGGTTGGATCGGAGAGGCGCTGCATACATTGACGTTCACAACACGCGGAGACGTCACGCGAGCCATCAGTTTGCGGCGATCTACGGGGCAGGAAAGGAGACGATATGACAGGGAGTTCTGAAGAGCGTGAGGGCGTTCCGGATGCGGAAAACCCGGAATGGACGGACGAAAGGTTTGCTCGTGCGAAGCGGTTTCATGAGTTACCGGCTGAGTTGCAACGTGTGCTGAGCAAAAAGCGGGGGCCGCAGAAGGCTGCGACGAAACAGCTGATTTCTCTGCGTTTGTCGCCGGATGTGCTGGAGGCGCTTCGTGCGAAGGGGCGTGGGTGGCAGGCGCTGGCGGATGAGGCGTTGCGGAAGCGGTTTGTGGGGACGAAGTGAGGGCGAGCGCTAGCCAAGTTCGTCGAGCAGCGCTTGGGCTTGTTCGCGTCCGTCCTCGCTGATGTCGGACGGACTGGACGCAGCTGCCCTTTTCAGTAATGCGATCTTTTCGCTCTTGTCTAGCAATAGCTCCGCGAGGTCGACACACGCGTCGCCATCGTTCATGTCGACGGCCTTCTTCAGCCACAGGATTGCGTTAGTGGAATCGCCGGCGTTCCTAAAATCTATCCCGAGATTATGTGCTCCTGTGCGCTCGCCGTTTAGATAGGCACGTTCGTACCAACCTCTGCCAGCCGGGATGTCCTTGGGTGTCCCTTTGCCTTCCGTGTAGAAGTTTCCGAGATTGATCTGACTTCCTGGGTGACCCATCAAGGCAGCGGTCAGCAGCAGCTGGAACGCAACGTCGTATCTTCCCTGTCCTTCTTCAGATTCCGCTTGCACGAAAAGCTTTTCGGGATCTTTCATGAGAGTTCGCTCGGTAGTAAGGTGATGTTTCGATGCGGTTATCCGTCGAGCATGGAGAGATTAGTCGCGCTTGAGGGCGAGGGACTGGACGAGGTCGTGGAGATGGAGGACGCCTTGGAGAGTGCCGTGTTCGGTAATCAGGAGCGCCGTGATCTTGTGGGTCTCCATGAGGTCTAGGG
>CAXTLD010000144.1:0-5169 GCA_964245045.1 uncultured Acidobacteriaceae bacterium | reverse complement strand
CAGGGGGACGGCGAAGGGGATGTGCTTCAGGTCACTCGATTGCGTCACATCCGGGGGCACGCTCTCGGGTGTACCTCTTTTGGGGAGTGTCGTTGTGGTCACTCCCTGTGCAAAGAGAAGTGGATGAAGCAGCACAATGAGAGTGGTACTTATGACTGACAGGCACCGTTGCCATGGTTGTTGAAAGCGTCGCCACCCCGGGTTCTTGTACCCTGGGCGGAGAGAAACTGGCTTGCCGGCGTCCACAGATAGAGCTTAGACGAACAGCGACAGGGGCAGTCGGCGAAACCGGCAAAAGGTGCGGTCGGCGACACAAGGAAACAGGGGCGGAAGGGTCCGGAGAGCGGGCGTAGGGGACGATGGGCACAGCGGCGCAATGGCAGGACACAGCAGAGGACGTGTGGCAAACCACAGGCAGGGACAGCGCAGACTCGTTGCAGCAGGTGGCGGCGGATCGGCTGGCGGCGCATCGGCAGCGGCGCGCGGCGGCCGTCACGCAGGAGGCGGAGTCTGAGGCGCGGACGCGCCAACAGCGCGAGGCGGCGCAGGCGGCGCGCAGGCTTGCCCAGCGCCGCGGGGCTTCGCAGGTGCGCGAGGCCGTGGCGGCTCGCTATGAGCAGCGCGAAAGCTACCGGGAGTTTCTGGCCGCCGAGGCCGAGCGAGCGATTGCGCAGGCGCAGGCGGAGGCCGAGGTGGCCAACCGCAACGCCCAGGCCGTGGCCGAGGCGCAGATGGCGCTGCTGGACGAGCTGGACCAGTTCAAAGAGTTGGCGCGCAGCCCCCGCGAACAGGCGCTGGTACACCAGCAGGACGAGACGCGCGGCGAGCTGGCCCATGCGCTGGCGGACATTGTGCTGGGCGCCCGCGAACTGATGGCCGAGCGCCCGCTGCCGGGGACGCGAGAGCGGGGCGAGGACGGACCAGGGTTACGGATCGAGTCGCGGCTGGCGGCTGAGCCGGCGATTCGCGAAGTTTCGTCGGCCGGGCTCACCGTGAGGCTGTTTGAAGACATGCCGGCGACGCCTTCGCACGCCGAATGCACGCCGCACCGTGGTCGGCAGCACTTCGACACGCTTTCGCCGTATGTGGGGGAAGACGAGGTGGCGGAGACGCTGAATGCGCTGGAGGACGAAATTGACTTTCGCCGCGCCCCGGTCTTCTCGCAGGCGACGGCGATCGACATGCAGCCGATCCCGGGCAATCTGATTGAGTTTCCCCGTGAGTTGGTCGCCCCGCGCCGTGCCCGCCCCAGGCTGGCGGAGGGTCCGCTGCGCGACGAGTCGGGCCGGCCCCAGCTGCGGATCTTTGAAGTGGAGCCCGAGCAGATGACCCTGCCGGAGACGATGCCGCTGGAAACCCACCTTGCCCCCGAGTGGCAGAGTTTGCAGCTGGGCGGGTTTGAGGCAGAGGTTGCGCCGCCGTCGTCGGCCTCCGACGCGCAGACGCACCTGGCGCTGCCGCTCCATACGGCGCCGATGGAGCGCCGCTTGATGTCGGCGGCGGTGGATCTTTGCTGCGTGGGCGCGGCCTGGGTGGCTACGCTGACGTGCGTGAGCCAGATTGCCGGCCCGGCGCTGTGGACGCTGCCGCCCGCGCTGGCGGCGGTTTCGGCGGTTTCGGCGTTTGCGCTCTTGGGCGTGTTCTACCAGCTGCTGTTCTTCACTTTTGCCGAAGGCACACCCGGCATGCGCTACGCGCGGATCGCGCTTTGCACCTTTGGCGAAGGCAACCCGTCGCGCCAGGCGATGCGCCGCCGTGTGCTGTCGTCGCTTTTGGCGGCTTGCCCGCTGGGGCTAGGTCTTGCGTGGGCGCTGCTGGATGCGGACGGCCTGGGCTGGCACGACCGCATGAGCCGGATGTACCAGAGGGCGTACTAGCGGGCTGAAATTTAGGGCTGCAGGATGTTTAGCGCCGGCGCGGCAACGGCCTCGTCGGGTTGGGCGAAGTGAGCGCGTATGCGCTCCGCGATGGCGGCGTTGACGACGGCATGGAGGGAGTCCGGCGCCTGTTCGGCGGCTTGCTTCAGAGCGCGGACACTGCCGAAGTGTTCCAGCAGACGCTGACGGGTGCGGGGGCCGACGCCCGGGATGTCGTCGAGCTCGCTGACGCGGTCACGCATTTCGCGGCGCTTGCGGTGGTAGCCGATGGCGAAGCGGTGCGACTCGTCGCGGATCTTCTGGATGACGTGGAGGACGGGGGAGCGGCGGTCCAGGACCACGGGGTCGTCTTCCTGGCCGTGGACGTAGATGACCTCTTCGCGCTTGGCGATGGAGGCCAGCGGCAGGGTGGTGAGGCCGAGGTCCTGGAGCGCCTGCGCGGCGGCGTGGAGCTGGCCGAGGCCGCCGTCGATGAGCACCAGCGAGGGCAGGGTGGCGTCCTTGCCGGTGGGCTGGGCGCCTTGGGAAAATTTGGTGTAGCGCCGCGTGACGATCTCGCGCATGGAGGCGAAGTCGTCGACGCCGGTGACGGTTTTGACCTGGAACTTGCGGTAGTCGGCCTTTTTCATCGCGCCCTTCTCCCAGACGACCACCGAGGCGACGGTTTCGGCGCCCTGGATGTGCGAGATGTCGAAGCACTCGATGCGTTCCGGAGGCTCTGGCAGGTTGAGGGCGTCGGCGAGCGCTTCGGCCATGAGCTTGGCGGAGGGTTGGAGCACGCGGAAGCGCTGGTCGAAGCTCTGTTTGGCGTTTTGGCAGACGAGGTCGACGAGGGAGCGCTTGTCGCCGCGCTGCGGGGCGGCGATCTCGATCTTGTGGCCTGATTTTTCGCGGAGGATGTCGGCGAGGATCGTGCGGTCGGGGAAGTCTACCGGGACATAGATGTGTTTGGGGACGTAGTTTTGGTCGAGGTAGAGCTGCTTGAGCAGGGCGGAGAAGAAGGTTGCGGGGCTGAAGCAGGGGGAGGCAGATTCGGGCGCACCTTCGGGGCTAAAGCCCCTGCCTCCCTGGCTTCCTAACGGCACGGCTGAAGCCGTGCCCCTTCCGTTCGTGAAGGTTTCGTTCAGGTTCGTGGCCGTGCTGGAAACCAAGGTCTCAGCATCGGTATCTTCACCCCAGCCAGTCGATTCGCTGGGGGGACCGAGACCTCCGGCGCCCGATTCTGTGGGGGAGGTGTTGGGGTGCGAGGCGTGAGGTTCCGGGTCTGAGGTTGTATCCGTTACAGCCGCGTTGTCAATGCAGTCTGTGGGTTGGTCGAAGGGGGAGGTGAGGACAGAGTGTTGGTCGGATGCGGGTGTGTCGGCGTGGATGGCGGGGGCGAGGACGGCGGGTTCGGGTTCGAGGAAGGGGTCGGCGGTTAGGTCGGTTTGGTCTTCCGCTTCTTCGGCGGGGGAGGCGGTCACCTGCTCTTCGAAGTCGGGGAGGTCTTCCCAGAACAGGTCGCGGCGGTCGACGATCTTGCCGCCGCGCATGTGGAAGAGGTTGACGGCGAGCATGTCGTTTTCAAAGTGGAAGCCGAAGACGTCTGCGTCGTCGTTGTCGGTGGTGGCGATGCGCTGGCGCTCGCCGGCCTGGTGGACGGTCGAGAGCTGGTCGCGCAGGCGGGCGGCGAGCTCGAAGTGCATGTCCTCGGCGGCGGCGGCCATGCGGGCCATGAGGCGCGACTCCAGCTCGTCGGTCTTGCCCTCGAGGAAGAGCTGGGCGTCCTTGATGATGGCGCGGTAGTCCCCCACGGAGATGAGGTTTTCGACGCAGGGGCCGGTGCAGCGCTTGATGTAGTACTGCAGGCAGGGGCGGGGGTGGTAGCGCTCGAGGTCGACCTTGCAGCCGGGGATCAGGAAGCTCTTGCGGACGACGTCGGCGAGGCGATGGGCGAGGTTGCCGGGGAAGTAGGGGCCGAAGTACGCCGCACCGTCCTTGCGGAGGCGGCGGGTGACGAAGACCTTGGGGTGGCGGTCAGTGAGCGTGAGCTTGAGGTAGGGATATGTCTTGTCGTCGCGGAGCAGGATGTTGAAGCGGGGCTTGCGCTGCTTGATGAGATTGTTTTCGAGCGCGAGGGCTTCGTGCTCGTTGGCGACGAGGATGTATTCGAGGTCCACCGCTTCCCTCATCAGGGAGCCGGTTTTGGCGTTGGCCTGTGAGGCCGCAAGGAAGTAGGAACGGACGCGGGCGCGCAGGTTTTTGGCCTTGCCGACGTAGATGACCTCGCCTTCGGCGTTCTTGTAAAGGTAGCAACCGGGGCCGGTGGGCAGCGTGCGGATTTTCTGGTGCAGATCCATTGCGGGTACAGATGGTTAGACGTTTGCGGGGGTGGGGCGATGCATGGGCCTGGCGATGGGAAAGAGCTTACGTGAACGGCGGAAAAGCGCTCACGCAGAGGGCGCAATGGTTGCGCGGAGGGCGCGAAGGGAGGGAGGCTGGCGGAGGTGATGGTGGTGGTGTATTGCGGATACCATCGGTGGATGGTGGATGAGACGCAGGAGCGGGCGGGCGAGGCGGTAGCGCGGGCGGCGGCGATCATGGCGCGGTTGCGGGCGCCGGATGGGTGCCCGTGGGACCGGGAGCAGACCTTCGACAGCATCAAGCGGCACACGCTGGAGGAGACCTACGAGGTCTTCGACGCGATTGAGCGACGAGCCTGGCCGGAGTTGCGGGATGAGCTTGGCGACCTGCTGCTGCAGGTGCTGTTTTATGCGCAGATGGCGAGTGAGGCCGGCTACTTCACGCTGGAAGACGTTGCCGACGGGCTGCGGGCGAAGCTGATCCGGCGACACCCGCACATCTTTGGGGAGGCAGCAGCCACGGATACGGACGAGGTGCTGCGGAACTGGGAGCAGGTGAAGCGGGAGGAGAATCGAGCGGCCGGCGTGCCGACGGAGACTCCCGGGCTCGGTGGTGTCTCGCGGGCGATGCCGGCGTTGCTGGAGGCGGGCAAGCTGGGATCGAGGGCGGCGAAAGCCGGTTTCGATTGGCCGGATGCGGCGGGCCTGGTGGCCAAGTTGCACGAAGAGACAACGGAGATTGAGGCGGAGTTGGCGACAGAGGACACAGAGGGCAAAGGGGACCGGGCCGCGCTGGAACTGGAGATTGGGGATCTCCTGTTTACGGCGGTGAACCTGGCGCGGCACGCGGGCGTGGACCCGGAGTTTGCGTTGCGGCGGTCCAACGCGAAGTTTCGCGAACGCTACGGCGCGATGGAGCAGATGGCGGGCGGGGTGGAGGCCTTCGAGGG
>CAXTLD010000143.1:0-5222 GCA_964245045.1 uncultured Acidobacteriaceae bacterium | reverse complement strand
GCCGACGCGAGACGGCGGTCATAGGTCGCGATGGCGTCCGCTCCATGCTCAAGAGTCGTGGCCAAGTGCAGGAGGTCCAAGGAGCGAAGCCGCAGTGCCCCGGAGTAATTCACAGCCAGAAGCTGTGCACGCTGAAAGATCGCCTCAGTGACGGGCAGCTTGCGATAAACAGAGCGACTGCAATCCCGGAGGTAGCCTTCGTACGAGAACCGAGCCTCAGCTGCCGGTAAGCGACTGAAAAGGGCGGACGGAACTTCCACGTCCGTCAGCGAATTGATAAGTACGTCTTCCATCTTGGACAATTGTGCGAGTGCCGAGGCCGACTCCTCCTCGAGACGTACATCTTCAAGAGAAAGCTCGTGTCAAGGTACGTACTCATCGCCGTCCCGATCTTCGCGAATCCAGGCTGTCGTGTCGACGTTCAGCGGCTTGTCGCCCCATCTCGCCTTCATGCGGGCCATGAAGTCTGGTCTTTCTGAGGCCGGAAGCACCCTCCGCGACACACACGTTGCCGGCGCTCGTACGTCAGCAATCACGTTTCCGTCGCGCACCAACTCAATGTATCTGCCACCCTCCAACTCCACCTCAAGCGTGGCAAGGTGCGCGGGCAACTCCTCAATCGGGATACGCAGGACCGAGGGTACCGTGGATTGCTGTATGAGTACGTCGTTTGCGGCCATAAGTAAAATCCTACACTTGCGCGCCAAGCGCCTCGAGCAGCAGCGCCCCCGCCTGCGAGACGTTGCCAGCCCCCAGCGTCAGGATCATGTCGCCGTCGCGCGCCGCCGCGACCAGCCGCCCTACAGCTTCCGCCATGGACGAGGCATACGCTACGCGACCGCCCGCAGCTTCGCGCACGCGCCGCGCCAGCACCTCGCCGGTGATGCCGTCGATGGGTTGTTCGCTGGCCGCATAGATGTCCAGAACCTCCACCCCGTCAGCGTCGCCGAAGGCGGTCGCAAACTCGTCCATGAGATCGCGTGTGCGGGTGTACCGGTGGGGTTGGAACAGGACCAGCACGCGCCCGTGGCCGCACTCGCGGGCGGCCTGGAGTGTGGCGCGGACCTCGGTCGGGTGGTGCCCGTAGTCGTCCACCACGGTGATGCCGCGGACTTTCCCCTTCGTCTGGAACCGCCGGTCGACGCCCCGAAAGTTGTCCAGCCCCCCGGCAATCGCCTCGGGCGTCAGACCTAGCTGCATCCCGATCGCGACCGCGGCGGTCGCATTCAAGACATTGTGGCGCCCGGGAACCCGTAGGTGAAACGGTCCAAGGTCGGTGCCGCGCGTACTCACGGCAAAGGCAGCGTAGGCGCCGGGGGCGGGGCCCAGGAAGCGCAGCCGGAAGTCCGCCTCCGGGCTCTCGCCGTAGGTGTACACCCGCGGTGTGACCCGGGCAAGTATATTGCGCAGCGCCGGGTTGTCCACGCAGGCCGTGACGGCGCCGTAGAAGGGGACCTCGTCCATAAACTGAACGAAGGCATCTTCCACATCGGCCATGTCCCGGTAGGCCTCCATGTGCTCCCGGTCTAGGTTGGTCACAACCGACAGCACGGGGCTTAGCCGGAGAAAGCTGCGATCGCTCTCGTCGGCTTCGGCGACCAGGTAATGGGAGCGGCCGAGGCGGGCGTTCGACCCCAGTGCATCCACCCGGCCACCGACAACCACAGTCGGATCCAAACCGCCGCTGGCCAGCACACTCGCAATCATGCTGGTCGTGGTCGTTTTGCCGTGCATGCCCGCTACGGCGATGCCGTACTTCAACCGCATCAGTTCCGCGAGCATCTCCGCGCGAGGAATCACGGGAATCTTGCGGGAGCGCGCTTCCCTGATCTCGGGGTTATCCGGGGCGACGGCGGAGCTGGTCACAACCACGTCGCTGGCCGCCGCGTTCGGGCCCGCGTGGCCCAGGTAGACCACGGCACCTAGCGAGCGTAGCCGCTCTGTCACCGCGCCCGCGCGAAGGTCGGAGCCGCTCACCGCATACCCCATGGTGAGCAGGATCTCCGCAATGCCACTCATACCGATGCCGCCAATCCCGATGAAGTGGATCCGTTGGGAGGGAGCGAAGAAAGCGTGTCCGGGAGCAGCCATCGGTATCTATTGTGCCCTGAAAGCAATGGACGATAGCTTCGTGCACCTTTGTGCTTGACTGATGCAAGATGCTTGATGTCTGCATGTATACATGCGAACAACAATGGCGATTGACGATGATGTGCTGGCCGCTGCTAAGGAACTGGCGAGAACTGGGCACAGAAGCGTCGGCGAGGTCATCTCTGCATTGGCCCGTACCGCATTGACGCCTCCTGACAAAGGCCTGTCCTATCGCAACGGGATTCCGCTGTTGCCCTTACGGTCAAGCGGCTCCAGAGTTAGCTCGGAGTTCGTAAAGCAACTGGCTGAAGAGTTGTGGTGACCCGATATCTGCTCGACGTCAACGTGCTCATTGCGTTGATCGATCCTAATCATGTACGCCACGATGATGCGCACGAGTGGTTTGCGGCCCGGAACGGGATGATCTGGGCCACATGCCCGCTCACGGAGAACGGCGTACTACGCATTGTGGGAAGCACGCAATACCCAAACTCTCCGGGAACGCCGGCGGTGATCGTTCCGGTACTGACTGCGTTGCGCGCCATGCCCGGGCACGAGTTTTGGCCGGACGACCTCAGTCTGATCGACGCGCCGCACCTCGATCCCACGCGCCTGACGAGCTCAGCCCAGGTCACGGACACGTATCTGCTGGCGTTGGCCCGCGCACACGAAGCTTCGCTGGCGACGTTCGACCGGTCTCTGGTCAGCAATGCCGTACGCGGCGGAGCCGAGGCTTTGCACCTGATCCGCTAAGCGGAAGTGCGACCGCGGCAGAGCAGTGGTATACGTTACGGATGACTGCATCCCTTATGCCCTTTCTTGCGCGTTGCGCGGGCGCGGCGATTCTTGCCGTCTCCGGGTTCTGTGCCGCTCAAACTTCGCAGACCCTGCTGGCCACGCCCTCGACCGTCGCGTGGGGCTACTACTCCGCGCACGCCAAGCCGGCCATCACGGTGCATACCGGCGATACGGTCGTCATGCAAACCGCGTCCACATGCGGTCCGCCCCAGCGGCTGGAGGCGAACGGGGTCAAGCCGGCGGACATACCAGTGTGGCTGGGCAAGTTATACGACGGCGTGCCGCAGGATCAGCGCGGACCTGGCGGGCACATCCTCACCGGGCCGGTGGCCGTGGCGGAGGCCGAACCCGGGGACATGCTCGAGGTACGGGTGCTGAAGATCTCGCTCGATGTGCCCTGGGCGTGCAACAGCTTCGGGGCTGGACGCGGCTTTTTGCCCGATGACTTCCCCTACGGGCGCACCAAGATCATCCCGCTGGACCGGGCCAAGATGGTTGCCGAGTTCGCGCCGGGCGTGCAGATTCCCCTGCACCCGTTTTTCGGTTCCATGGGCGTGGCGCCGCCGGAGTCGGCGGGTAAGTGGAACTCGGCGCCGCCATGGATGCATGGCGGCAACATGGACAACAAGGAGTTGACGGCGGGGTCGGTGATCTTCTATCCCGTGCATGCCGCCGGAGCCCTGTTCGAGGCGGGCGACGGCCACGCCAACCAGGGCAACGGCGAGGTGGACATCACGGCGCTGGAAACATTTCTGACCGGGACGTTTCAGTTCATCGTGCATAAAGGCGAGGCTAAGCGCGAAAACCTGCTGTGGCCGCGCGCCGAAACCCCGACCGCCTACATCAGCATGGGCTTCCACGCCGACCTGACCAAGGCGACGGAGATGGCGGTGCGCAACATGATTCAGTTCCTCAGCGAGGGCAATCCGGACTACCCGCATCTTTCGCGCGAGGACGCCTACGCGCTGGTTTCGACGGCCTGCGATGTGGACATATCCGAGCTCGTAGATACCAACGACGGCGTGCATGTGATGTGTCCGAAGGCTCTGTTTACGGGGCCCAAGACAGCAACGGCGCTGGCGAAGCCCTAAAGGGCTGTGACTAGGGCCAGTCCAAAAGACGCGGAAGGCCGTCCCGATCCGGGAATCGGCTCCGGAAGCTGCGTTTCCGGAGCGCAACCTCTCCGACGCGGTTGTGTCTAACTGAAAGTGGGCAGGCACCCGCTGGCGAAGCGGGGCCAAAGTCCGGGCCGCGCGAGGCTGCAACAAGCAAGCTCTCGACGACGGCAGAGGAAGATCGATGGATTGGAAGCGCACAGTTGGGCATGTGGCACTTGGAACCGCTTTGTTTGCAGGGTTTGCGATGGCGGCAGCTCCCTCCATGGGGGCGCAGGTGGGTATAGCGATCACGGCTGGCATCGCCCCGCCCGCGCTTCCCGTATACGACCAGCCGCCGATTCCGGGTGACGGCTACATCTGGACCCCCGGCTACTGGGCCTGGGACGGCGGACAGTATTACTGGGTGGAAGGCGCGTGGGTCTTGCCGCCGTATCAGGAAGCGCTGTGGACGCCGGGCTGGTGGGGCTGGGGCGGCGGTGGCTACTTCTGGCATCCAGGCTATTGGGGCCGGAACGTGGGCTACTACGGCGGCATCAACTACGGCTTTGGGTACTTCGGCACGGGGTTCTACGGCGGGTACTGGAATGGTGGGCGCTTCTTTTACAACAGTGCCTATAACCGCTTTGGGTCCGGGTTCCGCGGCAACTACTACAACAGGCCGTATGCCGGCTTTGGCGGGCGTCCGGGCGGACCATCCTTCAACTCGCACCCGGCCGGCTTCGGCAACCGTGGAGCCGAGTTCAACCACGGGTCGCCGATCGAAAGCCGCAGTGGTTTCGGTGGGGGCAACTACGGTGGGGGGCAACGTGGCTTGGCTGGCCAGGGCTACGGAGAGCAGCGCGGCGGCTTCAATGGCCAGACCTACGGCGGGCAGCAGCGTGGCTTCAGCGGCCAGGGCAACGGTGGCTACGCCGGCCAAAACTACGGCGGCGGGCAGCAGCGTGGCTTCAGCGGACAGGGCAACAGTGGCTACCCCGGGCAGACCTACGGCGGACAGCAGCGTGGCTTCGGCGGACAGGGCAACGGTGGTTACCCCAGCCAGACCTACGGCGGGCAGCAGCGCGGCTTCGGTGGGCAGGGCAACGGTGGCAACCCGGGGCAGACCTACGGCGGACAGCAGCGCGGCTTCGGCGGTCAGGGCACCAGCGGCTACACCGGCCAGACTTACGGCGGGCAGCAGCGTGGCTTCGGCGGCCAGGGCAACGGTGGCAACCC
>CAXTLD010000142.1:0-5292 GCA_964245045.1 uncultured Acidobacteriaceae bacterium | reverse complement strand
TCTACCGGCGCCCACGGCGAGTTGAACACGCCTGGACTTTTAACCGATGTTTCAGCAGCATTCGCCGAGGTCGCGGAAACTGAACACGTTCAAAATGCTGCGTCTCTTGACGCGGACGAACGGCAGACACGCTGGGCGGTGGTGGTTTCCGTGGACTCCACGCTGCGGGGACCGGAAAGCCCGGAGCCGCCCTCGGGTTTCGCTTCGTACACGGTACTTCTGGACCGACCGGTCAACTTGATCGGACGCACGCACGAGGCGCGTGCAATCTTTCCGGAGATAGCGTTGCAGTTGGATGAAGCGGTGTCGCGCCGGCATGCGTTGTTGCAACGGGACGACGCGGGTGCGCTGTCGGTGCGGGACATCGGATCGGCGAACGGAACGCGACTGAACGGACGGGAGCTGGCCGCGATGACCGATGCACCGCTGAAGGACGGCGACGAGATTACGCTGGGACACTGGTCGCGCCTTACGGTTCAGGCCGGCGCGTAGCTGTTTAGGAGACTTTTGATGGCTGCCGCAAACGCCGTTTCACCACTACCGCCCGCTGCGCACTCGCAGATTCGCGCGCGTTGGAATACCCTGCAGCAACTCAAGGCGAACCGTGTGTTGCTGCTGACGCTTCATGCGGTGTTGGCGGTGCTTTTGTTTTCGGCAGTGGGTTTGCATCACGATGCGCTACGCACGGTGGGGCAGGATGCAGCGCCGAGCATTATCGCCGCACAGCATATCAAGGCTGCCATAGCGGCGATGGATGCGGAGGTCGCCCGCGAGTTGCTGACCGGTGCCGACAGCGGATCGGCGTCGCTGGCCAACTACGACGCCGAACGGGTCGAGGCGTCCAGCTCGCTGCTGACCGCGGCTGAAAACATCACCTACGGTGACGCCGAGCGTGGGCCCATTCGCACCTTGCAGAACGGCTTGTCTGTGTATGAGGACTTTGCGCAGCGGGCACGCGATTTGCACGAAGAGGACAACCCACAGCCAGGGGTTGCAGCCAGCATGTTGGAAGCCGAGCATGAGGCGCAGACGATGGTCGACCGCAGCCTCCTTCCGGCGGCCGACGACCTGGACCATGCCAATCTGCTGCAACTGGAGCAGACGTATCGCCGCGAGACGACGGCATCCGGTGCTGTTCGCGTTCTTCTGGCTCTGGTCGGCTTGGCGTGTGTGATTGCGCTGGTGTGGACCCAGCTGTTTCTGAGCCGCCGCACGAAGCGGACGTTCAATTTGCCGCTGCTTGCGGGCACGCTGCTTGCGTTAGCGACGACGTTGGCCACGTTGAGCTACCTGGCCGATGCACAGCTCCAGTTGCGCGTGGCGAAGCAGGATGCGTTTACCTCCGTCCACAGCCTTTGGCGTGCACGCGCGGTTGCGTTTGAAACGGCCAGCGACGAGAGCCGGTTTCTGCTGGAGCCCGACCGCGCCAACGGCGGTGAGGCCGCGTTCCGGGAACATGCGGCCGTTCTGGCCGAAGTTCCTCCAGGGTCGACAATGGAGGGTTTGCTGGCGGCCGAGGGTGCGGGTCTGCCTGTGGCCGGGTTTCGCGGCTACCTTGCCGACGAGCTCAACAACATCACTTTTCCCGGCGAGCGCGAGGCCGCGTTGCAGACGTTGCACGACTGGGAGCGCTATGTGGGCGTCGATGCCGAGGTGCGCCGTTTGGAGCGCAGCGGAAAGCATCGTGAGGCCGTGGACCTTTCCACCGAAACCACGGCGGGGGGCGGTGTGTGGGCGTTGCGGCAGTTCGACCGATCGCTGATCGCGACCGTGAACCTCAACCAGCGCGTGTTCGATCAGTCAATCGCCAAGGGGAATGCGGCGCTTGCCGGTCTGGGCCTGAAGCTAAGCGCGGCGATGGTGCTGATCGCGATACTGTGCGTGGTGGGGCTGGCGCCGCGCATCCGTGAATACCAGTGAGGGCAGCGGAGCACCAAAGGCTCGCGCCTGCCGTAGAGTAAAGGTCAGTTAGGCAAAAGGAGATCGCATGTTCCGTCGGTTGGGCAATCTGGTCAGGGGCTTCTTCGGTCTGTTTCTTTCGAGCGCGGAGCGGCGAAACCCTGAAGCGCTGCTTGAGCTGGAACAGGAAAATCTGCGCAAACAGGTGGGCAAGTTCAACGTCGGGCTGGCCTCGCATGCGGGCATGATCGAGCGTCTGATTGGGCAGTTGCGCAAGCTTGAATCGGACCAGACCGATTTGCGCGCCAAGGTAAACGCCAACCTGAAGCTCGACCGGCGCGAGGTTGCCGGACAGTATGCGCTGCGGCTGAAGACGGTGGAACGCGAGTTGGATGAGAACCGCCTGCAGCTCGATCAGGCCGAGACGACCTACAAGGAGCTTGTGCGCGCCCGCGACGTGGCGGTGTCGATGACGCGCGCAAAGATCGAGGCGCTTAAGTCCGGCATCAGCGACATGAAGATGAAGCGCGCGATGGCGGAGATCACGGAAATGGCCTCCGGCATGGTCACCAACCTAGGCGGCGCGGGCGATACGCTGAACCGCTTGGAGTCGATGGTGCAAGAGGAGCGCTACCGCGCCTCCGGGCGCGTGCGGGTGGCCGTGGACAGCCTCGATCTTCACGATGTTCACGTGAAAGAGGCCGAGCAGAAGGCGCTGGCCGATGAGGCGCTCATGGAGTTTGAAAACAAGCAGGCACCAAGGCAGATCGGCAACGTGGAGGCGAACGGCATGCCCAAGAACACGATGCCGGCAGTCACGATTGAGAAGCGGAGAACGCCCTAGTCGGCCCCACAAGCGAGCGAGGCGGCTCGGGGCCGCCTCGCTTACTGTTCTCGCCTCGACCTAGTTAGCTTGATTGGTGAGGGCGTCCATGTAGGCCACATCGAGGACGTTGCCCTGAATGGTGACGTTGGTGTTGTTGATCTCGGAGCCGTCCACGGTGGAGAAGACGTGGATCTGGCCACCGTAGGCGGTGTAGACCTTGTTGTAGTTCTGCACCCAGCAGATGCCGGTGAGGTCGCCGTAGTAGTACAAGTTGCCGTTGGTGTTGGGATAGGGCACGATGGCAGCGCCGCCGGGCGTGACGGCCGGCACGACTGTGGCTGTGGGGGTGGACGCGTTCAGGCTCACCATGGTGAGGCAGTTGACGTTCTGGCCGCTGCGGGCGCGCTCACCCTGGGTGCAGTTGATGGACCCGACCCAGAGGGTGTTGTTGTCGGCAAACAGCATGCGGATGTGAGTGCCGTCGGAGATGGAAACGGGGTTCGACGGCTTGTAGCTGGACAACGGGAGGACGGTGAGGAAGCCGGTGAACAGGCCGTCCGCGGCAGGCGTGGAACCGAGCGCGCCGGTAGCGGTGAGACGAAGGAGCGACTGGCCGGAGAGGTACAAGTTGTTGCCGTCGGCAATGGCGTCGGTGACGCCGCCGGGGATCGGTATAGGGTTCGGAACGGGCAAGGTCGCAAGCGGGGACGGCGCGCCAGGGGAGAGCGGGTTCACCGTGGGGATGTTGTTGAAGGTGATCTGCGAGACCTGGAGGGCGGTGATGCCGGCTGTCGTGCCACCGCACTCCGGGCCGCAGTTGAGCACGTAGGCCGTGGCGCCGTCGAGCGAGAAGAAGGCGTTGGTGGGGCGGTCAAAGGTGCCGGACACGGGAACGATGCAGTAGACGGGCAGCAGCAGCGGCTGGCAATCGACGTAGCCGGGCGGGAAGATGGGGGTGCTGGTCTGGGGCAGCTGGATGACGCGGTAGAGCGAGTTGGAGTTGCGCGTCATGGCCAGGATGGCGCTGTTGCCGGGGTTCATGACAACGCGGTTCACGTTGGGCAGGCTTAGCGTGTAGCTACCGCCCTGCGCACCCGTGGCGTAAACGACGACCTGGCCGCTGCTAGCAGTGGCGGCTACGGCTCGGGTGCCATCCGGAGCCACGGCAAAGGCAGGGACAGACCCGCCGAGGTTACTGAAGATTGCCTGCGCGCTGCGCTCGGTTGCGTAGTTGACGGGCGTTACGGTTCCGGCACCCTGGTCGAGGATGTAGCCCGCCTGCTGCTCGGGGAAGCTGACGATGGTGGCAGGAAAGGAGCCGGAAAAGCCGGTGATGAAAAAGGCGGGGATAGTGTTTTGAATGTTGCTGCGAAGGTCGCGCAGGCCGTCCAGGATCTCCGCGCCGCCGCCGGCGCCGGTGTAGGTAGCGAGCACGCGCTGTTGCAGCCCCGAGGGTGGAATGGCGCGGCCGCCAAACTGGTTCTGGGTGTAGTAGTAAAGCGGCGCGCGGCAACCGCTCACGCCGAGGGCCGTGAGCACGGCTGCGAGGAGGCCCAGGACGGTCCGGGCAGAGACACTTCGACGATTCAACGGCAACGAGCTCCCATCAACAGCGGGCGCGGATTTTCGCGTGGGCTGCAACGGCGAGTATACCAGCGCGGCCCCGCCGAGGAAGCGGCTGTACGGGTTGGACGAATGCCGGAGTGGGCCGTTTGCCCAGTTTAGGATAAGGGACGAGAGGGCGGTGAGACCGGATGGCAGAAGGGGGGCTCGATGGGCTGTTCAGCGGCAGAACGGTGCTGTGCGACGGCGCGATGGGCACGATGCTGTACGGCTGCGGCGTGTTCATCAACAAGAGCTACGACGAGCTGAACGTGACGCAGCCGGAGACGGTGCGTTCGGTCCACGAGCAATACCTGCAGGCGGGCGCGGAGGTGATTGAGACCAACACCTTTGGCGCGAACGCGCTGCGACTGGCGCACTTTGGGCTCAGCGACCGGGTGCGGGAGTTCAACCTGGCCGGGGCGGCCATTGCACGACGCAGCGTGGAAGCGCACCGCGACAAGCACGGCGCGTCGGCGTTTGTGGCAGGGGCGGTAGGGTCCTTGGGACCGGTTGGGATTGCGCCGGGGGAGATGCGGCGCGTCTTCGCTGAGCAGATGGCGGCATTGGCCGAGGGCGGCGTGGACCTGCTGATCGCCGAAACCATGATGAGCGTGGCCGAAGCGGAGCAGGCCGTGCAGGCGGCGCGGGAGGCGGCACCGGGGCTGCGCATCGTCGTGATGGCGACGGTGGACGAGGGGGGCAGGTGCCTGGACGGGACGTCGGCGGAGGAGTTTGCGCAGAGGGTCACCGAAGCGGGTGCGGGTGCGGTGGGGTGCAACTGCTCGAGCGGCCCTGAGGCGGTGCTGGCCGTGGTGGAGCGGATGCGGTCGGCGACGGGCCTGCCGCTGGTGGCGATGCCGAACGCGGGGCTGCCCAGAAACGTGGAAGGGCGGCACATCTATCTGACCTCGCCGGAGTACATGGGCAGCTTTGCGCAGAAATTTGTGCGGGCGGGGGTGAGC
>CAXTLD010000141.1:0-5307 GCA_964245045.1 uncultured Acidobacteriaceae bacterium | reverse complement strand
GGGGGGGCGGCCCCGGGGGGGGGGGGGGTGGGGGGGGGCGTACCGGGGGGGCCCCGCCGCGGGGCCGCATGAAGGGCCATGCACAACAGGAGGAGGGCCGCCGACCGGGTGGAACAACGTTGCGGTGCGACCAGCGCCATAGCTCAGAAGGATACGCGGAGGCTGAACTGGATCTCGCGCGCGGGCAGGGCACCGGTGACGTTGCCGAAGTTGGAGTCGTTGACGTTGGAGTCCAGGTTGGTGAAATTGGCATGGTTGAAGATGTTGAACATATCGGAACGGAAGGTGATGGGAATCCGCTCGGCGATGGTCCAGGTCTTGAAGAAGGACAGGTCCCAATCCTGGGCGCCGGGGGCTTGCACGTTGCCTACGCCGGCGTTGCCCTGGACGCCGAGCGTGGTGACGGGGTGGACGTTGGCGGTGTTGAAGTAGGGGCCGAGCCGGCCGTTCTTGCCCAGGCCTTTACGCAGAGCCGGGTCGTTGACGGGGCCGGTGACATTGGGCAGGGCGTTGATAAAATTGCCGAGGTTCTGGTTGCTACCCAGGGTGATCCAGGGCCCGGTGTAGAAGGTGGCGATGCCGCTGAGCTGCCAGTTGCCGGCCACGACGTTGAGCAGGTTGTTGTGGTTGAGAAAGCGCTTGCCGGTGCCGAAGGGCAGCTCATAGACCGAGCTGACGCTGAGGTGCTGGTTGAGGTCGTAGGTGCAGTGGCCGTAGTCGGCGCTTAAGTTGAGTGGGTGCCAGGTGAACTGGTCCTGCCAGGGTGTGCCGAGGCACTTGGAGTAGGTGTAGGCGCCGAGCAGGGAGAAGCCGGAGCTGTAGCGGTGCTCCACCCGGAGCGCGACGCCGTTGTAGGACGAGGAGCCGGCGTTGATGTTTTCCTGTACGCCGCCGGAGTACCCCGGGAAGGCTGTGGTGTCGTTGGGCAGCAGGGGGTTGGCAATGATCCTGGTTTCGTAGTGACGGGCGGCGGAGCCCAGGTAGGAGACCTCGGCGAGCCAGTTGCGAAAGAAGGTCTGCCCGATGGACAGGGAGTACTCGTAGGTGTAGGGGGTTTTGTTGTTGGGGTTGATGTAGGAGACGGACTGGCCGGCGCCGGGCAGCGTGGGGTCAAAGAGCTGGTCTGCGGTGAAGCGCACGGGCTGGCCGGCGGGGGAGTTGTTGTAGAAGTTCACGGAATAATACTTCGGCGTGTCGACTTCGACCTCGAACTGGTTCATGTTTGGCTGGAGGTAGTAAATCCCGAAGCCGCCCTTGATGATGGTGCTGCCGTTGGCCGCCGGCGGCGACCAGTTGAAGCCGACGCGCGGGGAAACGTTCGTGTACTGCGGATGCACCATCTGGCGGCCGAGGCCGATCGCGCTGGTTTGCGGGTAGGTCAAGGCGGTGCCGGTGGCGGTATCAAAGGTGCCGACGTGGTTTTGGGTGTCGACCGGAGGCTGCTGGTACTCGTAGCGGACACCGACGTTGACGTTGAGGTTTTTGCTCACCTGCACGGCGTCGTTGACGTAGTAGGACTGATACCAGCGACGGAAGTTGAGCGTGGGATCGCCATTGGCACTGCCCCCGGACGAGGGCACGCCGACGAGGAGATCGGCGATGGGGTCGCCGGTGTAGTTGCCGTTAAAACTGAGATTGGTGCTTTGCCAGTCTTCGTAGAGGTAGATGGGGTCGTAGCGAATGTCGGTGCCGAGCGTTATGGTGTGTTTGCCGCGCTGCAGCGTCAGAGAATCGGTGCCCATGAAGAGGTTTTCACGGATAACCTCGGTGCCGGTGGCGCCGCCCGGGTTGGAATAGCCGGCCACGGTGAGGCGGGGTACGCCGTAGGAGCCGGGCTCGAGCCCGACGTTCTTCAGGCCGACTGGATCGGTGTAGGCGGGGTCGAAGCCGAAGGCGCGGGTGTCGCCGGTTTCGCTGTGCGTCCAACCGAAGCGGAACGAGTTGAGCAGGTTGGTGTTGAAGGTGTGGTTCCAGCCGAAGGCGACGTTTTTCGGGTTGGACGGGTAAGTGATGGAGTTATATTGCGTGATGCCGCCGAGTACGGTGGTTTGGTTTTGCTGCGTGTAGCGGCCGAAGATGTTGTCCTTGTCGGAAATTTTGAAGTCGACGCGGGCACCGGCCTGATCCCAGTTGTTGCTGGTGTTGGTGACGGCGGCGTAGTTCTGCCCGCCCGGAAAGACGCCGTTCGGCGCTGGGTAGAAGCTGAGCAGCTTCTGGCCTACCTTCGACCAATCGGAGCTGGGGATGATGTTGCCCGCGTACGGGAGACCGGTGAACGGGCTGACGAGCTGCGTCTTGTCCGCGCTGAAGTTGCCCTGCAGCTGGGCGAGCGTGGGTACGTTGTTGTAGGTGCTGGAGGGTTGGGTGAGGCGGAAGCCCTCGTAGTTGAGAAAGAAGAAGGCGCGGTCATGTTTAATGGGGCCGCCGATGCTGGCGCCGAACTGGTTCTGGTGGAAGGGCGGCGCCTTGCCTACGTCGAAGTAGTTGCGCGCGTCGAAGGCGTTGTTGCGGATGAACTCATAAACGGTGCCGTGGACCTGGTTGGTGCCGGCGCGACTGACGACGTTGATGAAGGCGCCGCCATCGCCGTACGCGGCCGTGGAGCCAGTCTGCTCGACCTTAAACTCCTGGATGTTGTCGACGGAGGGCAGGATGCCGACGGCGCCGTACCAGCTGTTGCGGGTTTCAATGCCGTCCAGCAGATAGCTGATGTCATCTTCACGCAGGCCGGCGATGGAGACGCTGACCGTGGAGGTCCCCGTCCAGGTGGAGGCGGGCGAGCTGGTGCCGGGAACGATGGGCGTGACGCCGGCCGAGAGCTGCGCGAGCTGCAGGAAGTCGCGACCGTTGAGCGGTAAATTCTCGATCTGCTTGTTCTCGATCACCTGCCCGATGTTGGGCGTGTCGGTATCGAGGAGCAAGCTGCTGCCGGAGACGGTGACGTTTTCCGTCGCTTGGCCCACGCTCATGGTGATGTTCTGCTTGGCCTCCTGATCGATGACCAGGGTAAAGGGGGCGATGTTTTGGGTGTTGAAGCCGGGGTTGGTGACGAGCATGGTGTAGGTGCCCGGCGGCAACTGGGCGACGCGGTATTCGCCGCTCCCGTTGGTCTTGGCGTTGTACTGGATGCCGGTGGCGGTGTTGGTCACCTGCACGGCGACCCCCGGCACGACAGCGCCCGTGGCGTCGGTGATGATGCCTAATACGGCGCTGGTGGTGCTCTGCGCGGGACACAGGGGAGAGAGTACAAGCAGGGCGAGAAGTACGGCCATGACACAGGATTTGCGCATCGATTGCCTCGGTGACGGGGTGAGGTGACCCGACGTGGAAGCGCTTCCATTGCAGTACGATGTAGGCGTTCCCAGAAGAGCGCCCTCTTTCTAGACTTGCGCGGTCTGCCTTGTCAAGAGCAAAGCGCAGGCGAGGTGTCTATACCACTTTTGGGGTACAAGATGGCGGGTGGCCTGTGACGCCGGCGCTGGCAAGGTAGAGCACGGGTGGCTACGGTTTGAGTTCACGCGCAAGGTCCAGCGAGTAGATGCTGCCCGTGCCGACGCGCGGCTGGACGAGGGGTTCGTTCCGAGGCGTGAGACCGCCGAAGAAAAAGTTCGCCGTCTCCCGGTTGCGGAAGTTGCTGAGATCCGCGATGGTTTGAACGTTGCCGTCCGGCACGCTGATGCGGAGGATGGGAGATCTCTCCGCCAAAAAGGCGTGCACGTAGACGGCTTTGCTATCGGAGCTCCAGACGGGGTCAGCGGCGCTGGTGGAAGCGAGCCGCGTCCAGGTTCGCTCGCGCGTGTTGTAAAGGAGCAGGTTTTTCTGGTCGAGCGAGAGCGCGCAGATCCAGGTGCCGTCCGGGGACCAGCGGGGACTGAATAGCCCTTCCGAGTTGGGGATGACCTCGGTCTGGTGCGTGAGGAGGTCGAGGACCTGGAGGTTGCGTGAACCGCGTTCCTTGCCCATAAGGTCGGGTTCACGGCCGAAGACCAGCTTTTGGCCGTCGGCCGACCAGCTGGGGTCCGCTGTGTTTCTGGTGTCTTTGAGGAGAGCCTCGGGCCTGCCGCCGGCAGCGTCGACGATGTAGGTCTGCCATAGGCTGCCATGGTCTCGGGCCATGAGGGCGAGGCGCTTGCCATCGGGGGACCAGTGGGCGAGGAAGACCTCGGTGGCATCGGAGCTGAGCCGGATTTTGTCGGAGCCGTCGGACGCGCGGGCCCGCCAGAGTTTCTCGTAGAGATCGGTCCAGGCAACCCACTGGCCGTCCCGGGAGTACTCGATGCGGTTGGCGTCCGCGAGAAACGGAGCCGCCGCGTGGAAGTCGTGATGCTTGTCGTCGAACTGTTCCAGGCCGGAGGGCGACTCGAGACCGACGAAGTAGATGCGAGAACCGCTCCGGGCGGCAACGGGGGAGAGGTAGCGTAGCGGACCATTGGTAAGTTCGGTAGGCGGGCCCTTGCCTTTGGTGTTGGTGAACGCCCAAAGATTGTCGTTCGCCTGGAAGACGTAGGCACTTCCATCGGCGGTCCACACACCGCAGCAGGTGGTGGCCTGTTCATCGCGGAGGCCCGGTACCGGCCGTGCAGCGCCGCCGGTGTTGTTCATCTCCCAAAGGCCGGTCACGTGCGTGACGGGGTTCATCATGGTGAAGCGCAGCAGCTTGCCATCTGGCGACCAGCGCAGCCAGAAGGCCCTGCCGGGCAGCTTGGCGAAGGGGATGGAGATGCCGTCGTCGGGCTTGAACGTAAACAGGTCATTCTCGCTGGCGTAGAGGATGCTGACGCCGTCAGGCATCCAGGTCGCGTCGTGCGCCAGAACATTGCCGACCCGCTGACCGCTGCCGCCGGCCGAGGGGACGATCCAGAGAGGCTGTTCCGAAGCTGACGAAAGATTGCTGCGCAGGAGCAGCTTGGCGCCGTCGCGCGAGATGTCGGCCAGGATGCCCGAGGCAATCTCGTCGGGGGTGGTGACGTGCTGCACTTCGCCTGTACTGGGGATGACGGCGGAGAGACGCGAGCGGCCGTCGACGAGCACGGAGGTGAGGATGCGGTCGCCGTCCTGCGCCAGGGTGAGGAAGCTTTCTACGTTGGGCGGCCCTATCGAGATAGGGACATAGTGGGTTACTTGCGTGACCCGGGGAGGTGCCAGCTGCTCGCCCCGCCGGGGCCTGCCCAGCCGAGCGGCGAACCAACCGGCGGCGACCAGCAGCGGGGCCACGATAACCCATAGCCACCGACGGGCGTGGGGGCCTGGAAGGCGCTTGACGATCTGGCCCACACGGGTGGGACGGGCAAGCGGACGGGGGCTGGC
>CAXTLD010000140.1:0-5516 GCA_964245045.1 uncultured Acidobacteriaceae bacterium | reverse complement strand
GGTTTGGGAGTGTGTGGGGGCTGCGGGGGAATAAGCCACTTCCTCGCACTACAGACCGAGAGCGATGTGTGGTGCGTCAGTCTGACGGCCCGTACCGCGAAGCGACTTTGGCACTCCATGCTCGTATGTCAGATCATGCTGTCCTCTCGACCGTCACAATCCGACCTGCCACGACTTGAGTGAAGTTTGGGGCAAGCCTTTGTTGCTCTGGCGTAAGCCGGAGCTGACCCGGACAAAACCGCAGGTCTCCACTTCGGCTGCGCCTTCGGTCGAGATGACAATGAGAGGAGAGGGCGGTGCTATAGAAGAGTAGGCGAGGCAAAATCAGCCTTCGCCGGCAAGCTTCAGGAACTCGTCGCGCACGTCGACCATGCGGGGCAGGCTGAGGTCTTGCAGGCGGGCGTTGATGGCCTTGGCGGATTCGAGGCTGATGTCGCCCTTGTACATTTCGATGATTTTATCGGCGGAGTCGTAGCCGTGGTAGCGGCCCATGTCCTCGTGGGTGCGGTGCTTGAGGTCCTTGAGGTCTTCGAGTTGCTTGATGCTGAGGTCGCGCTCGGAGGCGTGGAGGATGGGCAGGAAGATGTGCTTGTCGAGAAAGTCGAGGAGTTCTTGTTTGCTGGCCATGTGGCCTCCTGCACGTTGGAGAGTCGATTCTGGAACTGGGTTGGTGTGGCCGAGCCTATATTGCGGGCTTTCAGCCCTCGGGGTCTCTATGGCCGCATACCTGGGGCTACGCCCCAGGCTATTATGGGACGCGCCGTTGGCGCTCGGCGTGCCTGCTAACCTACGAACTTGTGCCTGCATGACCGCGTGCCTGGGTCTGCGCCGGGGTCGTGTAGCGCGTCGATCGGCATAGCAAACCTGCATACGCGGCCGTTGGCGCTCCTTCGCCACTTTGGGCTTGGATGCGCATCGGGTTGGTGTTCGCTAACGCTAATAGGTGTGCTGCCTTGGCAAGGGAGCAAAACGCAGATTCCCTTTGGGAATGACAAGCAAGAAAGGCAAAGCAAAACGCAGATCCCCTGCGGGAATGACGAAAGAGATGGTGCGTTATCGGTCGTTGCGGTTGCGGGTAAGGAGATAAACGCCTGCGCCGAAGGCGCCGACGGCGAGCAGCGGCAGGAGCGGGTTAGTGCCTGGGGGTTGGGTGTGGCCGGTCTCGATGGGGCGGCGCTTGGTGGGCTTGCGGTTGGGCTTGCGGTTGAGGTTGGGTTCCAGCCCCATGGCGAGGACCTCGGCCGTGTGCATGGCCTCGCGCGGGGAGCCGTGGGCGATCTGCTGGCGGCAGCTGAAGCCGTCGGCGATGACGAAGGTGTCGGGGGTGGCTTCGCAGACCTTGGGGAGCAGGACGCGGTTGCCGATCTGCATGGACATCTCGTGGTGGCCGGCCTCGTAGCCGAAGGAGCCGGCCAGGCCGCAGCAGCCGGAGTCGAGGACGTCGGTTGTGAGCCCGGCAGCCTGTAGAAGGCGGTCTTCGGGCGACATGCTCCAGAGTGCCTTGTGGTGGCAATGGCCGTGGACGATGGCTTTGCCCTGCAGGGGCTTGGGCTGGTAGCCGACCTTGTCGAGGAAGTCGGGGAATAGGATCACCTGCCGGCTGAGGCGCTGGGCTTGCTCGTCGTGCGGGAAGAGGTTGGTGAGCTCGTCTTTGAAGACCGAGGCGCAGCTGGGTTCGAGGCAGACGATGGAGGTGCCTTTGGCGATGTCGGGGGCGAGAGCGGTGAGGATCTTGCGAAGGTAGGCTTTGGCCTGGTCGAGCATGCCGAAGTCGTAAAGCGGACGCCCGCAGCAAAGGTGTTCGCGGGGGACGTTGACGCGGAAGCCGGCGTCTTCGAGCACGGCTAGGGCGGCCTTGGCGGTGTGTGGGGTGAGGTGATTGTTGAAGGTGTCGGCCCAGAGGATAACGGTGCCCCGGACGTTGGCAGGCCCACCCATGCCGCTGTGCGCCATGGATGGGGCACCCGATGTTGTGGTCGATCTTTGAGCGGCGAGCCATTGCTTGAAGCTTTGGTTGGGGAAGGAGGGCATGTCGCGCTTTCGCGTGATGCCGCCGAGTTTCTTGACCGCAGCGCGGAGGAAGGGGGTTTGGCTGGCGAAGTTGACGAGCGCCGGGACGTGTGAGGCGAGGGCCGCCCACTTGTCGATCAGACCCATGGCGTAGGCGTGGTTGGGGCGCAGGCGGCCTTCGTAGAAGTGGGCAAGGAACTCGGCCTTGTACGTGGCGACGTCGACGGAGACGGGGCAGTCGCCTTTGCAGCCCTTGCAGGCGAGGCAGAGGTCGAGCGCTTCTTTTATGCCCTCGTCACGCCAGCCGTTCATCTGCGAGTCGCCGCGGAGCATTTCAAAGAGCAGCCGGGCGCGGCCGCGCGTGGTGTGCTTTTCTTCGCGGGTGGCCTGGAAGCTGGGGCACATGGTGCCGCCGTCGAGTTTGCGGCATTTGCCGACGCCGAAGCAGCGTTCCGTAGCCTCCGCGAGGCTGCCGTGGTCGTCAGGAAACTGGAAGATGGTGGGCAGCTGCATCGGCTTGTAGTCGGGGCCGATGCGGAGGTTGGAGTCGAGCGGATAAGGGTCGACGACCTTGCCGGGGTTCATGCGGCCGGTGGGGTCCCAGATGCGTTTGAACTTGCCGAATGCCTCGACGAGCTCGGGGCCGAACATGATGGGGAGAAGCTCGGCGCGGGCCTGGCCGTCGCCATGTTCGCCGGAGATGGAGCCGCCGAACTTGACGACCAGGTGGGCGGCTTCGGTGACGAAGTTGCGGTAGTGCTGGACGCCCTCGGGAGTGCGGAGGTCCCAGTCCATGTGGGTGTGAACGCAGCCCTGGCCGAAGTGCCCGTACAGCACGATCCCGTAGTTGTACTTGGCGACCAGGGCGTAGAACTTGCGGAGGTAGGGGCCGAGCTTGGCGGGGTCGACCGCGGCGTCGTCCCATCCGCCCCAAAACTCCGGGGTGACGCCGGGTACACGGGAGACGCCCAGGCCGAGCTCGCGGACCTCCATGGCTTGCCTTTGCTCCCGGGGGTCGGTGAGCAGGCGCATGCCGCATTGGTCGAGGTCGTGCTTTTCGGCCCAGCGGATGGCTTTGCGGGCCATGGCGGTGGCTTCTTCGGGGCTGTCAGCGCCAAACTCGACCAGCAACCAGGTGTCGCCTGGGGGGAAGAGCGTGAGGCCGGGCATGTGCTTGCCGGCGAGGCGAGCGTGGTCGATGACGCTGTGAGTGAAACCCTCGATGGCGATGGGGCCGAGTGCCTGGAGGCGCGGGGATTGGTCGGCCGCGGCGAAGACCGTGGGGTACGCGAGCAGAAGCAGAACGCGGTGTTGAGGGCTGTGGATGAGTTTAGTTTTAGCGCGCAGGACCGTGACGCAGGTGCCCTCCGAGCCGACCAGCGCGCGGGCGACGTGGAAGCCGTTTTCTGGCAGGAGGTAGTCGAGGTTGTAGCCGGAGACGCGGCGAGGGATGTTCGGATACTTGCCGCGGATGAGCGCGGCGTAGGTGTCGCGGAGATCGCGCAGGGCGGCGTAGATCTCGCCCTTGCGACCGCCGGCTTTGATGATGCGTTTGAGGTCGGACTCAGACGTAGCGCCGACGGTCATGCGGGTGCCGTCGTAGAGGAGGATGTCGAGTTCTTCGATGTTTTCGCTGGTTTTACCGCCGAGCACAGAGTGCGGACCGCAGGAGTTGTTGCCGATCATGCCGCCGATGGTGCAGTACTCGTGGGTGGCGGGGTCGGGGGCGAAGGTGAGCCTGTGCTGCTCGGCGGCGGAGCGCAGGTGGTCGTTGATGATGCCGGGTTGGACCCAGGCGTAGCGCTGTTTGGGGTTGAGCTCTTCGATCTGGTTCAGATACTTCGAGAAGTCGATGACGACGCCGGAATTGCAGGTTTGGCCGGAGAGCGAGGTGCCGGCGCCGCGGCCGAACAGCGGCATGTCGTGCGCGCGGCAGGCGGCGACGGTGGCGATGACATCGTCCAGGGTGCGCGGGACGACGACGCCGAGCGGGACCTGCCGGTAGTGGGAAAGGTCGGAGGCGTAGAGGGCGCGGTCGGCGGCGGTGAAGCGGACCTCGGCGGTGGTGTGGGCGCGGAGGTGGGCAGCGAGCTGCTCAGTGGTGGTGTTGCCGAGGATGGGGAAGGGATCGGGGGTGGTGAAGGTCGGCAAGGGTGCGCTCCGGGCGGGGTGTCGTCTGTGGTGTTGGCGTGCGAACGCCGGCGCTGCTTAGAATGCCCTGCGCGGCGAGTGCTTGTCCAAGCGGATTACATTGGGCGTTTGTTGAGGAGTTTCGAGGGTATCCCGGCGGTCACCTATGCCCTATGGAAGGGCTGCCGCCGCAGATGTACGGAAACACATAGAATAGGGAGATTGAGGTACCGCCACGGCGTCTTCTCCAGAGCCCGGGTTGTGGCCAGGCTATCTCAGCAAAGCCTACAGGGCGGCCGTTGCTTGGCCGCCGAGACTGGAGAAATCGATGAAGCAGCAGCGTCGGATAGCAAGGGCAGGTGGTTTTGTATTGGCGGCCGCGGTTGGATTGATGGGTAGCGCGGCCGTGGCGCAGCAGGCGGCAACCCTGGAGGGCCTGGTGGTCGACCGGACGGGACCGAACATCGTCGTGCAGGCGAAGGATCACTCAAGGACGACGGTGGTGCTGTCGGATTCGACCCGGGCGACGGAGAAGGATGGTCTGTTCGATTGGGGCCGCAAGGACCTGGCCATCACGGAGTTGGTTCCAGGATTGGCCGTGAAGGTAGACGGCACCTACGACGGGGATCACAGGCTGCTGGCGCGCAAGGTCCTCTTTACGAAGAGTTCGCTGAAGACGGCGCAGCAGATCGAGGCCGGCACCAACCCGGTGCAGCAGGAGGTCGCGAAGGCGCAGGATGAGCTGCGCAGCCAGCGGCGCGACCTGAACCAAAACACGACCGATATCGCCTCGGCGCGGCAGGACATTGCGGCCAACAAGCAGGCGATCAGCCAGAATACCTCGGATATCTCGGCGAACAAATCGGCGATAGGGCTGGCAAACGGGCGTTTCGGTCAGCTCGATCGTTACGACACCAAGGACAGCTTGGTGATCACGTTTGCGAACGGGAAGGCCACGGTTGCGCCGCGGTACAAGCAGCAGATCGCCGACTTTGTGAGGACGGCGGCAAACACACCGGGTGCAATGATCGAGGTGCAGGGCTTCGCGTCCAAGGTGGGGTCGCCGGAGCTGAATCAGCGGCTGAGCGCGGAGCGTGCCGAGGCCGTGATCGCGACAATTCAGCAGACCGGTGAGGTTCCGTTGACGAGCATTCTGGCGCCGGCGGCGATGGGCGTGACCAACCAGGTTGGCAGCAACCGCAGCCGAAGCGGGCAGGCGCAGAACCGGCGTGTGGTGGTGACGATCGTGGTGAACAAGGGGATCGCTGGGAGCACGGCAGGGATGTAGGTTCCTGTAGGCCATTGCGGTGCTTAAAAAGTGGGGGGGGGGGTGGGGCGCGCGCAGTTTTTTTTTTAGGGGTGGAGACAGGAGACCG
>CAXTLD010000139.1:0-5562 GCA_964245045.1 uncultured Acidobacteriaceae bacterium | reverse complement strand
GTTTAGGGGACTTCCGGGGGCGAAGAAGGGGACTTCCGGGGGCAGTTTGGCAGTACTATAAGGAAGTCAAGAAGTAGCAAGAAAAACAGGATGGAAACAGGATGTAGATGGCAAAATTTTGTGGATTTGTGGAAAGACAACTGCAAAAGCAAAACTTTCCCAATCAGGCTAGGGGTGGTCCAGCCGCTGCGGCTAACGTTCGAAAGCCACAGCAATCGAGCAGAAAGGCACCGCCAAGGCCACGGTAGAGGCTGCAGCAGGGAAACTATCGTCCAAACACTAACAAAGCCCTACAACCCCCTAAACCAGACGTGCGATCCTCCATCCCGGAGTCGGCCAGAATCGTTCAGCCGCGCTTCGCGTCAAGGCGGCTTCATTTAGGCCATGCGCTCCCTGATCGTCGACTTTGAGCTGAGCGACCGGGAGAAGATGCGGAGGTTCTGGGGCAAGGGAAGCGCGGGCGCCGCCAACGGTGAGCGGATCGAGCTGAGCTTCCGGCAAGGCACATGACGGCCCTGAGCCGTTAGCGCACGAGGTCGACGATGGTGGGCGGGTGAACGAGCTGACGTTGGGCGTCGACGACGGCGCAGTTGACCAGGGTCATGTGCCGGGACGCTTCCCGGCCGTGACCGCCGTGGATGTGGCCGAAGACATGGAGCTTCGGTTTAACGCGCAGCAGGGCGCCGAGCAGGTATTGGCAACCCCGATGCTTGCCTAGCAGATGCGTCTTGTCCAGGGTGCCATAGGGAGGCTCATGGGTGATGAGCACATCGGTGTCGTTTGGAATGCGATCCCAGTGCCGGCGCAGCTTCACCAGACGCTCGCGCCCGAAAGCCCACTCTTCGCCCAGGACCGAGTTCGCCGGCGATCCCCAGAAGTTCAAGCCTTCGAGCCGAACGCCGGAGTCTTCGAGGTAGGTGGCGTTGGGGAGGTGCGCGCGGGCCAGCTTCGGATCGCGGTCGAAGAGCAGATCGTGGTTGCTGGCGATGACCAGCTTGTGCCGGAAGGGAAGCTCGCCCAGCCAGGCGTTGAAGTCGTCGATCTGTTCGAGCGTTCGCCCATCGAAGTCCCCGGCATGGATCAGGATGTCACCCGGAGGCAAAGGGAGCTGACGGTGAAAGCCGTGGGTGTCGCTGAGGCACACCAGGCGGAGGGCAGCGGGATCGCTCATGGCCGAGACCTTCAGATGGGGGGTACGGGGTGAGCGTGGCTTTTGCGGGCCTGCTCTTCCAGCTCACGGAGCAGAGCAGCATCTACTTACCTGTATACAGTAATCGGCCATGCAAAAGGCCAGTCACGAAGCGTTCGGCGATCTGGTAGACGGTGAGTACTGGGCCGGCCATGCCCCGCAGTATGTCATGTGCGGCACACTGCCTGATGGATTTGCCGCTCGCACTGCGAGCTTGGAACGCGCAAAGAGCGGCGCGTTCCACAAACCCACAGGCGCGACGGCGACGGCGACGGCGGGGCTAAGATCCTCCAGAAGCCAAGACGCGCTGCTCTGCAGCGGAAGAAGTACTGACACATCACCCCCAAAGGGGTGCTGTGGAGCCTGCATCGTGTTGACCGGCGTTAACGCTAGTCTGCTCATACACTTAGCCCTATGCTGTTTACCTGGGTAAACAGCCGTTCACGCACGGAAACGGGCCAGGCACTCTGCCGTAAACCGCTTGCAGGGCAGCCACTTAGCCCGGGGATGCGGATTTCCGCCCTTGACGGCGGAGACGGTTCGGCATACGTTGGCTGGCAAGGAATCTTCGCTTGCCGTTCGCTCCTTCAGCCCCTCCCGTCCCGTCTTCGAGCGGCTTGTCCCCGGACAACCGCGCGGCGTTCCGCACCAAGACCGTTGCCACCCGGCTGTCCATAGAGGAGCTCGAAGAGGTCGAGTCCGCCGCCAAACGGAGCGGCAAGACCCTCGCCGAGTGGCTTCGGGAGGTCGCTCTCCGGGAGGCCAGGCCGAGCCCGGACGTGAACGAACTGCTCCTCGGCGAGGTGGCCGCGACCCGGTACATGCTCCTGAACCTTTTCCATGCAACCGCCCAGGCGGGCGAGAGGGGACACGCGTTAAGTTCCGAAAGCGTGCTCAAGATCCGGGAGACAGCCGACGCGCGCAAGCGCGACCAGGCCCGCAAACTGCTCGTGGACTTCAAGGCGGAGGCGCCGGGCAAGGGAGCCGGGCGATGAGCTGGAAGGGCAGATTTGCCATTGCCGGCCTCCTAGCCGTGCTGTTCTTTGCGCTGGGCTTAGCGCCGCTGTTCGGTCCGCTGCTATATACGCTGACCCCCTTGCAGCGACAGTATCTGCTTCCCTACATCGCCAGTTCGTGGCACCGGAACGATCCATCCGACCGGACCGGGATTCGCTGGATGCTGAAGCTGAAGCCGGAGCCCCCGGACCCGAAGGAGAACAAGAAGCGGGGGGCCAAGGGTGCTGCACCGAAGCTCGCTACCGCGTTCGCCGAGGAGCGGGACCTGATCGCCAAGCCGTTGCCCGACAGGGTGTGGTCGGGGGACGCGCTTCCGTTTCGCTTGAGCGAGGAAGCGATGCGGGAAGGCTGGACCGGGCTCACGTGGGGCTACCCGCGCGAGGTCAGCTCCCCTGAGCTGGCCGACCTGCTGCGCGAGGAAATCTTCGGCGGCCGGCCATGGGAGCGGTACTTCCTGCAGCCTGCGGTGGCGGTCGTCAGTCTCCTGTTGCTGATCCTGATGGGACGCGTCGCCGTTCAGGCGTGGCAGGACCGGCGTCTCTGGGGAAGGCCGCTGCACCGGCCGGAGTACCTGTGGCGGTGGATGCTGGCGTCGCCCAAGCCCAAGGTCTATGCCCCGGAGCCGCGGCTGGAACTGCAATCGCCGGCACCGTTGACTTTGGCCGCGCCCGCGCCCGCTCCGTCCATGGCGTCACCGCCCGGAGCCGCACGGAGGGCGGTTGCAGCCGCACCCGAGCCGGTAGCCAAGCCGTCCCAAGCCGTTCCGACCGCTCCAGTGGCGGCTCCCGTAGCCCCGCAGCCGGCGTTTGTCTGGGACGAGTCGGCGGGGATCGAGTAGGCGATGCTGTCGATCTCGAAACCGCTCTCGGCGGCCCAGGCCCGGACGTACCATGCACGGGAGTTCACCTCGCCCCAGCAGAACTACTGGAGTCGATCTTCCGATGCCCAGCAGGGTCACAGCGAGTGGCAAGGCCGGCTGGCAGGGGAATGGAAACTCTCCGGCGCGGTCGGCTCCGAGCACTTCGCCCGGTTGAGCGAGGGGCAGCATCCGCACACCGAGGCGCAGCTGGTCCGGCACGCCGTCGCCAAAACCTACGAGGGTAAGACTGGGAAAGAGATCACGTCGGTGGAGCACCGGGCCGGTTGGGATGCCACCTTTTCCGCGCCGAAGTCCGTCTCGCTGACGGCACTGGTGGGTGGGGATGAACGGGTGCGCGCGGCTCACCGGGAAAGTGTGCGCGTGGCCTTGCGGGAGTTGGAGCGGTACACCGAGGCGCGGATCGGCAATGTCAAGGAGCCCGAGCCCACGGGCAAGTTCGCCGCCGCAACCTTTGAGCACGACACGGCACGGCCGGTCGAGGGCTATGCCGCGCCGCAGCTCCACACCCATGCCGTGATCTTCAACGTCACGGAAAGAGAAAGCGGGCAAACCCGCGCCTTGCAACCGCAGCAGCTCTTCACCTCCCAGACCTACGCGACCCAGGTCTATCGGAACGAGTTGGCGGTGCGTTTGCGGGAGCTGGGCTACACGGTCGAGCGCGGCGAGTTCGGCCAGCCGGAGATCCGGGGCTACACCCGGGAGTACATGGAGGCATCGAGCCCGCGCCGGGAACAGGTCAAAGACCACCTCCGCGCCGAAGGACTGGACGGCCCGGCGGCGGCACAGATCGCCGCGCACCGAACGCGCGACGCCAAGGAACAGCTGCCGGCCGAGGAGGTGCTGCGGCAGCATAGGGACCTCGCCGCGCAGCATGGCGATCAGGCCGAGCGGGTGATTGCGGAGGCGCGGGGAAGACATCAGCAGATCGTCCGCGAGCCCGAGAAAGCAGCTCAGCAGGGCGTCACCTATGCCCGCGATCATGTCTTCGAGCGCACGGCGGTCGACAGCGAGCGCACCATCCTGACCGCCGCCCTGGACCGGAGCATGGGCGAGGCCACCTACGGACAGGTACGGCAGGAGTTCGAGCGCCGAGTGAAGACGGGCGAGTTCCGCGCCGTCGAGCACCTTTCCAAGCACGAAGGCAGGCAGTACACGACAGCCGAAACGCTACGCATGGAGCGCGAGATACTCGCCCATATGCGGAAGCACAACGCACGCACTGGACCCGAGGGCGAGCTTGTCTGGTGGCGCACGGCCGAGGAGGTTCGGGACCGGCATCCGGAGCTGAACCAAGGGCAGCGTCAGGCTGTTGAGCAGGTATTCCGGTCGCAGGAGCAGATCGTCGGGCTGGACGGCGTGGCCGGGGCAGGGAAGACCACCACGCTGGCCGTGGTCCGCGAGGGAGCCGAGGCCTACGGCTACAGGGTGGAGGGCTTTGCGCCGACCAGCCGCGCCGCGCAGAAGCTAGCCGAAGCCGGCATCGAAACCAAGACCCTGCAGGCCCACCTTGCCCGGGGCGAGCGCCCGGACACCGGAGAGCGCCGCCTGTACGTGGTAGATGAGACCTCGCTGGCCTCCACCCGGCAGATGCACGCGTTCGTCGGCCGCCTCCACCCGAACGACCGCGTGCTGCTGGTGGGCGACACCCGGCAGCATGAGTCCGTCGAGGCCGGCCGCATCTTCGCTCAAATGCAGGAGGGCGGCATGCGCACGGTGCGGTTGGAGGAGATCGTGCGCCAGAAAGACCCCGCGCTCAAGCAAGTCGTCGAGCAACTCGCCAAGGGTGACGTCGGCGAGGCGCTGGCTGGGCTGCAGCGGCAGGGCCGCATGCATGAGGTGAAAAATCAGGCGGAGCGCATCGCGGCGATCGCGAAGGTGTACGCCCAGGCTCCCGAGAGCTCCGGGGTCCCCGGTGCCCTTGGGCACTGGGGTAGAAGCACATTGGTCGTCTCGCCCGACAACCGTTCCCGTGCCGAAATCAATCAGGCCATTCATGCCGAGCTGCAGGGCAAAGGCCTTGTCGGCAGGCAAGAGCACCGCACGCAGGTGCTCATACCCCGCCAGGATCTCACCGGCGCCGATCGGATGTGGGCCGCACGCTATCGCGAAGGCGATGTGCTGCTCTATAGCCGCGATTCCAAGGAGACCGGCATCGGCAAAGGTGAGTATGCGCGGGTGGTGCGTGTCGATGCACCCACGAACCGCCTTACGGTGGAGCTTCAAAACGGCTCCGAGAAGACGTACGATCCGCGCCGGCAGCAGGGCGTCTCCGTTTACCGCGAAGAGGAACGCGCGTTTTCTACGGGCGACCGGGTGCAGCTCACCGCGCCCTCCCCGGAGCTGAAGCTGGCCAACCGCGAGTTGGGTACCGTCGAGAGCATCGGCGAAGGCCGCATGGCGCTCCGGATGGATGACGGTCGCTCCGTCGAGATCGATCCGGCCCGGCATCCGCATCTGGACCACGGCTATGCGGTCA
>CAXTLD010000138.1:0-5682 GCA_964245045.1 uncultured Acidobacteriaceae bacterium | reverse complement strand
GGGCCTAGAGACGCGGGGCGCGGCTTCGGGCGGGGCGTCGTCTGGCGATAGGGGCTGCGGACGTGGGCGCGTGCGCACGATGGGCGCGGCGGGCTGTTGCGTGGCGTCCTGCGACGCCTGTACGCCGACCGCGCCGAGGCAGCATGTGCCGCTGCAGAGGAGGAGCAGGGCGGCGGTCCGGCGCAGAGGAGCAAGAACTTGGAGGGGAAGCTGCAAAGGCGGTGAACTTTCCGGGACGAACTGGGCACGACTTGGGCTTGAACCACCGTTGCCGCGCACCTTTCCCTAAATGGAACCGGGGGAGGTGACGCTTGGGAGGCTCCGGTCGATTGTACCGGGTGCGGCGCGCGGGGGGAGGTAGACTTGGGTGGTATGCGTGTGTTCGGCATCGACTGCGGTACGGAACGGACGGGGTACGGCGTTGTGGAGACGGATGATAGCGCGCGCACACCGCGGCTTCGCTACCTGTGCGCAGGAGCGGTGCGGCTGAAGAAGAAGGACCCGACGCCGGTGCGGTTGGCGCAGGTGTATGCGGAGCTGACGGGGCTGATCGCGGTGTGGCAGCCGGCGTGTGTGGCGGTAGAAGATCTTTTTTTTGCGGCGAACGCGAAGAGCGCGTTGAAGCTGGGGCAGGTGCGTGGGGTGGCTCTGCTGGCGGCGGCAAACTGCGGTTTGCCGGTAGCCGAATACGCCCCGCTGAGCGTAAAAAGCGCGGTGGTGGGGTATGGGCTGGCCGGCAAGGACCAGGTTGGCTTCATGGTCGCGCGGTTGCTGGACCTGGACGAAGCGCCGGAGCCGGCCGATGCGGCGGATGCGTTGGCGGTGGCCATTTGCCACATCCACCATGCGCAGACGGCGGAAGGAATGATGCGTTGAAGCGACAAGCTGGTGTGTTTCTGGCGATGTTGGCGGCTGCAGCGGGCGTGTGGGCGCAGGATGCCGGGCGGAAGTTAACGTTTACGCTCGATCGCCCGGGACCGCCGTCGCTCCAGTACACGATCTCGGTGGCCGCGGATGGGGCGGGTACGTATGCGCTGCGACCCGCGGACGGAACGGCGGCGCCAGCGGAAAGCAAGGCCATACGGGTCAAGCCGGAGATGGTGAAAAAGCTGTTTGCCGCCGTGCCGATGGTGGAGGGTGGGCGCTGCGAGACGCACAGCAAGAGCATTGCGCAGACCGGCGCCAAGGTGCTGCGTTTTACCGGACCCGGGCGTGTGGCCGAGTGCACCTATAACTACTCGGACGACGACCGGGTGAACGAGGCCACGGACGCCTTTGAGGGCATTGCAGAGACGATGCAGTTCGGGGAGCGTCTGCGTGCCAAGCTCCGTTTCGACCGGCTTGGGCTGGATACCGAGCTGGACGGCCTGCGGGGCGCGGTGACGGAAGGGCGGGCGTTGGAGGTGGGCAACATCGCTCCCGTGCTGCAGACCATTGTTGGAGACGACCGGGTGATGGACCGTGCGCGGCGCAAGGCGGAGCGGTTACTGGACGGTGTCGGGCAGGGTCAAACGGCGGCTGGCCTGGGCTCGAGCGAACGGTAGAGCTCGGCGAGTTGCGGAAGAGGGACGACCTCGGACCGGGCGAGTGATGGAACGTCGGGGGGCCAGGCTGCGGCGAGCTGCGGGGCGGTGTAGCCGGCCGCGCGGAGGTTGTTGGCGAGGGTTTTGCGCTTTTGGGCAAAGGTGGCGCGAAGAAAGCGATTAAAGCCGGGGAAGTCGACCGCGAGTTCGTCGAAACGCGGAGCGAAGTCGAGACGGAACACGGTGGAGTGGACCTCGGGCGGCGGGGCAAAGGTGCTCGGGGGGAGGGTGAAGAGCTCCGTGGCGTGCGCGTGCATCTGCGTTAGTGCGGAGAGCGCACCGTAGTCGTGGGTGCCGGGGGAAGCGGCGATCCGCTGGGCGACTTCCCGCTGCGTCATCAGGACGGCGCGGCGGAGCAGGTGGGCGCGGCTGGCGGCGTACAGATGCAGCAGGATGTCGGAAGTGATGTAGTAGGGCAGGTTGCCGACGATGTCGAAGGTTTGGCCGGGTTCGGCGAGGGCGCTGAGGTCGGTTTGGAGGATGTCCGCCTGGTGAACGGTGACGTGGGGGTCGTTGCGGAAGCGGAACTGGAGCTCGCGGGCGAGGCTGGGGTCGAACTCGATGCAGTGGAGGCGGGCGCAGCGAGCGGCGAGGTGGGCGGTGATGGCGCCGTGGCCCGGGCCGATCTCGACGACGGTGCGGGTGTGGGTGTCGCCGAGGGCGTCGGCGATGCGGTGAGTGGCGGCTTCGTCGACGAGGAAATGCTGGCCGAGCTTGGGGGTGTGGCGATTCACTGGTTCCAGCTTAGAGGATCGGAGGATCGCGGGCTGGCTACGAGTGTGGTGGCTCATAGGTAGTTCTTCTCGGCTGACCATGAGAGCGGGTGAGGCGTCTTGGGGTATCGGAGCAGGTAGACGTGTTTATGCTCGAAAGACATCGCGAGGGGATCGGACATGGTGCCAAGCACGGTGACGGAGCTCCAGCGCCTGGCGAGGTCGGCGGGGCTGTCGCTGACGACTGCGATGAGCTCGTCGCCGCGGCAGCCGCGCATGCCCCAGAGCCAGTAGGTGTTATGGCCGGAGAGAACGGGCGGAAGGCTCGGTTCGAGCTGCTTGCCGAGGAACTCGATCGAGGCAGCCTCGCCGTAGTTGCTGGCGAAAACGCACACCTGCTCGCGATCCGCGGGCGGAAGTTGGCGGTAGCCGGCGGTGACGATGCGTGTGAGTTGGTCCCAACCGAAGCGATCGGCGAAGAACTGCGGGAGGATGCTGGCCTTGAAGGTCTCGGGCTCGCTGGGGACCAGATGCAGCGTTTGCGTGTAGCGGGCCCAAGCGTAGGGACGGAGGACCGGGGAGGCTAACGGGAGCAGGAGGAGGCCCGTGAGCGCGAGGACGGAGGTGAGGATCGGGAACCCGAGGAGGCGATGCATGGCGGCGGGTCGTCGGTCGGCCAGGCGGGCTTGCCAGGCGACTGCGCCGGCAGCGAAAAGCATGGGGTAGATGGGCGCGAGATAGTAGTCCTTGGCATGCAGCCCGAACATGAGCGCGAGAAACAAGACGTAGGTGAAGCCGAGCCAGCGGAAACCAGCGAGTGACCTTGAGCGTAAGCAGGCGATCAGGCCTGGGACCCAAAGTAGGGCGTTCACTGGGTTTAGCTGCGCGATCTGCGCCCACAAGAAGGCGAGTGGGCCGAGGACGACGGTTTTGTGCTCGATCTGGCCGTTACGGAGGAACTCCCAGGTGGGCCAGCCGTTGCGCACCTCCCACAGTAGGAACGGGAGGACAAGGGCGACAGTGAGCAGTGTGGCGATGGCCAGCCAGGGGGAGCGCAGCAGGCGGCGCTCCGGGGTGAGGAGCAGGCCGGCGAGCAGGGCCACGAGAAAGAAGAGCATCGAGGGTTTGGTGAGCAGGCCAACGCCCGCGAGAAAGCCGATGGTGAGCCAAAGGAAACGGGCGTTGCCCTTACGCTGGAGAAGGATGACGCAAAGGACGGTGCCCATCCAAAACATGGGTTCGAGGCACGGGATGCAGAGGGTGCCGGCCGTACCGATATAGACGGGCGTAAGCAGGAGCGCGAACATAGCCAGGGCCTGAGCCGCACGCTGTCCGCCCAAAGCGCAGGTGATGAGGCCGGTTAGGCCGACCGCGATGGCGCCGGCCATTGCCGGGAAGATGCGGATCGCAAAGACGCTGTCGCCGAAGAGCACTTCACCGACGCGAGCCACCAGGGCAATGGTGGGGCCCTGGTCGACGTAGCCCGCCGCGAGGTGGCGGCCGCACAACAGGAAGTAGAACTCGTCGCGGAAGTAGCCGTAGCCAAGGTGCGTGGTCCAGAGGGTGAGGGCGCATTGCAGCAGGAGCTTGGCTACAGCGAAGGCAGCTGCGAGCTGCAGGGCAGCGCGGAGCTCGGCGCGGGTTCGGGGATCGGTAGGCATTGAGGGGGTCTGTACAGAGAGTACGTGTGCGGCTTGCGCAGTTCCCCCATTGCATCGGAAATAGAAGAATCAACACAGGGGTGGAACGATGGCCCTTCCCGGCAGGCACTTCTAAGGCCGTGGAGACGCCAGATGCCGAGCAGCGCTCACCACGCAGGCACGGCGATGCTTTCGCTCTGGCGCACTGTTGCCGTCCAAGCCCGTGACCATGCGCGCCAACTGGGGTACGGCAAACCACCATGCGGCCAGGCCGATCAGCAAGAAAAGCAGCTTGGCCGGATCGAGATCGTGGTTCAGTAAGCCGTTCCGCTGTGCTTCGGCGAACCTTGCCACCGTGCGCTGGTAGTGAGCCGTACGGGCGGCCTCATTTACGGCTGGACCATCCGACAGGCCTTCCCAGAGCAGAAGCCGGACGAGATGCGGATTGGCCGCATGATAGTCGAAGATGCAACCGGTGTATTCCCCGATATCGTCCAGACCGGGCGCATTGGCTCCCAGAGAAACGGCGAGCTTTTCCAACTCTTCGATCAGCACGGCCTCGAAGAGGCGTCGTTTGTCCCCGAAGTAGTTGTAGAGCCGCTCCTTGTTGATTCCAGCACGGGCGGCGATCCGTGCCATGGTCGTACCGTCCGGACCATGCGCGGTGAACTCTGCACACGCTGCTTGCTGGATTCGACGGCGTGTCTGCTCCGTATCCCAAGGCATACGTGATGATAGTGCATCTCCAACGACGTGGTTGGAGTCTGATGGAGTGAACTCCAACCGAAACGTTGGAACTGGGCGGCGACAAGCTGGTCCGTGAGGAGAGTCACTATGTCCGGAAGGTTGGAGAACAAGATCGCGGTCGTCACGGGCGGCACAAGTGGCATAGGACTGGCTACGGCCAAACTGCTCGCCACACAGGGCGCCAGGGTGTTTGTCACAGGCCGAAGAAGCCCGGAACTCGCGTCGGCGCTCGAGCAAATCGGTCACGGCGCCGTGGGCGTTCAAGGCGACGTGTGCAAGCTCGAGGACCTCGACAGGCTGTTCACGGCGGTGCGCGAGAAAGCGGGCAGACTGGACGTCCTGTTTGCAAACGCAGGCACGGCGGAACACGTCACGCTTGAGCAGACTACGGAGGCCCAGTTTGACGCTGGGTTTTCCACCAACGTTAAAGGCGTTTTCTTCTGCATGCAGAAGGCCTTGCCCCTGATGCCCGACGGCGCAGCGGTGGTCCTGAACGCCTCCATGTGGACGATCAAGGGGATCCCTGGATTCGGTGTTTTGAGCGCAAGCAAGGCCGCGGTGCGAAGCTTTGCGCGGACGTGGGCGAACGAACTCAGGGCGCGTCGCATACGGGTGAATGTCGTCAGTCCCGGCCCGGTCCATACGCCGTCGCTTGAAAAGGCCACAGGCGGTCGGGAAAACGCCGAGCGACTCTTGTCGGAACTGGCGAAAGACATCCCTCTGGGTCGCGCTGGAGAGCCGGACGAGATTGCGAAAGCCGTCTTGTTCCTTGCTTCAGAGGATGCAACTTATGTGAACGGCGCTGAACTCTTCGTCGATGGAGGGATGGTTCAGATATAGCCAGGACCCACTGGGTTGTTCTTCAGTTCTGCATCTGAATGAGGGACATTACACAGGAGAACGGAACCATGGAATGGCAGCCTGGCGGTCTGAGTAGCGATATTGAGGACCGGCGTGACGATACGGGCGGTGGTGGAGGGGGCGGCTTTGGCTTCGGTG
>CAXTLD010000137.1:0-5737 GCA_964245045.1 uncultured Acidobacteriaceae bacterium | reverse complement strand
TCTCGTCGGCCAAACCCCCACCCTCGTCCCCGCCGACCGCATCCTCTACGCCCTCCGCGATCACACCGCCACCGTCGAGTCCCCCTTCCTCATCACCGCCAGCATCATGAGCAAAAAGCTCGCCGAGGACCTCCGCGGCCTCGTCCTCGACGTCAAGGTCGGCTCCGGCGCCTTTATGCCCACCTACGCCGCGTCCAAACACCTCGCCGAACTGCTCGTCGCCACCGGCACCCGCGCCGGCACCCACACCGTCGCCCTGCTCACCAGCATGAATCAGCCCCTGGGCCGCTTCGCTGGCAACTGGCTTGAGGTCGCCGAGTGCGTCGACATCCTGCAGGGCCACCGCCACCCCCTCTCGCACGACCTCATCCACCTCACGCTCGCCCTCGCCGGCCACATGCTCCACCTCGCCGGTCACGCCCCCACCCCGGCCGCGGGAGCCATCCTCGCCGACACCTACCTCACCAACGGCACCGCCTACGCCGCCTGGCTCCGCATCGTGGCGGCCCAGGGCGGCGACACGGGCGTCTTCACCCACCCGCACACTCACCACCACCCCGCCGCCACGCGCACCCTCACCGCCCCACACAGCGGCTTCCTCGCTGCCATGGACTGCAAGGAGGTCGGCTGGGCCGTCCAACGCCTCGGTGCCGGCCGCGCCCGCCCCGGCGACCCCGTTAGCGCTCACGCCGGCCTCGAAGTCCACGCCAAACTCGGCGACCGCCTCACCGAAGGCCAGCCCCTCTTCACCCTCTTCGCCGAAGATCCCACGCTCCTCGACGAACCCTTCCGCATGCTCGCCGACACCCTCCAACTCACGCCCGAGCCTGTCGCCACGGCCCCGCTTATCCGCGAAGTTGTCACCGCAGACGCTGTGCCAATACTCCCCTAGGTAGCTCCACTTAGTAACGCGTCATGAACATTTAGTAACTTCGCCCGCGCTGTTCAACAGCCGTTCACATACAAGCCGTACCTTCAACGCATCGCCAAACAGATCAGCCGATCTGCACGCCTGTAAGCGGTCCCTCCATGCGCATGAGCTCAGGGTCGTGGTGATGTGGTGCGCTTACACCACACATACAACTTGAAAAGGGATACGCCATGTTACGCGTTGGACGTACTGCCGCTGCTTCGCTTGCCAGTTTTGGGCTCCTTGCCATTCCCGCGTTCGCACAGATCGACCGCGCCACCCTGAACGGCACCATCACCGATGCCACGGGCGCCCTCGTGCCCAACGCCGCCGTCACCATCCTGTTCCCGCAAACCGGCTTCCACCAAACCGTGCACGCCACCGGGGCCGGTCTGTACGTCTTCACCGGCCTGCCGCTCGGCAAATGCAACCTCACGGTCAACGCGCCCGGGTTCTCCGAGCAAAAGGTCAACGACCTCGTGCTGGACGTCGGTCAGGTGCGCACCACGGACATCCAGCTCGGCGTCACCGCGCAGACCGAAACCGTCTCCGTCGACGCCTCCAACGCCACGCTCAACCAGGACGACGCCTCCACCGGCGGCGTCATCGCCCCCGCGCAGATACAAAACCTGCCCATCAACGGCAGAAACTGGGCGGCCCTCGAGCTGCTCATCCCCGGCGCGGTAAACACCGGCAGCGGCAACCAACTCACCATCCGTTTCGCCGGCCGCGGCATTGACGACAATCACGTCACCTTCGACGGCGTGGACGCCACCGGCATCCTTCGCCAGTCGGAAAAACTCGACCTCCGCGTCCAGCTTTCTTCCGAGTCCATCGCCGAGTTCCGCGCGCTGTCCAGCGTCTATCCGGCGCAGTACGGCGGCACCACCGGCGGCCAGGTCGACGTCGTCTCCAGAACCGGCTCCAACCGCTTCCACGGCAGCGTCTACGAATTCTTTCGCAACGACCTCCTCAACGCCCGCGCCCTCTTCTCCACCACGCAGTTGCCTTTGCGCCTGAACCAGTTCGGCGCGAGCCTTGGCGGCCCCATCCGCAAGGACCACACCTTCTTCTTCCTCAACTACGAAGGTCTCCGGCAAACCGTAGCCCAGCCCCTCATCGGCTTCGTCCCGAGCCCGGCGTACCTCGCCGCCACCCGCGCCAAGTCCCCGGCACTCGCGCCGTTGCTCGCCTTCTACCCCGCAGGACAAACGCCCACCTCGAACCCCAGCGTCTATCAGTGGAACGGCTCCGGACGGCAGATTCAGAACGAAGACTTCGGCCTCGTCCGCATCGATCAGACCTTCACCCCGCGCACCTCCGCCTACCTCCGCTACAACCTCGACCAGGCCCGCCTCGTCATCCCCAACGGCGACGCAAACGGCTATCTCGGCGACACGCTCAGCAGCCAGCAGGACCCCAAAAACGGCGTGCTTTCGCTCCTGCACACCTTCCGCTCCAACCTGCTCAACGAGCTCCAGGTCTCCGCCAATCGCTCCCCGTTCTACGCGCAAAACGGCAGCCTCGCTCCCGTACAGATCGCCGTCTCCGGCTTCTCCACCCTCCACGACACCCTGCAGCAGGTCCAGGGCTCCACGGCCTACAGCGCCATCGACACCTTCAACCTCACCTTCGGCAAGCACAGCATCAGCACCGGCGGCGGTTTGCGGCGCGTGCAGCTCAACCTCCTCAGCACGCAGGAGACCCAGTACGCCGCCACCAGCACCACCACCTTCCAGAACAACAGCTTCAGCGGCGCCTCGTTTCTGGCCCGCACCCCATACGAGGACGCGCGCAAGACCGAGTTCGACCTCTTCTTCCAGGACCAGTACAAACTCAGTCGCACCGTGCTCCTCAGCCTGGGTCTGCGCTATGACTCCTTCGGCGCCTTCAACGGCGTAAACGGGCACGATCTCCCCTTCGACCCCCTCCATTGTCCCGGCGGCTACTGCCCGGCCGGCAGCACGTTTTACAACCCGGGCCGCGGGAACGTGCAGCCCCGCGTCGCCGTCACCTGGTCGCCCGCCTCGCTTCACGACAACACCGTGCTGCGGGCCGGCTACGGCCTCTACGCCGGGGAATCGCAGCTCGGCGACCTCATCGCGCCGCTCAGCAACCTGGGCCAACGCCTAACGTTCACCGCCGCCCAACTCGGCATTCCCAGCTACCCGGTTGCGCCCGCGCTCACCTCCGCCGCGCTCGCCTCCAACGCGCCCCGCGGCCTCGACCGCACCCGCGTCAGCGAGCAAGTCGACCAGTGGAGCCTCTCGCTCGAGCAACGTCTGCCCTTCCAGGTCATCAGCAGCATCGGTTATCTCGGCAGCCACGGCGCGCACCTGCCCCTCCACACCGTCGTCAACACGCTCGACCCCGTCACGCGCAAAGCCGCGCTCCCCGCCTTCGGCCTGGTCGACTACAAGACCAGCAGCAGCAACAGCCGCTTCAACGGTCTGGTCACCTCGCTCAACCGCCAGTTCTCCTCCGGCGTTACGTTTGGCGCAACCTATCTTTGGTCCCACTCCATCGACGACGGCACCAACGTGGGCAACAACGCCGGCGGCGAAACCGACTTCCCCCAAAACGTCGCCTGCCTCGTCTGCGAGCGCGCCAGCAGCGATCAGGACATCCGCTCCTCCTTCACCGCCAACGTCATCTACGCGCTTCCCGTCGGCTCCGGCCGAGCGATCCTCAACCACGGCTTCACCGGCCACGTCTTCAGCGGATTTCAGTTCAGCGGCCTCGCGGTCGCGCGCACCGGTTTGCCCGTAAACGTCACCGTCGCCCGCAGCGCGGCCAGTCTGCCGGACGGCAACACGATGTCCCCACAACGGCCAAACCTCGTCCCCGGCATCTCGCCCATCCCGGCCGGCGGCCGCACCCCCCAGGCCTACATCAACAAGGCCGCCTTCGCCCTTCCGGCCAACGGCGCCTTCGGCAACGCCCCCAGAAATCTGCTGCGCGCCCCCGGCACCTCACAGATCGACGTCGCCCTCCAAAAGTCCCTCTTCACCGACGAGCACTTCTCCCTAAAGTTCCGCGGCGACGTCTTCAACCTCTTCAACCGCGCCCAGTACGGCGCACCCTCGGCCATCTTCAACACAGCCAGCTTCGGCCAAATCACTACCCAAATCAACCCCGGAGCGACAGGCACCGCCACCCAGCGCGTCAGCCAGTTCAGCCTCCGCGCCACCTTTTAGTCAGCCGAGTTTCTTATCATTCCTTTTTTATTGTCATTCCCGAAGGGAATCTGCGTTCCTCCGAACCGGCACGAGCGTCCGTCCGCAAGCACGCAATCCGGAAGCACCCGCTCGGCACAACCCAGGACACTCCATCGCACTCTCCCCCAAGCCAAACCCCTGACACACACCCAGCGCCAACGGCGCGTCCCATACCAGCCTAGGCCAAAGGCCTGGGTAAGCCGCAGTCGCCCCAGGAGGGCTGAAGGCCCGACACACCAACCCGGCCTCGGATGATCACCGTCGGCCCAAACGAACGCACGCAAGGAGCCACACCGCATGCCCACCCTCACCCGCCGCGCCTTCACCCAACTCGCCTCCGCCTCCGCTCTGGCCCTCAACCTCCCGGCATGGGCCCAGGCCAGTCGCCTCCGTCTGCCTGTCAACGTGTGCGGCAGGTTCGGCTTCATCGACGACACCGGCACTCTCGCCATCCCCGCCCGCTACGACGCCGCGCTCGCCTTTGCCACCGACTGGGCCGCCGTCCGCCTTAACGATCGTTGGGGCTACATCGACAAAGCCGGCAATCAAACCCTCGCGCCCCAGTTCGACGAGGCCCGCAATTTCCGCTGGAACTGCAGCCCCGTCCGCATCGGCAAAGAATGGCACTTCATTCGCCCCGACGGCACCGATGCCTTTCCGCGTCGCTTCGAGATCGCCCGCAGCTTCCAGGATTCACGCGCCCGCGTCTGCCTCGGCGGCAAATGGGGCTACATCGACCCAACCGGCGATCTTGTCATCGAGCCCAAATACGACTTCGTCCACGGCTACAGCGACGACATCGCCCCCGTCCAACTCGGCAACAAGTGGGGCTTCATCGACAAGGCCGGCGCTACGGTCCTGCCTTTCCGCTACGACACCGTCACCAGCTTCAACGCGGGCGTGTGCGCCGTTCTTCTCGGCTCGGCCTGGGGCTTCATCCGCCGGGACGGCTCGGTCGCGCTCCCGGCCCTGTGGGAAAAAACCGGCGAGTTCGCCGAAGGTCTCTGCCCCGTAAAACAAAACGGCAAATGGGGGCTTATGGACCTCAGCGGCAAACTCGTCCTCGAACCCACCTACGACGCCATGGACTCCTTCGACAACGGCCACATTATGGTCACGCGCAACGACCAACTCATGTACCTCGACAAATCCCTCAAGCCCATCTGGAAAGAACAAATGAACTGCCCCGCAGGCACCTCCCTCCGCATGTTCAAGGCCCCCGCCTAGCCGAGCTGCGGATGTCCCGTCATTGAAGCCTCTGATCCAAGTTGGCTCAACCGTACAGCCTACTTTTTCTTGTCATTCCCGAAGGGAATCTGCGTTCCTTCGCGGCGGCAAGCACCTTCGGGTACCTGGACCGCACCTCCCATCAACCCGCACAGGAAGGGGCACGGCTTCAGCCGTGCCATAACTCGCATGCAGGCAAAGCGGCTTCAGCCGCTGAGGTACGCTCGAAGCTCACTCGGAACCTTGCCGACCTTTACCCAAAACTCTCTACAATAGACCTAGCCCCAACAAACCCAACACAACCCGCAGCCCAGAAGTCCAATCCTAAAGCCTCTACTCTGAATACTTTGCACCAAAAGTACAGGGGTACCCCCACCCACCC
>CAXTLD010000136.1:0-5789 GCA_964245045.1 uncultured Acidobacteriaceae bacterium | reverse complement strand
GCTCATCGCGGAGCTCGCGAGCCGCTACCTCCAGCTCTTCGAGCGCATCACCGGCCAGGACTTCGCCCCCGACCTTCGGCCCCTCAACGAAACGGTCCTCGCGTCCAGCTGAGCCAGTCTGCTGGAAACACAAACTGCAGATCACGGCATAATGAGCGGATGTGCCGAAATGTCTTTATAGACGAGAGTAGTCAGACAAAGCACCGATACCTTCTGTTAGGAGGGGCGATCTGTCGAGTTCAGGAATCCCTGGTGACGGAAGCTCTTCAGTCAGCACGCGGCATAGAGCTTCCGTTCGGGGAACTAGGGTGGGTAAAGGTATCAAGGAGTAAGCTGGCTGCTTACAAGCGGTTTGTGGATGTGTTCTTCAGTGGCGGTGTTGCCCAACATCTAGACTTTCACTCAGTTGTGATCGACACGCACCAGATTGACGATCGCACCTACAATGCAGGTTCTAGGAGTGCAGGTTTCGACAAGGAACTCTATCAGTTGTTGATGAAGTTCGCTCGTACTTATCGAAGATCAAACTTCCATGTTTACCTTGATCAGAGGAGTACTCCAGGTACCCTTTCAGAGCTGCGGGAAATTGCGAATCGCGGCATGATGAAGTTGTCTCCTGAACGTGACTGGCCGCTCAGAAGATTACACTTCAGGAACTCAGCAGATTGCCAATCGCTTCAGTTGGTAGACCTGTTGCTTGGGGCAATCGCGTTCCACATCAACGGCCATAGGAACAAGGCGGAAGCCTCGCCCGCGAAATGCGAGTTGTCCGACTACGTTCTCGATCAAGCAAAGATTGCTGACCCGCGAAGAGATACGGCCATAGCCGGCAAGTTCACGATTTGGCATCGGCAATTGAGGAGGCCGATGCGCTAAGGTTGGTCCAGCTGCCCTAGGCGTTGCCGCCTCCGTCTAGGACGGGTCCACTGCCCTTGGCAGTGGCTTCGGACAGCCGGAGTACGTGTAGCTTAACACGGCATTCGGTGTGGAAATCTTTTAGATTAGCCCCTAAAAGGGGCTGTGGTAATCAGGATCCCGGTCACAACTCTGGCACTGTTAGCTTGGCAGCCAGTACACCACCGGTCGCTGGTTGACGAAGGCGGCAGCTGCCGCCTTCGGCCTTGAGCTTGGAAACAGGATGAGATGGTCCAGTATTCCACCAATGGACGGTGGGCCACACCCCACGGCTATCCGCCGTTGATGGTCCCCTTACCATTGAGAAATTATGCTGTCCGCTTCGAACATCTCACCCTACACCAGCCTCATCAGCTTCACCATAGGCCTACCCACTGCGGTAGCCACCTACTATCAGGCATGGAAGGCACGGCAGGAAAGCCGGGAGCTTAGAAAGGGAATGGCCCGCAGCAGCTTCTGCCTTAAGTTTGTCCGGGAGGACGGGAGCTCCGTGAACATCGCCTCCCTCGACTCGCTCCACAGCTTGCCCACCATCGGCGAGACGGTGCTGCTTCCCGGTTTCAGCAACAAGGATGGCTCTCCGCAACACGGCGCCTACAAGATTCGAGCAATCGAGCACATCTACGCGCCGGCCAAAAACCGTACAGTCGTTGAAGGACAGATACACCTGGTCAAGATCGTCGCCAGTGTGGACTCCCTTAACTCGTTCGAGCTACAAGCGGCCTCGTAGATTGGCCAACATGCGGTACACCGTAGCGACATGTCGGCCGTCCTTCTCGCGAAATCGATCTCGGCGTACCCCACCAATCGGCAAGACTCCCCTGGGCCTCGCGTCATGAAGCATAATCATCACGGATGCCTCACACGATCCTGATCCTCGGCTCCGGCGCACGCGAGCACGCCATCGCCCAAGCCCTCGCGCGCTCGCCGCAGCGCCCCGACCTCCTCTGCTTCTCCAACGTCCACAACCCAGGCATCGCCCGCCTGACCCGCCGCTACACCACCGGCTCCCTGATCGACGGTGCCGCCATCGCCGCCTTCGGCCTTGAACACCAAGCCACGCTCGCCATCATCGGTCCCGAGGCCCCGCTCGCGGCCGGTGTCGCCGACGCGCTGCTTGCCAGCGGCATTCCGACCGTCGGCCCCACCCAAAAGCTCGCGCGCATCGAGTCCAGCAAAGGCTTCGCCCGCAACCTACTCGCCACACACAACATCCCCGGCAACCCTCAGTTCCAGCGCTTCACCCCCACGCTGCACGAGAACCCAGAAGCCATCCTGGCGGAAACACAAATCACCCTCGAGCACTTCGGCGACCGCCACGTCATCAAGGACGATGGCCTCGCCGGCGGCAAAGGCGTCAAGGTCTTCGGCGAGCATCTACACACCCCCGAGGACTCCCTCAACTTCTGCCGCGATCTCCTCGCCGCCGGCCACCCCTTCCTCATCGAAGAAAAGCTCGAGGGCGAGGAGTTCTCCCTGCTCAGCTTTTCTGACGGCGTAACGCTCCGCCACATGCCGCCCGTCCAGGACCACAAGCGCGCCTTTGACGGCGACCGCGGCCCCAACACCGGCGGCATGGGAAGCTACACCTGCGCCGACGGCCTCCTTCCCTTCCTCACCGCCGACGATATCCACGCCGCCCAGCGCATCAACGAGGGGACCGTCGCCGCCCTCCTCGCCGAGACCGGCCAGCCCTACCGCGGCATCCTCTACGGCGGTTTCATGGCCACCCGCGACGGCGTCCGCCTCATCGAGTACAACGCCCGCTTCGGCGACCCCGAAGCCCTTAACCTCCTCACCCTGCTCTCGACCGACCTCCTGGCCATCTGCCTGGCCATCACCACGGGCACGCTCCACGACCTCGAAGTCCAGTTCCGCCCCGAGGCCAGCGTCTGCAAGTACCTCGTCCCCGAGGGCTACCCCGACAACCCGCGCAAAGGCGACCCGGTCACCCTGCCCGCGCACCCGCTCCCCGGCACCGAAATCTTTCTCTCCGCCGTCGACACCCGTGCCGGCGAGCTCATCAGCACCGGCTCCCGCACCCTCGCCGTCGTCACCGCCGCCGAAACCCTCGCCGAGGCCGAAGCCCGCTGCGAACGCGCCACCCTCACCATCCCCGGTCCGTTTTTCCACCGCCGCGACATCGGCACCGCCGACGCCCTCGCCGCCCGCGTGCAGCATATGCGTACGCTCCGCGGCTGATGCGCTCCGGTACCCTATCCCGAGACGCCTCATGGCCAAACTCCTCACCTTTCCCAAGCCCTCGCCCACCCTCCGCGTCGGTGTCCTCGGTTCCACTCGCGGCACCGCGCTCCAGGGCATCCTCGACGCCCTCGCCGCCAATGCTCTCCCGCACGTCGACCTCACGCTGGTCCTTTCCGATAAGCCCAACGCCCCCATCCTGGACCGCGCCGACAACGCCGGCATCGACACGCTCTTTCTCGACCCCCGCGGCCTCGACCGTCCCATCTACGACGAAGAGATCACCCGCGCGTTCGAAGAGGCCGGCGCCGACCTCCTCCTGCTCATCGGCTACATGCGCATCCTCTCCTCAAACTTCATCGAGCAGTGGCGCGGCCGCCTGCTCAACGTGCATCCCTCGCTGCTCCCGGCGTTCGGCGGCCTGATGAACCGCCGCGTCCACGAGGCTGTCCTGCACTCCGGCCTGACCGAAACCGGCTGCACCATCCACCAGGTCACCGAAGACCTGGACGCCGGCCCCATCGTCCTCCAACTCCGCTGCCCCGTGCTCGAAGACGATACAGTAGAGACCTTGAAGGATCGCGTCCAGGCGCTGGAGCAAGAGGCGTTCGTGGAAGTGCTCCGCACCTGGCCCCGGCCATAAATTCCAACAGCAACACTCATGGCTCGATGACTCATAGCTCAAACCTGAACAGCACCCTCGCAGCCGCTCACGCCAGAGGAGCCAACCGATGAGCGCTACCCAAATCGGCATCATCATGGGCTCCCGTTCCGATTGGCCCACCATGGAAAACGCCGCTCACGTCCTCGACACCCTCCAAATCCTCTACGAGGCCGAAGTCGTCAGCGCCCACCGCACCCCGGAGAAGCTCTTCCGCTATTCGCGTGACGCAAAAGCCCGCGGCCTCAAGCTCATCATCGCCGGCGCCGGCGGCGCCGCGCACCTCCCCGGCATGGTCGCCGCGCTCACCCCGCTGCCCGTCCTCGGCGTCCCGGTTGAATCCAAAGCTCTCCACGGCCTCGATTCCCTGCTCTCGATCGTCCAGATGCCCGGCGGCATCCCCACCGCCACCTTCGCCATAGGCCCCAGCGGCGCAAAAAATGCAGCCCTGTTCGCTGCCGCGATCCTCGCCCTCATCAACCCCGCACTTGCTCAACGCCTCGACACCTACCGCCAAACCCAAACCGACGCCGTCCTACAAAATCCCGACCCTCGCACCTAGGCTTCCAGCCTCTGCCCTTCGCGCCCTTCGCGAGACCTCTGCGCCCTTTGCGTGAGCGCTTTTTGCTTGCGCCCCCAACCCCACCAAGAATCCGCTCTCTCAAAAACCATGACCCCGCAAGACACCGAACCCGTCCGCATCGGCATCCTCGGCGCCGGCCAACTCGCCCTCATGCTCGCCGAAGCCGCCCTCCTCCTCGCCGCCAAACTCCCGGACGCCCCGCGCCTCGAAATCCTCTGCGCAGGCACCTCCGGCGACCCCGCCGAAGCCGTTGCGCCCGTGCTCGACACCGACCTCACCGACCCCGCTGCGGTTCAGCGCTTCGCCCAAACGACGGACCTCGTGACCGTCGAGTCCGAAAACATCGACGCCGCCGTTCTCCAAGGCCTCAACCTCTTCCCGAACGCCCACGCTATCGGCATCGCGCAGGACCGCCTCCTGGAAAAGCGCTTCTTCCACGACTGCGGCATCCAGACCGCCCCCTTCGCGCCCGTCGACTCCGTCGAAGACCTCCAGGCCGCTATCGCCCAGTTAGGCCTCCCCGCCATCCTCAAAACCCGCCGGATGGGCTACGACGGCAAGGGCCAGGTCCGCCTCACCAACCCCTCGCAGGCCGCCGCTGCCTGGATCGAAGTTGCCGAAGCCCCTTGCATTCTCGAAGGTCACGTCGCCTTCACAACGGAGGTCTCGCTCATCGCGGCGCGCAACGCGTCCGGCGACATCGTCTTCTACCCGCTTACCGAGAACCACCACCGCGAAGGCATCCTCCGCACCTCCGTCGCGCCCTGCGACTGCGCCGCGCTCCAACCCACCGCCGAGCTCTACCTCCGCGAACTCCTCACGCGGCTCGACTACATCGGCGTCCTCGCCGTCGAGTTCTTCTCGCTTGATGGCGAACTCATCGCCAACGAGATGGCCCCCCGCGTCCACAACTCCGGTCACTGGACCATCGAAGGCGCCGGGACGTCACAGTTCGAAAACCACCTGCGCGCCCTGCTCAATCTGCCGCTGGGCCCTACGACCAGTCGGCCCACGGTCATGCTCAACTGCATCGGCACCATGCCCACAGCCGAAGAGACCGCCCGTTTCCCCGACCTCCACCGCCACGACTACGGCAAAGAACCCCGCCCCGGTCGCAAACTCGGCCACCTCACCTTCCCCGCCGAGGCCCGAGCCGCCATCGCCCATTGGCAACAACAGCTGAGCGACTAACCGCACGGGGTGCCCATTCGCAGCCCCTTGCGCATCATTCACCCCGCACCCGCTACACTGGAACGACACTCAGACTCATCCAAGCACCCCAACAGGACGTGCCCTCGGCCGAGGAGCCGTTCCTTCCCCGTCAGCAAAGTCGGAGGGGACTCTGCATTGGCTGATGCTCTGCGCAACCGCCCTAAGTCCCGACCTAAAGTGTCTCAATCCAAGACTTTGGCCCAAACCGGGGGGGGG
>CAXTLD010000135.1:0-5893 GCA_964245045.1 uncultured Acidobacteriaceae bacterium | reverse complement strand
CGCCGGCGCCGGCGGCCACGGGGGTGCCTTCGGGGAGGCCGGTGGCCTGCGCGCCGGTGGCGGAGATGCGCGCGCAGATCTCGGGGCTTTCGTAGAGTTTGGGGAGCCAGGCGAGCGGGATGCCGGCGATCGCGGCGAGCTCTTCGGACCAGCGGCGGTGTGCGACATCGAGGAGCAGGGTGCCGGAGGCCTCCTGGACGTCGATGGCGTACTCGCCGGTGAGCTTATAGCGGACGAAGTCTTTGGGGCAGAGGACGTGGGCGATGCGGGCGAAGATGTCGGGCTGGTGTTCGCGGACCCAGAGGAGCTTGGTGAGCGTGAAGTTGGGGAGGGCGGGGTTAGCGACGAGCTCAATGAGGCGGGCGCGCCCGACGGTGGCGGTCAGCCAATCGCACTGCGGTTGGGTGCGTTGGTCGGCCCAGATCAGGGCGGGGCGGAGCACTTCGCCGTCGGCGTCGAGCATGACGCAGCCGTGCATCTGGCCGGTGAGACCGACGGCCTCGACCGCGGCAGTGTGGCCGTCGGTTTGGGCCAGACGGAGGACGCCCTGGATCGCTTCCTGCGCGGCGCGCCACCAATCGTTGGGATCCTGCTCGGCCCAGCCGATCTGCGCGGAGTGCATGGGCGCGTGATCGGCGGAGTGGGAGGCGAGGACGACGCCGTTGCGATCGATCAGAAGAGCGCGGGTGCCGCCAGTGCCAACGTCGATGCCGAGAAACATGGTGTGCCCTCCCGGGGCTGGGGTGAGAAGGTGAGTGTAAAGAGCGGGACGGGGCTTTGTCTCGCTTTGAGACACAACGTGCGGTGCCGGCGTGCTTTTTTGCATCAACGGCCCTGTGGGTGCATCGAAGAGGGAACAGTTCACACATGTGCCTGCACGGTGGGGTGTGTTGCCGGTACGGGTTCGATCGATTTGCAAGGAGAGACGGAGCGAATGTGTAGATGGCGGGTGCTGTGCGTTGGTGCGTCCGGTGTCCTGTTGCTGGCCGCATCCGGGGCTGGGGCACAGACCGCAGGGGCGACCAACGGCGGAAGCAACAGCGCGTCGGGCGCTAGCAGCGCGGGTAATCTTGGGGCGGTACAGCAGGTACAGCAACAGCTGTCGCAACCGGGCCCGAATGTAACACCAGGCGGCACGGGCGACCAGAGTTTTCGAGGAAGTGTGATCCGGGGCAAGGCGACGGCGGGAGTTTTGTCGCTGACGCTGGACGATGCGATACAGCGAGGGTTGCGGAACAACCTCGGCATTGTGCTGCAGACCTCGGACATCCAGAGCGCCAATGGACAGCGGCTTCAGGAGTTGCAACTGCTGCTGCCGACGGTAACCGCGGACGCAAATATTACGGTAGAGCAGGTAAACCTAGCGGCGTTTGGGCTGCGCTTTCCGGGACTGAAGCCGATCGTAGGGCCGTTTCAGATTGTGGATTTCCGGGCGTACCTCACGCAGAACCTTGTGAACCTGCAGGCCACACAGAACTATGTGGCGGGCAAGCATAACTTTGCCGCGTCGAAATTGACGGTGGAAGACGCCCGCGACATGGTGATCTTGACGGTGGGCAATGCGTACCTGCTATGCACGGCGGACGCGGCGCGGATTACGGCGGTGCAAGCGCAGATTGCCGCGTCGAAGTTGAGCCTGGATCAGGCTACGGCGGCGCACGAAGCGGGTACCAGCCCGCGTTTGGATGTGCTGCGGGCACAGGTGGACTACCAAAGCCAGCAGCAGAATCTGATCTCCGCGACGAACCAACTGGCAAAGGACAAGATTGCGCTGGCGAGGGTGATCGGCCTGCCGTTGGAGCAGCAGTTTAGCTTGGCCGACACGGCCCCGTACGCCTCGCTGGACACGCCGGAGGCGGAGGTGGCCTTTCAGCAAGCGCTGCGGCAGCGCAAGGATTTAGCTGCGGACGCCGAGCGCGTGCAGGGCGCGAAGGCGGCGCAAAAGGCTGCGTTCGACGAGCAGCTGCCGGTACTGAACGTGACCGGCGACTACGGCGACATCGGCACCACCCCCGGGCATTCACATGGAACGTTCACCGCCACGGGGCAGATTTCCGTGCCGATTCTGCAGATTGCGAAGACTCGCGGCGATGAGCAGATTGCGGCAGCGCAACGGGATCAAGTGGAAGCGCGGCTGGCGGACGACGTTCAGCAGGTAAACGCGGATGTGCGGGACGCGATTTTGGACATTGAGTCGGCGGCCAAGCTGGTGCAGGCGGCCAAGAGCAATGTCGATCTGGCGGACGAGGCGCTGCGTGAGGCACAGGAGCGGTTTCGGACGGGAATCGCCGACAACTTGCCCGTTTCACAGGCGCTGGCTACGGATCAACAGGCGAACGATCAGTACATCGCGGCGCTGTATCAGCACAACGTCGCCAAGCTGGAGCTGGCCCGGGCGCTGGGTGTGGCAACCACGAACTACAAGAGCTATCTGGGAGGAAAGTAACGATGGCCGAGCAGGACATTTACACATCGGAAGGCCAAGGCGGAACGCAGACGGCGCAGATCTCCGGGACGGTGCAGATTCAGCCGCAGGGGGGCGTGGGCGGCGGCGAACAGGCAGGGCCGCACAACACGCAGCCGGGCGGTGGTACGGTGAACGGGGCCGGCCATGCGAACAGCGGTACGAATACCGTGGCGGAGCCGCCCGCGAAGAAGACTGGGCGGCGGCTGATCATCCTGGCTGTGGTGTTGTTGCTGGCCGTGGCTGCGGGGTTTATGTATTGGCGATCCACGTTTACCGAGAGCACGGACGATGCCCAGGTTGACGGCGATCTGTACCAGGTGAGCGCGCGTGTGGCCGGGCAGGTGACGGCGGTGTACGTGAAGGAACAACAGGCGGTGAAGGCTGGGGATCCGATCGCCGAAGTGGACCCAAGCGATTACAGGGTGGCGCTGGAGCAGGCGGAGGCCAACCTGGCCAACGCGCGTGCAGAGTATGTGCAGGCCACGGCCAATGTGCCGATCACAAGTGTAAGCGTTCGGACCTCAGTGACCACCGCCGGCCAGGACGTGCAGAGCGGCACGGCGAACGTGGCGCAGGCGCGGGCCAATGCGCAGGCCATGCAGTCGCGAATTCTGCAGGCGCAAGCCAATGCACTAAAGGCGCAAACCGACGTTGATCGCTACACGCCGCTGGTGGCCCGGGATGTGATCTCCAAGCAGCAGTACGATGCCGCCGTGGCGACGGCGACCTCTGCGCAGGCGAGCGTCGATGAGGCGCAGCGCAACGCAGCGGCGGCGCAGCAACAGGTGTTGGCCGCGGAACAGCGGTTGGCGTCTTCGCGGTCGCAGCAGCAGCAGAACCAGCAGAACGCGCCCAAGCAGATTGCCGTGCAGAATGCGCGCGCGCAGGCCGCGGATGCGTCAGTAAAGCAGGCGCAGGCGCGGGTGGACCAGGCCAAGCTTAACCTGCAGTACACGCACATCGTGTCGCCCATTGACGGGATTGTGAGCCGAAAGAATGTGGCGATCGGCAACAATCTGAGCGTGGGGCAGTCGCTGCTAACCGTGGTGCCACTGCAGAACCTGTTTGTGACCGCGAACTTCAAGGAGACGCAGCTGAAAGGCATGCGGTCCGGCCAAGAGGTGGACATCAAGGTAGACGCGTTGGGCGGTCGGCACTTTACCGGACGCGTGACGCAGATCGGCGGCGCGACTGGGTCGAGGTTGAGCCTGTTTCCACCCGAGAATGCGACCGGCAACTACGTCAAAGTGGTGCAGCGCATTCCGGTGCGGATTGACTTCACGAACCTGCAAAACGAGAACCAGGACCATGCGCTTCGGGCAGGCATGAGCGTGGAGCCGGATGTGCATGTGAAGTAGTTGTCGGTTGTCGGTTGTCAGTGCTTAGTGGTTAGTGATCTCTGGCAACTGATTCGGGGCGTCTCCTCATTGGGGTCGCCCCGAATTGTTTTGCGACACATTGCTTTCTGCTACATCTGTGCGGTATCGGGTTCAGGAGGTGTGGCATGGGATGGATGTTGCGGGCGTTTGTTCACCATGCGTACCTGATCCTGTTTGCCTGGGTGCTGGTGGAGCAGGCCGGCGTGCCGATCCCGAGTGTGCCGGTGTTGCTGGCGGCAGGTACCATGAGTGCGGCGCACAGGCTCCATGTGGCGTTTGTGCTGCCGGTGGTGCTGCTGGCGTGTTTGTTGTCGGACTCGGTGTGGTTCTTTCTCGGGCGGCGGTATGGGACGCGCATTGTGAACGTGTTGTGCCGCATGTCGTTTGAGGCGGCAAGTTGCGTCACGCGTACGCAGGGCAGTCTGTCGCGACGCGGTGGAACGACGATGCTGTATGCGAAATTCCTCCCGGGGCTGGGCACCATGGCGGCGCCGCTGGCCGGGCAGGCGGGGCTGGGCTACGGACGGTTTGTGGCGTTCGACCTGTTGGGGTCGCTGCTGTGGGCGAGCGCGTGGTTGTTTGGAGGACGGTTTCTGGGCGATCTGCTGGAGCGCAGCGAGCGTTGGTTCAGCGTGTTAGCGCAGTGGGCTGTAGCCTTGGTGCTGCTGATGGTGGCCGGTGTGCTTGTGGCGCGGTACGTGCGACGGTTGCGGTTTTTGCGCGAGCTGCGCGGGTTGCGATTAGAGCCGGCGCAGTTGCTGGCCATGGTCGAGGATGCCGCGCGCGCGGGGTTGGATGGACCGTTCGTAGTTGATCTCCGCCACCCGCTGGATGTGTTGAGTGAGCCGCTGACGTTGCCGCACGCGCTGCGGATCGGGCCCGACGAACTGAAGCAGCGGCATGCGTTGATCCCGCGCGACCGCGACGTGGTGTTGTACTGCACCTGCCCGAGCGAGGAAACGAGTGCGAAGGTAGCGCTGGAACTGCGCCGGTTGGGCGTGCGCCGGGTGCGGCCGTTACGGGGTGGGCTGCAGGGATGGAAGGACGCGGGGTATGCGTTGGAGCCGGTCGAGGTAGGGGCGGCGGCTTAACAGCTAGCGAGCTCTGCTAGCGACGGACCCGGCACGCATAGCCAATCGTACGCAAAGACACGTTCCGTTTCACCCGGAACGTCCGGGTAGACGTCTAGTCCTGCCCCGGGCTCGCCTGTCTCTTTCGATACAGCAAGAATGGAAAGCAAAGGCAGGTTCTTGCCTTTGCAGTACGCACACAGTTTGTTCAGCGAGCTGTTCAGCGCGAGCGGGGCGGGGTGGTGGTAAATCTTCTCCGATAGTTCGTCATAGTAGATTGTCTCGCGCAAACGAGCTTGCGAGATCAGATGAGGCCAGAGATCGAGCGCACGCTGGCTACCGGCGGAAACTCTTGAAGTAGGCACGCCGCTATGCTCGCAGGAGTGCGTGCGGTCAAGCAAGAGTTTTGCTTGCGGTGCGTGCGGGGGCGATGATGGCTGGGGAGAACTTGATTTGGCATACGACGGGTTGCGGGATTGGTTGCGGGCGCTGGAGCGGGCGGGTGAGGTGAAGCGCGTGGGGGCGGCGGTGTCGCCGGTGCTGGAGATGGCGGCGATCGCGGATCGCGCGGCGAAGAGCGGCAAGGGCACCCAACAGGCGGGCGGGCCGGCGTTGCTGTTTGAGAACGTGGCGGGGTACCGCGGCGCGCGCGTGTTGATGAATCAGTTTGGCTCTGAGCGCCGCATGAAGCTGGCGCTCGAGGTGAAGTCGCTGGATGAGATTGCGGGGCGGATCGAGACGTTGCTGCATCCGGTGCCGCCGAGCGGGTTGGTGGACAAGCTGAAGCTGCTGCCGATGCTGGCGGAGGTGGGGTCGTTTTTCCCCAAGGTCGTGAAGGCGAGGAACGCGCCGTGCAAGGAAGTGGTGTTGAAGAGCGATGCCGTGGATCTGCTGAAGTTCCCGGTGCTGACCACGTGGCCGGGCGATGGTGGCCCGTTCATCACGCTGCCGTGCGTGGTGACGCGGGACCCGAAGAG
>CAXTLD010000134.1:0-5927 GCA_964245045.1 uncultured Acidobacteriaceae bacterium | reverse complement strand
GGTGGGGTCGGCGGGGTGGAGGCCGCTTTGGTCGAAGGTGTATGCGGTGCGGCGGTTGGGGTCCACTAGCCAGATGTTGAGGACACCCATGGCCAGATAATCTTCAAGCGCCGGGATCTCGGAGTTTGGTTCCTGACCTTCGGCGAGGGTCTCTATGCAGAGCAGCGGCGGTACCGTCGGAACTTGCTCGCGGGGCGCATTTGGTTGTAGAAGGACGAGGTCGCAAACGCGGATGCGGGTGGGCGAGGTGCGGAGCCGAAGGCTGAGGCAGCAGTTTGCGTGCATCCGTTCGGCAGCTGGGTGAAGCTGGCTGATGAGCTCGCCCTGCAGGATGGTGTAGGTCAGGTCTCCAAGCTCGCGTGGAACGATGCGGCCGTCGACAAAGTGTGCGTCCGGGCGGAAGAAGACGCGACTGTATTGCTCCAGGCTGAGATAAGCCGGAAGGGGTAGGTTTTCATCGTAGGTGCCGGTTTCGTGAAAGTCTGGGTTGGCTTGCATGGAGCCTTGTCGGATAGCTAAGGTTGGCCCCGAAATGGGCGGGGATGCTGGAACCAGAAACGCAGATTCCCTGCGGGAATGACAACAAAAAGGTACCGCTACTTCTTGCCGAAGACATCGCCCATGCGGCGGATCTGGGCGCCGACGTTGCGGAGCTTTTCTTCGATGCGCTCGTAGCCTCGATCCATGTGGTACACGCGGTCCAAGATGGTCTCGCCGTCGGCCACGAGCGCAGCGAGGACGAGGGCGGCGGAGGCGCGGAGGTCGGAACACATGACGGCCGCGGATTGGAGTTTGGACCCGCCACGCACGGTGGCCGTGCGCCCGTGCACGGTGATGTTGGCGCCCATGCGGTTCAGCTCGCCGACGTGCATGAAGCGGTTCTCGAAGATGTTTTCGGTGATGTTGCTGGTGCCCTCGGCCTGGGTCATCAGGGCCATGAACTGGGCCTGCATGTCGGTGGGGAAGCCGGGGTACTCTTCGGTGCTCATGTCGACGGCGACGAGTTTGCCGCCGGAGTGGACGCGGACGCTATCTTGCCCGCAATCGAGCTTGACACCGGCCTGCTCGAGCTTGCCGAGCAGCGAGCCGAGGTGTTTGGGGTTGCAGCAGTCCACGTTGAGGTCGCCGCCGGTGATCGCGGCGGCGATGAGGAAGGTGCCGGCCTCGATGCGGTCAGGGTTGATGCGGTGCTTGGCGCCGTGCAGCTTGGGGACGCCCTGCACGCGGATAGTGGAGGTGCCGGCGCCCTCTATCTGCGCGCCCATGGCGCTGAGCATGGCGGCGAGGTCCGTGACCTCGGGCTCGCGGGCGCAGTTCTCGAAGAGGGTCTCGCCGTCGGCCAAGACCGCGGCCATGAGCAGGTCCTCGGTGCCGGTGACGGTGATCTTGTCGAAGACGATGTGCGCGCCTTTCAGGCGGGCTTGGCCGTTGTTGGGGCTGCGCGCTTCGAGGTAACCGTGCTCCTGGGTGATGGTGGCGCCCATGGCTTCGAGGCCGCGGATATGGAGGTCAATGGGCCTGCCGCCGATGGCGCAGCCGCCGGGCATGGCGACCCGGGCGATGCCGGTGCGCGCCACCAAGGGGCCGAGCACCAGCGAGCTCGCGCGCATGGTCTTCACGATCTCGTACTTGGCGACGGGATCGGAGAGCACGGCGCAGCGGATGGCCGTGCGGTGCTGGGCGCGACCGTAGCCGAGCTCGACCTCAGCCCCCATGGACTCCAGGAGCTTGCGCTCGGTTTCGATGTCGCGGACCTGCGGGATGTTTTCGAGGATGACCTCGTCTTCGGTGAGGATGGCGGCAGCCATGCACGGAAGCGCGGAGTTCTTTGCGCCGGAGACTTTGACGGTGCCCAGCAGCGGGTTACCGCCGCGGACGACAAACTTGTCCATGGACTTAGTGTACGAAATGGTAACGAGGGAAACGGGTATCGGGGCTGGTGCGCACTGTGCGCCGTCGGTGGGACGGTCGCGCGTCCGAAAACAAACAAGGAAGCCGAAGCGAGGCGCTGCCTGCGCCAGCGTGCTTGAGGCGGGCGAACTCTTGAGACTGGACTTTGCGTTGTGCCTTCAGGGTTTTCAAGCCCGGTGATGGCGGCGCGACGCTCGGTGTCGAGTTGGGCAAAGCCCTGGAGCAGGGGTGGGGTCCGTGCCACAGAGACGCAGTTTCTCTTCAACGAGTCGCAGGTTTGCCCGCCCGAACGCCAAGTCGAGCAGGGGTTCTAGCCTACAGGGCTCAGGTTGCAGGGTCGGGCGGCGAAAGCGCCTGATGAGGGCGCGTGCAGCCTGCAGATGAACGAAACCGCTACGGCTAGCCGAGATGGCCGGCGGAAAGATAGGCAACAGACACGACGAGCGCAGCCGCCAGGAACGCAACGGCGAATAGCCATTTTGTCCAAAAAATAGCTGAGAAGATGCCAAGCGGAATGTCAGCAAGCAGCCAGATCATCATGGTTGCCAATACCCAGTCTGGGAAGGGTCCTGCAAAGCGGCCAATAAGCATGAGAACAGGCAGCAAAGCGAAAGGAACAAGCGCAATGATGCCGGCGACCCTCGCCACTGGTCTAAGTTTCATTCGCGCGGCTCCGGACATGTTCGTAACATCCTTTCGCTACCCCGGCAAATATGATGGTTCAGCCGCCTGGGATTCAATCGCAACAGCCACTCTCTTGACGATACCCGAGAAGATGGCTAGCGGTGTGCCAATAGGACATCGCCTGCCTACGGGCGCGTAATCCGTCCTAGTTGGCTCCTTTGGTTTGCTTAGCATTGAGAAGAGCGAGACTCTTGGCTGGGTTGAGGAGGTGAAGGCGGCCATCGGCGGAAGGGTCGCTGCCGCGGAGCAGCAGATCGACGACCTGTTCCGGGCGAAGCGAAGGGTTGATGGCGAGGAGCTTACCAACGGTGTTGGTGACCTGCGGCGCGGCCATGGAGGTGCCTGATGCGCGCAGCGTCTGCCCACCGGGGATGAGGCTTGGGACGCGGAAGCCATTGGCGTAAAGGCGCACGGTAGGACCGAAGCTGGTGAAGGTGGTCTCGTCGCCGGCGGCGTCCACGGCGCCGACCGTGAGGACGTTGGGAAGCTGAAGGAGCCCGGGAAGACGTCGACGAACGTGCTGTTTTCATTGCGGTTGCCGGGGATGCAAACGAACAGGATGTTCGGGGCGGCAGCCATGGCGGCTTGGAGCGCGTCGCGTTGCACGTTGTTCAGTTCGGTACCCTGCGCGCGGCAGTCGTCGGCGGAGGTGCAGCGGCCGTTTGCTTTGAGGCCCTCTTCGAAGTCGGCTACGCTCCCTGTCCAACTCAGGTTCACGACCCGAACGTGGTGCTTCTGGAAGTCGGCGAAGACCTGCGCGTAGCGGGCCGCGATGGCGCGTTCTCCGAGCGAGGGCACCCTGGGGACGCTGCCCCACCAGAGGGTTTCGCGCAGAACGTAGAGCCGGGCGGCCGGGTTATCGCGGACGGCGATGCCGGCGACGTGGGTGCCGTGCAGGTACTGGATGCTGAAACTCATTTGATCCATAAAGGGAACGAGTTGGTCTGGCGAAAGCGAGCGGAGGTGGGCACTAAAGGCGTCCGCCTCGGGGGAGGCGACCCCTGCCTCGAAGCCGCTTTCGGCCTGCAAAAGCTTCACCTGCTCCGGCCATAACCGGATCTGCTCCGGTGTTCTGGGAGTGAGGTCCACGTTAGTTGCGGTGAAGGGGTAGTCGCGCGTAGATGATCCCGGCGGCTGTGGGAGCATCCACGGTGTGAGTTTTCTGCCAGGCTGGGTCAGCGTAGCCCTGCAAGCCTGCCAAGGTTATCGAGGCGGTTTGGAGTTGGAGGCTGGTCCTAGCCTGTTTTGAGCGCCGACCCGGCGATGTCCCAGGGCACAGCGTTGACGAGCCTGGTGTATTCCTTCTGCAAAGCGGCGGGAAACGCAGGGCTGTTCTCCGGCGTGGTGGCCCATGTGTTGGCATAGGCGGTGGCAAAGAGGGTTGCTGTGGCCTTCTCAGCGGTTTCTCCTCAAGCGCGTTGATGCGCGCGAGCCGGTTTTGCATCGCAACGCGGTTGCCGGCCAGGAAGTCTAGATCGTCCAAGTTGTACTCGAGGCCGATGCGGACAGTGTTGTCGCGGATGTCTGCGCGCAGGAGCGCTTCGTCGTCTCTGCGCACGGCCTCGGCGAGTGCCTGGAAGCCCTCGCCGGTACGGACCACCTCGGAGGGCGCAATGCTCAGCGGGTAGTTGCGCGGGGGAAGGTCGGCGGCGGAGCGGATGATGGTGGGCGCGGCTTGTGCAGAGGGTAGGGGCTGGGTGGGGGCAGTTTGCTGCGCAGGGACGGCGACGCTCAGGGAAACCCAGGCGAGGAGGGATAGGGTCATCCGGACGACGGGGAAGGGTTGGGGAAGGCGGGTGTGCATGGGAAGCCTCTGGCGGAATGAAGTGAAGCGGGCCCGGAATTCGCGTTTGCTGCAAGGTTCACCGGAGGGTAGCGGACGTAAGTTTCTGAAGTCTAGAAAAGATCGCCAATAAGCGACAGCGGGTGTGGTGCGGTGAGGTCGTGCGACGCCTCACCCGGAGCCGAGGGTGTGAACCCTTAAAATCTGGGGTGAGATGAGCGAACAAAAGCAGGTGCGGCGGGCGGTATTGTCAGTGACGGACAAGGCCGGTTTGGTGGAGTTTGGGCGGGTGTTGGTGGAGCTTGGCGTGGAACTCGTATCGACCGGAGGAACCGCGACGGCATTGCGGGAGGCGGGGCTCCCGGTGCGGGATGTGGCGGAGCTGACGGGCTTCCCGGAGATGCTCGGCGGGCGGGTAAAGACGTTGCACCCGGGCGTACACGGCGGGATCCTGCACCGGCGCGACGTGCCGGAGCACGTGCAGGCGGTGGCGGCGCACGGGATCGAGCCGATCGACATGGTGGTCGTGAACCTGTACGCGTTTGAGGCCGTGGCGGCGCGGCGGGGAGTGAGCCTCGCGGAGCTGATCGAAAACATCGACATCGGGGGGCCGTCCATGCTGCGATCGGCGGCAAAGAACTTCGAGGATGTGGCGGTGGTGTCGAGCGCGGGGCAGTATGAGGCGCTGGCCGAAGAACTGCGAGCCAACCATGGAGCGCTGCACGCGGCCACGCGACGGCAGCTCGCGCGCGCCGCGTTTGCGGTGACGGCGGCCTACGACGCGGCGATTGCGTCGGAACTGGAAGGGCGTGCGGCGGCTGAGGAGGGTGGAGCCGGAAAGACCGCGGGGGCTTTGCCGGAGACGTTGCGTATCGTGGCGCCACGGACCGCCGTGCTGCGTTATGGGGAAAACCCGCACCAGCAAGCGGCGCTGTACGCCGACGGATCCGGGCGTGGCATTGCACATGCGAGCCAAAGGCAGGGCAAGGAGTTGAGCTACAACAACCTGGTCGATCTCGATGCCTGCTGGGCGTTGACGAGCGAGTTCGACGGGACGCCGGCGGTGGCGATCGTGAAGCACACCAACCCGTGCGGTGTAGGCATGGGGCTGACGGTGGCCGAGGCGTACGGGCGCGCGCTCCAGGCCGATCCGGTGTCGGCCTTTGGCGGTGTGCTTGGTGCCAATTGCCCCGTGGACGGCGCTGCAGCGCGTGAGATGGCCAAGCTGTTTCTGGAGGCGATCGTGGCACCGGGGTTTACCGACGAGGCGCTGGCCGTGCTGGCGGCGAAGAAGAACCTCCGGGTGTTGCAGATCACGGCGGCAACGGGGCCGGGGCGGGTGGTGAAGTCGATCGGTGGCGGCTATCTCGTTCAGAACGAAGACCGGGCCCCGATTGCGGAAGCGTCGCTGAAGGTGGTTACGGCCCGGCGACCGACCGACCCGGAAACCGATGCCATGCTGTTTGCATGGCGGGTTTGCAAGCATGTGAAGTCCAACGCCGTGGTGTATGCGCGGCTGGAGGGCGGGTTTGGGCAGACGGTGGGGGTG
>CAXTLD010000133.1:0-5956 GCA_964245045.1 uncultured Acidobacteriaceae bacterium | reverse complement strand
CCCGCGACCACCACGCCACCCCCAACCAGATCGCCCTCGCCTGGCTCCTTCAGCTCAGCCCGGTCATGCTGCCCATCCCAGGTACCGCCTCCCTCGCCCACCTCGAGGAAAATGTCGCCGCCGCCTCCCTCCCCATCGCCGCCGAGGACTGGGACGCGCTCGACCTGTTCATCGAAACCCAAGCTAGTTGACAGACACGGTAAGCTAGCGGCGTGCCCCGCAAAACTCTCCTGCTCGTGCTGCTCTCCCTCGCGCTCATCGAGGCCGGCGTGCTGCTTACCGGCCTCTTCGGTCACCACAAATCCACCCCAGCCACAGCCTCAGCAACTGGCCCAGCCCCAGCCACGGCCACCAGAACCATCGGCCCGCAAAACGACGCTCTCCCCTACACCGTCGGCGCCACGCCCACGTTGTACATCGAGCCTCAGGCCGGCTTCGATTGGCTCCACACCCTGGTGCGCAACACCAAACGCACCCTCGACATGACCATGTACGAGCTGGTTGACCCTTCCTTCTCCGCCGACCTCGCCGCCGCCTGCGGACGCGGCGTCAAGGTGCGCGTCATCCTCGACCAAAACCTCGAGCGTGCGAGGAACACCCCCGCCTTCGACCAACTCACCGCCGCCGGCCCAAATTGCACCATAGCTTGGGCAAACCCGCAGTTTCAAGCCACCCACCAGAAGTCGCTCATCCTGGACGGCAACACCGCCGTAGTTATGACCGCCAACCTGACCAGCCGCTACTACGCCACCAGCCGCGACTTCGCGCTGATCGACACCGACACCGCCGACATCAACGGCATACGCACGGTCCTCAGCCAGGACTTCGGGTCCACCACCGACTTTTCCTTCGATCCCCCTGCCGGGCACAACCTTATCTGGAGCCCCACGACCGCCGAAGACGACCTCGTCAGTCTTATCAACGGCGCGAAGGCGACCCTTCTGGTCGAAAACGAAGAGCTGGGCGCGGCCCCAATCGTTAGCGCCCTCGCCGCCGCTTGCCGCCGCGGCGTAAAGCTCTCGCTCGCCATGACCGACACCAGCCCCGTCTACCACCCTAATTTTAAAACGCTCGAGGCGGCCGGCTGCGGCGTCCACATCGGCCCCAACGACGCCAACAGTCTCTATATCCACGCCAAGACCATCCTCGCCGACCTCGGCACCGCAAACGCCATCGGCTACGTCGGCTCCATCAACTTCTCGAACGCTTCCATGAACAAAAACCGCGAACTCGGTTTGTATGTGCACGATCCCAACGTGCTCCGGCAGCTCGGCAGCACCGTGCAGGCCGACTTCAACCAGTTCCCGCCGTTTCCATAGCGGCCCAATCGCGCCCACCCGCCTGCTATCCTGTCCATCGCAACACGCGCAGGAGTCTTCGTTCTCATGATTGACATGCAGGGCCAGGTAGCCGTCGTATTCGGCGTCGCCAACAAGCGCAGCATTGCCTACAGCATCGCCGAAACCTTTGCCCGTGCCGGCGCCACGCTTGTGCTCAGCTACCAGAGCGAACGCCTCAAGCGTGAGTCTGAACAGCTGCTCGCTGACCTCGGCCAATCCGATCGCGGCAAGCTCGTCCAGTGCGACGTCACCGTCGACGCGGAGATCGAGGCCGCCTTTGCGCAGATTCGGGAGGCCTTCCCGGCCATTCACTCCCTCGTGCACTCGCTCGCGTTTGCGCCGGCCGACGCCATGAAAAACGACTTCCTCCAAACCCGTCGCGAGGACTTCGCCACCGCGCTCAATATCAGCGCCTACTCGCTGGTCGCCCTAGCGCGCGCCGCCACCCCGCTCATGACCGAGGGCGGCTCCATCCTGACGCTGACCCACTTCGGCAGCGAAAAGACCTTCCCCAACTACAACGTTATGGGCGTCGCCAAAGCTGCGCTCGAGGCCACGGTTCGCTACCTTGCCGCCTCGCTTGGCAGCCGGGACATTCGCGTCAACGCCATCTCCGCCGGCGCGATCAAGACCCTCGCCGCCCGCGGCATCGGCGACCTCCAAACCATGCTCGACCGGACCAATGAGCGGGCTCCGCTGCATCGCAACGTCGACCAAGCCGAAGTCGCCAACACCGCCGTCTTTCTCGCCAGCAAGCTCGCCAGCGGCATCACCGGCGAGATCACCTTTGTGGACTGCGGCTTCAACATCACAGGAATCTAGCGGACCTCTGCTAGATTCCGGAAGTGCACGGCTTCAGCCGTGCCGCACACGGGGCCTACAAAAACCTGAAGCCTCCGCCGCCTCAGGTGTGTCTTATATACTGAACCTTCGCGTATGGCCGAAACCGCAAGCAACCGAAGCCGACTCTGGACCACGCTTCTTGTTCTCCTGATCGCCGCCGGTGTGGCCTCCTACGCGTTCTCCGGCAGTCGCGCCAAGATCACGGTTCGCGTCGCCCACGTGGAGCGCCAGGCGTTGATCAACACCATCGCCACCAACGGCCGCGTAGAGCCACTGGTTGACTTTCAGGCGCATGCCCCCGTCGCCAGCGTCATCGATGCCTTGCCCGTCAAGCTAGGCCAGCAGGTCACGCGCGGCCAGGAGCTCGTACGCCTGGACGCCAGCGATGCGCAAAGCAAAGTCGCCGCCGCCCAGGCGACCCTGACCGGTGCCACGGCCGGCCTCAAAAATATGCAGTCGGGCGGAACTCAGGATGAGCTGCTCAGCCAGCGCGCCGACCTCGCCGCCGCGCAATCGCAACACGCCGAGGCCGCCCGCTCGCTCACCCTGCTCCGCAGCTTAGAGGCGCAGGGCGCGGCATCGGAGAATGAGGTCGCCGCCGCCCGGCAAAAGGTGGCCGACGCCCAGGCCCGCGTGGCACAGTTGCAAACCCGGCTCACGGGTCGCTACAGCGCAGTCGACCTCACCAGCCAGCGCGCGCAGGTCACCGAGGCCCGCTCCGCCCTGTCCGCCGCCCAGAGCGGCTACGCTGGCCTCGATGTGCATTCGCCCATCAGCGGCACGGTGTACGCCCTCCCCTACGCGCGGTATGACTTCGTCCCTGCCGGCGATACCCTGGTCAACGTCGCCGACCTCCACAAGCTCCAGGTGCGCGCCTACTTCGACGAGCCCGACATCGGCAAGCTTGCCAACGGCGAGCCCGTGACGATCAGCTGGGACGCACGACCCGATCAGACCTGGCACGGGCACGTCACCCAGATCCCAACCACCATCATCACCTACAACGGCACACGCAACGTGGGTGTCTGCCTCATCAGCATCGACGACGCGAACGGCGACCTCATCCCCAACGTCAACGTCACCGTGCGCGTCACCACCTCCCAGCACTTCAACGTGCTCAGCCTTCCTCGCGAAGCGCTCCACCCCGAAGGCGGCAACAACTTCGTTTACCGCGTCGTCGACGGCAAGCTGGTAAAGACGCCGGTAACCGTCCACCCAGGCGACGTGAACCTCACGCTCATGGGGGTCAGCGGCGGCTTGCAACAGGGCGACACCGTCGCCCTTAGCGCCACCACCGACGTCGATCTCGCGGACGGTATGCGCGTCAAGGAGCAGCCCTGAAGCGGCACGCGCAGAGAAACCCTCCGGCTCGGAAGCTTGCAAGGCGGTACCGGCCACGCGGCACGCGCCTTCGCATCTGCCTTAGGACGCTGTTTCTATGCGTTCCTGCGTCGTTGACCGTGACCACCCCAGCTTCCGGCCAAGACCTGCATCAAGCCGAGCAGAACCTCCTCCAGGGCCGCGCCGATCAGGCCATCGCCGGCCTCCAGTTCTTGCTCGCTAGGAACCCCGGCAACGCCGAGGCCCACCTGCTGTTGTGCCGTGCGCTGCTTTCCGAACTTCATGGCGACGAGGCCGCATTGCACTGCCAGCTCGCGCTTCAGAGCGGGCTGGAGCAAAACTCCGCCGCCCAGGACTGGGCCGGTCGCGCCTTCGGCATGCAGGCCGAGCACGCCGGGCCTATCGCCGGCCTTAAACTCGCCTCCCGGGTGCGCTCCGCCTTCCAGGCCGCCTACGATCTGAACCACCGCAACCCGGCCGCCGCCAACGACCTCGGCGAGTACTTCGTGAACGCCCCTTTCATTGTCGGCGGCGGCTTCGGCAAAGCGTCCGCTCTGGCCGACGAACTGCAACCGAATCTGCCCGAAATCGCCCACCGCCTGCGCGCCCTCCTCGCGGAAAAACGCGACGACCCCGCCACGGCCGAGCGCGAGTTCCAGGCCGCGACCCAGATCGCCGCCGCCCCCGGCAGCTTCGTCGACCTCGCCTGCTTCTACGTCCGTCAGCACCAGCCGGACAAGGCCGCCGTCGCCGCCAGGAGGGCCATCGCGCTGGACCGCGTCCTGGACGCTAACGTCGTCGATGCCGCAAGCGCCCTGAACGACGTGCACCAGCCCGCGGAGGCCGCCCAGACCCTGCAAGCCTATCTGGCCCGCGGCCAAAAAAGCGACGGGGCCCCCGTGTTCCGCGTGCACACCTTGCTGGGCGCCATCTACGCCGGGAAGGGCGATAGCGCCAACGCCCGTCGGGAGTTTGAAACCGCCCTCACCTTCGCCTCCACCTACGCGCCCGCGCGGAAAGGGCTGGCCTCGCTGTGATCTGTACGGCTCCCCCCAGGCGGCGACCGCACCGCAAGCGCGTTCTTCGCCTGCTCCTCTGCGCGTTGGGCCTCAGCCTGCCCGCCAGCGGCCAGATCTCCCTGTCCACGGCCGTCAATCTCGCCCTCACCAACAGCCCCAAGCTCCGCGTGGCGCAGGCGGAGGTCACACGCGCGCGTGCCGTGCTCGCCCAAAGCAAAGACGCCTTTGTGCCCGCCGTGGCGGCCAACGGCGGCGTCGGCAAGTCTACCGGTGCGCCCTTGGGTCCACCCATCGTCTTCTCGATCTCGGCCCAATCCCTGGTCTTCAACTTCTCGCAGCGCGACTACATCCGCGCCGCCCGCTCCGGCGTCGACGCCGCCCAGATGGCCCTAGACGCCGCCCGCAGCGACGTCGTCGAAGACGTAACCAGCACCTACGTCGCCCTGGATAACGCGCTCGAGCGCCGCGGAGTCGAACGCGACGCGCTCAGCTTCGCCCAGCGCCTCGTCACGGTCGCCGACGATCGCTTTCGCGCCGGCGTCGACCCCCACATCGAGCTCACCAAAGCACGTCACACCGAGGCCCAGATCCGTCTCGGCGACCTGCTGGTCGACGATGAGATCGCCGAGCAGGCCGGTCACCTCGCGCGTCTCACCGGCCTCACCGCGGCCGGCCTCACCACCGACCACGCCTCCATCCCGGCCATGCAGCTACCAGCGCCCACTGGCCCGGAGGCCACGCCCGACCCGCGCCACCTGGTCGGCCTCTCCGCCGCCTTCGCCGCCGCGCAGGCCAAGGCCTACACCGCCCACGGTGAAAGGCTGTTCCTGCTTCGCCCGCAAGTTGCCTTTGCCGCGAACTACAGCCGCATCTCCACGGCCTTTACCACCTACTCGCAGTACTACCCCCGCTTCGCCGCGCCAGGCAACAGCTTCAACTCGCTCAACCTCGGCGTGGAGATCACGGTCCCCATCCTCGACATGGTGCACCGCGCCAAGGCGCGCGAGGCCGCCGCGGACGCCGCCCGCGCCCTGGCCGACGCACAATCGCAACAAATGCTCTTCTTCGACGCTCGCGACAAGCTGCGTCGCAGCGCCGCCGAACTCGCCGCCCGTGCTACCCTGGCCTCGCTGGACCGTGATCTCGCCCAGGATCAGCTCGACGCCGTGCTTCTGCGTCTCCAGGCGGACGCCGGCACCACGCAAGGCGACCAGCTCACGCCCAAAGATGAACAAAACGCCCGCCTGCAGGAACGTCTGCGCCGGCTGGACATGCTCACCGCCGACCTGCAGCTCAAGCAGGCCGAGGTCTCGCTGCTGCGTCAGGAGGGCTCCCTGAGCGGCTGGCTCGCGGCCACCCTGCCTTCGGCCACCGCCGCTCCGGCAGACGCCTCGCCCACCCCCACCGTCTCCC
>CAXTLD010000132.1:0-5998 GCA_964245045.1 uncultured Acidobacteriaceae bacterium | reverse complement strand
CCCGAATAAACAACGTAGCCGTCGTCCCCGACCCCAACCCCACGTTCATGCCGTCAGAGATAAACTCCACAGCCCGCTTCGCCGCCAGCAGCTTCGCTTCATCCTGCGTCATGCTTGCCATGGTAGCCCTTCTGCCATCCCTTGCGACCTAGACCGCAAAGACACCTGCTCATCACGCGACTACAGCCAACCTGCTTCGAACCTCTACATCGCTGTGACTGCTAACTAGAGTCCGGTCATCTTAAGCATGGCCTCCGGCAGACGGGTACCCTCGAGCGACAGCTTTGAGGTGGCTTCCTCAATCTGCCGGAGGTCGTTCCCGGTCAACTCAACCTCGACCGCTCCAATATTCTCTTCCATTCGTGACATCTTCGTGGTGCCAGGAATGGGAACGATCCACGGCTTCTGCGCCAACAACCATGCCAAGGCGATCTGCGCTGGCGTCACGCTTTTGCGTTGTGCTGCTGCCTGCACGGCATGAACAAGCGCCATGTTCGCTTTGCGCGCCTCTGGCGAGAAGCGCGGAACGTAATTACGGAAGTCGCTCGGGTCAAACTTGGTGTTCTCGTCGATCTGCCCGGTCAGGAACCCGGCCCCGAGAGGGCTGAACGGAACAAAGCCGATACCAAGCTCTTCGAGCACGGGCAAGGTCTCATCCTCTGGTCCGCGCCAGAACAGCGAGTATTCGCTCTGCAACGCTGTCACAGGTTGCACGGAGTGAGCCTTGCGGATCGTCCCAACACCCGCTTCCGATAAACCGAAGTGCCTCACCTTGCCCTCGGTAATCAGTTCCTTTACCGCACCGGCAACCTCCTCGATCGGGACGTCCGGATCCACGCGATGTTGGTAGAAGAGATCGATGTGGTCCGTGCGAAGCCGCTTCAGGCAAGCCTGGGCCGCAGCCTTGATGTGGGCGGGACGGCTGTTCGTGCCAGGGCCGCGTCTGCCCGTCTCGGGATCGATGTCGAAGCCGAACTTCGTAGCAATCACAACCTTTTCGCGGATCGGCTGCAGTGCCTCGCCTACCAGTTCCTCATTCGCAAAAGGTCCGTAGGCTTCAGCCGTGTCGAAGAAGGTAACTCCCCTATCGTGCGCTGCCCGAATCAGTTGAGTCATCTCGCCTTTATCGGCGGCAGGCCCGTAAGCCGAGGTCATGCTCATGCACCCGAGCCCCAAGGCTGAGACTTCGAGGTCGCTGCTTCCTAATGTTCGCTTCTCCACGATCGCCCACCTTCCCTGTTGCGGTTATGAAAGGCTTACTTAGCTTTAACCGGCCTAAGCAGATGCGAAAACGTGAGCTGGGCAAGCTTCCACTTACCGTTTTCCTTGCAATACACTTCAGTCACCATGAAAGGATTGGTGACTTCGTTTGCACCAACCACTGCCTGCAAATCCATGTCTTCTAGAAGAATGGCTGTGTTGCCAAATATGCGAGCGTCAGTTGCGTAAACAAAGGCTTTCTTGTACCAGATACCGCCGCTCTTGATGGTAGCCAGCTCCTGCGTTTTTCCCCAGGTCCCGCCCATGTGAGTGAACATGGCTTTGTCATCGAAGAGGGTCTCTAAAGCATCGACCTTCTTGTCAGACATCCATTCCCATTTCATGTTTGAGAGATTCATGATCTCGCGTTGCTCGGGTGTAGGACTTGCGGCAGTCTTAATCGTTTCACTTGGGGGAGCTGGCGATTGCTGTGCGTAGGACAATTGCGCGATCGGTGCTGACAGAAACAGGCCTAACGTGAACGTTGTCTTTTTCATAGCTCCCTCGATGTACTGGGCGTCAGCTGATCGCTCTACACACAGAAAGGAAGAGCCTTCCGGCCCTTCCCTTCTGGTACTCCCATCTGCTACTTCTTCACCAATCCCTTCGCCGCCTCCACCACATGCTGCACGGTGAACCCCAGCTTTTCCAACGCCACCGGCCCCGGCGCGGACGCCCCGAACCGGTCCAGGCCAATCGCCACGCCGTTGCCTGCGATGTACTTGTACCAGCCCATCGTCGCGCCAGCCTCCACCGTCACTACGGGGACGCCGCCGCCGGGGAAGATCGTCTTCTTGTACGCCTCGTCCTGCTCGTCGAAGATCTTGAAGCTCGGCATCGAGACCACAGTCGCCATCACGCCCTCAGCCTTTAACTGCTCGCCGGCCTTCACGATCAGCTCCACCTCGGAGCCCGTAGCCACCAGGACCACGTCCCTGCCGTACGCTTCGAGCACATACGCACCCTTGCGCACGCCCTCGAAGACCTTGTACTTGTCCGCATCCAGTACGGTGAGGTCCTGCCGGCTTAGCGCCATGAAGTGGGCGCTCTTGCGCTCCACCATCAGGCCCCAGCACGCGGAGGTTTCGTTCGCATCTGCCGGCCGCATGTCCGTCAACTGCGGGATGCAGCGCAGCGCCATCAGGTGCTCCACCGGCTGGTGCGTCGGCCCGTCTTCCCCTAGGCCGATCGAATCGTGCGTGAAAATAAACAGTGAGTGCGAGCTTTGCAGCGCACCCATCCGCAGCGCCGACCGGCAGTAATCGCTGAACGTAAAGAACGTCGACCCAAACGGCAGCAGACCACCATGCGCGGCCATGCCGTTCACTGCAGCCATCATGCCGAACTCGCGTACACCGAAGAACACGTTGCGTCCCTTGGGATCGCGCCGAAAGTTCTCCGAATCCTTAAAGATTGTTTTAGTCGATGAGGTCAGATCCGCCGCGCCGCCGAACAACTCCGGCATTACCTTGCCCAAAGCCTCAAGCGCCACCTGCCCCGCGTTGCGCGTCGCCACCTTCTTCGCATCCGGTCCCGCCGGGAATTTCGGCAATACCTTCTGCCAGTCTGCCGGCAACTCCATGCTCGTTGTGCGTGAGTACTGCGCCGCCAGCTCCGGGAAGTCCTTCTTGAAGGCCTCAAACCGGTTGTGCCAAGCCGCCTGCTCGTGCTTGCCCTTGTCGATCGCCTTGCGCCAGTTTTCCAAAGCTTCTTCTGGGATGTAGAAGTTCTGGTCCGGATCGAACCCGTAGAACTTCTTGGTCGACTTCACCCCGTCCGGTCCCAGCGCCTCGCCGTGCACAGCCTTGGTGCCCGCCCGCGGCGCGCCGTACCCGATCACCGTCCGCACCCGGATCAACGACGGCTTCGTGCGCTCCATCTTCGCGGCCTCGATCGCCAGGTTCAGCTCTTGCAGATCGTTGCCGTCCGACACATACTGCACGTGCCAGTCATAGGCCTTGAAGCGCTCCGTCACGTCCTCGGTGTAGCTCAGGTCCGTCGGTCCGTCCAGCGAAATCAGGTTGTCGTCGTACAGCACGATCAGCTTGCCGAGCTGCAGCGTTCCCGCCAACGAGCAGGACTCGTGCGAGATGCCTTCCATTAGGTCGCCATCGCCGCACAGCACATACGTGTAGTGATCCACGATCTTGTAGTGGTCATTGTTGTAGACCGCACCGAGGTGCTTCTCCGCGATCGCCAACCCTACCGCCTCGGCAAGCCCTTGCCCGAGTGGCCCGGTCGTCACTTCCACGCCCGGCGTTTCGCCGTACTCCGGGTGCCCTGGCGTGTGCGATCCCCACTGCCGAAACTGCTTCAGCTGATCCAGCGGCAGGTCATAGCCCGTCAAGTGCAGCACCCCATACAACAGCGCCGACGCATGGCCGTTAGACAGGATGAAGCGATCCCGGTCCGACCACAACGGGTCGGTCGGGTTGTACTTCATGAACTTGTGATACAGCAGGTACGCGATCGGGGCGCAACCAAGCGGCGCGCCCGGATGCCCGCTCTTCGCCGCCTCCACCTGGTCGATGGCCAGGATGCGCAACGTGTTAATCGAAAGCTCGTCGATACTCTGGTTGGCTACCTGTTCCATAACGGGGGAGCTCTGCTGGTCGCTCATGCGATTCGGATCCTTTTTGGGAAGAAGTGCGGGGACGCCGCGCGGGCGCGTCTAACTTGCCGTGACGAAGGGAACGGATCTCCGCGTTGCCTAGTGTACAGGCGCGGCGTTGCCATGTGTTGTACCTGGGCTCGGGCAGCCGCTGCCAGCAACGCGGGTGGCTGCCTGAACACGCGCCTGGTCGAACGCGCCCGCAGCAGCAAACACGCACTACCGGATCGCGCCGGCTCCCTTCGTCCATCGGTTTGATGCAGAAGGCGGCTACTCCTTCAGCAATTGCACCCCGTCCGCCTGCGGACCCTTCTCTCCCTGAACGATGTCGAACAACACCGCATCGCCCTCGGAAAGGGACCTGTACCCCTCCGCGCAAATGCTGCTGAAGTGCACAAACACGTCAGGTCCCTCATCCCGCGTCAAGAACCCGTAACCCTTTGCATTGTTGAACCACGCCACTTTTCCTTGCAGCCTTTCCATGACTCCCGTCTACCTCCACCTGTCTTCATCAGCGCACTTCCCGCACGCTGCCGTTACAGCGCGAACAAGAGGCAGTTCCGCTCTCGTTTGCCTGCACTCTTCTTATCGACAGCATTCTAGATTTCTTGAACAAAATTTTCGAGCCGACGTATTCTCTTTTGCACCGCCGTCCCCCGAGGAGAAACCCATGCCCACAAAGCACACGCCCGCCCACCTCATCCTCGTCTCTCTTTTGTGCGCGCCACTCGGCTGTCACATCAACAATCACAAGACCGGCAACGGCAAAGACAACGTCGAGATCGGCACCCCATTCGGCTCTCTGCAGGTCAAAACCGACGACAAAGCAACTGGCGTCCAGACCGGCCTCACCCCGTACCCCGGCGCTACCCTGGCAAAAAAGGACGGTGACGACAACGGCGCAGCCGACATTAACCTGAATTTCGGCGACATCAAAATCGCCGTCCATGCGGTCGATCTGCGTACCCCCGACCCCGAGGCGAAGGTCCTCGCCTTCTACCGCAACGACATGAAACGTTACGGCGACGTGCTCACCTGCCACGGCAAGGTCGCCGTCGGCACGCCCGTCCGCACCGGCGAAGGCCTCACGTGCGGCTCCGCCAAGAACCAATACAACTTGAGCGAGAACGACCATCTCGAACTGCGCGCCGGCTCGGAACGGCATCAGCACATCGTCGGCATCCACACCGAAGATGGCGCCACCCGCATCGGCCTGGTCGCGCTGGACCTCCCCACCGGCCTCACCCACCACGACGCCGCAGACCGCGAGTAAAGCCTTTCGCCTCGCGCGCATTGCGTCCGCCCTGTGCCTCCAGTAGCCTCAGAGATAGGTGAACGAACGTCCCTGCATCCGCTGCCATCACCCTCTAACGTTGGAGGAAGGGCACCTCACCTATTGCAGCTTCTGCGGTGCGCCGCAGATCTTTCTTTCCGAAGCGCTGCAAACCGAGCTCGCCGAAGGGACTCGCGCCTACGCCGAGGGCGCCGTTGCCGCCGACCCTGCCCGTACCGACAGCCCCCCCAAGCCCACGCGCCGGGGGAGCCTTCTGCGTCCCATCGCCGGCCAGTCTGCCGAGCAACCCTGGACCGTGGCCGTCCCCTACGCCCTGCTCAGCGCCGCCATCACGCTTGGCTTGGGCGTGCTCAGCCTGCTGCTGCCGCCCTTCGGCATCCTTATGCTGCTCTGGGTGATCGGCGCCCCTGTGCTCACGGTCGCGTTCTTCAACGCCCGCACAGCGCCCGAGCAGGTGCCCGGCGCAGGCTTTACCGCACGCCTGGGCCTGCTTACGGGCTTGCTCGTAGCCTTCGCCGTCGGCATCGTCTTCACCCTGTCGCTGCTGCTCACCAGGTTCGCCTTTCACGACGCCGACCTCTTGGACACGCAGCTGGCCGCCAGCTTCGACCAGCAGCGCGCCGTCGTCCTCGCCCGCCTCGGTTCCGGCGCGCAACCCACGCTGGACCTGTTTCTCATCCCCGAGTACCGGGTCGGCATGCTGCTGTTCGTGCTGGCGGCCAGCGCCCTCCTGTATCTGCTACTTTGCACCTTGGCTGGCGGCATGGCCGGGTTGGTGCTGCGTCGCCGCCGGAACGCCTGAGCGCCCGTCCCGCGCTGCTATCATCCTCTCC
>CAXTLD010000131.1:0-6095 GCA_964245045.1 uncultured Acidobacteriaceae bacterium | reverse complement strand
GTACTTCCTGCGCGCGGCGCAGATCGATGCCGCGGCGTGGGAGTTCGGGTTTGGGGTGTTGGCTGCCGCGGTTGTGGGCGGGTGGGTCTCGTGGCGGGGAGAGAACGTGCGTCGCCCCGCGAAACCCTCAGGGGCTGAAGCCCCGCTTGCCTTGGACTTCCTCGGCACGGCGGAAGCCGTGCTCCCTCCGAAAAAGTCTGCTGCCGAGCGGTTTGCATTGCTGCTGTGGGCGCCGTTGCCGTTTTATATGTATTCTATGGCGTTTGGCGCGGTGCCGATTTTCATTCCGCAATTGCCGCCACATGCGTTTTATAACGTGCGCTATGGGATGGAGTTGCTGCCGGCGTTGTGTGTGTATGCAGCGGTGGGGGGCGAGTGGGTGGAGGTCCGGTTGCTTGGAGTCTATAAGCCAGCCCACCTTAGCGACGATGAAGCCGTCGCGAAGGTGGGGCACCCGCGTGTTGCTAAGAGCGGGCACCCGGGTTGGGGTCTACACGTAGCACGGTTCTGGCAGCCGGTCGCGCTGGGTGGGTGTGTGCTGAATGCGGTGCTGATGATGGCGGGGTTTGGGTCGGCAGGCTTTTTACGCGGGGCCGCGGTACATCAGCGGCAGGTGCGCGAGGCGCTGGCCGGAGGCTACCTGCCGGCGGCCCGGCGCTGGGCGTATCCGCTGGTGCTGCAGGAGGGCATGGTGAACGCGCAGACGCGGGTGCCGTTTGAGCATGCGGTGGCGCAGGTGCTGGAGACCGTGCCGCCGGACCAGCCCGTGTTGATGAGCGTAACGGCGCACGTGGGCGCGGTGCAGGCTGCCGGGCGAACGCTGCGGTCGATGGTCAGCGAGAGCGATGCGCAGGCGTACCGAGCAGCGCTGGCGGACCCGGCGCGCCATGCGGCTTATGTGATCGCGATGGAAGGTGACCCGGTGGCCAAGGCGGTCGCGGCGCACCCAGAAGGGTTGGCGGAGACTGAGGTGATTCAGTCAAGCGGCCAACCAATGACGCGGGTGTACCAGTCGACGGTGTGGAAGCGGTAGCGGAAAAGTTGTCAGTTCTCAGTTGTCAGTTGCTAGTGCTTAGTTGCTCGAGTTTGGGCTGGTCCTTCCGAGGCCACGCCCAATGGGGGGTGTGCATCGGAGTAAGAGGGCAAGACTGGGCTACTAGAGGTACTCTGTGCCGATAGGCCCTCATAGGGGAGCGTGATGGGACTGTTTACACCGGATAACGATACGTTGCGGGAGCTGTATATCGTTCAGCTGCGCAAGGCGCTGAACATGGAAAAGCAGATCGTGGACGCGTTGCCGACGATGGTTGAGAAGTCGTCGCGGCCGGAGTTGGCCAACGCGTTTCGGATCCACCTGGAAGAGAGCAAGGAGCAGTACGGGCGTCTGGAGCGCATCCTCGACGAGACCAACGGCGAAGCGGACGACAAGAAGTGCCCGGCGGCGTCGGCGTTGATCAGCGAAGGGATGTCGGACGTGTCCGACGCCGGTAACGACCAGATCCGCGATGTGGTGTTGATCGCCGCGGGCAATCAAATTGAGCACCATGAGATTGCGGTGTACGGGACGCTGATCTCGTGGGCGCTAGCCCTGGGTGAGGACAAGCATGCGGCGACAATGTCGAAGTCGTTGGAAGAAGAAAAGCATGCCGACACGTTGCTGACGAAGTTGGCGGAGCAGATCAACGTGGCGGCGCCTGTAGCGTAGTTGGCGCTTCGCGTTGGCTGCGGTTGGCGCTTCGCGTTGGTCTCAGGTGAGCGAAGTGGATTAGGGGCTCGCACCTTTGCTGGTGCGGGCCCTTCGCGTTTTCGGGCGGGTCCGGAGGTATGCTGGCCAACAGGGAGCAACGGTGGCGCGAACAGTCCGGTTTGTAAAAGCGGAGGCACGGGGCAATGACTTTCTGCTGATTGAGGAAGCGCTGGCGGGCGGCGAGCACGCTGCCATGGCGCGTAGCCTGTGCGCGCGGCACACGGGCGTGGGCGCGGACGGGATCGAGTTTGTGGAGCGTCGTCCTGATGCCAGCTGGTTTCTGCGGCTGTTCAACGCGGACGGCAGCGAGGCGGAGCTGAGCGGCAACGGGACGCGCTGTGTGGCGGCGTCGCTGGCCGAAACCGAAGGCCTGGACGAACTCGTTCTGGGCACGCATGGCGGCCCGAGGCGATGCCGGGTGGTGCGGCGTGAAGGCGCGGAGGTTTGGATTGAGACCGGCATGGGCATCCCGCGGGTGATGGAGCGTCGCATCCGGGTGGCTGGGGTGCCCGGCGAGCTCGCTGGGGCGATGGTCAATGTGGGCAACCCGCACTTTGTGCTGTTCCCGGAACGCGAGGACTTCGGCAGCCACGGGTTGAGTTGGCAGGAGCTGGGCGCCAGGGTCAGCGTGGACCCGGTGTTTCGATTTGGGACAAACGTAGAGTTTGTGCGGGTGTTGGCCGATAAGGAGATTGCGTTCCGCATCTTTGAACGTGGATGTGGGCCGACGGAGTCTTCCGGAACAGGAACGTGCGCTTCGGCGGCTGCAGCCATAGTGCTGAAGGGGGTGGCCCGTGAGTTGACGGCGACGGCGCCGGGTGGCGTGCAGTACGTGCATTGGCCGCAGAATGACGCGGAGATGGCCCTGACCGGGCCGGCAAGGATCGTGTGTGTGGGTGAGGCACGTTTTGACGAGTAGGGGGACGGACGCTGCAGTTGTGAGCCGACGACCGGTGCTGGGAGCTGGGGCGCGCGTGGCGGTGGTGTCGCCGGCGTCCGCGGCCAAGGCCGAGCTTGTGGAGCGCGGCGTGACGGCCCTGCGGACGTTTGGGTATGAGCCCGTGGTGATGCTGCATGCGCTGGCGCGTGGGCCGCTGTACTATGCCGGGACGGCGGCGGAGCGCGCGGCGGATCTACATGCGGCGCTCACGGACAGCAGCATTGACGGAGTGTTCTGTACGCGGGGCGGCTGGGGGTCGGCCGAGCTGCTGCCATTGCTGGACCGGATGGGAACGGCGGCCGCGCTGCGGGCGCAACCCCAGGTCTTCGTCGGGTACTCGGATCAGACTTCGCTGCAGACCTGGATGTGGCGCGAGGGTGGGTTGCCGACGCTGTATGGGCCGATGGTGGCCGCGGATTGGGCGTTGGAGGGGGGCGTTGACGAGCCCTCCTGGCGGGCAGCGGTGGCTGGGCAGACATACGCTTTAGGCGCAGGGGACGGGATGCGGGTGCTGCGTTCCGGGCGCGCTGCGGGACGTCTGCTGGGAGGGTGTCTGGCCATCGTGGAGGCGGGGCTGGGGACGCCGTGGGCGCTGCGGGTGGAGGAGCCCTGTGTGTTGTTTCTGGAAGACATTGGGGTGAAGCCGTTCCAGTGGGACCGGATGTTGCAGCACCTGCGCTTCGCCGGCCTAATGGAGCGCGTGACAGGGGTAGTGTTGGGCGACATGGCGGCTTGCGTGGACGAGAAAGAGGCGCGCTTGCTGGAAGACGCTTGTCTGCATGGCTTAGGGGAGTTTCGGGGGCCGGTGGCGATCGGGCTGCGTTGCGGCCATGTGTCGGGCGGTAATCGAACGCTGGTGCTGGGTGCTGCGGCGGCGTTGGCATGCGAGGTCCAGGGGGCGAGCTTGACGGTATTTGGCGAAGAGGGTGCGGCAGAAGGGAAGCGGGAGGACGTATGGGCAAGCACATCCATCTGATCGGGATCTCTGGCACGGCGATGGCGTCGCTGGCGGGCATGTTACAGGCCGAAGGGCACCGGGTGACAGGGTCCGACACGGCGGCGTACTCGCCCATGAGCGACCAGCTGGCCGGCATGGGGATCGCGGTACGGGAGCCCTACCGGGCGCAGAATCTGGAGCCACGACCCGACCTGGTCGTGGTGGGCAATGCGATCTCGCGGGGGAACCCGGAGCTGGAGAGGGTGTTGGACGAGCGCATCCCGATGACCTCGATGGCGGCGTTGATCCACGATGAGTTCCTGGTCGGGCGGGAACGCCTGGTGGTGACGGGGACGCACGGAAAGACGACGACTACGAGCATGTTGGCGTGGATCTATGAGACTGCGGCGCGGATGGAGGGGTCGGGGTCGCGATGGAAGCCCTCGTTCCTGATCGGCGGCGTCGCCGAGAACTTCGGCACGAGCTTCCATGTGGAGCCGGAGACACGGCCGTTTTTGCTGGAGGGTGACGAGTACGACACGGCGTTCTTCGACAAGGGTCCGAAGTTCTTGCACTACTTCCCGGATGCGGCGATCTTGACGCACGCCGAGTTCGATCACGCGGACATTTACCCGGACTTCGAGGCCGTGAAGACCAGTTTTAAGCGGCTGGTGAACCTGCTTCCAAAGCGTGGGCGGCTGGTGGCCTTCGACGGAAGTGAGGCTGTGACGGAGTGCTGCGCGAAGGCGTTTTGCGCGGTGGAGCGATATGGATTTGGCGCGGCTTCAGAGTGGCACATGGTCGACTTCGCGCAGCGTGGGACCGTGTCGCAATGGACACTGCTGCGTGGGGGCGACGTGTTCGCGCGCCTGGAGCTGCCCATGCCGGGCGAACACAACGCGCTGAATGCGACGGCGGCGGCGGCCCTGGCTGCCGGACAGGGTGTGCCGGCAGCGGCGATCGAAGAGGCGTTGCGGAGCTTCCGTAGCGTGAAGCGCCGGTTGGAGGTGCGGGCCGAGGTCGACGGCGTGACCGTGATCGATGACTTTGCGCACCACCCAACGGCCATCCGCGAGACGCTGCGGGCGTTGCGGGCCGCCTATCGAAGCAGGCGCTTGGTGGCGGTGGTGGAGCCGCGCTCGAACACCTTGCGCCGAAACGTGTTTGAGCGGGAGTTGGTGGATAGTCTGGCGCTAGCCGATGTCGTGGTGCTGGCGGAGGTGTTCCGGAGCGAGGCGGTTCCGGAGGGCGAACGTCTGCACCCGGCGCAGGTAGTGGCGCAGCTGAGGGCACGGGGTACGGATGCCGTGCTGCGAGCCGACGCCGATGCGATTGTGGCGGAGCTGATACCGCGGCTCGAGCCGGGCGATGTGGTGGCGATCTTGTCCAACGGCGGCTTTGGTGGCGTCTTTACCAAGTTGCCGGAGGCGCTTGCCGCGCGTTTGGTGGGAGCCGAGCTGGCCGGGGCGCGGGGGAGGTAAGCGCGATGTGGGCCTCTGCGCGCATGTTGGCGGTGTACGTGCTGCTGGGTGTCCCGGCGTCGCTGGTCGGCATTGCGTGGTCGGCGCTGCGCGGCGACTTCAGCACGATGTACGGCTGGGGCATGGCGATTATGGGGCTGGGTGTGCGCGCGGCGAGTATTCGGGTGCGGGTTCTTGGGCGCGAACACGTGCCGAACGAGCCATGCATTTTCATGAGCAATCACGTGTCCAACCTGGATCCGCCGGTGTTGCTGCCGCAGATTCCGGGCAAGACCAGTGTGATGTTGAAGCAGTCGCTGATGCGGATTCCGTTGCTGGGGACGGCGATGCGCATGGGGCAGTTTGTCCCGGTGGCGCGCGGTCATTCGCGGGAGGACGCGAAGCGCAGCGTCCTCGCCGCATCGCATGCGTTGCGTAGCGGCCTCCACATCACGATCTTCCCGGAAGGGACGCGCTCGCCGGATGGGCGGCTGCTGCCGTTTCGCAAAGGTGCGTTCTTTTTGGCGGCGGAGACAGGCGCGCCGATCGTGCCTGTGGTGATCCGTGGAACCGCCGGCATGATGCCACGGAGCACGCTGAAGATCACCCCTGGGGAGGCGACTGTACAGTTTTTGCGGGCGCGCCGGCCGGAGGAGTTCGCCTCTCGCGAGGCGCTGATGGCGACCGTGCGACGCGACATGGAAGAGGCGTTGGGGTATACGGAGTCACCGGCGTGTATGTAAGCGGGTTTACTGTTTGACGATGGCGTTGTAGCCGTCGGTGAGCAGGCGCTGGCGCATGGCGTCAGCCTGTTGCTTGTCGTGGAAGGGGCCGATTTGGACGTGGATGAACCGGTCACCCTCGGAGGAGCGCGTGGAGACGGCGTAGCCGCGAGCGCGCAGGGCGCCGACAAGCAGGTCGGCATCGTCCTGGTGCGTGACGGCGGCGACCTGGACCACATAGGTTCCACCGGTGGCGGGGGCAGCCGAGGGGTTAAGCGCTGTGGGGGAG
>CAXTLD010000130.1:0-6143 GCA_964245045.1 uncultured Acidobacteriaceae bacterium | reverse complement strand
GGCTGGGGGGCGAGAAAGGGAGAGGCTGGGCTGCGTTCGGGCTTTTTGGGGCGGTGGCAGAAGAGCGCTCACGCAAAGGGCGCGAAGGCTACGCGGAGGGCGCTAAGGGATCTTGCGGGTGGGGCGAAGCGGCGTCCATCGGCGGGATTGCCTCGCTGGGGGCGCGGGGCTATACTGCGGGCAACGGCGCTGGTTGCAAGACGTTCTGGGCAGCCTTCGCCGCGAGTGAGGTGCGTCTTCAGCGAGGCTGCGAGCGAAATCCGGCTCGGTGGGGGAGGGCCGCCCGGCTCCCTATCGGGCGCGCCGCCCGGCCTGCCCGTGGAGGTTGCCCAGCGTTGGCCGTGGATTACGCGGCTGTGGCGACGCAGTGCGGCGCTGACGAAAATGGCCGCGGCCGATGTGCTGCATACGGTATTGCCCTCCGACTGCCGGATCTGTGGCGGTCCGATGATGGGGTTGGCGCCGGTGCGGGTGTGCGATGGGTGCGTGGCGCGGGTGAGTGAAAGCGCGCTGGGCGAGGATGACCCCCTATGCGCGCGCTGTGGCGATGCGCTGGGGATGGAGTCGGCGCGGTTTGCGCGGGCGATGGGGACCGTGGAGTGTACGGTGTGCCGGTTGGCGCCGCCGCCGTTTGCCGGGGCCGTGGCCTTTGCGGTGTACGACGCCGAGATGCGAGAGCTGTTGCATCAGCTGAAGTTCGGCGGGATGCGTCAGGTGGCCGAGCATGTGCTGGGCGACGCGATGGCGCTTGCGATGCTGAAGCTGGAGGGCCGGGCGGCGGGCGAGCTGGTCGTGGTGCCGGTGCCGCTCTACGGGGAGCGCGAACGGCAGCGCGGGTTCAATCAGGCTGGCTTGCTGGCGCGGGCTGGGGTGCGCCGGTTGCGGAAGTTGCGGCCGGGGTGGCAGATGGCGCTGCGCCCGGAAGCCCTGGTGCGGGTGAAAGACACGCGGGCGTTGCATGCGTTGCGCCCCGATCAGCGGCGTCGCGGGCTAAAGGGGGCGTTTGCGGTGGGCGAGGCAGCCCTGGTCGCCGGGCGCGAGGTGGTGCTGGTAGACGACATCCTGACCACGGGAGCCACGGCGCGGGAGTGCGCGAAGGCGCTGCTGGGGGCGGGCGCGACCAAGGTGTGGGTCGCCACCGTGGCGCGGGCGCAGCCGGAAAGCCTGCGCGCCGTGGAGGTGGAAGTGGCGCGGTGGGGGACGGAGTAGGAAGCAGTAAGCAGAGAGCAGGAAGTAGCAATTAGGAAGTAGAGGATAGGGCGTAGCGCTGGGGCGGCAATTCCCAACACGGACGGAGGCAGGATGCAGTCTGGGCAGGGTAAAGGGCAGGGACGCGGCAAGGGCAGCGGCAAGGTGCACCACACCACGCACCCGGTGCCGGGCACGGCGCGGATGGAGGCGATCGAGATTCGCGCGGGCGTGTTCCGGCAGCCGGCGATGCAGACGCCGGTGCTGGTGTTGAACGCGAGCTATGAGCCGATCAACATATGCGGCGCGCGGCGGGCGCTGGTGTTGGTGCTCAAAGGGGTGGCGCGCACGGAGGAGGAGCAAGGGACGACGCTGCACTCGCACCGGGCGGTGATGCAGATGCCGAGCGTCATCCGGCTGCTGGAGTACCGACGCATCCCGCACCAAACGCGGGCGCTGAGCCGCAAAAACATCCTGCTGCGGGACCGGAACACGTGCCAGTACTGCCAAGTGGTGTTGCCGGCAGCGGAGTTGACGCTGGACCACGTGTTGCCGCGGTCGCGGGGCGGGCAGTCCACGTGGGAGAACCTGGTGGCCTGCTGCAAGGGGTGCAACCGGCGCAAGGGCAACCACCTGCTGCATGAGCTGCCGGAGATGCGGCTGTTGCGCGAGCCGCGCCCATTTACGCTGCACACATCGCGGCACATTATGCGGATGATCGGGTCGGCGGATGCGAACTGGCGGAAGTATTTGTACTTTGAGAGCGAGCCGGCGGCGTGAGTGTTACGCGGAGCAGCAGCGGCACATACCGGTTCGTTGCTGCCCAGAGTCGCATCGACGCTGGCGGGGACGAGCCTCGGCCGTCACTGAAAAAGGGTCATCGTCCTTGCGAGGACCTCATCGATCAGATCGTTCGGTAGCGACTCCACTTTGCGACCTGCTCGTGCTTGGAGATCCAAGACGCGCGGTTGATCGCAACGCACGATGCTGGTGGTTTGCGTGCCGGTGAGCGGCACGGCGAAGCCGAGATGACGAGCGAAGTTCCCGCCACTCGTGATGGGGAGTACGACAGGGAGCTTGGTCCGCTGATTGAAGGCCGTCGGGGAAATGACGAGCACGGGACGGTGTCCGCGCTGCTCGTAACCCGCTGTCGGGTCTAACGAAACCATATAGATGTCCCCGCGATTCATAGCAGTTCGGCACCGACCACTGGAGCGTCGAGCCACTCTTGCTCTTCGGCTGTGCGGGATGCGCTCGGGTCGGTGGCGTCGAGGAGCTCCGCCAGTGTGTAGCACGGCTTCGGCTGAGCCGCGACGACGAGCCGGTCGCCTTCGACGGCCAGACTGACGGGGCACCAACGTCCAGGTGAAGGAGATCGAGGATGGCTGGAGGAACTGCGAGCATCACCGAGCCACCAACCTTGCGGAGATTTGTCGTGAGCATGGATTCCTCTCTTCAATTATACCTTCATATAACCTCACCTTCATTCCTGCAGGTCCTTCGGCGCATCCATCTGCATGATGGCGTTTGCGGACGAAGTTGGGGAGCAGTTCTTGGGGTGGTTGGGGAGCTTGCCGGCGGGCAAGGCCTCGCGGTTGTATGTGGTTTGCGACTTCGACGGCGATGGGCTGCCTGCGGGGGCGATTCTGCTGCGGGCGTTGCGCGAGGCGGGCTACGCGAGTGTAGAGGGCGAGTGCCGGCGCAAGGGCGAGTCGGCGTGGGGACCAGAGATCGGCGGGCGGTTGCGAGAACGGGCTGACGGCGACGGGAGCGCCCGCGGCCACGGCATTGACGCCCTGATCGTGACGGATCTGGGCGTGCGCGACGGGCATATGCTTTCCGGGGTGCCGTTGCTGCTGATCGATCATCATCGGCCAATTGGCGAGCCGGAGGGGGGCGTGGTCATAACGTCCTACGGCACCAGCGATGAGGCCGGCGACGGCAAAGACGTGGCGACCAGCGGGCTACTCTGCTGGTGGTGTGCGCGGGCGCTGGTGGGCGAGGCGAAGGCGGCGGAGTGGCTGTGGCTGGCGGGGGTGTCGATCCTGAGCGACCTGGGAGACAAGGCCGGCTTCCCGGAGTTGGCCGCGGCCAAGGCGCGGTTTGGCGGCGGGGCGTTGCGCGATGCGACCAGCCTGCTGAACGCGCCGCGGCGGACGACGGAGGGTCGGGCGGATGCGGCGTTGGCGCTCCTGCTCAAAGCGAATGGGCCCAAGGACGTGACAAGCGGGAAGTTTGCGGAGACGGCGGAACTGGAGCGAGCCAAGGAGGAAGTAGGCGAGGCGCTGGCGTATGCGCGCAAGCAGCCGCCGCGGTTCTCGAAAGCCGTGCGGGAGGAATTGGGGGCGGATCTGGTGGCGATCCGCATGCACACGGGGTGCCAGGTGCATCCGCTGGTGGCGCAGCAGTGGCGCGGGCGCTTCAACAAGAGCGTGGTGTTTGGGGTGAATACGGGCTACCGGCCGGGCTGGGTGACGTTTTCCGGGCGGGCGCCGGCGGGGGTGAACTTGATTGAGTTTCTGGCGCGACACCGGCCACCGGAGGCGGACACGAGCTACGGGTTGGGGCACAATCAGGCCAGCGGCGGGGCGTTGCCGGTGGCGGTGTGGAACCGGTGGATTCAGGAAATAGGGTTTGGCGAGGAGATGGTGGTGGAGGAGTGACGGGGGTTGTCGTTCGTTGCTCGTGAAGTAGTCGTTGTTCGTTGAGAAGTCGTTGGTTGTGGATTAACCGAAAGGCCCCATAACATTGGAGATGAATATGCGACAAACATCTCGATTCGATGTCTCAGCTGCTGTACGACTGATCGGTGCGATCTGTCTGCTGGTCTTTCTGTGGGCTGCCTTGTTGTTGCGTCCAACGATTCGTGCTCGGTACCTGTCTCGCGAACTCGAAACGCTCCAGCTAGGGCGCTCTACTTTTGAGGACGCTCAGCGACTGGCCAAAAAGATTGGCGCGAAACCGAACGGCCCCTGCGACCGGTTGAATTGTGAGTGGGATGTGAGGGTGGATAATGCGGAGTTGCCACGGTTGTGGCGAGGTTCAGGCGAGGGATTTGTTGTGGCGTTTGACATTAAGAATTCAGTTGTCGTACGCAAAAACACCGGGTACGGAATAGGTGTGGAAGCTGACGGGTTCTATCCGTCCATGGTATCGCTGGAGGAGCAGGAACACTGGGGTGGTGTGCCCACACGAGAACCGGTTCAAGCCGGCTGGTATACGACGGAAAAATATCGCTATTACTGGTTCCAAATCAAGATGACACCCAAGGCTTCGGCGGAGGAGCGACGACGTTACACCTCTTACGACTTCAACTGCTTTTGGCGATATAAGGGATGCAGAGATGGGAGAGAGTTGCTGCCAGCTGCGAGTTCTTACCCAGTTCCAGACTTAGGCTAGCTACACGGCTCTCGGATCGCAGATCCAAATTCTCCCGAGCTAGACGAAATCGGCTTGGGCTAGTTAGCAAGAGCAGCAGGTTTCCCCTATAGAGCAGGACAACCAGAACAGCAACAGCAAAGGCAAAACGGATCCCCTATCGAAATGGCAAAACTTAAAGGCAAACAGAACCTAAACGGCGCGATCGACACTGGCGAAGGCGAACAGCAGGATTCCCGTGCGGGGAGTGACACCAAGAAAAGCAAAGGTACCAACAAAGGCTTGAATGCGACGAAAGCAGGGGCGGTGCCGAAGCGTCTGGGGAAGAAGGCCACGAAGAAGAAAGCCAAGGCTAAGCTGCCCACCAAAAAGGAGGTTGCCGATGCCGAGTTGCAGCGCATGCTGACCACGCCGATGTCGCAGTGTGGGGCGCTGGAAGGATTGCCGGAGCTTTGCTTCCCGAAGGGGGCGATGCGGCTTGGGTTTCCGGTCAAGGTGATGGGCGGGGGTGGGCTGAAGACGAGCGACACGCGGCGCTGGCAGGCGGATCCGCACCTGCGGGTGTCACTGGGGTACCTGTGCGACGTGATCGGGTATCTGCGCAAGCATGGGATTCATATGTACCGGATGAGCTCGGACATTGCGCCCTATGCGACGCATCCGGACATGCCACAGTTTCACAACATGGTGCGGGAGTCGGCGAGCGATCTGGCGCGGTTTGGACGGTATGCGCGCGAGGCGGATGTCCGCTTGAGCTTTCATCCGTCCCAGTTCATTGTGTTGAATTCGGAGAATGAGACGCTGACGCAGAAGAGTATGGCCGACCTCGATTCGCAGGCCGAAATGCTGGACCTGATGGAGTGCGGTCCAGAGGCGGTGATGGTGGTGCATGTGGGTGGGGCGTATGGGGATCGCGAGTCCGGCTGGCGGCGGTGGGCGGAGACCTGGAAGCGCCTGGGCGAGCCGGTGCGGCGGCGGCTGGTGCTGGAGAACGACGACATCCGCTACTCCGCCGCCGATGTGCTGAAGGTGCATGAGGCGACGGGCGTGAAGTGCGTCTGGGACTACCAGCACCACTGGTGCTTCAACCCGGAGGGCCTGGAGCTGGTGCCAACGCTGGAGCGGTTCTGCGCGACGTGGCCGAGCGATGTGCGACCCAAGATGCACTTTAGCTGCGCGCGCACAGAGATGCGGGAGATCAAGCGCAAGAACCGCAAGACCGGCAGGATTGAGCAGGTGCTGCAGCCGCCGATCTGGACGGGCCACGCGGACTATAACAACCCGTTTGAGACGATCACGTTTCTGCGGTCGATTCAGCACGTGGATGTGGACGTGATGCTGGAATCGAAGTCGAAGGATCTTTCGCTGATCCGACTAAGAAACGACATGGCCAAGTACGCGCCGGAGCTGGCCGCGCGGTACGGCGTGGACGCGGCCCAAGCGGCGGAGGACGTGGGCGAGGTGGTAGAGGAGGTGCCGGAGGAGGGCGAGGCGGTGGTGGCGGATTGAGGAGGGTGTCCCCTCCCCGTCCCCCCCCCTCCTTTCCTGCAAAGTCTTCAGCCTGGAGACTTTAGGGC
>CAXTLD010000129.1:0-6203 GCA_964245045.1 uncultured Acidobacteriaceae bacterium | reverse complement strand
CCCATCCACAAGCTCACCCTCGAATACCTCCCCCTCGCCGCCCTCACCGTCCTCTTCTTCTGGCTAGGCGCCCGCGCCCAAAGCCTGTGGGCTGCCCAGCGCTACACCGGCGCCGACCCCGCCGCCATGCAGGTCGAAGCCGTCGGCATGCAGTTCCTCTGGTACTTCCGCTACCCCGGCCACAACCGCGCCTTCGGGCACACCAGTCTCGCGCTGGTGGACCCCGCCGCCGGCAACCCCCTCGGTCTCGACCCGCACGACCCCTACGGCCACGACGACCTCGTCCGCGGCCAACTCACCCTCCCCGCCAACCGCGAAGTCGACCTCACCCTCCGTTCCCACGACGTCATTCACGGCTTCGCCATCCCCGAGCTCCGCCTCAAGCAAAACGCTATCCCCGGCCAGGACACCCACATCCACTTCACCCCCACGGAGCCCGGCACCTACGCCATCCTCTGCACCCAGGTCTGCGGCCTCGGCCACTACCGCATGCAAGCCGTCCTCCACGTCCTCCCCCAACCCGACTTCGACCGCTGGCTCGCCACGCAAGAAGCGGCAACAGCGCAAGCTCAATGACGGCGCTCGTCAACTGCGCCCTTTGCTTGTCATTCCCGAAGGGAATCTGCGTTTTCTTCCGTCACCATAAGGAACAACGAAGGGGCACGGCTTCAGCCGTGCCATACATTCCCAAACGCAAAGCGGCTTCAGCCGCTGAGGTGACGGACGGCCCGCCCCAGCCAACCATGTACATTGCTCCCATGCGCCCCGCTACTCTCCTTGTCCTCGCGCTCCTCATTACGGCGACCACCCTCCCCGCCCAATGGCAGCTCCAGGACGCCCGCACCACCGCCGACCTCCGCGGCATCGACTCCGTCGGGGACGGCGTCGCGTGGGCTTCCGGCACGGACGGCACCGTCCTCCGCACCACCGACACCGGCCAAACCTGGCAACACTGCCCCACCCCACCCAACGCCGACCACCTCGACTTCCGCGCCATCCAGGCCTTCGACCAAAACACGGCCATCGTCATGTCCAGCGGCAAAGGCGACCTCTCCCGCCTCTACAGAACCACCGACGCCTGCCAAACCTGGACCCTCCTCTTCACCAACCCCGACACCGAAGGCTTCTGGGACGCGCTGCGTTTCGAAAGCAAGCACGACGCGCCCCGAACCGGAGTGCTGGTAGGCGATCCCGTCAACAAGAAGCGAGTGGTGTTCTTGTCCCGAGATAGTGGGGCATCGTGGCAAAGGTGGGACGAGGGAACCTATTTGACTGAAACGCGCTGCAAAGAGCGGGCTTCGGTCGCGGATGAAGGTGAAGGCCTTTTCGCTGCGAGCAACACCTCCGCATTCGAGTTCTTCGGCATCAACTTCGCTTTCGTAACTGGCGGCAGCAGCGGATCGAAGTTCGTGTACCTTGACGGCGGCGACGCAGACGGAATGCTCCCCTGCAGAATCAAGCTGCCGGCTGTGAGCCTTCCTCTAGCAAAGGGCAACACGGCAGGAGCGTTCGCCATGTCGGCGAAAGAGCCTTCCAGCTATTTCCCCATTGAAGCGATGATCGTTGGAGGAGATTATGCGTCGCCAACGGCTACGCAGGGCACCGCTGTCTTCCTCTCGACAAAGAGAGGCGATCCTTTGCAAGGCCAGAGCTTGTTCAAGGCCACGCTTCCCACCACCCCACCCCACGGCTACCGCTCCGCCGTAGCCTACGACTCCACCCACAACACCTGGATCACCGTAGGCCCCAACGGCACCGACATCTCCACCGACGACGGCCGCAACTGGCTCTCCCTCAAGCCCAATCCCGCCGCCGGCGACACCCCCGACGCCGACCAACACTGGAACGCCCTCTCGCTTCCCTTCGTTGTCGGCCCCCACGGCCGCATCGGCATTCTCCGCCCCGAGGCACTTTCACCCCCGAACCAACCACAACAGCAGTCGGCCAGCCCCACTCCATGAGCACCCCGCCCAATCCGACCGCAACTCCCACCAACACCCCGGGTGCCCCATCTTCGCGCGGCAACGCCGCGCTAAGGTGGGCCCGCGCCGCCACGCGCACCCTCCTCACCACGCACCACCGCTCCCTCGGCTTTGCCTACCTCACCCTCAGCGCCGTAGCCCTCCTCCTCGGCACCGCGCTCAGCCTCCTCATGCGTCTCCACCTCACCTGGCCCGCCTGGCGCCTTCCCCTCCACGGCCCCATCCTCCCCGAGGAGTACCTCGCCCTCGTCACCATGCACGGCACGCTCATGCTCTTCTTCGTCATGACCGTCGCCCCGCAATCCGGCTTCGGCAACCTCATCCTTCCGGCGCAAATCGGCGCCGACCGCATGAGCTTCCCGCGCCTCAACGCGCTCTCCCTCTGGCTCACCGCCGCCGGCCTCCTCACGCTACTCGCCGCCTTCTTCGTCCCGGGCGGCAGCCCTATCTCCGGCTGGACCGGCTACCCCCCGTTCAGCGCCACCTCCCTCGCCGGCCCCGGCCAGGGCGTCGGTCTCGACCTCTGGCTCGCCAGCCTTGCCCTCTTCTGCCTCGGCGGCACCGCCGGTGCCGTGAACCTGCTCACCACCGTGATCCACCGCCGCTGCGACGGCATGACCTGGCAGCGCCTCCCCTTAACCGTCTGGGCCTGGTTCACCACCTCGCTCCTTTCCGTCCTAGCCTTCTCCGTCCTACTCGCTGCCATTCTCCTGCTCACCTGCGACCGCCACTTCCACACAGGCTTTTTCCTTCCGTCGCAACTCCTCGTCAACGGCGTCCTCCTCCAGCATCGCGGCGACGGCTCCCCCCTGCTCTGGCTGCACCTCTTCTGGTTCTTCGGCCACCCCGAGGTCTACATTGCGATCCTCCCCGGCATGGGGCTGACCTCGATGGTGCTCGCCAATTTTGCCCGCCGTCCCGTCTTCGCCTACCGTCTCATGATCGCCACCACGCTCCTGATCGGGCTTCTGGGCATCGTCGTCTGGGGACATCACATGTTCGTCGCCGGTCTCAATCCCTTCGCCGGCTCCGCGTTCTCGGCCAGCACCATCGCCATCGCCATCCCCTCCGCCGCCAAAGTCCTCAGTTGGATAGCCACCACCTGGCGCTCACGCCCACGCCTCACCACGCCGATGCTCTTCGCCCTCGGCTTCGTCTCGCTCTTCATCGCCGGCGGCCTTTCCGGCCCCATCCTCGCGCAACCCATCCTGGACGAGTACCTCCACAACACCTTCTTCGTTGTCGCCCACTTCCACCTCATCATGGCCATGGCCGGCGTCTTCGGCCTCTTCTGCGGCCTTTACTATTGGGCTCCTTTGATTTTTCATCGTCGCCTAAACGAGTCATTAGGCAAATGGCACTTTTGGGGCACGTTCTTCTTCGCCTATAACACCTTTCTCCCCATGCATCTCACCGGCCTCGCCTCTGAGCCTCGCCACTACGCCCAACTCCAGGGCATCTCCCCTCCCGCCAACGCCCTTCTGCTCGCCACCATGCCGCTCCAGCGTCACATCACCACCTCCGCCCTACTGCTGGCAGCCTTCCAACTCCCCTTCCTCCTCAACCTCCTCCTGCTCCTTCGCAAACCACGCGGAACCGCCTCCAACCCCTGGCAAGCCACCACCCTCGAATGGGCGCCCACAACGCCAGAAAACCCCACCCCCATCGCCGTGTACCGCTCACCCTGCGCCTACAGCCTCCACGACGACACTTTCACCCCGCAATGGGAGCCAGAAGGTACTCCGGGGCAAGCACATATAGATCAGGCTGGACGCGCCCAACGATAAGCCAAGCACTTCTACGGAGTGCTATCCTTTGCCAATGCCTACTAGCCCAGGCCAGAGACTTGTGATCCTTGCTATGTTGTTGCTTCCCTGCTTGGGGCTATGCCAACAGATAGCCAACCGCAGAAGTTCTTCTCATGGCACGCTGTACTACAGCGAACCGTTTGACATAGACCGTCATACCCTTCCCGTCAACTTCTCCGGTGTAGACGCTCTACAGGTGTTTCACTCACTCCTTCTGCATGAAGCAAGCTATAAGAAGTCAGACTTTGAGACAACCTCGGACTTCTCCATCCGGTTGCGCCAATTCGAACAATCATCCCTCATCAGGGGCATGCGTCCAAAGGATTTGTATGCATTTACAATTCGTCCGATTGTCTCTTACGACGCAGACCAGAAGCAGTTTACGATCAGACTCAACGACTTACCTGTGGATCTCGAGTCTGAACCGGTTGAGTGTACGTGGAGCGTTGCAACCTCAACGGGCAGCAGTTACATCGGAACAAACGGGTTTGGGGTGGAGCGCTCGATACGAAGACTATCTGAAACAGATACCGACATAGTTACCGATCAGCCATCTTGGTTCGTTCGCCAGTATGTACACAAAGTGGGTGACGAGAATCAAGTTGGTTTCTGGTCCACAGTAGAACCTGCCCGCGCATCTAGGATTGCGCATACTTTACGCGTTCTCGTGATTGGCTCACTTTTCCCTCCGTTTGCGACTGAGGAACTCATTCCAGGAAACCCCACCGTAGAAAATCCCGTAAACAAGAGCTTCACTTACCACCGCATACACTTGGCACTACGAGCAGTCTGGCTATGACCAAGTTTCAGGAGAGGTCATAAGTACATTTGACAGCACTTCCGATCCACTGCTCCAACCCACCGCTAATGCGAACTCACAAGTCGCGCTAACATCTGCTAAACAGGCACCTCAAGGTCCGATTCGGCTATCCGGTGGCGTCATTGCAGCTCTTAAGATCAGTGGCGCACCACCTATTTACCCAGCGATCGCGCGGTCTGCACGTCTCAGTGGCAGCGTTGTCCTGGCGGCCAAGATTTCTAAAACAGGAACGATCGAAGATCTGCAAGTTGTAAGCGGGCCCGCAATGCTCACGAGTGCAGCCGTCGACGCGGTCAAGCAATGGCGTTATAGCCCTTATACGAAGGACGGCACACCCACCGAAGTAAGCACAACTATAACGGTGACCTTCAGCCTCGACCTATCCAAATAGGCGGTGGCTCATGCTCCATTCGTCACGGCTTAACCGTGTTGGCTGGGTTGCGATTTCCCAGCCCGCTGCACAGCTCGAACATCGCGTCCACTCATCACTGTCATTATGGACGGGGCATTCGCGCACAGCACAACGCCGCGCAGTATAGTCACGTCAACGCAAACCACCCGCCAAAGTGCGCGTTCCCTCAAACCGGAGTAAGCTGGAATAGGACCGCATCCTCCCCACGTTGTAAGGCGACCCATGCCCACAGTTCTCACGCCCCCAGAGATCGACCGCCGCCACGGCAGTGGCTCCGGCAACCACACCGGCGAAAACGATAACGGCAACGGCCGACGCCCGCCGACCGACAAACGCACAGGCGGCAATGGCGACGGCGACAACTGGGAACACCGCCCCCATGGCCGCCGCGGGCCTCGGGAACGGCTCGCGCAGGCCCGCGTTGGGCTCTTCTTCGCCCTCGGCGGCGACCTTATGTTCTTCGTCGCCCTCGTCAGCGTCTTCTTTGTGACCAAAGCCACAGGCCACTTCGACGCCTACGACCGCTACATCAACGAGTGGCTTCCCACCGCCATCCCGTCCATCCTCTGGCTCAACACTGCCGTGCTCATCCTCAGCTCGGCGACGGCCGAGGTCGCCCGTCGCGCCATGTTCCACGAGCACCACGTCATGGACGAGTGGTTCGGCTTCGGCCGCCCCACCTCCAAGCGCGCCGGTGCCTGGCTGCTCGCCACCCTCGGTCTCGGCATGCTCTTTCTCCTCGGCCAGTGGATCGCCTGGACCCAGCTCGCCAGCTCCCACGTCTACTTCCGCTCCAACCCCTCCAGCCACTTCTTCTACCTCATCACCTTCACCCACGCCGCTCACCTCTTTCTTGGCCTCGGCGCCGTGGTCTGGGCCCTCTGGCTCCTCGCCCGCTCGCGCCAGATGGCCACCCGGCAGGTAGTCGTCGACTCCACTGTCTGGTACTGGCACACCATGGGCGTCCTTTGGATCTTCCTCTTCGCCCTCCTCGAATACGCCCAATAGCCCACAATATGCTGAAGCACTCCTCTAGCCTGTCATCTCGACCGGAGCGCGCAGCACGTAGTGGAGAGACCCCTGTATTCAGTCGGTGGCTCCACGACACCCAACAGGAGACCGCCCGCCGCGCTCCCCATCTGCGCGTACGTAGCGCGCTACGATGCGCTGTAGCCACCACC
>CAXTLD010000128.1:0-6232 GCA_964245045.1 uncultured Acidobacteriaceae bacterium | reverse complement strand
GGACACATGGCAAGGTTCTTCATCAACATTCAACGGAAACCAGGGTTCTGCTCCAGGTGCTGCCCCGGGTGCTGCTCCAACTAATCCAACGCAGCCGGGGAAACAGTCAAAATCGGCTTGCAATGCGCAACGGGCTGCCAAGGCTATTCCGGGTGCAACAATGACAGGTAACAACACTTTCCAGGGTGGGCACGAAGAATATGGAGTTTTAGTAAGTGGAGCGGACTTGACACGCGCGGGCTTCTCTTTCTACATATCCCCGTTTGGAAACGGCAATGGCTATCGCACTCCATTTGGTGGAGCTCATGTCAATGGCCAGCCTAAGAACATGTCGATACAATTTGCTTATGGCGGGACCTTCGCCGGGCAGGTACACTTCGATGTTGGAAACGCCTCATCTGGCTTTGGTGGTTTTGCCGAACACTCTCTCGTAGATGTTATTCTCGGCACACTCTTTGGTTGGATTCCTGGGCTGCGCAACTTCTTGGATCCGGGGTGCTAGCCATGTTTTTACGTTTGCTGGCGTTCTTCTTGATTTTGCCGATTCGCTGCGCCGCACAAACTCCCGAGGTCAACCGTACTGATTTCGAGATTCCTGGCGGAACCATTTTCGGTGCAGCTTTATCGAACGATGGAGCTGTCATGTATGCGCAGCAATACCTTTGGGACTACAACGCACCCACAGGTAAACAGCACATAGTGAAGATTTCATCGTGGAGTATTAGGGACAGGGTGTTGCTCGCAAGCAAAGCTCTTCCCGAAGCTAAAGAAAGTCAAACGTTCCCTTGCAGAAGGACGTTATTCGGTGTGACATCGGGTCATCTCTATGTATGTAGTGACCGGACATCAATCCGTATTCTTGATGGAAAGGACCTAACAACATTCCGAACCATTCAATATCCAGAGGAAGATGCCGTTCGCGATTTCGCAGTCGACGAAGCAGGCGACAGAATCTATCTATTGGCAGACCACCCCAATGGAGCTACGACCCTGGATGAAGTCTTGATCAGCACGGGTGTAAGAACGCACAGCGTAGCTCTAGCCGAAACTACGCTCGCCTACAGTCCATTGGCATATCGTCCTGGAAACGGGATGTTAACTGTTGCCTTTACAAAAACGGGAGGTTTTGGGCAAAAAACAGATCTGATCTTCTACAACACATCGACATTCAGCACTGTGAAGAAGATTGCGGATCTGCCCAGAATAGACAGTTTGCTTTTCGTGGGTTCAACACTGGTTGCCGCGCCGGGGTATGGTGGTTTTAAAAAAAGCGATTGCCTTCTCACGTTCAACCTACAGACATTTGTCACCGACCATAATTTCTGCGCATCGAAGACAGGCGTTGGCTTCTCGGTTGCCTCCGTCGATAAAACATATCTTGTCGCTGCTACTGGAGTAAACAGACCAAAGCTCTTCTCTGACACCATCGAATCAGTGTCGAGTTCACTCTCGATCTGGAGCTTAGAAACAAAAAGGCTCTTGACGACTTTGGACCTGCCTGACGGCTATACGGCGGCGTTGGCGGGCGTTACAGTAGTAGGAAGCGCGGGCGGTTGCTTTGTTGCTTATCAGTCCTCAGGTGTGAGCCCGATTGTGATTAGTGCTTGCATCCGAGCACGGTCGGAAGATTCTCACAGAACATCACTACCCGGCAATGGTCTCCAATAAAGCTGAAGCTTCTACTTTCTTGCTGGGACGCCTACATGGCTGATGCCCGATGCAAGTCCCGGGAGCTGTGAGGGGACTGTGGGTCGCCCTGCGGGCACATATTGGAAACGGGCGGAGAAAGGAGATGAAAGCGCTAGTCGAGAGGCAAGCGGACATGTGCTGCAAGGAAACCATCTAAGTCCTCACTCCTAGCCAGGTTTATCGGCCGCGAGGGCCACACGCGGGCGGAGTGCGGCTCTGGCCTTCTGATCCCGTATATGCGGTGATTGTTCTCATAGAGACATCGCGTAAGAACTACAAGGAAGTGGACATGATGAAGCGGTGTTCGTACTTTCTACTCGCCACTCTTGCAAGCCTCGCTGCGCCGGGGCATAACGTCTTCGTTGCCCCAAGTTCCCAGCCGATCCTAGGGGTCCGAAACATCCAGATCCTCTCGATCGATGGCCTTCGCTTTCGCGATTCAAATCACAACGGGCAGCTCGATCCGTTTGAAGACTGGCGCTTGTCCTCGGAAGCTCGAACCGCAGACCTGATGCAGCGGCTCAGCTTGGAAAACATCGCCGGCCTGCTGGTGCACGGCACCCTACAGCCTTCGGGGAATGCGGGAACATCCGGCACGGATCACCCCGGTTACGATCTGGAAAGGGCGCGCGGCTGGATTGTGGCAAAGCACGTCAACAGCTTCGTCACGCGGCTGGAAGGCACAGCCACGGACATGGCAGTGCAGAACAATCGCATCCAGGAGATGGCGGAACAAAGTGAGTTTGGCATCCCGGTGACGATCTCTTGCGATCCGAAACGCCATCATTTCCAGCAAATACTCGGAGACAGCGTTCAGAACCGCGCGTTTTCGCTGTGGCCGGAAGCGCTTGGCTTCGCCGCGATCGGCGATGCCGAACTCACCCGTCGTTTCGGGGACACGGTGCGGCGCGAATACCTGGCTGTAGGCATACGCGAATCCCTTGCCCCGCAGGCGGACCTCGCCACAGAGCCTCGATGGACACGCACGGCGGGTACCTTCGGCGAGGATGCAGCCCTTGCCTCCCGCATGGTCGAGGCGTACGTCACCGGTGTCCAAAACGGTGCGAACGGCCTGGGTACCGGCAGCGTTGCCGCCGTGGTCAAGCATTGGGCCGGATACGGGGCGGCTAAAGATGGTTGGGACAGCCATAGCTACTACGGCCGAGAGTTCGAGAGGCGGCGGCGCCAGTTTTATTGCTTTGTGCGCAATCCGAGCACCGACGACATCGAGCCCTGCGGGTCCGTGTCGACGTTAAAAACTCGCTTGCCTCTGTCCTCGTTTGCGCAACAGGAGCTTCCTTGCGTTACGATAGCTCACCCCTAGGTCCAGCTACCAGGGCTGTCGCCAACCATGACCCCCACCCAAAGCCTCGACGCCGCAGTTAGCCCCTACCCCGACACCACACACCCACCCGCCGGCCTGGTTCCCAAGCAGCACTACGAGATCCTCGACGGCCTGCGCGGCGTGGCCGCCATCATGGTGGTGATCTTCCATACCTTTGAGCCCTGGGATCACGACATCCGTTTTAACCAGATCATCAACCACGGCTACCTCGCGGTGGACTTCTTCTTTCTGCTCTCCGGCTTCGTCGTCGCCTACGCCTACGACGACCGCTGGCCCCGCATGTCGCAGTGGGACTTCTACAAGCGCCGCCTGATCCGCCTGCAGCCCATGGTCATCATGGGCACGCTGATCGGCGCGGCCCTTTTTTATTTGCAAGCCTGTCCGGTCGAGCCGCTGGTGGCCCAGACGCCCGTCTGGAAGATGCTGCTCGTCATGCTGCTCGGCTTCACGCTGCTTCCGCTGCCCGTCTCGGCCGACATTCGCGGCTGGAGCGAGATGCAGCCCCTCGACGGCCCTGCCTGGTCGCTTTACTTCGAGTACATCGCCAACATCCTTTACGCCGTCGGCCTCCGCAAGCTCTCCAACAAGGCGCTCGGCGTGCTTGTCTTTCTGGCCGGCTGCTTTCTGTTCCAATACGTCGTCCTCGGCCCACGCGGCGACGTTATCGGCGGCTGGGCGCTCAACGCCAAGCAACAACACATCGGCTTCGCCCGCCTCCTGTACCCCTTCTTCGCCGGCATGTTGCTCATGCGGCTCGGCAAGCGCATTCATGTCCGTCACGCCTTTCTTCTGTGCAGCGTTCTGCTGATCGTGATCTTCTCCATCCCCCGCATCGGCGGCCCCGCCACCCTCTGGGCCAACGGCCTTTACGACGCCTTCGCCATCATCGTCCTCTTTCCTCTGATCGTGGCGATGGGCGCCGGCGGCAACATTACCCACGGGCCTACGCTGCAGGTCTGCAAGCTCCTCGGCGCCCTCTCCTACCCGCTGTACATCACGCACTACGGGCTCATCTACATATATTACGTCTACGTCTCCCAGGGGAAATTCACCATCACCCAGGGCATCGTGTATGGCGTGGCCCTTCTTTTCGCCGCGCTCGCCATCGCCTACGCCTGCCTCAAGCTCTACGACGAGCCCGTCCGCGCTTGGCTCAGCCGCAGGTTTCTTCCGCAGACGCGCCCGCAGCGAACATAGACCGTGGTAGACGCGGCCTGACCATTGACTTCCCGTCCCACACTGCGGATACTCGGGAAGGAGACAGACCCATGACCATTGAAGTGCATCAGCCGGAGCTCGCAGCCCTGATCCAGCAGCACATGGCCACAGGCCGCTTCCAGACCGTGGAAGATTTTCTGTTCCAGGCGTTACGTAGCGGTGAGGTAGACCCACAACCTGCGCCCGACAGACCCGTTCTGAGCCTGCTTGAGGTCTTTGACCGGGCTCGGGAAATCCTCGATGGCGAAGAGTTGGTCATTGAGCGCGACCCCTCGCCCGGACACGTCGTGGATCTTTCGTGAGCAACGGCTTCCTACTCGACACGAACGTCATCTCAGAACGAACCCGTCCCCTTCCCGAGCCGCAGGTTCAGCAGTGGTTGAACGTCCAAGCCACAGACTTGCTGTTCCTAAGCGCGATCACCGTGGGAGAGATCAGAAGGGGTCTGTCCTCGCTTCCCGCAGGGGAGCGTCGGCGAAGGCTCGAAGCCTGGTTCCAGAACCAATTGCCGCTTGCCGGTTCCGATCGAGTCCTGCCTGTCACGCACGCCGTCGCTGACCGTTGGGGCTCGCTCAGCGCTGGACGCCAGCAAAGAGGGATGCCGCTCGGCTTCGCCGATGGTCTTATTGCGGCAACGGCGCTCGATCACGATCTGGTCCTGGTCACACGCAACACAAGAGACTTCGCCCACCTGGGTCTGCGACTCATCAACCCTTGGGAACCGGAGCTCCGGTAAGCCGTAGTGCTCGCCTGATGAGCTTTGCACCCATGACCCTCAACCCCCTCGACTGGCTCCTCGTCGCCCTGCTCCTCTACTCCGCCACCCGTGCCGCCCTGAACGGCTTCTTTCGCGAGGCCTTCAGCCTCGCCGGCCTGGTTCTCGGCTTTCCTCTCGCCTGCTGGTACTACCATCCGCTCGCCCTGCAGCTCAAGAACCTCATCACCACCCCCGCCTTTGCGCAACTGGTCGCCTTTGGGCTCATCCTCACCGCCATCACGGTCGCCGCCTCGCTGCTGGGCCGCCTCCTGCGGCGCGGCGCGCGCACGGTCGGTTTGGGCTTTTTCGACCGCCTCGGCGGCGCGCTCTTCGGCCTTCTCCGCGGTGCCGGCATCGCTACCGCCCTACTGCTCGCCATCACGGCCTTTCTTCCCACTGCCCCCTGGATCCAGCATTCTGTCCTCGCGCCCTACCTTCTCCGCTCGGCCCACGCGCTCTCCTTCGCGATGCCCTCGGACCTCCGCCTTCGCCTACAGGACGGCTGGCCGTACCTCAACCACAGCACGCCCGATTGGATCAAGCCCCGGTCCCTGTCGCACACTGGACATGGCCTGGGTACCCAAGCCCGCTTCTGACGACTTATCGGAGAGCGTCCGCCAGAAGCTCCGCCGCAAGCGAGCTCCGCCCATCGCCGGTTTCCTTTCGGATTCCCGCACAGCGGGTCGGCCTTGGCTCTACAATTCTCAGAACGATCCGCTGCACACGGGGAGAACGCAAGTGAAACGCGAGCTGGAACATCTGGTGCTCACCATGCACGCCGCCGGCATGACCTACAACGACGCCGTGCGTGAGTTCAAGAAGCGTTTCATCCTGGAAGTCCTTTCCCGCCACCGCGGCAACCAGTGCAAGGCCGCCGAAGAGCTCGGCATGCATCGCAACACCCTCAGCCGCACGCTCGCCGAGCTCGGCATGGACTCCGCCCAGATCCGCCGCGGCATGCGCCGGCCCCCGCGTTCCGTCCGCCCCCAGGCCACTCACCCTACCGACCTCCAGATCGTCAGCACCGGCACCGGACGTTAGCGCCCCCCTTCCGTCCAACCCTCAGCCATGCGCACGTCTCCTGTCATCCTGACCCTGAGCCCGTCGAAGGGAACGGACGGTAAGCCTCGCCCAATTCGCCGACGCGGCTTCGCGCAAGCTACCCTCTTTGCCACACTGGCAAGCGCCTTCACCCTCCCCACCTCCGCGCAAACCGCCGCTAC
>CAXTLD010000127.1:0-6467 GCA_964245045.1 uncultured Acidobacteriaceae bacterium | reverse complement strand
ACCCAGCGCACCCCACAGCTCGCCCCCCTGGCCCCGGTTCACGTCCTAGCCCAATCCGGCGGCAAAACCGTCCTCTCCAATCGCTAGTGCTTCACCCTGCAATTTGCTGCCCGGCTATCTCTTTGGCAAAGAGAATTAGCCTACCCCGGCCTCAACAACCTTGGTTTCGCGTCGGACTGATCGCCACTGGAGTTACTGCTCAAAGGCAGACATGCCCGAATCAGTAGTACTCCTCGAGGATGGCGACAATGCCGCTCACCGTAGCCAGCATGAATCTTATCCTTTCCCCAAGGGTGTCGTTGGCCGCACATGGCCTAGAGCCTCATCCAGCGCTACGTTGAACGAGAAATTGGGATTTACCTGGATGTCAGGGTCTGGTCTAAAACCCGCAATTCTTAATGTCGCGATCTCGTCTTCGTTTTGAAGAATGCTCCCGCTAGCATTAACGCTCACGTAGGCGAGACTCATATCGGAAGGCAAGATGAATTGCGGATTAATGACGTTTGGAATGATGCCAACAACGTGCAATCTCCGATGTCTATCAATTCGAGCCCAGTCATTCAGAATGGAAAGATTTCTATTTGATGCTTTCAACTTTCAAGTTATCAGCCACATCCAAAAACGCAACGTGATGCATGAGCGAGGGAATAGCCGATCCGTGATCTCGGTTTGTGAGATCCTGCTCAGTCCAGTAACGAGGCGGCTTGGCCTCTGGTTGTATACCAAGACCCATCTCGGGCCGCCATAACCGACCGTGACGAGCTATCTCACGAATAGCTCCGTCGTGGTGCAATGCATTCAGGGAAAGAAATGCAGAAATGGATTGGCACTTTAGTGCCGTGTGCAGCCGTTCTGGTTAACAAGAAAGGCATACGCAAAGATCGCGGAGGTGCGCCAAGGGCCGCCACGGCTACCTTCGCATTCTTGGCGACCATCGCGCGCGTTGCGTACGTTTTTTCGGCTCACCGGTTTGGGAACGACTCTGGAGATGCGGGAGAGCTTTCAGCCATGCAGCCGTCGCCGCGCCACGGCTACCAGGCCAAGCACGCCTGTGCCGAGCAGGGTAAGGGTGGAGGGCTCTGGGGTGGAGGAAACGACTGGCGTTAAGGCGCCCTGTTCCAAAAAGCTGATATCGCCAGGTCCCACATCGACGTAGGTAATAAGGCCATACGCAGACGGGTTTTGGATGCTAAGTAAATCGGTGGGCTGATCAGCAACCGGATTTCCGGCATCCGGATTGTAAGCAAGGACGATGCCCAACCCCGGATCTGATGTAGCGAATTGAACGTAACAGGCTGGGGCATGGTGCGGTAAGCAACCCGATGAAGCAAACTGACGAAAGAGACTGGGGCCTGCAGTCAGGGTGCTGTTCTCGACGAAGCCGGTTGATGGATCGAATGTGATCGCACCGCTTAGGGTGTAGCCGTTATTGAAGGTACCAGACGCAACGAGCATGTCGGCGTGGACTTGGAGGGTAAGAGGAGCGAAGGCGATGCAGGACAAGAGAGCGAGGACTGAAAGGCGCATGGGACGCAATACTCCGAGGTAGATTGGTTCAGAGACGGTTTTGCACGAACGGAAAAATTGGCGCAAGTATACAGGACGGCACAGCGAGCCCAAGCAACAAGGGCGTACTGCACCGCTTGCTGCGCAATACGCCCTCAAGTTGTAGACTGGGCTGCGGTTAGGTTGTGCGATTCTGCCCTGTCGATGCGTTGCCGGCACCCTTCAAAACCGCCATCCCCGCATCCTTAGCACCACTCGACATGAGGGGATCATTGCCCTTTGACGAAACACCCGGGGAGAACTACCCCGGCAGCTCCACTGCCCCGCCCGGCTTTAACCGGTACACCTTGCCCCGGTAGTAAAAGTTCTCGCCTAGGTAGCTGCCCACCCACAACACGCCACCCAGCAGATCCCGCAGCGGATACATCAGCGTGTTCAGCTCCCAGTCCTCATCGCCAAGCACCCGGAGCACCGTCGCGGCCTGCACCCACCGGTTCACCACCGTCAACAGCAGCCAAAGCGCCCCCGTCCCCACCTGCCCACTTAGCGCGCCCCACAAGAGCCCGAGAACCCCGTACGGCACGGAAAACGTAAGCCCGCTGCCCAGATGCCCCCACGGCCGCGACCGCCGCGTGCTCTGCATCCACCGGAGCTGATTCCGAAAGCTCAGCCAGAACGGCGAATCCTGCACCATCAGCCGGATCACATGCGTAGCCAAGCGCACGGTCGTGCCCTGCTCCGCTAACCGACGGCCTAGCACGAAGTCATCGGCGTAAAACTGCCCCAGTTCGCCGAACCCACCTACCTCCTGGAAGCTCTTCCGCCGCACCGCCATCGTGGCGCCCAGGGCAAACTTCGTCCCCTCCAGCATCTCCGCCACCAGCACGCCGGAGGTCATCTCCACGCTCTTGCCTACCGCATCCAACCGCGACGCCAACCCCGCCCCCTCGTGCGCCGTTCCGATATACACACACCAGGCCAGCCCCACGGCCGGGTCGCGCAGGTTCAGCACCATCCGCTGCAGATACATCGGCGACACCCGCACATCCGCATCGCTGGTCACGAAATCGTCATAGGCCGCCACGGAGTCCAACTTCGCCAACGAGTACACCTTGGCATTGTGGAACCGCGGCATCGGCTCGCCGCACGTCACATACCGCGCTCGCACGCCCGGGTACCGCGCGCCCACGCGCCGCGCCAGTTGCAGCCCCTCATCGCTCTCGTGCCGCGCGCAAAACAGCAGCTCGAACTCCGGGTAGTCCTGCTCAAAAAAGGTCTCGAGGTTGCGCTCCATTCCCGGCTCGGTGCCGTGCAACGGCTTCAGCATGCTTACCGGCGGGAAAAAGTTTGACGGCACCCGTGCCTCACGCCGCTTCCGCAGCCCAAACCGCACCGCCGACACCACCACCATCCCGCAGTAAATGGTGGAGGTCACCGTTCCCACAACCCCCACCCAAAACAACGAACCCGACACCTTGCTCATAGCAACGTCAACACGATCCTGCTTCATCCCGCTTACACTCTGACCTGACTCGCCTAAGTCTAGACGAAATGAGGCCGTCCCCCTGTTCGGCCCGTCCTGAATCGAAGACTTACTAACGTGGGGGATGTGCGTGAGATATAGTGATAACCTTGTGTAGCTACACCGCAGCTACGCTGCCAGATTGAACGCGAGACCCGAAACCGTCTACCAAGACCGAAACCGACCAGCGAAACCGGAGACGACTATGAGCACACCTTTCAAAAGGACAAATTTCTTAGAGGGGGGCTCCCATGCCGTTTCTTTGGGATGCCGGCAACATCGACCACATCGCTCGCCATGGTATTTTGCCGGAAGAGGCTGAGCAGGTTGTAGAGAATGATCCGTTCGACATCGCCCGCTACCTCCGAAAGGGAGAAGAGCGCCTGAACCAGGTGAGAGAAACCGATGCCGGGCGCGTCCTGGTTGTTGTGACCACACAGCGTGGAGACGACACCCGCGTCGTCACCGCTCACCCCGCTGATCGAGACATGCGTGCGCTCTATGCGCAGATGAGGGAGGCAGCCAATGCCGGAGATGCTGAAGACACCTGATTTCAGAAGCGAGCAAGAAGAAGCGGAGTGGTGGGATTCCCCCGAAGGCAGAGCCGCGATCCTGAAAGGCTTCCAAGACGCCCAGCGTGAGGGAACCGTAGGGCGCGGAACCCTCAAGAAGATGGGTGGCCTCACGCCGACAACCACCATTCGTCTGGACCGCCAGGATGTTGAACTAGCCAAGGCACAGGCTGAGAAGCGTGGCCTCAAGTATCAGACCTACCTGAAGAGCATCATTCATCAGGCGCTACGGCAGGAAGCCGGTTTGTAGAACCTCTTTGCCGCCGGAGCTGTGCGGATGCCGCAGCAACAGACCTACTTCCTCGCCGGCCGCTTCGCCGCCGCCCCTTCGCGCGTCGGCATCACCACCGGGCGCCGCAACGGCACCAGGCCCGGCTCGCCGCCGCTCTGCGCCTGCTGCATCCGCACCAGCATCTCGGTCCGCACGTACTCCACAAACCCCTGCATCTGCCGGTTCATCTCTTCCATGCGCTCGCGCATCTGCAGCACAATGGCAATCCCCGCAATGTTCACACCCAGGTCCCGCGCTAGGTTGAGGATGAACTCCAACCGCTCCAGATCCTCATCCGTGTACAGCCGCGTGTTGCCCTCCGACCGCGATGGCCGCAATAGCCCCTCGCGCTCATACAGCCTGAGCGTTTGCGGGTGGATGTCGTACATCTCGGACACCGCCGAGATCATGTACGCGCCTTTTGACTTCCGTTTTGTAGCCATGTCGAGGTTTCTGGCCGCCACTCACGAGCATACCGCGCCGCCGCCCTCACTGCCAGATCGCCGTTGCATCCAAGCCCCCATGCGCCGCTCCTCCAGCTCCCCCCTTGCCATCGCAGCCGCCGCGGTCGGGGTCACCGCCGCCGTCATCGCCGTCACCCGCGCCCTCACCGCCACGCCACCGCCTGAAGGCGCCGTCATCGTCATCACAGGCAGCTCGCGCGGCCTCGGCTTCGCCATTGCTTCGCGCTTTGCGGAGCGCCCCGTCCGCCTCGTCCTTGCCGCCCGCAACCTCGATGAGCTCCAACAGGCCCAACAATCACTCCTCAGCAAGCACCCTCACCTGCGCCCCGAAGACATCCACCTCGTCGCCGCCGACCTCGCCAAACCGGAAAACTGCCAACGCCTAATCGAGGAGAGCTTCACGCGTTTCGGCCGCATCGACGTCCTCGTCAACAACGCCGGCATCATCCACGTCGGGCCGCTCGAGGCCATGACCACCGAGATCTTCGAGCACACCATGCGCATCAACTTCCTCGCCGCCATGCAGACCACCTGGGCCGCCCTGCCGCGGCTCCTGGCGCAGACACCCGCAGCCGGCTGGCGCAATCGCGCCGCCATCGTCAACATCTCCTCCATCGGCGGCAAGATGGCCGTCCCGCACATGTTGCCCTACACCGGCCCCAAGTTCGCCCTCACCGGCTTTTCCGAAGGCCTCTACGCCGAGGTCAAAGGCAAGGGCATCCACGTCCTCACCGTTTGCCCGGGGCTTATGCGCACCGGCGGCGAAGACCACGCCATCTTTCACGGCAACATTGAGGCCGAGCAAGCCTGGTTCAAGCTCTCCGCCAAAACCCCCGGCATGTCTACCACCCCCGAGCACGCCGCCCGCAAGATCTTCGACGCCCTCGCCGAAAGCCGCTCCGAGGTCACCATTGAGTGGAAGGCCTACCTCGCCGCCCGCTTCGCCGGTCTCTTCCCCGGTGCCATGCAACGCCTCAACCACCTCACCAACGACTACATCTTGCCCAAGCCTTGATCACCAACGCATCTGCCACAACGCCACTGACTCCCGCGGCATCTCCGTCTGCATCGTAACCCGGCCGTCCACCACATCCACCCACGCCGGCGACCCCAGCAGCTCCAACCCCGCCCTGGCCTGAAGCTCGGCGTACTGAGCCGCCGTCGGTGCCTGCGGCGACCCCATAGCCTTCCACACCGTGTACGCGTTGCTGTGCGTCTCGTCGATGCGGTACTGCTCGACCAGCACCCTACGCACTCCGTTGGGCAGACCGCGCACGGTCACCGAGGTCGGCGTCGCGGGTGCGGTCGCGGCATCGTCATGGTAGTTCCAGACCAGCACCGCCGCCTCTGATCCCTCACGCGTCGCCATCGCATCCACGTCCGGGTTCTGCCGTACGCCTCCGCTCAGGATGGCGGCAAGCGGGACCTGCCCATCGCTCGTTGTCAGGAGACGCTCGCCCCGCATCATTCCCAGCATCCGAAACAGGTTCAACACCGGCTTATCGACCCCGTTGGTCGACAGCGACCGAAAGCCTTCAAAGAAGTCCTTCCCCTCAAACTCAAAGGACCAGCTCAACATCCCCAGCAGGTTCACCCCGCGCCCGTCCCCCAACTCCACAAGACCCTTCACCGCTGCAGCCGTATACGCCGGATACAGCGTCCCGTTGCGGTAATTGTTCGCCGGGTTCACCTTGCTCGAACACGCCGCACACCCTTCCGGGTCAGCCTCGCTCAATATGATCGGCAGCCCCCGGAACCGCGCATGCGCCGCCACGATCGCAAACCCGCGATCGGCGTCGTTCAACTCCTTATCGAGCCCCATTCGCACGCGGCCGTCTACGATCTTCGGCTGCCCTTTGGCGTGGAAGCTGATGAAGTCCAGCGGGACGGGCCCGCCATTCGCCGCGCTCCGGCCCGCCTCCACGTGGCTCAGAAATCCTTCCAGAAACGTAGCCGCATGCGCGTTCCCCGGCCCCGTCGACGCCGGCCCGCCAACCCGCGCGTCCGGCAGCGCCGCCCTCACCCCGGCCACCGCGAAGTCATACAGCTTCCAATACTCCTCCGACGTCCCATGCCAGTAGTCGATATCCGGCTCATTCCAAACCTCGAAGTACCACTGCAGCACCTCGTCG
>CAXTLD010000126.1:0-7056 GCA_964245045.1 uncultured Acidobacteriaceae bacterium | reverse complement strand
TCCGTCGAGATCGATCCGGCCCGGCATCCGCATCTGGACCACGGCTATGCGGTCACCAGCCACTCCAGCCAGGGCCAGACCGCCGACCGTGTACTCATCCATGTCGATACTGAGCTTGGAGCCAAAGACCTGCTCAACAATCGCATGGCGTACGTTGCCGTCTCGCGCGGAGCGCATGATGCGCAGCTGTTTACCAATGACCGGGATGGCTTGGGCGTGGCGCTTGGGAGGAATGTGTCACACCGGAGTGCCCATGTGCCGCAGGTGGAGCAGATGAATACGTCAAACCAGGAGATTACTCCTAAAAGGCACCATGGGTACGAGATAAGCATGTAAGCAAGCCGTGGGCGCGTGCCCCACCTACCTAACGCATCCGGTTCATCTTGTCTGAAACATTGCTACAGTTCTGTCCTCATAAACGTCGCAGATGCGGTAGCTATGACTATCATGGTCCCACATTGCTGAGCGGGTCATTTCCTACGTGTGCACAGATATAAGGCTCTGCGCATCATTCAAGTTCGCATACGGAACTGCATTTAGGCAGAACTCCAGCCTGTCAACGTAAACCGCCCGTGTTTGATTCCGTAACAGTGAGCCCCGAAATAAGCGAGTCTCAATTGGTCTCTTTACTACTGGGTATTATGCGTCCACTCTTCCCTAAACATGTCCGTTTCCGGTCGTTCGTGCAACTTCGACGAAGCCAACAATGCATTGTGCTACCTCGAATATGAGGATCAGCAGCATCACGTACATGAGTCCTCTTGATTTAAACTCTGAGCGTCGTCTTACCATTATCACGCTTAACAGCAAGGACAATGCCAGCATTAGACCAGCTACACCGAGAACAAGGACTCGCGAACCAAGAGTAATTCCAGGAACAGTGGTAAGAACGAGTCGCAAGAACTGCCAGGCAATCGAAGCTATCAAAGCTGTGGTCCAGAAAATAATACCGAGCGGTCTGGATGATATCTCAATCATGGTTCTCAACCTATGTTCATCATCAACAAGCAATAATGCCAGAGTCGGAATGCGAAGCGCTTACAATTCATTATTCCGGGCATGGATTTCCAGTGCTCCCACCGCAGGGTATACCGTCTCCTTGTGACGTTGTCACTGTACTGTGGTCAGGCTCAGTTAGCAACTGAAACACTGAAAAGGGGTCGTAATTGGCCGAACGGATTCCATAATCTACACCAGTTAAGGGATGATTTGCATTGTCGTGCATGTCAAACGAAGATCCGTATTGTCCATAAACAGTCTTCCAGAAAGCCTTTGGCGTGATATTTCTATTGTTTGCGGACAGTTTGCGGATTACTTTGAGTGCATCTCGACAGACCGTTGTGCAGTTCGTTTTCACTAGTAAATAAGGATTTCCCGCATTTGAAAGATTTCTGATATAGGTTATTACTGCTTCGGCCTCTTCGGGCGAAGTCTGGATAGTGAGAGCCGAATAGTTCTGCCGCAACTCATCTGCCGTCATCGGAAATCCAAATGAATTCGTGCTGTCTGTCCCTATCGACGTATTGAATAGCTGTGACAAAGCTCCTCCACTGGTCGAAGGTCCAAAACTCAGTGCCCCAGCGTCACCACTCTGCTGATCGGTTGCAAGAAGCATTACGTGACCTGCGTGGGACGAGAGACCTGGGGCCTCATAGAAAATGGTGATGTCTTTGCCGTCATCGTCCACATACCTGAGCGGATTATCGGCGGCGTAAGCATACTTATTGAGCGTGTTCGACGGGCTCATCAAACGCTCGTCCGTCAAATTAAGCGGATCGGGGCTCATGAATCGGCCCATCATACCTGCGTAGTACCTAGCCCCGAAGTAGTCCAGCCCTGATTCCTGGTCTCTTTCTTTGCCGGTGAACTTGTATTTGCTGCTGTCGCCGCTCGACGGCTGGGGACCGAGGGCATACTGGGTCACGCCCACTTCGATGCCAAAGGGAGTGAATCGACCTTGCCAAAGAGGCCAGCCGCCTTTGGCAAGCTCCATTTGTGTTGTGCCTACTTGGTCTGCCAAGTAGTAATGAGTATCCGAGATTGGGGCAGAGGCGTTTGGTTCGGCAACCGCCCGAGTGCCCGTAGCTTTCCCAGGCCAGGAACCGGCATCCTGAGGGCTATAGGAGGCTCCCGGGCTTGGCGAGTAGATGGTCGAGACGACCCCGTTGCCGATAATGGCGACGTTGTTGAAGTAGATGTCGAATTGGCCTCCCGCCGAGCACACATCGTCTAGCAGAAGAGTCGAAGAGATCGTCTTGCCCGCGTAGGCCGAAAGATCGATGTGGCGGTCATGCCATTGGTTCTTCACGCCATCACAGTTGATCTGTTGAGCGTTCTGGTCCTGCGCCACTAGCCCGGATGTAGCAGAACCATCGGTGAAGAACAAGATCGCGCCGCCCTCCGCCCCGTTTACGGTGTACTGTGAAAGGTGTAACGAGTCGCCACTCTTAATCAATCTCCCATTTGCTCCAGCGAGTTGGATATAAGTCGCCGATCCCCCACAGTTGCTGCACACGGTACCCGAAAGATGGATCGGCGCGGCCGCACTATCTACTTTGGCGATTTTTTGCCCACTGGCATAGATATAGTCTCTCCAGTAGCCACGGTCGTTCCATTCTGACATGATCTGGCCGTTGAGGTAGATGTAGGAGGTCGCGGATCCCGCAGTAGATGAAGACGCATAGGACCGCTGGCCCAAAGCGTCGTAGAGGTAACTGCCCGTTTGGCAGTTGTCGATGCACCTTATGTAGCCATCGGCTGTGTAAAGAAATGAATGCGAGCCTCCGGCCGGGTTCGGTGTGGACGTAAGATGCCCTGCGCTGTCATACCCAAACACGCTGCCGTTCAGTTGCAGGCGATTGGTTGCTGTATCGATCGAGTAGGTCGCCGATGAATCGGAATAGCGTGGCGTCATGTTCCCGAACGCGTCGTAATTGTAAGTGTGGCTAAACGCACCATCGTTTGTGTTGGCGGTAACCAAACGATTGATGCCGTCGTACCCAAAGCTCTGGGTGTAATTCGGATTCACGTAATCAACTACGGAGTACAGGTTTCCATTGTTTGTTGCGGCAGATCCGCACCGTGGTTCGCCGGGAGCCGCAAAGTGGAACTCGCGATCGAAAATGTTTCCCGCTACTCCGCGAGATGGGAGCACAACGGTACTAGCATTCGCATAGCAAAGCTGGCTTCGCACGTTGTAGGAGAAGAGTTGTGTCACTCCGTTGCCGAATGCATTTGCTTGTACGGCGCCTGTTGGAGTATAGGTCGCAGGGGTACTGCCTGATCCTACGGCGCCGCTAAAATATACTTCATTCGTAGACTTGTCTGTAACCGAACCAAGCCTTCCTAGACCGTCCCACACCTGATTCACCACACGGTTGTCGGGGTACGTGATTTGTGTGGGGTTGCCGGCCAGATCGTAAAGAACATTCATGCCCCGCTCGGTCTTCTGAGCATTGCCATAGTCCTTCTCGTAATCGTGGTACACGGTGTTTGTGACCCGGCCCGCTTCATCGTAGCTGTACGCCTCCAGAGCGATGCCGTTGTTATACTCGGCGGCGACCCTGCCTTTGCCATTCACGGCGGAGTCATACGTAAAGCCAGCATTGATTGCGTCGACTCCACCGTACCCAGCTGAGGTACGGGCCGTGATGCGATTTAGGGCGTCGTAGGTATAGAATAGTTTGTTTCCATTTGCATCTGTCTTGGTGAGTAGGTTGCCGTTTCCATCATACGTATAAGAATCACTCCAGTACGTTCCGTCACAGGTCTTTTGAGGGGCGGTTGTCTCCGGATTGCAACCAGCAATCAGCCTAGAAAGCGAATCATAGGAGAACTTTCTGATCCGTTGTGTGTCAGCCGGAGTCTGATTTGGGTTCCCCTTCTGGACGACCGTCGTCAGGTTATCGAGGGTATCGTACGCGTAGTCCGTTTCGACAGTTGCAGCTGTCCCATCTCCGTTGGGCTCCATGACAGTGGTCAGTCTGCCCAGGCCATCCGTTGTGTACACCCACGACTTAGAGCTTTCGTCGACCAGTGTCTTCTGGTTGTCCGAGTAGGTGACAGAGCGCGTGGTTCCATCCGGGTTCGTTGTCGTGCCAGGCCGTCCCAGTTCGTCCCAACTTAGCTGCGACACGCCAAAAGTAGTCTCGCCCGAGCAAGAGGTTGGTGCCGCAGCAGGAGTGAGATCACAGGCCGTCGGTGTCCAAGTCTTCAGAGCGCGCCCTTCCCCGTCATAATCCGTGCGGGTGTACACCGTGCTCACTGAAGAGCCCGCGCCCGGAATGGCTTCGGTGACGTGGGTCCTATACATCCCATCCATGATGCTTTTCTGCTGGATGCCCGTCGGCCCGGTCATATTCACATACGGGCTCGAAGCGTTCGCTGCAGAGTAATCGTAGGTTGTGACAGGAGTGGCGCCGTTGTTCTGAGCGGATGCGGGTGCGTCGACTTCATGGAGACGCCCAAAGCTATCGTACTTGTAGCTGGTAACATTCTGATTAGCGTCATCGCCTTCTCCAAGTAATCCCAGAGCATAATAGTACTTATAGCTTGTTGCAAGGGACACACCGCCAGAAGGAGGCCCTACTTTTGTAGGGTAGGCATACACCGACCCTGCATTGGCCGGCCTTGTATCCAGAAACACGTCGGCATAAGAATATGCCGTTGTATTGTTGTTGGCGTCCTTCGTGGACACGCGATTGCCGGCGATGTCGTATGTCGCGGAGCTTGTAACGGTGGTGGAGCCGTTCGTTCGATCCACCTGCACTACGTTTCCGCGGCCAGTATTGGCCGCAGCGACGTAGGAAGGATCGTGCTGGACGATATTCGGCTCGTCCTGAAGCGCAGAGCTGTTGTCCGAATCGTAGGTGTACTGAGTAGTGGCGGTGTTGGCTGCCGTTCCCGTAACACTCACAGTTTTGGGCAAATCAAGGAGACGGATAAGCGAAGGGTACAGCGGGAAACTTGTAAACTGCTGATACTTGTAGCTGGTTTGTCGAGCGGGAGGCTTCGCGATTCCCTGGACGTAGTTGTACGACGCACAATCGGCTGCCGTCACTGAGCCATAATCATATTCTTTCACAGCGAGAGGGCCGATACTTATGGTTTCGTCCGAGCTCCCGCCCTGAAAATAACCGTACTGCCGAAAGACACCCGAGCTCTTCGAGCCAAACGTGTGGACCTCGCAGGCTGGCAGAATAAGGGCGGCCCAGTTTTTTGTGACCGTCTCGCTGCTGCCATACTGTATGCTCTGCTCGATTGGAATCTGGTTCGCAAAGTTATCCCCTGACATGGAACTGTTGTAATCGGAAGGGGCCGGTGCCGAAATGTAATTGTAGGTGGTGGTGGTGCTGGTGTTTCGTACCAGATCAGTGTCGGTTACGGTAGTCTTTTTGCTGACCCAGGCTGCTGAGCCCATGCTTGTGGAATATTGAAAGGTCTGCTTTAGAGCTAAAGTAGAGCCGTCATAGCTTACATCGCGTTCCTTAATGGCGTAGGTGTCGTACAGAGTCAAGCACCCAGGAGAATTGTTTACCGAGTCCCCATATTCGGATATCTCGGACAAGCTGTTCACGCCCCACGTGTATTGCACATAGGCACCGGTAGGTAAATGATCTTCTTCAGAAGACCGTAGGTCTGATCGTATTGAAGCTGGTACTGATCCCCGTTAGGGAAGGTGATGCTTTGAATGACAGGAAAATACGTGGTGGCACCCGAGTAGACAGGAGCCGATACCGGCGCACAATAGCCTGGGGGAGCCCCGTCAAGGTGCTGATTGTTAAGTCTGGGAGGGCTTGCGGTGAAGGGAAGGCTCGCCCACGTCACCTTATAAGGCTGCGCGACTCCCGCTACAGAGATGGTATCCGTAGCTCCGGCGAAAGAGCTAATCTGAAGCGCTGTTCGGTTCGCAGTATCTGTATAGGTGATAGGAAATGTTGATTCTGACGATATGTTGATCAAATTGCCGTTGCGGTCCTCGATTTGCCCAGCTAAGGAGCCTGAGGAGGTACCGACGCCCCCACCGCCGGTGTAGCCGCCGTAATTGGCTCGTGGGAATGTGTATACCGTGCCTGTATGGATGTCAGCTACAACGGGAGAGGGTATGCCTCCATCATCCCATTGAGCGTTGACTTGATAATCTGTTCCGGTCGAAAAGCTCGTGGGTTGCTTACCGGTCTGCCCTTGGTAGTCGTTACAGCCGGATTGCGTCTGGGGATCGACCCAGGCGAGATTTAGTAAATGCCTTCCCCCGGAGGGATCGATAAACATGACATCGTGCAAGTAAGAGCAGGGCTCGCTGTGACCACCTGGATAGGCCGGTTGCGTATACAAAATGTCCTGCTGCCAGCTGTACTGGGGTACGGTATAGGTCCAGCCCTGCAACGTGAACAGCCCCGGGGCCTGAAAGGCACTTAGAACAACGTTGACGGTGGCGTTCTTACCGTTTGTTGGCATAACGACCGGGGAGGCGTGATACATACCGTTCGAGTCGTAAGCCAGATAAAAAGGAATGTCAAGATTGCGCCCCTTTGGCATCGGAACATTGATACGTACACTCACCTGGCCATTGGACGGTGTAACTGTCTCGTTAAGCCCAAGTATGTAGTCGTGGCCACCGGGAAGCGGCGTCCCTTGATCGTTACCTACGCCACTCTGGGCTACGGCTAGGTGCAAGCTGGACAGGAGCGTGAGGCAAGACAAAAGCAAGAAGGAACGAGCGAAGGTATGCGACGGCATAGCAGCAGGTCTCCGGGAAACACTCATCAGGAACGGCGTCATACGTACAAAGGCCCTTATTGCTGGAACGCACCCACTGTCGCAGCCATTTGGTCCTGCGTCAATCAAAAAGTGTTGGGTGGCGAAGAAAAAAGGGGCGGGACCCGAAAACGACGGCGTGCCCTTGATACGAAACTCTTGGCTCTGCCCTGAAGAGCGGAACTCGGTACGGCGGAGGGGCGGGCAGCGGTCCGGCCTTCCGGCTCCTATGTGGAGCTCGGCTGTTTCAAATGCGATAAAGGACGTTACGCGTTCAGTCGCGCATGATAATGTCCTTTA
>CAXTLD010000125.1:0-7059 GCA_964245045.1 uncultured Acidobacteriaceae bacterium | reverse complement strand
TCGACGAAGTGGTGCAGTACGGGTGCCAGTACATAGCGCGCCAGCGTCACGGAGCACGCGATCCGGAGCAGCCCGCTGGGGCTCTCGCGATGCTTTTCCAGTCGATCCCGGCCGTCGCGCAGGGACCGTAGCGCCAGCTTGCATGCTGTGAGATATTCGTTGCCGGCGTCGGTCAGGGTGAGCCCCCGGGGGCTGCGCTTGCAAAGCAGCGTGCCAATGCTCTGCTCAAGCCGCGTGACAGATCGGCTCACGGTTGAGGTCGGTAGCTTTAGCTCTGCCGCTGCTCCACTGAAGGTACCGGCTTCGGCAACGCTGACGAACGTGCGTATGTCGTTGAAATCCATCGGCAATCCACGAACTTAGGCAACTTCCATCCATGAACAGCTTAGCCTTAACTGTGGAAGTCTTGCCACCGGTCACGAGCACGCGCATTCTCCGATCCGCAAAACATCGAGCCAGTGTTGCGGGTCGTGGATTTTGCGGAGCCGCCGCGCTGGTTGGCAATCACATTAGCTCCCGACCGGAACTGCCGTTACTTCCCGATGCAGAACGTTGAGAAGATACGCGCCAGGATGTCGTCCGCGGTAGTTGCGCCTGTAAGCGTGTCCAGAGCGCGCAAGGCCGTATGGAGGTCCAGCAGCACCACCTCGTGTGGCAGGCCCGCGTTGTTGGCCTCGGCGGCGGACGTTAAAGCATCCAGCGCCGCCTGAATACTCTCCTGTTGCCGCCGGTTGTTGAGCGCGCCGCTGCCTCCTAGATCGCCCTCTGCCTGCAGCTCGGCAAGGATTGCCGCCCGTAACGCGTCCAGCCCGCTGCCTGTTAGGGCCGATACGCCGATCTGCCCCGGCAGGCTTTCATCGCAAACACCCGGCATAAGGAGGTCCACCTTGTTCCAAACCAGCAGGTGAGGTCGGCCCTCCAGACTTCGCGCCAGCTCTCGCTCCTCGTCCGTTACCGGAGCCGTCGCATCGTGCACCAGCAGCAGCATGTCGGCATCGGCCAGCGCCTCGCGCGAGCGCGCAATGCCTTGCTCCTCGGCCTCGTCCGCCGCGGCCTCGCCGGACAACCGCAAGCCGGCCGTGTCCACCAACCGCACGGGAATGCCGCCCAGCGACCACGTTTCTTCCACCGTGTCGCGCGTCGTTCCCGGCAGCGCCGTCACAATCGCCCGCGGACGCTCCAGTAGGCGGTTAAACAACGAGCTCTTACCGGCGTTCGGCCGCCCCACCAGCGCCATCGACACCCCGGAACGCAGCAACACCCCGGCGCGGAAACTTCGCGCCAGCTCGTCTAGCGGCTCACGCACGGCCTTAATGCCTGCGGCAATCTGCGCCGGCGGCACCACGTCCACATCGTCCAGTTCCCCCGAGGCGAAGTCCATTCCCGCTTCCAGCAGCGTGATGATGTGCAGCAGCCGCTCCTTGCTCGGCGCCACGCGACGGCTCAGCGCACCCCCCAGCTGCTGCGCGGCCGCCCGCGCCTGCTCTAGGGTCTGCGCCGCGATAAGATCGTGGACCGCCTCTGCCTGCGTCAAATCCAGCCGCCCGGCCAGAAACGCCCGTTGTGTAAACTCGCCCGGCTCCGCCAGCCGCGCGCCGTGCTGCACCATCGCCCGCAGCACCGTGTCCAGCACCACCGGCGACCCATGGAGCGCAAACTCCACCACGTCGTCGCCGGTATACGAGTGCGGGCCGAAGTGGGCTGTAACCAGGCCCTCGTCCAGCATCGTTGTTTCTTGAGCTGCCGTAGCCTTCGGGTCCGGCACCCGCACGAAGCGGGCACGCCCGTGCTCCAGCGGCCGCAGCAAAGGCACCAGCTTGCCGGCAATCGCGATCGCCTCCGGTCCAGCCAGCCGCACGATACCGACGCCCCCACGGCCAGGGGGCGTGGCGATGGCCGCAATCGTGTCGCGCGAATCCACCCGTTAGCGCGCCTGCGCCGCCGCCGCGCCCGCCTTGGCCAGCAGCTCTGGGGCCACCTGCTCGAGGCGCGCTCGCAGCGCGTCCGCAAAGATCGCAGACGCTACCGGCACCCGCGGTGGACGAATGTGCGCATAGTATCGATCGGCGGCAAATTCGGTCGGCGGCAGCAGCCGCGGTGGCTCCGCGCCAAGCGCCGGAACGCCCCGTTGCCGCAGGGCACCGCTGTTGTTGCAGTTCGGAATCGGCGCCAGGTACACCATAACCTGCATGCCGTTTGCGCGGTACGTCCGTTGCAGGTCTTCCACCGTTCGGCTGCTGGTTTGATTCAGGTACGTAGCCGGCAGTCGGCACAGGTCTTCTAACGGGCCGAACGGTTCCAGGTAGGGCGCGTGCCCCAAACTGGCAAAGGCTTCGCGCGCACGGCTTTTGTGGTGCAGCGCCTCAAGGATCAGCTTCGAGCCGAACGTGCTGTACAGTCGTACCGGAAATGCGAGCAACTCCAGCGGATGCTGCAGTTCGTAACGCAGGATCTCGCCGCGACTGCCATGCCGCAGCATGATCTCTTCGCCTTCGAACAGGCGCCCCGGGGCCATATGGGAAAAATCCAGGTTCCACGGTGAAAAATAAAGCACAATCAGCCGCGGCTTCCGGTGGTGCGCCAAATACGCGCGCAACGGCTCGTCCCCGATCACCGGCAGGCTTCCCACGGTGCTTGGCAGCACCACCGACGCAATCCCCAACTGCCGGTTCACCAGGCGCGGATCGATGCCGATGAATGCGCTGGAATCGCCCCACACCACCACGTCCGCATCGGGGGTTCCGGCTTCATACGGGAACTCCAGCACCGGGCCCCACTGCGTCTCGCCCCAGTCCTCGTACGAGCGCGAGCACACCAGCGGAAACGCCGCAACCCAAAGGATGGCCGGTACGACCATCGTCCAGAGCAGATAGCGAACATACTGCCGCTTGCTGGGCGAAAACGGAACGTCCGCAACGGTGTGTTCTTCCATAGGGACGAGTTGTTGCGCGCTGGCCATAAAATCAGGATGCCCCATAGTACGCCGGCTCGTTTCGGCCGGGAGCGCGAATCGTACTCTCTCTCCTTAGAACTGAAAATATAAAAACGTTGTCGGGTTTTCCATCTTAATCAGAACGGCGAAAAACAAAACGCCGAGCGCCAACCCCCACGCCGGACTTGGCCGCCAGAACCACAGGAACAGACCTTCCTCACGATCGGACGGCGCCAGCTCGAGCGCGGGTTGAAACTTCGCCAAAATCTGTTGGGTGTTGGGCATCGCCCACACGATGAAGAAGCCCACCGCAAGCGGAACGGTCGCCCCCAACGACGGAGCAAACGCCGTGCCCGGAGTAAAGCTCAGCCCCCGATGTAGCCCAAGCATCCCCGCCAGCACCAAACATGCGGTCTTTACACCAGAGGCTCGAAAAAACACCTGCGCTACCACGACCGCGCCAAAGGTCAACAGCACGCTGCCAGCGTGCGTCAGGCTCGCCACGATGGGAGATCTCTGCGCGCGCGGCTTTCCCCCGCGAAACACACGATACGCATGGTTGATTGTCAGATACAGTGCATGCAGCAAGCCAAACACAAGAAACTGCTCGCCCGCTCCATGCCACACCCCCGCTAGAAACAAGGACACCAGCGTCGGAAACCCGATCATCATCGCAAAGCCCGAGGGCGTCGCCATGGCCTTACGCGAGATCTTCATCCCACGCTGCGCCCGTTGCCGGCTCACCCACAGCGAAATCGGGTTATATAGATACACGTTGATGTACCGCGTCAGCGTCATGTGCCAGCGCTGCCAAAAGTCGATGATGTTCGCGCTCTTGTACGGCGACGCGAAGTTCAGCGGAAAGTCGATCGAGAACATCCGCGCGAGCCCGTTGGCCATGTCGGAGTACCCCGAAAAGTCAAAGTACAGCTGCAGCGCATACGACAACACACCGACCCACGCCGGCTTGGCCCCAATGTGCACCGTGTTCGCAAACGCCTGGTCCGCATACGGTGCAAAGCGATCCGCCAGCAGCACCTTCTTGCACAGCCCCATCACAAACCACGTCAGACCGATGCACATATCATTCAACCGCAGCCGGTAGTCGCGGTCGCGCTGAAACTGCGGCATGATCTCGCTGTGATGCAGGATCGGGCCTGCGATCAGGTGCGGGAAGAACGTCGCAAATAGCGTGTAGCTGCCTAGGTCCTGCTGCACCGCGCCGCCCTGCTGCAGGTCCACCAGGTACGCGATCTGCGTAAACGTGAAGAACGAAATGCCCAGCGGCAGCACCACGTCGCTCCACCGGTGGAACGCATGTATCTGCCCCGCCATGAAGTTCAACAAGGGGAACAGATATTTGAAGTAACACAGCGCGCCCAGGTTCACGGTAATCGCGACGGTCAAGATCACGCGGGTGTTGATCGCATTCGCAATGCGACGACTAATCAACGCCCCTGCAACGTAGTTGAACAGGATCGAGGCGCACAGCAGAATCAAAAACTCCGGACGCCAATACGCATAAAACGCCAGTGAGACCCCCGCCAGCCACAGCACCACGGCCTGCCGGTGGAAGTACGCAGCAACCTGGTACCCGATCAACGCGATCGGCAAAAAAGCAAACAAGAAAATGTATGAGTTAAACAGCATGGTGATGCACGCCGGCGCGCTCGGCTCCCCTCAAAGATGTGTTCATCACGAGCTGGCATTGCCCTACGGACGTACCCGTGCTCGTCCAGGCCTACGCGGGTTGCGCCGCTCCGGCCTTTGCGTTCAGCTTCTGCTCAATCAGACTCACCAGGTTGCCCACGTTGTGCAGCGACTCAACCTCGATCGTCTTGAACTTGATCTTCATCCGGACCTCGATCGCCACAATCAGATTCACATGATTGGCCGAGTCCCAGTCGTGGATGTCTGCCGCCGTCGTCTCGGGCGTCAGCTCAATGCTGTCATCATCGAACACGTCGCGAAAAACGTCCGTCAGCTGACGATAGATGTTGGTTGTGTCCATGCGGCTCCCTTCAAGATCCTCATGTGCGTCGGCTTTGGCTGAAAATTGATCAATGGCAGCTCCCACCGCGTCGTGCCGTCCTCCGCGCTCCCCACCTGCGTAAACCCGAGCTGCCCGTAGTGCTCGCGCACCATGGCATTCTTGGCTGTGGGCCGGTACTCGCCCACCAGGCTCGTGCAGTCCATCTCCCGCGCCCGCTCCGCCAGTAAGTTCAGTGTGGCATCTTCCACGCCGCGCCCCAACACCCGGCAGCTCATCAGCCACGTGTCAATCTCGAGCACCCGTCCCAGCCGGTAGCCCACGGCCAGCCCGATCACGCCATTGTCGCCATGCACATCCGTCAACCGCAGCTGGATCGTCACGGCATCGTCGTCGGCCATCATCCGCAGCACATCGGCTTCGGTGTAGCGCTTGGTCATCAAGTTGAACTGGTTGGTCTTGTTCATCAACTGCGCAATGCGCTTCAGGCCCGCCATATCGAATCCGTTCGCATGCAGTTCCATCTCCAACCCGTCGAGGAACGCACCCAGATCCGTAGACGTCGCCCGCGCCGCCTCACGCTGCGCATTGGCGCGATACAACGCCGTGCGCTCGCGATCCTCCGCCGTCAGATCCACGGCCTCAAAGTAGCCCGCATCGGCCAGAATCCGCGCGTACTCGGCTGGATCCTCGGGCATCTCCGGCACGGCGACCATGGGCAGCTCCGCGCGCACTAGCCGTCGCTCCGCCGGATTGTCGTCGGCGAACACCAGCGAGTCCAGCCCGATGTTCAACCGCTCCGCGATGGTGCGTAGGTTGGTCGCCTTGTCCGTCCAGTTCGCCACAAAGCAGGCGATGTCCTTGGACCGCAATACCATCTCCGGGTGTTTCGCAAACGGCTCCAGCGCATTCGCCTCGTCGTTTTTCGAGCAGACGGCGAGAATCACACCACGTTCGCCCAGCTGCTTGGCGTAGCGCTGGAATGCAACGTAGGCCTCGCCCGCCGGGCTGCCCTGCCCTAGCACGATGCCTTCCAGCCCGTCGTCGCCGATCACGCCGCCCCACAGCGTGTTGTCCAGATCCAGCACCAGGCACTTTGCGCTTCGGCCCCACATCGCGCCCAGGCAACGGCCAAGCTGATCGCCGTACAGCACCGACGCCCGCGGGTGAACCTCCTGCTTCGCCTGGTACCAAAGCGACCCGTCAAACCAGTTGGCCAGCCCATCCTCGGCCGCCCACGTGTCCACGCTCAGCAGCGAAACACCTTCGACCGCCGCGCTGGCCCGGATGTCCACGTTCACCTGCGCCACAATCGCCGCCGGCGAATTCGGCAGCCGGTACTCGTTGTTGCCCAGCAACCCCGGAAAGCGCGGCAGCAACGTTTGCTGGATCACCGCGCGGCACCCCAGCTGCTCGGTGGCCAGCCCCCAGCACTGCCGCAGGTTGGCCATGGCGGCGTCCGGGCTCGCATGGTCCCCGCCCGCTACATGCTGCGCGTCGAACGCAAAACACACCGCGTCCGGACGAAACTGGTACAGCCCCGACCCCGTGTCGGCGAGCTCCTGACGGTACAGGCCATACGGCCCAACGTAGATATCGAGCAGCAAACCGCGCCGCAGCCCACCCAAGCGGATTCCCGGCAACAGATGGCTCAGCGTCGACGATCCCAGCAGCGCCAGCTTGATCACCGGGAAGGGCAGCGTCGCCCTGTCGCACCCAGCCACGTACTTCCCCACGGCCTTGTCCAGCTTGCCCGCGCGCACAAAGTCCATGCGGCTGTTGGCCAGCTTGGCGAACGCACGAAAGGCCTCATCCACAGGTGCCTGCCGCGCTTCCTGCAGCAGTTCCGCCCAGCCTGGCAGCTCCGGGAGCCACGCTAGATCAATGGACATGGCAGGCTCTCCCTCTGCGCTGGATCTCGAACGGAACGCCCGCAGCTCGCAGAGGCGTAGGAGCCCCTCCGCCGCGCAGAGAGCTCCCGGAACAGTGCTACGCTTCATCATAGCAGGCAGGGTCCGCCCCGTTCGACGACGCCGGTCCGCCTTGCCCATCTACCCAACGCAGCCCGTCCGCGTCCGCCCGCGAGGTCGTACCCCAGCATGCCCCCTCAACCCGCGCCGCGCGGCGCGGGTTGAGG
>CAXTLD010000124.1:0-7262 GCA_964245045.1 uncultured Acidobacteriaceae bacterium | reverse complement strand
CGACCTCATGAGGGATTTCTCGATCTTGCAGGGCGCTTATGGCACGGCTGAAGCCGTGCCCCTCCGAAACTGCGACCTCATGAGGGATTTCTCGATCTTGCAGGGCGCTTATGGCACGGCTGAAGCCATGCCCCTCCGAGACTGCGACTATGGCACGGCTGAAAGGTGTGCCCCTCCAAGACTGCGTTTATGGCACGGCTGAAGCCGTGCCCCTCCAAGACTGCGACCTCACGAAGGATGTCCTTATGAGAATACCTAGGTGCTTGGGCTCAATGTTTCCTCTGTGCAGGTTTTGTGCCAGATCCACAGCAGAACGAGCGCGGCTGGGGTAAGGCCGAGGGCGAGGCCCCACCACATGCCTTGAGCGCCGCCGTGCCAGTGGAGCGCCAGCAGGGTGCCGAGCGGCATGGCCACGCCCCAGAAGAAGACCAGTTGCACCAGCAGCGGCGCGAGGGTGCGGCTGGCACCACGGAGGGCGCCGGTGGCGGTGGACTGGATGCCATCGAAGAACTGGAACGCGGCGGCGATGGAAAGCAGGCCTACGGCGGTGCGGATGACGGCGCGGTCGTGGGTGAACAGGGCGGCGATTTGGCTGGGGATGAGGACGAACGCCGCGGCGGAGAGGAGCATGACCCCGGCACCGGCGAGGATGCCGCTCCAGCCGGCGGCGGCGACGTCCTCCCAGGTGCCGAGGCCGGCGCGGGCGCGGCCGACGGCGTGGCCGACGCGCACGGCGGTGGCGCCGGAGATGGCGAGCGGCACCATGAAGGTGGTGCTGGCGCACTCGAGCGCGATCTCGTGCCCGGCGAGGGGGATGGGGCCGAAGGTGGCAATGACGGCGGTGGCGAGGGCGAAGATGGCGACCTCGACGAAAATCTGCGCGCCGACCGGGGCGCCGAGGCGCAGGAGCTCGACGAAGGAGGCGAGGTGGAGGCGGCGATCCGTGTGAGTGAGGCGGAGGTTGTGCTTGCGGTTGGCGGCCACGAGCGCGGCGGCGAGCACCAGCATGAGGTAGAGGCGCGCGGCGCTGGTAGCCCACGAGGAGCCGGCAACGCCGAACGCCGGGATGGTTACGACATGGGAGGCAAAGGCCCAGCGGTGGCCGTAGATGAGCAGCCAGTCCCCGGCGGCGTTGATGAGGTTGGCGGAGACCAGCGCGGCCATGATGGTTTTGCCGCGATGGGCGGCCTGCAGGTAGCGGCGTAGGGCGAAGTAGAGCAGCAGGGGAACGACGCCGAAGTTGAGGCCGCGCAGGGCGGGGATGGCGGCCTGGAGGACGGCGCGGTCCGCGGGCAGGTGGAGCAGGAAACGGGGCAGGACGGAGACGAGCCCGATCAGCAGCGCCGAAAGCGCGACGGCGAGGACGAGGCCGTGGAGGAACCAGCGGTTGGCGGCGTGTTGGTCGTTCTCGCCGAGGGACTGCGAGACCAGGGCGTCCAGCGCGAGGAGGATGCCGCCGATGCCGAAGGCGAGCGTGTTGAAGAGCACCTGCGCGAGGGCGCTGGCGGCAAGGGCCAGAGGCGCGTTGCCCGCGCGGCCCAGCATGGCCGTGTCGACCACGGACATGGCGATCCAGCCGAGCTCGCCGAAGATGAGCGGCACGGCGAGGCGCAGCAGCGGCGGGAACTCGGCGCGCAGGAATCGGAGCTGCATGGGTTCCAGTATGGGGTATGCGGGTTGCGGGATTGTTTGCTTGGTGTGGGAGCATAGAGGGATATGCCGGATGGAGACAGTCAGCGGTCGCTGGGCGCAACCGTCGCTTGGCAGCATAGGGATTTTCGGCTGTACCAGGCCGCGCGAGTGGCGGGCGTGGTGGGCGCCGAGGCGCAGAGCGTGGGCGTGGCGTGGCAGGTGTATCAGCTGACCCACTCGGCGCTGGCGCTGGGCTATACCGGGCTGGCGCTGTTTCTGCCGGGCATCTTCTTTACGCTGCCGGCGGGGCATGTGGCGGATCTGCATGACCGGCGCACGGTGATCCTCCTGTGCTACACGCTGCAGCTGGGCGCCTCGGTGGCGTTACTGGCGCTTACGTTGCATGGGGTCCACAGCGTTTGGCCGGTGTACGGCATCTTGTTCGTCGTTGGGCTGGGGCGTTGCTTTTCCGGGCCGGCGGCCTCGGCGCTGATCCCGACGCTGGTGCCGAAGGAGCACTTTGTGAACGCGGTGACGTGGGGTGCCAGCGTGTTTCAGGTGTCCAACGCGCTGGGGCCGATGATCGGCGGGCTTTTGTTCACGGTGACGTTGACAGACGCGTGGAAACGCATGGACGGCGCGCCGCTGGTGTATGTGTTTACGTGCGTGTGCCTGCTTGTGTTTCTGGCGCTGGTGGCCATGGTCAGGCCGCGTGGCGTGGCGGAGTCCAAGGGGTTTACCTTCAGCACCATGCTGGCCGGGCTGCGCTACGTGATGGGGACGCGGTTGTTGCTGGGGTCAATCTCCCTAGACCTGTTCGCGGTGTTGCTGGGCGGGGCGGTGAGCCTGCTGCCGATCTTTGCGTCGGACATCCTGCACCGCGGGGCGCATGCGCTGGGGCTGTTGCGCGCGATGCCGAGCCTGGGCGCGCTCTTGGTTTCGCTGGGGCTGAGTGTGTGGCCGATCAAGCGCGACGCGGGCAAGACCATGCTGCTGTGCGTCGCCGGGTTTGGCGCGGCGACGGTGGCCTTCGGGCTGAGCCGGAGTTTGTGGCTCAGCTGCGTGGCGCTGTGGATTACGGGCGCGACCGACATGATGAGCGTCGTGGTTCGGTCAAGCATCCTGCAGCTGGCGACGCCGCCGGAGATGCGGGGGCGGGTGAGCAGCGTGAACTGGCTGTTCATCGGGGCGTCAAATGAGTTTGGGGAGTATGAGTCCGGACTGACCGCGCACTGGTTTGGCGCGGTGCGCGCGGTGGTGCTGGGCGGAGTGGGCAGCCTGCTGGTGACGGGGCTGTGGAGCGTGTTCTTTCCCGCGCTGCGGCGCGCGGACCGGCTGGTGGCCGAGGACCTGATTGCGGCGGAGCGGGCGTTGAGTGGGAGCGAGCCTGTCGGCTGATTAAAGCGGCTGTAACGCGAGGGGAAGTCCGGAAGACGAACGCAGAGTACACGAAGTACGCAGTGTGGACGCAGCGGAACGCCGCGCACTTTGCGTACTCCGCGTTTGCCTTCCAGCGAGCGCTCGTTACATAACGCGATTGTTGGCGATGATCTGCTTGTAGAGTTGGCCGCTGAGTTTCAGGGTGCGCTTTTGGGTTTGGAAGTCGACATAGGTGATGCCGAAGCGTTTGTCGTAGCCGTCTGCCCACTCGTAGTTGTCGAGCAGGCTCCAGAGGAAGTAGCCCTTGACGGGGACACCCTCGGCGGTGGCGCGCTGGAGTTGGGTGAGGTAGTTGCGGAAGAACATGACGCGATCGGTGTCGTAGATTTGGCCGTCGGGAGCGACGCGATCGGCTGAGGAACAGCCGTTTTCGGTGATAAAGATGGCCTTGACGCCCCACACCTCGTGCGTGAGCTTGGGGACCCAATAGAGTGCTTCCGGGCCGACGTGGAGCCAGGGGCTGTACATGTGCGGGTAGGAGCTGGGCGGGGGGACGACGGCGTAGCCGCGCTCGGTGTTCTCGGCACGGACGAACGTGGGCTGGTAGACATTGGTGCCGACGAAGTCCAGCGGCGAGGCGATGGTGGCGAGATCTTCGGCGGTGAACTGCGGTGCGTCGGCGCCGAGGGTCTTGAGGTACAAGTCGGTGTACTTGCCGCTGAGGATGACGCCGAGATATTTGGCGTTCTCCTCCCGCATTGCGGTGCGGGCGGCGGCGATGTGTTCGGGCGATTCGATGACCGGAACTATGGCGCGGGGGTTCTCCGCAATGCCGACCTGCGTGGCGGGGGCGCTGGCGCGGATGGCGCGCACGGCCATGCCGTGGGCGAGCACGACGTAGTGGGTGAGCTGCGCGAGGCGTTTGGGACCGACCTGCAGGCCGGGGGCGTGGGTGCCGTTGCCGTAGCCGAGCTCCGTAAAGGTGGAGATCTCGTTGGTGGTCATGATGTGCTTGAGGTGCGGCTGGAGCTTGCCGGCGATGAAGCCGGCATAGTCGGCGAAGGCTTTGGCGGTGTCGCGGTTCTCCCAGCCGCCCTTGTCCTGCAGGGGCTGCGGCAGGTCCCAGTGGTAGAGGGTGGCGTAGGGCTCGACGCCGTGGGCGAGCAGGGTGTCGACGAGCTTGCGGTAGAAGTCAACGCCGGCCTGGTTCGGCTGACCGGTGCCGGTGGGGAAGATGCGGCTCCAGGCGATCGAAAAGCGGCAGGTCTTCAGGCCGAGCTGCTGCATGAGCTGCACGTCTTCGGCGTAGCGATGATAGAAGTCGTCGGCGACGTCGCCGGTGTCGCCGTTGGCAGTCTTGCCGGGCGTGTGAGAGAAGGTGTCCCAGATGCTGGGGCCGCGGCCGCCTTCGTGGACGGCGCCTTCGACCTGGTAGGAGGCGGTTGCGGAGCCCCAAAGGAAGCCTTGGGGGAAGCTGCGGGCGGTGGGGGCAGAGGTTTGAGCTTCGGCTTGGGGCGTGGCGGCCGGGAGGGCGGCTGCGGCGGTGGAGCCGGCGAGGAGGTGGGCGAAGTTACGGCGGGAAAGGTGGAGGGGCAAAATGGTCCTCGTACGCAGGCGGCAAGCCGATGCTCTTGGTTTGGTTACGCTGGCAGAGTACCGTACGCAGACGAGGTTTGTCGTTGGGTGGGATCTCCGGAGCTTCTCGATGCGCTCCGAGTCCGAGCGTCAGGATTGTGGCTGCCCGAGGGTCCTTAAGCATCCAAGATTTCGAATCCGACTTGCCGGGCGGCGTCCAAAAGCTGCGCGTCCCCTGAGATGAAGACGTAGGTTTCGGGGCGACCTGAACACCATGTCCACGCAGCAGCGAGTTGAAGCGCATCGGCGGCTTTAAGCGGATGACTCATCAGAAAGCGTTCTGCCTGGGATCGAAGAGCCTCGCTGGGTTGCAGCTCCCGCCACCCACGGCGAAGCTTCTCCAGCCGCAGTCCGGCTGCCGCGTGCTCCGGAGGCGTCAGCTGGCCCATCCTCAAGAGCCGCTCGAAGGCGCTGCGCATCTCAACGGGCGTAGCCCACCAAACGGCAATCTCGTGCTGCCCAACCAGGCGCCGCACGGCGGGGCTGGGTTGTTGTTGAACGCACAAGGGCACAAGGGCGCTTGTGTCCCAAAAGGCACGCGTCACCGGTCCCCGCGACTTTCGATCGCAGCCTCAACAGCCATCTTTCGGGGAACTTTGCCGACGGGTGTTTGGAAGAACCCATCCCAGTCCATCGTCTCTTCAGGCATTTTCAGAGCTCCGGAGGCTACGAGCTGCGCTTCCTGCTCCCACCCGATTTCGTGACGGAAAGGCAAAATCCGAGCGACGGGAACGCTGCGATCCCGGATCACGATCTCCTCTCCGTTCTTTACGTGCTGGAGATAGCCGCTCAACCCATTTTTAAGGTCCCCGATGTTCACTGATCGCATAGATCGAGGGTACACCTGACTTGGCTAAGTTAGCTATCATACGGATGGAATGTGCCCAAGACTGACCCGGACAGCCCCAAATGGACCGCAGCGCACACCGAACGCGCGGTACGCTTCCCGCAGCTACCGGAGGGCTTGCAGAGCAAGCTGCGTCGCGGTCGCGGGCCGGGAAGAACACCGGCGAAGCAGCGCGTCAGCCTCCGCCTTGCGCCTGAGGTTCTGGAGGCGGCGCAAGCGACCGGGGACGGCTGGCAGAAGCGGGTGGAGGACCTGCTGCGTGCCGCTTTTGTATGCTAAGAGTCCGGATCGTTGCGGCTCAAGGCTCGTGCAGATGGTGGGAGGCCAGCCGTTAGTACTGGCCGTAGCGGCCTTTGGCGGCAGCGAGGAGCTTTTCGGAGTCGTAGCCGACGCCGTCCTTGAAAATGATCTCGGTGTTTTCGATGTCGGTGATATTGCGGCTAGGGTCGCCTTTGACGATGACGAGGTCGGCGTTTTTGCCGCGGGCGACCGAGCCGATCTCTTTGTCGCGGTCGAGGTAGACGGCGCCGTTGAGGGTGGCGATCTTGATGGCTTCTACGGGCGTAAAGCCGGCTTCGACGAGAAGTTCGACCTCGCGCTGGTCGCCGTAGCCGGGGAGCACGCCGCCGTCGCCGGTGGGGTCGGGGCCGGCGAGCAGAAGGCCGCCGGCGGCGACGAACTCGCGCTCGAGCGCCATGCCGTTGCGGAAGTTGGAGGCGCGGTCGACGGCACCGGGCGCGGGCGGGGCGGCCTGGCGCATGAGCTCGCCGTTACGGGTGACAAGGTAGTCGTTGCGGGTAGATGGGGTCATCGTGTCGAGCACGCGCTGCTGCACATGGAGGTGTTGGGGGTCGGCGCTTTCAAAGACGGGCAGCGTGCTGGTCAGCGCCACGTGGTGGGCGACGAGGAGCTTAATCAAGGCCTGGGCCTCGGGGCCGTTGGCTTGCATCTGGGCGAGGGTGGGGTTGCCGACGGTGCGGGGACAAACGTCGGGCTGCTTGCCGGGGTCGAGTTGCGTGTTGACGAAGAAGCCGTGTTCGAGGTCGTCGATGCCGAGCGCGACGGCCTCGGGGTAGGTCACCGAGCAAAGGTGGCCGGTGAGCTTAAGGCCGCGCTTGTGCGCTTGCTGGATGGCCGCGCCGAGCTCGTCGCGGGTGATGTTCATGTAGGCCTTGAAGCTGGTGGCGCCCTGGTCGGCCCAGAAGTCGACGGTGCGGCGGGCGTCGTCGGCGTCGCGGAGCTGGTGCATCTGGATGAATGGCGAGTGCGGGCCCTCGAGGTAGGGCGCGGTGACGTCCATGTGCGGGCCGGGGAGCTCGCCGGCGTCGATCTGCCGGCGGAGGTTGAGGTCGGTATAGGGCTCGACGGAGCCTGTGGTGCGCAGGGTGGTGACGCCCGCGCCGAGGTACAGGAGGGGCGAGGTGAAGGTCATCTGCGGGACGACGAGGGGCGGCTCGCTGTGGCCCTGGACGTCGAGGTCGGGGCGCGCGATGTAGTACATGTGGTCGTGCATGCCGACGAGGCCGGGGAGGACGGTGTAGCCGGTGAGATCAATGTGGAGTGCCGGGCAACTGCCGGGGCCGCAGGCGACGTTCATGTTCTGGTTCGCGTGCAGGATGGCGTCGATGCGCCCGTCTAGCAGCACCAGGGTGGCGTTCTCGAGCGGTGGGGCGCCGGTGCCGTCGATCACGCGGACGTGATCCAGGTACAAGATGCTGTTGACGCTGGTGTACGTGACGTACTGGGCGACGGCAGCGGGGGTTTCGCG
>CAXTLD010000123.1:0-7455 GCA_964245045.1 uncultured Acidobacteriaceae bacterium | reverse complement strand
CGTTGTTCCACCCGGTCGGCGGCCCTCCTCCTGTTGTGCATGGCCCTTCATGCGCACCGGAGGAGGGCCACCGCCGTTCCGCAAGCCCCTACCCGCCCCGCATCCTGTCCCGCCACACCCGCGCGCAACGCCCTCCTCGCCCAGGCCAGCGCCGCCATGCAGCGCGATGCGTTCCCCGAGGCCGTTCAAATCCTCAGCCCCGCGAACTCCGCCTGTGACCCACGCTTCGGTCTTCTGCTCGCCGCCGCCCTCGAAGGCACAGGCGACGCCCAAAAGGCTGAGTCTGTCCTCCAGCAAACCCACGTCGCGTTCCCGGCCAACCCCAGTGTTGCTACCTCTTTCGCCCGCCTGCTGCTGCTCGCCGGTCGCGCCCCCGAAGCCGCCGACGCCCTCCGTTCGTCCCCTACCGACGCCTCCACCCCGCCGCAGGAGGCCGCGCTACGTGCCACGGTCTATATACAGGTTCACGATCTCCACCACGCCCAACAGGCTGCGGAGCTCGCCTTCCACGGCGACCCCTCCGTCGAGTCCCTTACCCTGCTGGCCAACGTCTACCAGCTCGAAGGCCGCACCGAGGACGCCCTCACCCTCCTCGCACCGCATCGCACCACGTTCGGAGCCTCACCGGCATTTCTGATCACGGCCGCCGAGTGCGAGTTCGACTCGGGCCGTTACGAGGCCGCGCACGACGATCTCGTCCACGCCGTCAGCCTCCAGCCAAACTCCTACCAGGCGCACGATCTGCTGGGCAACACCCTCGCCAAGCAGGGGCACGCGGCCGAAGCCGTCGCGGAATACCAGTCCGCCATCGCCCTCTCGCCCGGCACCCCCCGTACCTTCTACCAGCTTGCCCTCGCCTACCTGACCCTGAACAACAGCGCCGCCGCCGAAGAAGCCGTACGCCGTGCCCTGGCCATCGACCCGCACTATGCGCCCGCCCACCTCGAACTGGCGCAACTGCTGCTCGGGGCCAACCGCCTCCCCGAAGCAATTGAGCAGGGCAACGACGCCATCCGCGACAACCCCTCCCTCGAACAGGCCTACTTCCTGCTCGTGCGCGCCTACGCCCGCGCCGGCAACAAAGGGGAAAGCCAGGCCATGCTCGCCCACCTCCAGGCCGTCCGCGAGCACAACCGGCAAAGGCCGCGTACGAACCCCACCCCGCCCTAAGCCGCGCTCAAACAGTCAGCCGTAGAAGCAACCTTCAACCAACACCTCAACCCGCCCGTTACCACCTTGGTTCCCCAAACGCTGCACCCCCGCCACCCATGCCCTTGCCCTTAATTCCATCCGACGTTGCTACCCTAAACAAAGCGCATCCTAAACCGAAGAACCTCATCGCTCACCACCTCGTACCTCATAGCTCATCAATACCCGTGACCCGAACAAACAGCGACTTTACCCGCAAAGTCTCTAAAAGCAATAGCTTGAGTCACTGCGTTGGCTCATCTGTAACAAAGCAGAGACTTTAGGGCGACAGTACACCCGGGGCCGGGTACCCCACCCCTAAGCAGAACCTGGCAAGTACCCCGCGTCCACCAACGCCCCAAACGCCTGCACCTGCGCCGCCGTCCACGCCACATCGCGCCCCAGCTCCGCCGCCATCAGCGCCGCTACCGTCCCCGCCGACCGCCGCGCCGCCGCCGCGTCCAGCAGCAGCGCCCGCGTCCGCCGCGACAACACGTCTTCCACCGTACGCGCCATCTCCGCCCGCACCGCATACACCACCTGTGCCAGCTGGTACGGCAGCGCCGGGTCGATCGCTCCGGCCAAACGCGGGTCCTCCGCACACAGCGCCTCGACTGCGCCTGCGTCGCTCCCATACTCACCCAGCCCGGCGTCGCCCGTCCCCGCGCCTTCGGGCCTGCCCCGCAACGCCACCTCCGCCGTCACGCAGGCCCGCTTCGGCAGCATCCCGTGCTTGCCCGCATAGTTCAGCGCATCTTCGGCCATGCGCCGATAGGTCGTCCACTTGCCGCCCGTCACCGTGATCATCCCCTCCGCGGACGCCTCGATATGGTGCTCACGCGACAGCTTGGCCGTGCTCGCCGCCGCGCCGCTCACCAGCGGCCGCAACCCGGAAAACACTGACAGGATGTCGCCCTCGCCGATCGGCCGCGCCAGATACGGCCGAATCGTCTCCAGAAGGAACTCGATCTCCGCGCGCGTGTGGCCCGGCTCCATCGCCGCCTGCCCCGCTGGGACGTCCGTTGTTCCAATCACCACGCGACCCTCCCACGGGATCGCAAAGATCACCCGGCCATCCGCGGTCTTCGGCACCATCAGGCCCGCCCGGCCGCCCAGCACATCGGGGGGCACCACCACATGCGTCCCTCGACTCACCGTCAGCAAGGGCCGCGCCGTCGGCTCCTCCATGCGCCGCACCTCGTCGACAAAGATGCCCGCCGCATTGAACACCACCTTGGCCCGCACCGTACGTTCCGCCCCGGTCTCGGCGTCCACCGCAACCGCGCCCACAGTCTTGCCGCCCTCGTGCAGCAACTGCGTGCAACGCACGTAATTCAGCACCGTCGCCCCGCGGTCCACCGCCGTCCGCGCCAGCGCCAGCGCAAACCGCGCATCGTTGAACTGCCCATCGTGGTAGAGCACCGCCCCGCGCAGCCCTTCGCCGTTCAGGTTCGGGATCTGCGCCAGTGCCGCGCTCCGCCCCAGCACCCGCGTTGGCCCCATGGTTGCCCGGCCCGAGATCAGGTCATAGGTGAGCAGTCCTGCACCGTAAAACGGCAGGTCCTGCCACCGATACGTCGGCAACAGAAACGGCTGCGCGTGCACCAGATGCGGTGCATTGCGCTGCATCACCGCGCGCTCCCGCAGCGCCTCATACACCAGGTGGATCTGCCCGCTCGCCAGGTAGCGCACACCGCCATGCACCAGCTTCGTCGCCCGGCTCGACGTCGCCTGCGCGAAGTCGCCGCCTTCCACCAGCGCCGTCCGGAACCCTCGCGTCACCGCATCCAGCGCAATCCCCAGACCCGTCGCGCCGCCGCCTACTACCAGCACGTCGAACGGCTCGCCACCGAGCGAGTCAAAGGCCTCAGCCCGCGTCATCGCCTGCGTTATCGCCGGCATCTACAGCACCGCATCCGGCAGCCGCGCCGCCCGGTTCCGCGCCGGTAAGAAGGGATGGATCAACCACTGGTACGCCGCCCCGCCCACCACCGCGCCCAGCAGCGGCCCCAGCACCGGCACCCACCAGTAGCTCGCGGGTGACGGAAACGCCGATGCCCCCCACCCAGCCAGAAAGCAAAACAGCCGCGGCCCAACATCGCGCGCCGGATTGAGCGCCCAACCCTCCAGGTACCCCGCCGACGCGCCGATCGCAGCGACCAGGAACCCAATCATCAGCGCGCCCGAGTTCGCCTGCGGCGCCTGCTCGTTGTACTGCTCGGTGATCGCAAAGATCCCAAAGATCAGAATAGCGGTCAGGATGATCTCGTCCGTAAACGCATGGGTGAGCGTGATCAGGTCCCCCGGATGGGTGAAGAACACCCCCGCCGCACCGCCCGCGGCGCGCCTAAGCCCATGCGCGGCGTTGAAGGCGTTGATCACGGGAGAAAACAGCGCATACACCAGCACCGCGCCCGCAAAGGCACCCAGCACCTGCGCCGCGCAGTACGGCACCACTTTGCGCCAGGCGAACCGCCGATACATCGCCAGCGCCAGCGTCACCGCCGGGTTGGCATGGCATCCGCTCACCGACGCCGTCGCATAGATGGCGAGCGTCACCGCCAGCCCCCATGTGATGCACACGCCCCAGTACGCCTGTTTATACGGGCTCGGGTCATACATGCTGTACATCGCCGCCACCGAGTCGCCGATCGTGATGATCAGGCACATGGCCACAGCCTCCGCGATCAGCTCACCCACATACGCCTTACGCAACATCGCTCTTTCGTTCACGCATCCACCCAGTCAAACGTACGCGTCACCGCCTTCTTCCATTGCCGCATCAGCCGTTCGCGCTCGCCGGCCTCAATCTGCGGCTCCCACGTTTTGTCCACCGACCAGTTCGCGACCAAGTCGTCCGTGTCGCGATACACCCCGCGCGCCAGCCCCGCGGCGTACGCCGCGCCCAGGGCCGTGGTCTCGCGCATCGCCGGGCGCACGACGCGTCGGTCCAGCAGGTCTGCCTGGAACTGCATCAGCAGGTCGTTGGCCACCATGCCGCCGTCGGTGCGCAGTTGGTCGAGCGAAATCCCGGAGTCAGCCTCCATCGCGTCCACCACCTCGCGCGTCTGAAAGGCCGTCGCCTCCAGCACCGCGCGCGCAATGTGACCCTTGTTGGCGTAGCGGGTCAGCCCCGCGATCACGCCGCGCGCGTTGTCCTTCCAGTAAGGCGCATACAGCCCGGAAAACGCCGGCACCACGTACACGCCGCCGTTATCGGCCACGGACCGCGCCAACGATTCAATCTCTTCGCTCGTGCGGATCAGACCAAGGTTGTCGCGCACCCATTGCACCAACGCGCCCGTGATCGCGATGCTGCCTTCCAGCGCATACACCGTAGGCTGCGTCCCGAAACGGTACCCCACCGTCGTCAGCAACCCATGCTGAGACCGCACCGGGCGCTCGCCGGTGTTCATCAGCAGAAAGCAGCCCGTGCCATACGTATTTTTCGCCTGCCCCGGCCGGAAGCAGGTTTGGCCCACCAGCGCCGCATGCTGGTCGCCCAGCATGGCGCAGATGGGCACACCCTGCACGCAAGGCACCTTGGCCTCGCCAAAGTCGCTGCTGCTGGAGCGGATCTCCGGCAGCATCGCAGCCGGAATCCCGAAGGTCTCCAGCATCTGCGGATCCCACGCGAGCGTACCCAAGTTCATCAGCTGCGTGCGGCTCGCGTTGGTCACATCCGTGCAATGGAGACCGCCGTCCACGCCGCCCGTCAGCTGCCACAGCAGAAAGCTGTCCATGTTGCCGAACAGCAGATCGCCGAGTTCGGCGCGGGCCCGTGCGCCCGGCACGTGGTCCAGAATCCAGCGAATCTTCAGACCGCTGAAGTACGTCGCCAGCGGCAGTCCCGTCGCCTCTTGAAAGCGATTCTGCCCACCGTCGCGCGCCATCGCGGACGTGTACTCGCTTACACGCGTGTCCTGCCAAACGATCGCGTTCGCCACCGGCTCGCCGGTCCGCCAATCCCACACCACCGTGGTCTCGCGCTGGTTCGTGATGCCGATCGCAACGAGCTCCCCAGTCTGCAGCTGGGCGCGGCCGCACGCCTCCTCCATCACCTCCAGGGTGCGTTGCCAAATCTCCTCGGGCCGGTGCTCCACCCAGCCGGGTTGCGGATAGATCTGTTCATGCTCGCGCTGCGCGGAGCCGACGATGTTGCCGCCGCGGTCGAACACCATGAACCGCGTGCTCGTCGTCCCCTGATCCAACGCGCCGAGCAACACACGCACATCCTCACCTCGTTCGGAACGTCCAACCGGAGCCATCGGGAAGCGGACCCATCATACACAGCCCGCACCGGCGCACACGCTGCGGTGCAGTCCCGCTCAGCCGGTCGGTCACGCGGGCAAGTCGCCCGCGCCCAGCCGCCGATGCAGGAACGCGAACACCAGGCCATACAGGCTGTGCGCCAACTCCGGGTCATACCGCGGCCCTTCGTCGCGCAGAAACGCATGCGCCCCGTTCACCTCGTGCCAGCTGAACCGCACCCCGGCCTCGTTCAGCCGCGCCAGCACCGTCATGCGCCCTTCGGTCGGGATATGCGGGTCCTGCCGCCCCCACACCATCAGCAGCTCACCGCGGATCTCCCCCGCGCGCAGCAGCGAGTCGTCCCCTCGCCCCTTGCCCAGCGACGCCTGCGCGAGGTCCGTCGCATAAAAGCACACTGTCCCGCGCACGTCCGGCTGCAAGGCCGCCCGAAACGCCAGATGCCCACCCAAACAGATGCCCATCGCGCCCAGGACGCCGGTGCAATCGGCCCGGCCCTTCAGGTGGTCCAGCACCGCCCGGGTATCGGCGTCGTAGCTCCCGAGCTCTTTGGCGTACTTCAGCTCGTTGCCGCGATCCGACCCGCCCTGGTCATAGGGCAACACCGTTCCGGCAGGCTCGAACTCGTGGTAGACCTCGGGAACCGCCACCACGTACCCATGGCCGGCCAGGTTGGCCGCCGTGCGCCGAATCGGCCCGGTCACCTGAAAGATCTCGGTAAAAAACACAACCCCCGGGTACCGCCCCGGCGCCGCCGGCCGCACCACATGCGTTCGCATCGATCCCCACGCCGTCGCGAGCTCCACCGCCTCTTCCACCACCACCATGGCCGCACTCCTGCCCCGAACATTGTTGAATCGCCCAGATCGTTGTCGCGATTCTACGTTCTGCGCGCCCTGCAGGTCTGGCCCTTCTTCGTCGCGCGGAAAAGGCGTACGCTACACGCATGCGGTTCCCCTCCGCACTTGCGCTGCTTTGGTTTCTGCTCGCGCCTCCTTCCCCGGCGCAGCGCGGTGGCGCACGGGGCGGATTCGCCGCCGGCGGCGCACCTGCGAGCGGCTTCCACGGGAGCGTTTCTGCACCGTCCCGTTCGGGCTTTGGCACCGCGCCTCGCTTCGGCGCGGGCCCCGGCTTCGCGAGGCCCCCGGTAGTGCATCTCCCGAACAGCAGCGCCTTTGGCTATCGAAGCGCACCCCGCGTATACCAGCCCACCTTTGGCGGGCTGCGGTCGCCCTACGGGCCCTCGAACGGCGCGTACCACGTCGCTCCCAGCCGCCCTCGCAATGGCGGCCCACCGCGCTTCTACCCCCGCGCCCGCGCCCCGTGGCTCTCCCCCGTGTACCCGTACCCGGTCTTCTACAACTACAGTTTTCTCGACCCGTTTTGGGGCTTCAACGACAACTTCCTCTACGACCAGACCGCGTCCCCGTACGCCGCGCCGGACACCTACGCCTACCCCGGCCAAGGTGCCGACCCCTACGCCGGGCAGCAGCCCCCGGACGCCTACAGCCCGCAACCCTCAGACGCCTACGGCCCGCCACCGGCCGACGGCAGCAGCCCCATGGTGTACGCGCCGTACCCGTACTACAACGCCGCACCGTCGGTCACGGTCATCAACCCGCCCGCCCCGCAGCCGCAGGAGGACGTCGTCACGCTCGTCTTCAAAGACGGTCGCCCGCCCGAGCAGATCCGCAACTACGCCCTGACCCGCTCGGCGCTGCTCCTCCCGGGCCAGCACATGCGCGAGATCCCACTGGACGACATCGATCTGCTCACCACGGAACGGGTCAACCGCGCCCTGGGCGTGGACTTCCGCTTGCCCAAGCCAAACTGAGCGCCGCCGCTCGGCTCCCAATCGCCGCATCGGCTCCGCAGCCCTGATAATGGAACACGATGAGTCTGCTCGATTTGTTCCGCAAAAAAACGACCCCGCCGGCAGGAGGCGACCCCACGCCGACCCCGCTGCCGGCACCCCCTTTGCCCGACGCCGTTTCGGTG
>CAXTLD010000122.1:0-7569 GCA_964245045.1 uncultured Acidobacteriaceae bacterium | reverse complement strand
CGGGGGGGCGGGCGGGGGCCCGCGAGGGGGGGGGGGGGGGGGCCGATGATGGCCGAGGGCGGTGTGGGCTGGTTTTGGGGCTGGTTGGATCCGTTTTGCTGCGGCATCGGGGTTCTCCGGATAACCTCAGGGGCTCAAGCCCCTTTGCTCTTCGCAATTTCTACGGCACGGCTGAAGCCGTGCCCCTTCGATTTCGGGCATCGCTTTGCGCGGGACTTTTGCGGCCTAGGCGGTGACGGTGGTGAGGGCGTGGGTGAGGCAGCGCTGGGCGAGCTCGATCTTGAAAGCGTTCTCCTGGCGAGGTTTGGCGTCGCGGAGCGCGGCGGCGGCGGCGCGGCGAAACAACTCCGGGCTCGCGGGCTGGCCTTCCAGCAGGTGCTCGGCTTCGTGCGCGCGCCAGGGCACCGTGCCCACCCCGCCCAGGGCGACGCGCACGCGCTGGAGGCGGCCATTGGCGGTCTGCGCCACCACGGCAGCGGAGGCCAGCGCGAACTCATAGGCGGCACGGTCGCGGAGCTTGAGGTAGACCGATCGCGTGTCGGGGGCCACGGGCGGCAGCGTGACGGCGGTGATCACGTCGCCCGGCTGAAGCACGGTTTCGATGTTTGGCGTGCGTCCGGGCAGGAGGTAGAACTCGGCGATGGGCACGCTGCGCTCGCCGCGCGGGCCCTGGATGTGGACCGTCGCCTCAAGCGCGGCGAGTGCGACGTTCTGGTCCGACGGGTTGGTGGCAATACAGTGGTCGCTGGTGCCCAGGATGGCGAGCATGCGGTTGTGGCCGTCCATGGCGTCGCAGCCGGAGCCGGGCGCGCGCTTATTGCAGCGGTGCTCGGTGGAGCGGAAGTAGACGCAACGGGTGCGCTGCAGGAGGTTGCCGGCCGTGGTGGCCATGTTGCGGATCTGCGGGGAGGCGCCGGCCAGCAGCGCCTGGGAGAGCACGGCATAGTCGCGCTGCACGACTGGGTGGTGGGCCACATCGGCGTTGCGGGCCAGCGCACCCAGACGCAGGCCGCCGTCAGGCAGTGATTCGATCTCGCCCAGCTGAAGGCGGTTGATGTCGATGACCTCCGTGGGGCGCTCGACGTTGAGCTTCATCAGATCGGTCAGGTTGGTTCCGCCAGCGACGAAGCGCACTGTGGCGTTCAGCTGCGCCGTGGGCGTCTTGCGGCCCTCGGCGATGGCCTGCTGCGGGGTGGCGGCTTGGATGAAGTGAAAGGCTTCCATGCGGGTCCTTGGTTGCGAGAAGGATACGGAAACGGAGCTAGGCCTGCTGGCGGCGAACGGCCTGCACGGCGGCGACAATGTTGGGGTAGGTGCCGCAACGGCAGATGTTGCCGTACATGTTGGCCTTCACATCCGCGTCGCTGGGCCCAACGGGTTCTTTGAGCAGGGCGACGGCGGACATGATCTGGCCGGAGGTGCAATAGCCGCACTGGTAGGCGTCGTGCTCCACAAAGGCGGCCTGCATGGGATGGAGGTTGCCGGGCTGCCCAAGGCCCTCGATCGTCGTGATCTCGTCGCCGGCGTGCATCACGGCGAAGCTCATGCACGAGAGTACCCGGCGGCCGTTCACATGCACGGTGCATGCGCCGCACTGGCCGTGGTCGCAGCCCTTTTTGGTGCCAGGCAGGTCCAGGTCTTCGCGCAGGCAGTCCAGCAGCGCGACGCGCGGCTCGATGTTGAGCTGGCGTTCACGTCCGTTGACCTTGAGCGTAAGCGGAACGACGCCGGAGGCGGCTGGGGTAGCTGCCGGGGCTGCCTGGGCCGTATTTTGAGCGACACTGCGAGCAGGCGGCGCAACCGCCGCGACGCCTGTAGCGCCCAACCCAGACAGGAAGGTTCGCCGGCTCAGGCCGTGGGACGTGGAAGACTCTTGGGACGCCTCGTGCGGCGCGGGCTGTTCGGGTAAGGTTTTGCGATCGTCGGGCATGCTCCCCCTCGGGAACGGGTACGTCTATTGTCTACCTTCGGCTACGCGACGGCAATCCGGGCATCCGGACGGCCTGCGGGCTTACACAGACCCATATTGGTACTCGGAGAGGCGACACAACCGAGATTCTCTCCCCGGCGCGGGGGTTCCCGTCATATTCTTGTGGTGGCACAAGGAGTTCGTTTGCGCACCTCTCGTCTCTTCGTTTCGCTGCTGGTTTGGGCTCTGTTTTGTTTCGCACTTCTGTTTGCTCCGCCGACGGAGAGCCAAAGCCTGCCGGCGGCCAGCCGTCCCCTGATTCCCTCCGCCTTTGGCGGAATCACGGGCTCCTACACCGGCCTGCTCGGCAGCCGCAATCTGGGGATCACCGCCGGTCTGGACCTCGGCATTCGGCCTTTTAAAGGTTTTTTACCCTCCATTGAGGTACGTGGAACCTATCCGCTGGACAGCGGTGCCGTGGTGGGCGAGGAGCACGTGGAAGGCGGCCTGCGCGTACAGAAACGCTACCATCCGTTCCGGCCCTACGCGGACTTCCTGTTTGGCCGCGGCGCGCTGAACTACCAAGGTGGCGGCCTGGCCGTGCCCATGCAGGCGTTCCGCTATCTCCGCACCACCAGCAATGTCATTTCGCCCGGCGTGGGCGTAGAAGTCGACACGACCCCGCATTTTGCGGTGCTTTTCGACGGTCAGGCGCAGATCTGGAGCGTTCCGTTCGACCCCTCGGGAGCGACCTCCAACGCAGGCCACTTTACGGCCTACTCCGGCACGGTCGGGGTGGTGTACCGCTTTGGCTGGCTGCTGCATGGACACGCGGCCCCCTAGATACCCGGGAGCCTCAGTACTGGGTCACGACTTGCGGATGGCGGCGCACCCACCAGCATGGGCCCGCGCCGGCCTCCGGGAGCAGCGACCGGCTGCAGTTCACCGACGTGGTCTGTTGGGAGTACACCTCGAAGTGATTGCCCTTCAGGGTCGCCGCCGTAGTTTGGGTGACGTCGACCGAGTCCAGGCCCTGCCCGACGGCTAGACGAACGCGCCAGACCACCCAATCCAGTGGGTATAGCAGCAACACGAAGCCGGCAAGGGCAACAACTGCACGCCGCAGGCCGGGGTGACGCGGTGTGGATGTGCGCGGACGCATGATGCGGAGCGTAACAAATTAGCCCGATTGGAGATATACCGCTAGCGATTTTCCGCAACTTGGGCGACGGCAAGACGTCTCATAAGCAGCTAACCTGATGCCGAAATTACGTCTTTTGCTCGTGTGCCTGGCCCTTTGCTCGGCGAATCTTTTGCCGGCGCAGAGCCGGGACCCGGACGCGCGCGCTTTGCCCGAGGCACCCAGCGCGCAAACCCCCGCGGTCCAAAAGCCACTCCCGGATGCGACGCCAACGGCGCAGACCGCACCCACGGCGGACTCCGGAGACCAGGTCAAAGAAGAAGAAAAGCAACGCCTGCTGGGCATCATGCCGGCCTTCAACACGGTGCAGAGCGGACAGGCGAAGCCCCTGAAGCCGTCTGAAAAATTTAGCCTTTGGTTTCACTCGGCTGTCGATCCGTTCACATTCACCATAGCTGGGTTAAACGCGGGCATCGAGCAGGCCGAGGACACGTACCCGGAGTACAACCAGGGGGCAGCTGGTTTCGGGAAACGGTTCGGCGCGGCCTATGCGGACAATGTGGACGGCAATTTTTGGGGCAATGCGGTGCTGCCGATCGTTCTGCACCAGGATCCGCGCTACTTCCGGCTGGGGCACGGCACCGTTAAAGGCAGGCTGTGGTACGCCGCCCTGTCCACCGTGCGCTGCCGGGGCGACAACGGCAAGTGGCAGCCCAACGTGTCCAACATCGGCGGCAACCTCATCGGTGGGGCGATCTCCAATGTCTACTACCCGGCCTCGGACCGCGGCGTGGGTCTTATCTTTGAACGCGGCTTCACGGTGACCGGCGAAGGGGCCTTTGGGTCGCTCGCGTTTGAGTTCTACCCCGATCTGGTCAGCTACTATAAGCGACGCCACGAGGCCAAACTGCGGGCCGACGTGCCGGCGTCGGCGGCCTCACCCGCACCCGCCCGGCCTAAGCGTTAGAGCTTGAATAGCTCGCGCAGCCGCCGGGTCTGCGATCGGCTGACCGGGATCTCGGTCGCGTTACGGTCGTCCATCCGCAGCTTATAGCTGGACTTAAACCAGGGCATCACCTCGCGGATATGCTGCAGGTTTACCAGGTAGGACCGGTGCGCTCGCCAGAACTGCGAGGGCTCGAGCTGTTCGGCGAGTTCTTCCAGGGTGCGGACATTGCTGTCGCCTTCCAGCGTCTTGGTGACTACGGAGATGCGGCCTTCCTCGATTGAGGCAAAGCAAACGTCCTTCTGGTTCACCAACAACAGGCGGTCGCCCAGGCGCACGACGACGCGGCCCGTGCGAACCGGCGTGGGCGAGGCGACGGCGCTGCCCCCGAGCGCACCCTCCTCGACCAACCGCAGCAGGGTGTCCAGCTTGGCCTGCGCCATCTCCCACAGCCGCGCCCCGCTGGCCGGACCGGCGCTGGGGGTTGCGGGTGCCGGAACGATCGGTGGCCGACGCTCCTTGGGAGCGATGGCAACGGCCGGAGGCTTCTCGGCAGCGGGCAAGGGGGGTTCGAGACGGGATGGGTCGGCCTCGTCGTCGTGACCGCGGGCGCGGGCGCGCAGCTTGTCCAGCGTTTGCGCCAATCGCTTGCTATCGAACGGCTTCAGCAGGTAATCGACGGCGTTGACCTCGAACGCCTTTACCGCGTACTGGTCGAAGGCGGTGGCGAACACGACCTGCGGCAGAGGAATATGCCGATCCGCCGTGAGTAACTTGCGCAGCACGGCGAAGCCGTCCAACCCGGGCATGCGCACGTCTAGAAACACAACATCGGGCTTGTGGGTGCGGATCAGATCCACGGCTTCGATACCGTTGGCGCCCTGCGCCACCACGGCGACCCCGCCCGCGCGGTCCAGGAGATACTTCAACTCCTGCCGTGCAAGGGGCTCGTCATCGACGATCAACGCGGTGAGGGGGGCGGTGGCCATGAGGGGAACTGCTCTCGACTATACGACGCGGCGGTCGGCCACACGGGGGCGCGAACGCCGTCAATCGCTGTAGGCCCGCAGGCGACCGGGGGCGCCGTCTTCGGCCAGGTCGTGCCCGCAGGTGGTGCAGAAAACGTCGGTGATGCGCACTCCGCGGTGACACAGCCCGCACACCGGCGCCATCTGAAATTGGCACTGCGGACAAAAGTTGAACGTGGCGGCGATTGCCGTGGCGCAGTTCGGGCAGCGTGAAAGCACCGGCTGGCGCAGGAGGAAGTAGACCACCGCGCCGATGCCGCCCGGCAGCACGATGCAGACCAGCATCCACAATGCGGCAGACATGCCGCGCCGCCGGACATCGCGGCTGACATAGCCCAGCAGCAGGGCGTAGCTGGCCACCAGCGATCCCCAGGCGTAGCCCATCATGAGCCGCAAGGGCAGCAGCTCGTGCTTGTGGTGCGGCATGACGCCGTGAAAAACGTACTGCATGGCGGTAAACAGCACCAGCGCCAGCGCCATGGACCAGCGCGGGATCATGCGCAGCTCGTCGTCGCCGCTCGAACCCTCGACCTGCCGGGCGGTCCACCAGGAGGTCATCGCGCCCGTTCTCCGCTGCTAAGACTCTGGCGTCGGAGCCAGGTCAGGCCGAGCACCACCACCGACACCGGCAGCGACCACAGCAGCAGCAGCAACACCTGATCGCTCGCATCGGGCACACCGTTGGGAGTGAGGTCGTAGCCCGCCATCACGCTCCAGATCGCGTAGCAGATCACCAACAGCAGCGCGGACGAGATCAGCAACGGCGCAAGGAGGCTCCGCGAGCGCTCCCGCTGCTGCTGCATGGCCACGGCCTGTTCGCGGATGATGCGACGCGTGCGGTTGACGACAGCCGCGCGCGCGGCGCCGCGCTCCGGGTTTCCGTCCGAGCTCTGATGAGGTCTCAGGTGAGGTCTCAAGGGCGTGCCTCCCCGGCGTCACGGCCCTGCGGGCGCGCCCGAAGAGCCAACATCGCCGGCTTGAGCGCGGCTAAACCGCGATACAGGCGTGACTTCACCGTGGACAGGGGCGCCGCAGTCAGCGTGGCGATCTGGTCCAGCGACATTTCTTCGTGAAACCGAAGGGTTAACACCTCGCGATAACTGGGTTCGAGCGTCCCCAACACCATGGCGAGCTCCGCTGCATTTTCCTGAAACTCATACCGCTCCAGCGGCGACGGGCTCTCTTCGACGATCTCAAACGGACGCTCGTCTTCCCCACCTTCGCGCATTTCGTCCAGCGACGCCATAGTCCTTTTGCGGGATAGATCGATGACCAGGTTGCGTGCGATAGTAAAGATCCAGGTGTCAAAGCGCGCTTTGCCGTTGTACTGGGACCCGCGCCGCAGCACCCGGATCCAGACCTCTTGAAACAGGTCTTCGGCAACCTCACGCTTGCCGGTGAGAAACATCAGGTACCGCATCAGCCGATGCTTGTAGGTCTCGATCAGCGAATCGAGCAGATCGGGGTCCTGACGCTTTAAGCCGCGCGCAATCGCTGCGTTTTCAAGCTCAACGGCCCGCGCCGCATCCGCACTCAACACCCTGGAGGTGGAACTCACATCAGTTTGGACGACGGTCCGCAAGAGAAAGACTCCGCAACTTCGCTAATTCGCGCACGGTCAGTCTACCTGCTCGCCTCTGCGCAGGCTTCGATCGGGCTGCGCCGTTACACTGGAGGGATGGACGTTCTGTACGGTTTGCATCCGGTGAACGAGGCGCTGCGGGCGCGCCCCGGGCAGCTGAAGCACGTCAGCGTCGCGCGGGAACGCGAGGCGCGTCGCGACCCGCGCCTGGACGCTCTGCTGGAGCTTTGCCGCGCCGTCGGCGTGCGGGTGGACGCGGAGTCGCGCGAGCAGCTGACGCGCCACGCCCGCACCGACCAGCATCAGGGCGTGGTGGCCTTTGTGCGCGAACGCAGCTTTCTGGCGCTCGAAGACCTGCTGGCGACGCCCGCGGGTGCCAGCGGCAAACGATTCTTTCTGGCGCTGGACGGGGTGGAGGATCCACACAACCTGGGCGCGCTCCTGCGCTCGGCCGACGGCGCCGGTGTAGACGGCGTGCTGCTGCCCGAGCGCCGCTCCGCGCCCCTGACAGCCACTGTCGCAAAGAGCTCGGCGGGAGCCAGCGAACACGTCCGCATCGCCCGCGTGACCAACCTAACCCGGGCGCTTGAAACGCTGAAAAAGACTGGGGTCTGGATCGTCGGCCTCGACGAACGCGGCGACCCGATCTATACCGACTTCGACTTCAACGCCGACTGCTGCCTCGTTCTCGGGTCGGAGGGCACCGGGCTCCACGATTTGGTGAAGCGCACGTGCGACTTTCTGCTGCGCATCCCCATGGCCGGCAGCGTGTCGTCGCTCAACGTGTCGGTGGCGGGCGCGGTCGTCCTGTTTGAGGCCATGCGCCAGCGCCGGGGCCCGGGCCCCGGCCCCGGAACGGCTGCTCGCCCGCAGGGCATCTTGGCGTCCAAACAGGGAAGGCCGCAGAAGGGTCTCGGATCTTGAGGCAGGCTGGGCCCGTGCGGAAACGGAACTTATGGAAGC
>CAXTLD010000121.1:0-7637 GCA_964245045.1 uncultured Acidobacteriaceae bacterium | reverse complement strand
CGGTCACCAGCCACTCCAGCCAGGGCCAGACCGCCGACCGTGTACTCATCCATGTAGACACCGAGCTTGGCGCCAAGGATCTGCTCAACAACCGAATGGCCTACGTTGCTGTCTCGCGCGGGGCGCACGATGCGCAGCTGTTTACGAACGACCGGGAGGGGTTAGGCGTGGCGCTGGGACGGGATGTGTCGCACCGGAGTGCCCATGTTCGGGAGATTACGCTGCCTCAGCACGAGGTAGCTCCCAGAATCGAGAGGAACATCGGCTTCGGGCTTGGACTGTGAACGGCAGGTTCGATGGTCTGCGAGCGAGCGCCACTTCGGTCGGGGGTGAACCTATGAAAGCGCACCCGCGCCTCATAGGAGACCACTATGCCAGCCGTGATCGGATGCGATGCTCACAAGCAGTTCTCCGTTTTTGTCGCCATCGACTCGAAGGGCAAGACCTCGCCGCCGGTCAGGATTGAGCACCACCGGCAGCACTACATCGACTTCCTGCATACCCTTCCTCCTCAGAGCGAGATCACACTCGAAGCCACCGGCCACTGGTACTGATGGTGGACGAGATGGAGAAGGCCGGGCCCGTCCGCACCTCGCCAACCCCAACGAAGCCGCACCGCATTCACGCCCCCATCGACCGCTGCGGTCTGCAGGCCACCGGCATCAGCGACCTGTTTGGCGTCAAGGGCCGGGTCTACATCGACGCCACGCTGGACAAGTTGCCACGCGACACGGCGGCCATGATCCAGGTGCAGCTCACCTTGCTCGACCAGCTCGAAGCGCACATCGAAGAGATCGAGGACCGCATCGTACACGGTCTGCCACAGGGTCCAGCTGCCCGAAGACGTTGATGCCATCCCGTATCGAGGCCTCATCCGTGAGTCTACAAAAACAATGTATGGATTATCTTCCGAGACGGAGCTACTTCCTCATATTCCTTGAAGATGCCCTGCATCCGAAATATTCCCGGTCTAAATCGGCCCTCCAAAGCTTTAGTTAGAACATTTTCGAGATTGTCGCAGCTCTGAGATTCAGCAAACAATGCCTCACCCAACCCATGATGCCGAACCCTCATAGCATTGAAAGGTTGATCGAAACCAGACGGTAGCACAATCATCGGCACACCCGCAACTACAGATTCCTTCAGAGTGCCGAGCCCTCCGTGATGAATAATTGCACTTACCCCGAAGAGCAAATCTCGCTGAGGTAGGTAGCCGTCATGCACTGTCACATTTGTTGGAGCTTTGTTCCGCCAGTTTGCCGCTTCAGGAATACACCCAGAGATCAGAAAACGTACGTCGGATCGACGTGATGCAAGTTGAACCACCAAGTTGAGCTTATGTTCTAGCATCCGGTCACGAACACTTTGAGTCCCAAAGCTCACCAGAACAGTAGGCTGTTCCAACAAAGACACCATTTCTCCTCCTCCTTGGTTCTCGACAGGAGGAAGACTCGGCTCAACGTACCAATGACTTGTATTGTCATCTCTGAATTGCGGGACTTCAAGCTCTTGTGGGCAGAAGATCAGCCGTGGAAACCTTTGGTCGTATCGTTCCGTTAGATTCCAATTGGGCAGCGATGTCGAGAAAATAACCACTCGACGAAAACGTTGAAGTTTGGCGAGCACCGGAGGCGAAGCTAACTTCGCGTCTAAAAGGACTAGGTCGTACGACCGACCCGCGCCACACTCTACCAGCCACTGCTCTAAAACGCCTTCGATCGTTGCATGGCCAGCTTTCATCGCAAGCCTTTTGCGTATGTGCTGACCTGAGAGCGTAACCTGTTTCTCGGGCGAGTCCGGAATTGTGCCAAAGGAGTTGATGGATGCACTGGTACCGTGCAGCAGTGAAGACATGTGTGCGGGAACGAGGTATTCAACATGACAACCGCAGTGTGCAAGCCAAGCTGCCGATCGTAGTGTCGGCACAATATGACCTGGTTCGGGCAGAGGGACAATTAAGGCGGTGGCCTGAGCCAAGGATTTCCTTGGGCTCGGAAAGGACGCTGTCTGCGAATGCTGATCTTGGCACAACGGCTCATCAGCAGAGTTCGGGTCCCTAGTGATGGGAGTTTCGTGGAGCACAGCCTTGCTAACAAATTTTTCAAAGATCCTGTCCCATTCAGCATCCACACCTTTCCAGTTCTCTTTGCCTGTGGGCAAAGAGGCGCCCCACTCAAAGAAGAGACCTTCTGGTAAATCGCTCGGCAAAGGAACGTCACGATAAGGGGATACGACAAGTAAGTCTGATCGCGAATGTCCGGAGAACTGAATTACTGCCTGGTGAAGTTCTTTGGCAGATGCAAGAGACAGTTTGTCCTGGCGGACAAAAAGAACCTTTTCCGACCGTGCGGCACGCTGAGTTCGTGAAGCCAAGAACTCCATCTTTGCTCGCTGCGCATCGTACTCCTGAGCAATGAGATCCGGTGTGATGGTGACACCTGCAGGCGTTCTTGAGAAGCAGTGCCGGTATGAAATCCCGGTGAGGCGGTCCTTTACTGTTGCACCGTTTTCAGCGACGATAAGCTCGCTCCGTTCAAAGCAGCCATGGAATCGCTGCCGCAGCAAGGTCAGGAGCCCTTCAAGGGGAGAACCTATCCAGTCGAAATAAAATGCCGTCGTAATTCCTGTGAAGCGGCGAATCTGGTAGGCAGTCTGGCAGTGTCGGCCAAGCGAAATAAGACGCTCATAAGCAGGTTTTGATTGTGTTTTCGCAGGGTCGAGACGTGCGGGGGCACGCCTCGACCCTGCACAGGTGGGAGAAGCATAGATCGAGATGGCTTCTTTCTTCAAGTCACACCGTTCCGCATCCACTCAACCAGAGTGGACTCTGTAACGTCGCTTTCCCATTCCGGTTTTTCTAGGAAGTGGGTGACCACTCCGTTATCGGAGACATCGGGTGCGAGCGGGCTCCAAAGGTCCGATTCGGCGAAGCGGATGTGGCGATAATCGTTCTCGACGGATGCTCTTGACAGCGAGGCAAGTGCAGCTGACGGATACCGCAATAGTTGATAACGAAACTCAGGGTCCGTGCGAGCCAGATTTGCCGCGTTACAGATTTGCCTCTCTACGTCGAGGTCCGTGAGTGCGATCTCGGGAGCAGGGCGCTTGTGGGCAAAACCAAGACGGCCTATTCGGCGGAAGGTATCAAATGAGGGATCTCTCATGACGATCAGCGTGAAAACTCGTTCTACTTGCGCAAGGGTTTGTTCGTCTTCTGATAGTCGAAGAACCCAAGAACTGTCGCGGTTGCGAGAGCTCCGATACGTGTGTGATAGATCACCGAAGACGACCCATCCATCAGGCCGCAGCATCTGCCTGATCAAGCAGAACGCATAGCCAGTTTCGACCCAGGTGTGGCCGCCCAAATAGCAGAGATTGAAAGACCTCGGCGGCTCTTCTTCTAGAAATTTCATGAGCCTCCAGTTGAAGGTCTTTGGCTCGTAGAAAATATCAACCTTTTCCCGCAGGCCGCAAGTCTGAAGAACCTGTTCAATATTGGGAGAGCGTGCCTGCGCGAGGGTGAGATCGACGCTGGTAACGTGGCCTTGGCCCATCTCTTGGATGGCACCAGCTATGTAGGCGGTGGACACGCCGTGAGCAAAGCCAAGCTCTAGAACAGAAGCAAGGTTATGCGCTGAGATGAGATCGTAAAACACGCGGGCCGACCTGAGCGTCATGTACGGCAGGTCGGCTACCCGTGAACGAACGATATGAGCTTGCAGGGAGGTCTCCTAAATGGCAAGGCCGTTGGAGATGGACTGTCTCAGCACAGTAGGGGTGCAACGTCGGTGAGGTACTCCCCATAGTTTTAAGGCAGGCGATACGTCTTCCGGGGTCGTGTCATAAACAACAACGCGTTCGAGAAGACCGCCATCGCCCTGGAGAGGACGGCGTTCACGCAGCCATTGATGGATCGACTTACGAAGGTGGATTGGCAAGTTGGGTGGCGCCAGCGGGGCAAGGCTCTGATTTGAGGTGATCCAGAGCTCATGAAAGGGACCGTGGAGAAAGACGAGCACAATAAGGGGTGACGACCGGCGCGGGCTCGTGTCAACCCATACCATACCTCGGCATGAGCCGCAATGCGCCATGGAACCGTGCGCCACCAAGAAACGCCGTTGATGAACTGTCACGGGGGTATCACTCGGTCGGCTCAGGTAGTTCCACGTGGCCGCCCAGAGGGATTGGTCGCCTTGAAAAGGTGCTAGCACTCCCGGAAATTGATTCTGGAGTAATGCACGGAAGCGCCGGCTGCGGATCAGATCTGCCGTGCTCTTGTTATGAAAACGCTTGAGCCAGGCCGTACCTGTTGAGGGCGAGGCGAAGATAGACCCCGCGGAAACAACTGGCAGCGACCGTGATAGGACGCAGAGTTCAGCAGCGCCAACTCCCAAACCGGCTAGAAGGGTTCTACGATTCACCTGGACCTCCTCTTTCTACTGTAGACACACTTGGCACGTGAAGGGTTCGTGTTGTTCGCTAAACTGCGCAAGGTCAGCTAAAATCAGGTGGGACGCAGTGTCCAGACCCGTCATATCCAGCCCAATGGTTTGTTGTGTTGGTTTAGGCAGGGTCGCGACTGATTCGAAGACCCGGTCAAGATCGGCTAAGTCATCGACGAGGTGAATCGGCCTAAAGGCAGAGAAACGACGTGCGTGGTGAACCTGTTCGTAGTCTGTTGCGATGGGAGCAACGATAAGGTGAGCGTCTCCGACGGCTGCCTCGACCAATGAATTGTAACCACCTCGCCCGATGACGATGTCGGCGGCGGCGAGCTTGCTTGGAAGGCTGTGGGTGTCACTCTGCTGAACACGGATGCGGGATCCGCCATACCATCCCTCGTGCAACAACGTCAAGCGGGAACGGGGTCCGACAATCAGATCAAAGTGATACTCGGGGTAGCTGAGTGCTAGTTCCCAACACCGCTGAATGAGATCCTCGCCATCCTTTCCACCGCCAGCCGAACAGACTACCCAAGTCGCACCGTCTGGAAGGTGACGTTCCAAACGCGCTGCCGCAGCCTTTGCTTTGTCGAAGGGAGCTGCGGCATATCCGGCATAGACAATTTTTTCTACAACGTCCGGGGGAAGCGAATACTCTTCGGCAACATCGATGATCCGTTCATCACACGTGACAAGAAGCATATTGTAGTGCTCGCGAAGCGCTTGTAGCGTGGGTGGGTTCATGACAGTGTATGGAACCGTTCGTGGATCGCCCAGAATACCCCGGATGATGAAATATTTCTTGCACCCAGGTGTGCTCCTGAGAAGTGGGGTGAGTTCCTGTTCCATTCCAAGGGGAAGATAGTCCGAGATAAAGGCATGAGGCTGAAAGCTTTCCGCGCACGAGCGAAGCAGATCACCACGAAGCTTTCTGCCAAGGTTGGCATCTGCGAGGAAGGGAGAACGATTCCACTGACGGCTTCGTTTCCGGTCAATGCTGTCTAGAGAAGGAATGTGGACAAATTCACACTCCTTGGGAATTAAATAGGCGGCCTCCCGGTGCCCGGTGACGAAGAGCACGGAAGCTCGTTCTTGCAGCTTTTCCGCAAGCCTGCTTAAGCGACGAAGGTGCCCGAGTCCCCGGCCATCATGCACGAAGATGAGGATGCGCTTTTGTCCAGTCATTTAACGGCCTCTGGAGGATCCTTCCACGATTCCGGTTGACAGTCGGACAGATTGTCCCGAAGCGCCTTCTATAGTGAGTGAGGTTATGTCATTGATACTGACTTTGGAAAGCCAGGCGTGAAGCGACGTGAGAAACTGGGGCGGCAACGAGCGCACCCACCGCGAGTCGCGCGTGTATAACGCAAGCGACGCCTCATTATTTTTGCCTGCGTCTTGATTGAGCGCGGCAAAGATCATAGAAGGCACCTGTGCGCCGGTATCCACCCAGAGCAGTCCCTTCAGCTCACCCACACTGGGAACAGAGGCCGCCAGTGTGACGTAGCGCTTGGATTGAATTTGGACGGGCTCTGGTGGCCCGCTAAGAGCAATCAGGGCATTACCCGGCAGCATTTGTTTGGCGTCGTAGAACTGGGCATGCACGTGCGGCAGACCCTGCTGCAGCAGGCCGGAAAGCCTAGGATCCCAGCGCACCTGATTGGTTGACTTACCGTCGTATGCAAGCAACCAGGATGCATTTCCCATGAAACTCTCCGCGCGAAAAGCGTAGGCAACACTATAGTAAGGAGGCAAAGCGAACATAGGCTTACCCTGTCTGCTAACAGATGTTGGAGAAGACGTAATTCGCCTCAAGCGTTGATGAGCCGGAGATCAGCCTCCGCTAAGTGCCGCTTGTGCAGTTTTGGCTCTTAAGATAGTTCGCGTTCTTTGCGGCTCGGTTATTCTGGGCGGAGCTAGGTCCCCCAAAATGTTGGAGATTTGAGATCGCATCTGGCCACTGGCCGTGTGCGGCTTGCTGAAAAAACTGAGTGCTGACAATTTTATGAGATTGGAAGTACATCGAAACCAGCACAGTTTGCCACTGTACGTTCAGGTCCGTGAACATCATGTTGGGCGAAGCGTTGTTGAACGCAACTGCGACGTTATTGGCATTATAGTTGTAGATCGCCTGATTGATCTGGTTTGCCTGTGGGATGCTGATCTGTGCAGCTTGTGGATTATTGGCGAGTGCCGTCTGAGCCGCTGAACCCGTAACCGTCTGGCCAGGCCCCGGTGCTAGGAATGGCTGAAATTGATCAATCAAATTCTGAGGCACACCGGCTTGTTGCAAATCAGATGCACTGTTGACGCCTAGATCCAGGCCGCCCGCAATCGTGACACCACTGGTGCTAGACGGAACATAGCCACTTGTGGCATTCCCGCCCTCGTCTGACTGAATGATGTGATTGACATCCACGCCACTATAGTTCGTACCGCTGTCATAGTTTCCAGAGCCAGCCGCGGCACACTCCGCCATAGCTGCGGAAGGCAAGGCAAAGGGAGCTGCCACAAAAGGTAAGCTCTTGGCCCAATGTGCGAGGCGACTTAATCTTCTACTCTGAGCAAGTGGATGGACCTGGCCCGTGGTCTCAACATCGAGAGATGGCTGAAAGGAGGCTGTTACGACATTCTCGTTGCGCAATAAAGACACCAAGCGTCGATGGTCGTTAGGAGAAACGATGAGGCAGTTAAATTCTAGTGTGTCCTCTTGCTGTCGGCCAGAGCAGATAAAGAGGGACTCTCCTTCTTCGGGCGAAGAAGTGCCGATCTCCTTAATCTCGACCACTCCATATCGTCCAAGGTATTGGACGTCCTCTGGTGTCCAGTCAGGCGAGATTAAAACCCTCATGCGGCATCGTTTACCGCTTAAAGCAACGGTTCTTGCCGAAAGGGTACCGACAGCATCGCAATGAAATTCGTCGTTCCCGGTTGAATCGCTTGCAGTGTCTGCAAAACTCAGTTGTAGACTGGGTGAGGCTTGCTCTTTTCCACGGCAACGAACCTCGTACATAACGGGCTACCTCATGCTTCTCAGAAAGCTCTATTAAGAAACGGAACTACGTTTTCGTCAACGCGAGCAGATATTACCACCCTTGACGTGTATCGTGTCAAACCCCTTCTAAAAATACGCACTAGAGAGGGGGACCCCGCATGCATCCGGCGCGGGCCCGTCGTGCATGATAATGTCCTTTA
>CAXTLD010000120.1:0-7843 GCA_964245045.1 uncultured Acidobacteriaceae bacterium | reverse complement strand
TGATCATTCTGGCCGTAAGCGCGTTGATTCTGCAGTTTGTCGGTGGACGGGCGGTGTAGTTTGGTTCGTGGCGGAACGAAAGAGAGCCCGGCATCGGCCGGGCTCTCTTTTCTGCATAAGGTGGACGATCATTGGTGATGAACGTTGTGGGTGGGGAGCTCGGCGGTGGGCGGTGGCATGTGGGCCAGGACCTCCGGGGTTTCCTCGTCGAGCTTGGGCAGCTTGGCGGCAAGCGCGATCTCCAGCACCTCGTCCATGGTTTCAACGAAGTGTAGCTTCATCGAGTTCTTGATGAGGTCGGGCAGATCGGGCAAGTCGCGCTTATTGTCTGCAGGCAGGATGGCTTCAAAAATACCGGCGCGGTGAGCGGCCAGCAGTTTCTCCTTGAGACCGCCGATAGGCAAAACCTTGCCGCGTAAGGTGATCTCGCCGGTCATGGCAATGTCTTTCCGGACCTCAATTTTGGTAAGAGCAGAGGCGAGCGCGGTCGCAAGCGTGATGCCGGCCGAAGGACCATCCTTGGGGATGGCGCCTTCCGGCACGTGTATGTGGATGTCAATGTTTTTGTAGAAGTCGCGCGGCAGGCCGAGGTGGTGCGAGCGCGAACGGATGTAGGTGAGCGCGGCCTGCGCAGACTCCTGCATGACGTCGCCGAGCTGGCCGGTGGCGTTCATCTTGCCTTTGCCGTCGAGCACCTGCACTTCGGTCTGCAAGATGCTGCCGCCCATCTCGGTCCAGGCTAGACCGGTAACAAGGCCGACTTCGTTCTTCTCGTGAACCTGCGAATCGCGGAACTTGGCAATCCCGAGGACGTCGTTGAGGGACTCGCCCGTAATGGCCTGCTTGTGTTCTGGCGTGGTCACGACGCGACGGGCGACTTTGCGGCACACGTTGCCGATCTCGCGTTCGAGATTGCGGACGCCAGACTCGCGCGTGTAGTTGCGAATGATGCCGCGGAGGGCGTCGTCGTTGAAGGTGATCTGCTCGGTGGTAAGGCCGGTGCCTTCGAGCTGCTTCTTGAGTAGGTACTGCTTGGCGATTTCGAGCTTTTCGAGCTCGGTGTAGCCCGAGAGGCGCAGGATCTCCATGCGATCCTGTAGAGGCGCCGGGATGGTGTGCAGGACGTTGGCCGTAGCGATGAACAGTACCTGCGAGAGGTCGTACTCGACGTCGAGGTAATGATCCTGGAAGGTGTTGTTTTGTTCGGGGTCGAGGACCTCGAGCAGCGCGGAGGCTGGGTCGCCACGGAAGTCCGAGGCCATCTTGTCGATCTCGTCAAGCATGATGACCGGGTTCTTGGTACCCGCTTTTTTCATGGACTGGATGATCTGACCTGGGAGCGCGCCGATGTAGGTGCGGCGGTGGCCGCGGATCTCGGCCTCGTCGCGCACACCGCCCAGCGACATGCGCACGAACTTGCGGCCGGTCGCTTTGGCAATGCTCATGCCGAGCGAGGTTTTGCCAACGCCCGGAGGCCCGACGAAGCAAAGAATAGAACCCTTGGGCGTCTTGACGAGCTGGCGCACAGCGAGAAACTCAAGGATGCGCTCCTTGATTTTCTCGAGGCCGTAGTGGTCTTCGTTGAGCACTTGCTCGGCGTTTTCGATGCTGCGGATTTCTTTACTGCGTTTGCGCCACGGCACGGCGAGCAGCCAGTCGAGATAGTTACGGCTGACGGTGGACTCAGCGGACATGGGCGGCATGGCCTCAAGCTTTTTGAGCTCTTGCGTGGCCTTGTCCTGCACGTCCTTCGGCATGCCGGCGTCTTCGATCTTCTTTTTCAGCTCGTCGAACTCGCTCTTCTCGCCGCGGCCCAGCTCTTTCTGAATGGCTTTGATCTTCTCATTGAGGTAGTACTCCTTCTGGGCGCGTTCCATCTGGCGCTTGACACGCGACTGGATGGTGCGATCCATGTTGAGCTTCTCGATGGCGATCTCAAGCGTGTCGGCGACCTTGGAAAGGCGGAGCTCTGGGTCGAAGACCTCCAGCAACTGCTGCTTCTCTTCAATGGAGAGCGCGAGATTGGCGCCGATCATGTCGGCGAGTTTCGCGGGTTCATCGGTGCGGAGAGCGGCGGCGGCTTCCTGGTTCAGCGACTGCTGCAGCTTGGAATACTGCTCATAGAGTTGGTGGACGCGGGTGACGAGTTGATCCGTTGCGGGGGTGTTCTGGAGCTCGGTGCGGGAGGTGCGCACGGTAGCGACGAAAAAACCGTCGGTGTCGTTGACCTCGACCGCACGGGCACGCTCAACGCCTTCCACCAGCACGCGTATGTTGCCGTCGGAGAGGCGCACGGACTGGACGATGTTGCCGATGGTGCCGACGGAGTAGATGTCGTCGGCGGTGGGCTCGTCCACAGAGGCATCGTGTTGCGTGGCGAGAAAGATTTTGCGGTCGCCGTTGAGCGCCTCTTCAAGGGCGCGCACAGAGGATTCGCGGCCTACCACGAAGGGTGCCATCATCTGCGGGAAGATGACCATCTCGCGGATGGGCATCATCGGGAGTTTGCGCTGGGGGCCGGTTTGTGTGTCGCGTTCGTCAGTCTTCATGAGTCTCCCGATTAGACGTGTGCGCTAAGGGTTCGATGCAGCCGGGTAGAGCATAGACACGGGATCCACACCCGCGCGGAGGCGAACTGCAAACACGGTGTACGCAGTGTAAGCGGTGTTTTCGCCGCAAACGCCGCGCATCCTGCATTCTCCCTTGTGTTGTGAACAGAGTTTTGGTGGTGTGGTTCAACCGGCCTTTTCAAGCAGCACGGGGACGGTAATCTCGCGGGACTTGACCATCTCCTCGGTGATTAGAAGTTCTTTGATCTTTTTGTTGCCGGGGATGTGGTACATGAGGTCGAGCATGAGCTCTTCCAGGATCATGCGGAGGCCGCGGGCGCCGACCTTGCGCTGCAGCGCCTCGCGGGCGATCTCCTTGATGGCGTCCTCGGTCCAGGTGACCTTCACGCCCTCGTAGTCGAACAGGCGGGCGTACTGCTTCAATAGCGCGTTGCGCGGGCGGGTAAGGATGTCGATCAGCGCGGGCTCGTCGAGCTCGTCGAGGATGCCGAGGACGGGGAGACGGCCGATGAACTCAGGGATGAGGCCGTACTTGAGCAGATCTTGCGGCTCGGCCTGGCGCAGCAACTCGGTGTCGCGCTGGGCGCGAATCGGGGTAACAGCCGGCGTTTTCGCGTCGGCGTCGGCGATGGCCTTGAAGCCCAACGCTTTTTTGCCGACGCGGCGAGCTACGATCTTTTCCAGGCCGACAAAAGCGCCACCGCAGATGAACAGGATGTTCGTCGTATCGACGATGGTGAACTCCTGGTGCGGGTGTTTGCGGCCGCCCTGCGGGGGAACGTTGGCGACGGTGCCTTCGAGGAGCTTGAGCAGGGCCTGCTGTACGCCCTCGCCCGAGACGTCGCGGGTGATGGAGGGGTTCTCGTCCTTGCGACCGATCTTGTCGATCTCGTCGATGTAGATGATGCCGGCCTGGGCACGGGCAACGTCGTTGTCGGCGGCCTGGAGGAGCTTGAGGATGATGTTTTCTACGTCTTCGCCGACGTAGCCGGCTTCGGTGAGGGTGGTCGCGTCGACGATGGCGAAGGGCACGTCGAGCATCTTGGCCAGGGTCTGGGCCATGAGCGTTTTGCCGGAGCCGGTTGGGCCGACCAGAAGGATGTTCGACTTGGCCAGTTCAACGTCGTTGCCGCGCATGCGGTTCATCTGGATGCGCTTGTAATGGTTGTACACGGCGACGGCGAGCTTCTTCTTCGTGACATCCTGGCCGATGATGTACTCGTCAAGAAACGCTTTGACTTCGGCGGGCTTGGGCAGGTGTTGCGGCGCGGCACCGGGCTGGGCTTCGCCACCCTTGTCGTCCTCAAGGATGGTATTGCAGACCGCAACGCACTCATCGCAGATGTAGGCGCGCGGGTAGTCCGAGGGCGACGAGATGAGCTTGGCTACGGCATCCTGCGACTTATGGCAGAAGGAGCAGCGTAGCGACTCTTCCATGCCCCTGGTGGTCTTCATAAAGGGTGCGGCTCCTTGGCGAAACGGCGGAAGGGAACAGGCGCTCGCGGCTGAGACTGGATCAGTTTACACCGGTAACTAAAGCCTTGCGTGCGGGCTGGCGAGCCGGTGGTAATGGCTGCAAGGGTACGAGCGGGACGGCATCGAGGTTGCGCGATGCCGTTCAACATGCAGCTTTCCTTCGCGAGTGGCGACTGGTTGGGCTTAGGTGCGGGGGCGCGTAATAATGTCGTCGATCAGGCCATACTCTTTGGCCTGTTCAGCACCCATGGAGAAGTCGCGGTCGGTATCGCGCTCGACCTGATCGAAGGTCTGCCCCGTGTGTTCGGCCATGATGCGGTTCATGCGGTCGCGGAGGCGCAGGATCTCGCGGGCGTGAATGTCGATCTCCGTGGCCTGACCTTGAATCCCGCCGCCGCCACCGATAAGGGGCTGGTGAATCAGGATACGGGCGTTCGGTAAGGCGAAGCGCTTGCCCTTTTTGCCGGCCATGAGCAGAAACGCACCCATGCTGGCAGCCTGGCCGATACACAGCGTTTGCACGTCGTTTTTGATGTACTGCATGGTGTCGTAGATCGCCAGACCCGCAGAGACGCCGCCGCCCGGCGAGTTGATATAGAGCTGGATGTCCTTTTCCGGATCTTCGCCGGAAAGAAAGAGCAGTTGCGCGATGATCAGGTTGGCGACGTTGTCGTCGATCGGCGTGCCGAGGAAGATGATGTTGTCGCGGAGCAGACGGCTGTAGATGTCGTAGGAGCGTTCGCCCCGGCTCGTCTGCTCGAGCACCATCGGTATCAGTCCCATTGCTTCTCTCTTTCTGTGCCGACCGGAAGGGCCGGTGATTTCAGCCTAGCAGCTATGCAACAAAGATGCCCCGCCCCGGCTGAAGATGCGGGGCGGGGCATCTGGGGAGGGACGTCAGGCCGCGCTGGCGGCGAGTTTGTCGTAAAGGGCGCCACCGGTCTTTTCGCGGCGCATCTGCTCACGCAGACGAACCAGCGAACCATCTTCGGACAGGCGCTTACGCAGGGTCTCGACGGGTTCGCGCGCCTGCAACGACAGCATGAGCAGCTCGCGCTCGAGGTCTTCGTCGGTCACCTGGATGCCTTCGATGTCGGCGATGCGATCGAGGATGAGCGAGGCTTTGACCTCGTTGACGGCCTGATCGCGCTGCGCGTCGCGGAGGCGGGCGAAGTCGAGCTGCCGCATCGCTTCGCTGGACATGCCCTGCTGCGCGAGCGCACGCAGACCGCGTTCTAGGCGGGCGTCGATCTGCTGCTGCACGAACGTTTCGGGTACGGGGAAGGCGTAGCGCGCGATAAGGTCTTCGAGCATCTTGTCGCGGGCCTGGGTCTCCAGGGCTTCCTTCTTACGGCCGGCGACGCGCTCGCGGAGCTTGTCTTCGAAGTCCTGCCAGGACTCGTACGGGCCGAGCTGTTTGGCGAAGTCCTCGTCGCGCTCCGGGTAGGTCTTGCGCTTGAGGCTCTTGATGGTGACATCGTAGCTGACGGTCTTGCCGGCTAGGCGGGCATCGCCGAAATGGGCGGGGTAGTCGACCTCGAAGGTGAGCTCCTGGCCGACGTCCGAACCGCGGAGAGCGTCAGAGAAGGCGGGCAGCGTGTTTTTGCCGCCGACCTCGAGCAGGAAGTCCTCGCCTTTAATATCCGGGAGCTCCGGGGTGCCGGCTTCGGGGGCGGCGGCGGTCTGGTCGGCTTCGGCGCTGGTTTTGATCTGGCCCTTGTACGTAATCTCGGCCCAGTCGCCGTCAGCGAGAGGACGATCTTCCTCGACGGGCTCGACGACGGCGTGGTGGTCAAGGACGTTGGAGATTTCAGCGTCGAACTCCTCAGTGGTCACGGCCGTGTCAGGCCGCTCGACGGTGAGGCTGTCGTAGCCGTCGACCGTGATCTCAGGGAGGACCTCGAAGCTGGCCTTGAAGCGCAACGGCTGGCCTTCGGAAAGCTGCAGCTCGGAGATTTGTGGCTGCGAGACGGGCTGCAGGGTGTCTTGCTCCAGCGCGGACCGGAAGCGTTCCGCGACGAGGGAGTCAAGTACCTCCTGGCGCAGATCCTTGGCAAAGCGCGAGCGGATGAGCGACTCGGGGACCTTGCCGGCGCGGAAGCCGGGGATGCGGGCCATGCGGGCGTATTTCTTGATGACCTGGCGGAAGGCCCGATCGACATCGGCGGCGGGCGCCTCGACCTCAACGGAGCGGACGAGCTCCGGGTTGAGGGTGGGGCCATGCGCGTGTGTGTGTCCGCTGTGGTCCTGGTGGGTGGGCGAGGCGGCGGCGTCACCGGAGGCGAGGGCTACGTTGGTCTCGGCGGGCGAGGAGATAACCTCGGCGGCGACGGTTTCTTCCTGAGTGTCGATGGGGGTCAAAGTGGAGTCTCTTCCGGATGAGCGCTGTGTGGCCGGCGCGAACTTGGTGGAAAGGCGGTTGCGTTTTGACGCACGGGCACCGCTGGAGGCGGGCGCCTTGCCACTGCTCCTAAGGATACGAGCGGGTGGGGGAGGGGTCAAACGAAGGGTTGTTGCCGGGCTTACGTTCCGGGGTTGCCGGTGCCGGGATGCAGGGCAAACAGCTCGACGCGGACCTTCCACTCGAGGCTCTCGCCGGGCTGAAGCGTCCGGATGCCGGAGCCTTCGGGGGCGCTCCATTGCGAGCCGAGGGCGTCGTCGACGTTGGTATAGGGCCCGAGCGCAACCCAGGGCTTGCCGGGCGGGGCAAGGACGCGCAGCGCCTTGATATTGGTGGAGAGCGGACGTACACGGAGGCCGTAACCCCAGGCGGTATCGCGCAACTCAGTGTCGGCACCGGAGGTGAGGTGGACATAGGTGTCGTCGACTGATGTCCGCCCGAGGGGAGCGCCGTGGGTTGGGGAGAAGTCGAGCGGCGTGCCCGTGACCGGCAGCAGTAGGCCGGTGGGCATGCCGGTACCGCGTGCCGTCTCCAAGCGTGTCGCGGAGGGCAGGGTGAGGGTGGCGTGTTCGCGGTCGCCGCTGCGGATGGCAAAGAAGGGCAGCCAGCCGACGCCCACCGGCATAGGACTGGCGCCGGTGTTTTGGACGGAGACGGCAAGATCGAGGGCGCGCGCGGAAAGTTCCACCGTCACATGAACTGTTCCGGTGGATGTCCAATTGCCTGAAAAGGTTCCGGGGTTGAAGGTGGCTTCTGCGGTTTGCCCGTCGACCGTAGGGTTGGTACGCACGGCGTCGGCGCCGCGATTGAGCAGCAGGCCCGGCGTGGACAGGGCAGAGCCTGGGCCGGCTGCGGGAAAGGTGAGGTGCTGCCCGAGCCAGAGGGTTTGCAGGAGCTGCGGGTTGCCCGCGCTGGGGTTGCCGACCAGCTGGCCGGCCCAGGGCACCAGAAAGGCGCCGCCCATGGTCGCGCTGAGCGCGCCGTTGGCGTCCGGTCCGGCGTTGGTGAACAGCGGCGTAGTTTGTTCGAGCGGAGGCGCGACCAGCAGCGGCATCCGACCGTGACCGGGGATTTGCGCCGTGAGTTGGAAGAGGTTCATGCCGCGGCCGGGCAGCAGGGTGGCCTCCAGGAACTGGGGCTCGCTGCCGGCCGCGTCTGGGTTGCTGTCTGGGGTGCGGGTGAGGCGCAGGGCGTCCTCGCCGCCCGGGCCGGTGAGGCGATCGGGGGCAGGTGGGCTCGGGAGCACGGCGCTGGTAAGGCGATGGACGTTGCCGCGACCGCGCTCCCACGCGAAGGCCAGCAAAAGGAGGCAGAGCAGGGAGATCAGGAGGGGGGTGAAGTATCCGGAGTTCACAAAACGCGGCCGTCCGGGGCGAAGGTCCGGGCGGGATGGGGC
>CAXTLD010000119.1:0-7854 GCA_964245045.1 uncultured Acidobacteriaceae bacterium | reverse complement strand
AGCGCCAACACGAAGTGCTAAGCAGCGCCAACACGCAGTGCTGCCGCGAAAACGCCACACAAAGTGCTAACGCGAAGCGCCGTATCAAAAGATCTGAAAGTTCACATCCACATACAGATCGACCTTCACCGGTTTGCCGTTCTGCTTGGCTGGCCTGAACTTATACTGCCGCACGGCCTCAACGGCCTTCTCATCAAGTCCCATACCTACCCCGCGCACCACTTTCACATGGCTCGGGTTGCCGTTCTCGTCCACCCAGAGGTACACCTCGACGTTGCCCGAAAATTTAGCCTTGCGGGCTTCTTCGGAAAATTCCGGGTCCACCTGACTTATCAGCGCCGGCGGCATCACCGATCCGCCGATGTGATACACACCCCCGCCAGTATTTCCGCCCGAGCCCGGCCCAATGCCCGCACCATTGCCCGACCCGATGCCCGTTCCGTGGCCGTTGCCCATCGAATTTCCAACTAGTGTCGAGTTGGGCATCCCAAGGTCCGGCATCTTGTTGTCGGCCAGCTTGAGGTCCTTTTGCACAATCACCGTCGGCTCTACAGCCAACTTCGGCGCGATCGTCGGTGGTGCCTTGGGCGGCACAATCTGTTCTTGCGCAAACTTCGGCAGGTGCCCCTTAGTCACCGGCGCCAGATCATGCTGTCCGCCACCGCCACCCATCTTTTCCGCCCGCGGCATGATCGGCGGTGGGGGCGGCACCTCCACAGGAGCCACAATGGTCGCCACCTGCGCGGGTACCGGCGCAGCCACGGAAACGTGGTGGGCGATCAACCACGCCAGCAGCGCGATCACCACCGCGTGAGCCACAATAGCGGTCCAGATAGATGCCTGAGACCGCGGGGCCTTGATGCCGCCCGCCATCGACAAAAACGGCACAGGGGTGGACGCAACCCGCATCGCCGGTTGCACATTGGGACCGTAGTTCGGAGCAGTTGCCATAGTCATTGCCCGGCGACGCCCGTGAGCACCCCAACAGACAAGGCTCACCCGCACCGGTTTCCTCTTCCTTAGACGCAGGTCAGCCCCACATCGGCTCACTCAGCTCCGGCAGAATGCTTTCATGGCACATGCACCCACGCCGAAACCTTACAATATGAGTTTACGCGCAGGCACGCCGCAAATCTCCGTGTGCCGCAGCCGGAGTGTACCAATGCAGGACACCGCCCCCGCGGCCCAGGCCAAGCTGTCTCTAAAAGAGACACTGAACCTCCCCAAGACCGACTTCCCCATGAAAGCCAACCTCCCGGCCAACGAGCCCACCCGCCTGGCCCGCTGGGACGACATGGACCTTTACGGCCAAATTCGCGCCGCCCGTGCCGGCGCCCCCAAGTACATCCTGCACGACGGCCCTCCTTATGCCAACGGCGCTATCCATCTCGGCCACGCCCTCAATAAGTGCATCAAGGACTTCGTCGTCAAGACCAAAACCATGGCCGGCTTCGACAGTCCCTATGTTCCCGGATGGGACTGCCACGGCCTCCCCATCGAGATCAAAGTCGACGAACAGCTCGGCGGCAAAAAGCTCGAAATGGATCCCCTCGCCGTCCGCCAAGCCTGCCGCGACTACGCCGGGAAATTCGTCGACCTCCAGCGCTCGCAATTCAAGCGCCTCGGCATCTTCGGACGCTGGTCCAAGCCTTACCAGACCATGGACTTCGGCTACGAGGCCAAAGTGCTCGAGACCTTCTTCGGCTTCTATGAGCGCGGCTTCGTCTACAAGGGCCTCAAGCCCGTCTACTGGTGCTCCCACGACCGCACCGCCCTCGCCGAAGCCGAAGTGGAGTACGCCCAACACACCTCCCCCTCGGTCTACGTCCGCTACCGCCTCACCAGCGACCTCGCCGCCATCGATCCCCGCCTCGCCTCGCAGAACAAGCCCGTCTACACCATCATCTGGACCACCACCCCCTGGACGCTCCCAGCCTCGCTCGCCATCGCCTTCAACCCCGAGGTCGACTACGTCGCGCTGGACAACGATAGCGCCGTCTATATCGTCGCTCTCAAGCTCGCGCCCGAGGTCATGCAGGCCGCCAACGAGCACCCACCGCTCTCGATCGCGCAGCCGATCGCGACCTTCCCCGGCGCCCGGCTCGACCGCGCCACCTTCCAACATCCTTTTCTGGAACGCCAGGCCCTCGGCGTCCTCGCCGACTACGTCACCACCGACCAGGGCACCGGCGCCGTCCACACCGCCCCCGCCCACGGCCCAGACGACTTCGCCACCGGCCTCCGCTACGACCTCCCCCTCACCTGCAACGTCGACGCCCAAGGCAAACTCCGCAACGGCCTGTCCGAATACGACGGCCTCTTCGTCCACAAAGCCAATACCCCCATCAAACAGCTGCTCCGCGACCGCGGCGCCCTCCTCGGCGCGCACGACCTCGTGCACAGCTACCCGCACTGCTGGCGCTGCCACCACCCACTCATCTTCCGCGCCACCGAGCAGTGGTTCATCCGCATGGAAACGCCGGTCCTCTCGCCCAAAGAAGGCACCGCGCAGACCACCTTCCGCCAGCGCGCCCTCGACGAAATCAAGAACGTCACCTGGGATCCAAGCTGGGGCGAAGAGCGCATCGCAAATATGATCGCCACGCGCCCCGACTGGTGCATCAGCCGCCAGCGCATCTGGGGCGTTCCCATTGCCGTCTTCCTCTGCGAAACCTGCCACGAGCCCCTAAACGACGAAGCCGTCAACAAATCCATCGTCCAGCTCTTCACCCGCGAAGGCGCCGACGCTTGGTACAAGCACGGTCCCGCCCAGCTCTTACCGCCCAACACCTCCTGTCCCACCTGCGGCGGCACCCATTTCCGCAAAGAAATGGACATCCTCGACGTTTGGTTCGAGTCCGGCGCCAGCTGGAACGCCGTCCTCGAGGCCGACCCAGAGCTCCACTTCCCCGCCGACCTCTACACCGAAGGCGGCGACCAGCACCGCGGTTGGTTTCACTCCTCGCTCCTCTCCGCGGTCGGCCTCAAAGACGCCGCGCCCTACCTCGCCGTCGCCACCTCCGGCTGGACCCTCGACGAGCAGGGTCGCGCCTTTTCCAAATCCCTCGGCAACGGCGTCGACCCCGTCCAGGTTGCCGACCGCATGGGTGCCGAGATCATCCGCCTTTGGGTCGCCTCCGTCGATTTCCGCGAAGACGTAGCCGCCTCCGACCGCCTCATGTCCCGCGTCGCCGACAACTACCGCAAACTCCGCAATACCCTCCGTTTCCTCCTAAGCAATATCGACGACTTCGACCCAAACTTGAGCGCTGTCCCATTCAGGGACATGCAGCCGCTCGACCAGTACATCCTCGCCCGCACCGCCGAGCTCGACGCGGCCATGCGCAAGGCCTACGACGACTTCGAGTTCCACCGCGCGTACCAGGCGCTCAACGAGTTCACCAACACCGACCTTTCCGCCCTCTACCTCGACGTAACCAAAGACCGCCTCTACACCCTCGCCCCCAACGACCCCGCCCGCCGCTCCGCCCAAACGGCCCTTTGGCGCATCGCCGAAGCCCTAACCCGCCTCATTGCCCCCATCCTCAGCTTCACCGCCGACGAAGTCTGGCAGCACCTCCCCAAACTCTCCGACCGCCCAGCGAGCGTCCACCTCGCGCTCTTTCCCGACCTGTCCGAAATCGTCCCGGGCAACACGTCGCAGATCATGTCCGATTGGGAACTACTCCTCACCGCGCGTAGCAAGGTGCTCTACCAGCTAGAGCAAATGCGAGAAGCCAAAGAGATCGGTAAGGGCCTTGAGGCGAGGGTTAACATCGCGCGATTCGATTCGGCCCAAGACTCCTTAATCGAAACCCTCCATCGCTACAAGGATCATCTCGAAGAATTGTTTGGCGTTTCGAAAGCGGATTTTAGCGAAGTCATGAGGGTTACTTCTTCAGAGCTTGCCGGAGTCACAGTTCACTTTCAGACGTTTCGGGCCATCGGCACCAAATGCGCCCGCTGCTGGCGCGTCCTACCCGACATCGGCACAGACCCCCGCTGGCCCGAAGTCTGCCCCCGCTGCGCCAACGCCCTCGAAGCCATCAACTACCCACCCGACAGAAACTCGACGGAGGCCGCCCCACAGGGAACGAAGCACGAATCGAGCGCCAAGGGCGCCTCACATAGCCTGGAGCGCCGCACCCAGGAAAATGAAGCATGACTGAGCGCCAAAGGCGCGTTTGACACTAATTTGGCGCGCAGCCCCAGAGGGGACGAAGCACGAACCCAGCGCCAAGGGCGCGTTACATAATAGCCTGGGGCGCAGCCCCAGGTACGATCATCGTAGGCCGTCTAGGGCTGAAGGCCCGGAACATAAGACCCGCTAGACCAACCCCGTTTCAGGAAATATCTGAGCGGGGTACCGATACACACCGTTCTGATTGAAAGCCAGCCTCAGGAAGCCTCCAGCTCCATCGCATGCCCCAACTCACCAACACCCGCGACGCCCGCCCCCTCGCCTTCCTCCTCGCCGCCCTCGTCATCCTCGCCGACCGCCTCAGCAAACTCTGGATCATCGCGCACATCCCTTCCGGCCGCGCCATCACCGTCATCCCCCGCGTCTTCCGCCTCACCCACGTCCTCAACACCGGCGCCGCCTTCAGCCTCTTCGAAGAAGCCAAAAACCCCAACACCGTCCGCTACGCCCTCATCAGCTTCTCGATCCTCGCCGTCGTCGCCGTCACCGTCATGCTCTGGCGCACCGGCCGGCAACTCTCGGCCTCTACTATCGCTTTCGCCCTCATCCTCGGCGGCGCCCTCGGCAACCTCTACGACCGCATCCACCTCCACTTCGTCATCGACTTCCTCGAAGTCCACATCGCCACCTACCACTACCCCGACTTCAACATCGCCGACAGCGCCATCGTCATCGGCGCCTGCCTGCTTCTGCTCGAAGCCCTCCGGCCTAGTCCCGAAACGACAAAAAGGAGCGCTTCAGTTCAGCGGGAGTTTAGATGACTTAACGGTACAGCTCACAGGCAGCCTAATTAACGGGTGCCACCGATGCTCAGCGGTGTGCAATCGAAGTTGTCAACATCGCTGGATTGGGCCGATAATCGGGGTCGATGGGCCGCTTTGAACTCGATTTCCTGGATGAGCATACCAATGAAGCTCTAACGACAGAGATCCAGCGTGTCGCCGCCGCTTGCTCCAGCGCGTCATTTTCGAAACGACTATTCGATACGCTTTCCGGACGAGTATCGTCGTCTACTATCTCGAAGCGGTTTGGTGGTTGGAAGGAAGCCCTGGAGGCCGCTAGTGTGGGGCATTTGTACCATGGCCGTCCGATCACCGATAAAGTACGTAAGAATCGGATTTCCAGAGCGATGTCCGAGACTGAGCTGATCCATGAACTGCAGAGAGTTCAGTCCATCACCGGGAGAGATACCCTTTCGGTAGAAGACTTCTCCCGATTGTCGGTGATTGGAGTAGGTACAATCCGTGGCAAATTCGGTACGTGGCAGAACGCTTTGGTTGTCGCCGGACTCTCACAATCGCTTCATGGTAAGCGGTACAGCGACGAAGAGTGCTTTGAAAACTTGGCAACCGTTTGGACCCACTACGGGAGAGTTCCGCAATACTTGGAGATGAAGCAGGCGCCTTCCGCAGTGGGCCCGAAGGCCTATGTGATCCGATGGGGAACGTGGCGCAAAAGCCTCAAGGCTTTCGTGGAATGGGCCAATGCTGAAGGCGAGTTACCGCAAAGCTTGACCCCATCCGGGAACCAGGCATCGGCTGAACCGAAACTCACCGTCCACTCCGTTCGCAAAGAAGAGGATTGCCGAGAAGTAAGGCCGGGACTCAGATTCAAGGTATTTATGAGAGATAGATTCAGGTGTCTTGCTTGTGGTCGTAGCCCCGCTACCCATTTGAACCTTGAGCTTCACGCCGATCACATCGTTTCGGTCCATGACAAAGGCAAAACGACGTTAGAGAATCTTCAGACTCTCTGTCAAGACTGCAATCTGGGGAAGGGGAAAATATCTATTCGCTAGGTTGGCAGGTGGCCCACTCGTACATTTGCTGGCGAACCGTGGTGCCACATTCATCACGGCTTCTCTTCATGGGTGGGGTAGATGCCTCGTGCTCTAGACGGTTCGGGCTTTACCAAAGCCCGAACCGCTCTGAGATGAATGGGGCACCCCTTCATCTATTTGCTCCGGAGTGATCTAACAGTCCTCCTCGCCACACACCCCAACCTCCCCGATAAGGGAGTGTGCCGTAACGCAAGCTCTCCCCGATCTCCAACCCACACCCGCCTGTGTCTTATTGAACCTCAGCCCGTCCTCGCCTATCCTAGTGCTATATGGCTCACCTACAGGAAAGCCTCGTCATCAACTGGACGGAATGCCCGCTGGTGGAAGTGGTCCCCGGCAAAGTCAGCGGTGTTCCGCTGGTCAAGGGAACGCGGATGCCGGCTGACGGGATCGTGTCCAACTTCCAGACCGGCTCTCCTGTCGAAGAGATCGCGGAGAACTTTGACATCCCTGAGCCTCGATACGGGCCTTGCTGTCCTACGCCGCCAAGCAAACCCCGCCCTCAAACCGTGAAACTTCTATTAGACGCCAATGTACCGGCCAAGCTCCGTAACCATCTTTCGGGCCATGAGGTCACGCGAGCGGGGGAGGGATCAGGTCCACACCGCTGCCCTTACCCCACCACTCGCCACACACCCCAACTTCCCCGATAACGGAGTGTGGCCCTAACGCAACCTTTTCTGAACTCCAGCTCAGGCCCACCCGCTGAACCTAGGCGGCAACTTCAATGCTGACCACTTCGATGATCGGCGGCGACAACGCCTCCCCCTGTTCTCTGAGGTACGCGATCGTACCGGCCAAACCCTCACGAACGCTGCGCAACGCCTCGTCCCGGGTCTCGCCCGTTCCAAGAACGGTGTGCTCTCCGAAGACAGCGGCAGTCCACGTCCCATCCGCCGCACGTTCAACCGTTGCTGTGAACGTAGCCATCTTAGCCCTCACTTCAACCCCGCGAGCTTCAGTATAGCCTTCAGTGTTCCCGGAGCTACGTCGTTGTTGGAGCCGTGGAACGGAACGCTGAGTGTTCCCTTTGTCAGGTGCTTATAGATGCGGTGACTGCCGGTCTGACGTTCCAATACGTACCCCGCCTCTCTAAGCATGCTGTCCAATTCTCGAAACTTTGTGGGCATCACTTCCTATTTCTACCAACAGTGGCTCTGTCGCCCACCCCTCGCCACGCACCCCCAACCTCACCGATAATGGAGTGTGGCCCTAACGCAAGCTCTCCCCGATCTCCAACCCACACCCGCCTCCGCTGACCCCACCTCCCCCAGCGTCGAGCCCACCACTCAGATCACCATCCGCGGCGCCCGCACCCACAACCTCAAATCCATCGACGTCGACATCCCCCATAACGCCCTCACCGTCGTCTCGGGCGTTTCGGGCTCGGGCAAGTCCTCGCTCGCCTTCGACACCGTCTACGCCGAAGGGCAGCGCCGGTACGTCGAGTCCCTCTCCGCCTACGCCCGCCAGTTCCTCGAGCGCATCGAAAAGCCGGACGTCGACCACATGGACGGCCTCGCCCCCGCCATCGCCATCCGCCAAAAGAACCAAACCCGCAACCCGCGCTCCACCGTCGCCACCGCCACCGAGATCTTCGACTACCTCCGCCTCCTCTACGCCCGCTGCGGCACCGTTACCTGCCTGCACTGCGGCGGGGTCGTGCGCCGCGACTCCGTCGACGAGATCGTCACCCGCATGCTGGCGCTACCGGAAGCGACCCGCCTCTACGCCCTTTTCCCCATCCAGCGCCGCGAGCTCAAACTCGAGCCCATGCTCGCACCCCAAACCGAGCCCGAACTCGCCCCACCCC
>CAXTLD010000118.1:0-7928 GCA_964245045.1 uncultured Acidobacteriaceae bacterium | reverse complement strand
AGCTGGACCCCCGTACCGCCACAAACCCCAGCCGCTCCACCGTGCGCGCAATTAATTCGCCATCAAACGAGCGGGAAATCAGGATCGCAATGCCCAGCCCGCGAAACCGCCACGCACAGCTGAGCAGCCCCTCGTGCCAAAACGCAAACACAGTCGGTCCGGGCAGCAGGTGCCCGCTCACCACCTCTGGCGCGTGCGCATCCCGCACACGCCACGTCGCGCCCAGCAACCGGATCATCGCCGCCGCAACCGGCGGCACCACAGCCAACAGAAGCTGCTGCTTGCGGCTGAACAGACGCACCGAGCCTAGCTGTACCGCACCCAGCGCAGAATCTCCGGCAGATTTGGCTTCTTGCCGTACATCAAAATGCCCACCCGGTAGATCCGGCTTGCGAGCCACAGCACCACGGCGATCGTCGCCGCCAGCCCCAGGATGGACCCACCTACGGGCAGCGCGCCGGGCTTACCCACGATCACCCGCGTATACATGATCAACGGCGCCGTAAACGGAAAGAACGAGAACCCCTTCGACAGCGCCCCATCCGGGTTGGTGATCACGTTAAAGATCACGAGTGAGCTTACAATTAAGGGCAGCATCAGAAAAATTTGCATCTGCTGCAGCTCCTGCTCGGAGTTCGTCATTGCCCCGAGCGCCGCCGCGACCGAGGAGTACAACAGGTAGCCCAGCAGAAAAAACACCACAAACAACGCCGCCTGCCCCGGACTCGGCAACACACGAACGTCCTGGCCGACCAACTGCAATTCCAGCGCGCCAACTGCCAGCACAAGCCAGATCGCCACCTGCGTCAGACCTACCGCGCCCACCCCGATCACTTTGCCGGCCAGCATCTCGGAAGGCCGGATGGTCGCTAACAATACCTCAAATATCCGCGACGTCTTCTCCTCGATGATTGACCGCGCCACGTTCATCCCGTAGAACAGGATCACAAAGTACATCAGGAAGTACATGCCATACGCGCTCGCCACGGCCGCGCCCGCGCCGCTGGATTTCCCATTGGCCGAGGCCAGGTCCACTGGCTTCAGCAACGTATCAACCTGCGCCGTTGCGATGCCGGACCGAAAAAGCTGCTCGCGCGTGAGGGCGTTGCGTGCGGCATCAGCCACCCGCCCACGCGTAATCACGTCCGACTGCACCTTAGGCACCCAATCGAACGTGGGTCGCGGTCCAGAACTCGTCGGCGTCACAACAAGGTAGCCGTCCAGCTTGGACCCCTTCGCCTTCATCTCCGCGTCGAGTCGCGCACGAAGCCCAGGCTCCGCCGGCGAGTACACATCCACCGCTGGCATGTTTAGCCCATGCGCATCCGCCATCTCTAATCGAAGGTCACGCGCAAACTGCGGATCCGGGGTAATCACCGCAATGTGCTGCGCCGATCCAGTGTTCCGATTGATCAGCACCAGCCCAAAGATCACTGCGCTCATCAGTGCTGGAATCAGCACCGTCATCACCAAGAAACTTTTCGCACGCACCCGCTCGAGATACTCGCGGCGCGCAATCAGAAACACGTTCCCCAGCACGTTAGGCATGCACCAGCCCTCCGGTCGCTGCATGGGCGGCTGTTCCCTTTACCGTCTCGATAAAGATCTCTTCTAGCGTCGGTTCCATCACCTCAAAGCGCGTGATCTGCACACCGCTCTGCACCGCTTCGGCCAGCAACGGCTGCGCAAACTCCGGTCCCTCAAGCGTGATCTCCGCGATGCCTGCGTAGTTCTTTGCTTCCACCACGCCCGGATGCGCCAGAAACCGGTCGCTACCCTGAAACACCATCTGCACCCGGTTGCGCGGATACCGACCCTTGATCTCGCGCATCGCGCCGGAAAGCACCAGCTCGCCCTGATAGATGATGGCGATCGCGTCGCAAAGCTTCTCTACCTGATCCATGCGGTGCGTCGAGAACAGAATCGCCTTGCCCTCGCGACGAAGATCAACCAGCGTGTCTTGCAGCAAGGTCGCATTCACCGGATCAAGGCCGCTGAACGGCTCGTCCATAATGATCAGCTCCGGCTCGTGCAGCAACGCGGCGATGAACTGAATTTTCTGCTGCATGCCTTTGGAAAGCTCTTCGGTCCGCTTGCCGATCGCGTCGCTGATCTGCAGGCGCTCGCACCAAACCAGCGCCCGCTTTCGCGCGGTTGCCTCCTGCAAACCGTGCAATCGGCCAAGAAAGATGAGCTGATCCAAAACGCCCATCCGCTTATATAGCCCGCGCTCTTCAGGAAGATACCCGACCTTGTGCAGCGCGGCACGTTCAAAGCGTCGCCCAAACAGCTCCACCGTGCCCGCATCCGGGACCGTCATGCCGATCATCATGCGGATCGAGCTGGTTTTGCCCGATCCGTTCGGCCCCAACAGCCCGAACATGGTCCCCGGCTCGATCGTGAGGGACAGCCCCGCGACGGCGATTTTCTCGCCGTACACCTTGCGAACATTCTCGAGTCGGACGACGGGCATGAACAACCTCAGTGTAGCGCGGGACTCGCGGGACTTTCGGCCTCCTGCTGTCCCAATTTGAAACACTGTCGCAGGATCGAACACCGCAACAGGCACAATAGACGGCATGCCCAGCTCCGATGCTCTCCAAACCGAACTCTGGACCTCCTGGGCGTCCTTGCTACGCTCGTATGCCGCCGCCCACGGTCTCAACGCCCCGCAGCACGCCATCGTCGAAGTCGGCCGCGACGTCATCACCTTGCGCGTCGGCGCCCGCTGGCTCCATTTCACCCGCGACCGCGTCGAGGCAGCCGAACTCCCCCCACAACCCTTCCAGCTCAACGAAGACGGCACCGTCACCCTCGCAGACGAGCCCGCGGAGGAGATGGACATAGCCGCCGAGCGCCTCACCCGTAGTCTACTCACCCCCGAACCCTAAACAGCTCGCCCGCCGGCAAGAGCACAGCAGCGCTCATCGGTCCTAGCCGCAACGTCGCTCCGTGTGTCGCCTCGCCTCCCCTACCACTCCAAATTCCGTCTTCGCGTACCGCCGCGCCGCCAAGCAGGATGCCTTTGCTGGAAAGCCCGCCCTCCCCCGTCAGCCGCACCACTCGCGTGCCAGCTAGCCCAAGCTCGCCGTAGGCGAGCAGCGCCGGCTCCGTAGCGCTGCGGTTCACCACAACCAGACTGCGGATCTGTCCAGCCTCGCCCAGCGCGTACGCGGTTACTCTCGCAGGCTGGCCCGTGCCCTCCCCTCCCTGGACCACAAGGGGCATCATCTCCGGTGCAGATCGTATGGCCAGCGCGCACGCCAGCATCCCGTAGTACGGCGCGCCGGCGCGATTGCGACCCTGTCCGTCATCCTGAATAGGCGAGTACGAGCTGATAAAGCCAAGCTGATTGACCCCCGTCTCCAGGTTCACCCCGGAGCACCCACTCTGTGCGAGCAACAGCATGAAGTCCAGGGTCCAAAGCGCCCCCAGCAGCGTGTCGCTCACGCCCGGTCGCCCCCCGCCGAAGAAGGAGTTTGTCTCGCACATCCGCCATGGGATCCCACTTTGGCGGCTCGCGGCTCCCAACCGCCGCAGCTTGTCCCCTAGCGCCGGATCCGGCACCGCGAGCTGCTCCGGCGTGCCCTGCTGTTGGCCGCCGCGGTAATAATGTGTTGTCAACAGCTGAACCGAATCTCGCGCATCGGCCGCCATCTTCTCCACCCACTGCACAGAGTCCGCCGTGTCCGGCGCCGCAAACGTGAGCCTCGGCACAGCCGCCAAGATCGCGTCGTGCCAGCGTGCATACTCCTCACGGTAGGTCGCAAACGTGTACGGCGGCGTGCGCAGCGGCGCGGCGCCCCGCCCATAGTTCTCCACCTCGTTGCCCAACTCCAACGCCAGTAGCCGGTCGCCCAGGATCGACGCCACATCCCGCGCCTCGGCCACCGCCCGCTCCAGGGTGCCGCTGCCGAAGTTCACACTCCAGATCGCCCGCCAGCCCACCCGGTCCAGAAACGCCCGCAGCTGCCGGAGGCTCGCCCGCGTAACTACCGTGCGTTTCGGCTCAGCGACGACCGTGCCCCCCGGCTCGTAGCTGGTAAAGTCGGCGACGATCCCACCGAAGCGAAGTACGCCCGACCGCCCGAGGTTGCGCAACAGCTCCACATACCGCGTGTTCTCGGGCGATAGCAGGCCAAGCCGGGCCGCCGAAGACATCTCATACCCGAGCCCAACGAAGCCGTCCGGCACACGCACACCCGGCGCCGATCTGTCCCGCCGCAGGGTCCACACCGGCGAGTGGGCCTGCGCAGCCCCCGGAACGCCTAGCAACCCCGCCCCAATCGCAGCCGCGCCGGCACTTCTCAGAAACGCTCGACGAATCATCCCATCGCCTCCCTGTGCGGCAAAACTCTGGCACACGCCCAAGCATAGCCTCCTGCCACCCAGGCACCGCAACGGCACAAGAGTGCTACGCCCAGGCCCCCCTCCGAATTTGAAACAAAAGTCGGGCTCCCTCCCACCTTCGTCCGCTTCGCGCCTTGGCTCCGCGCCCGTTCCGGCGAAGAAAAGCGAACGGCCTTGCGATCCCATCACGGCCCAAGCTCCGCCTTGCAACGCGAGTGAACGACAGTGGCTTAGAATCGTAAGCACATGGCCGCGATCGCCAACACCGTCTTCTCCCCCGAGCTCGCCGCACGCTTTGACCGCCTCGTCACGCTCTACCCGGTCAAGCGCTCCGCCCTCATCCCCATGCTGCTCTACGCGCAGGACGAGGTCGGCTTCGTCTCCGACGCGGTCGTCGCCGAGATCGCCGGGCGCCTCGACCTCCTCGAGCTCGACGTCCGCAACGTCCTCAGCTACTACTCCATGCTGCGGACCACTCCAGCCGGCAAGTACAACGTGCAGGTCTGCACCAATATCTCCTGCATGCTCCGCGGCGGCTACGAGCTCCTGGATCACTGCAAAAAGACGCTCGGGATTGAACACAAGGGCGTCACCCCGGACGGCCTCTTCTCGCTCGAAGAAGTCGAGTGCATCGGCGCCTGCTGCTGGGCGCCCGCCGTTCAGGTCAACTACGACTTCCACGAGTTCCTCACGCCGGCCAAGATGGACCAGGTACTCACCGACTACGCGGAAGGCCGCGGAAAGGACGTCAAGTAATGCCGAACTCCGTATCTCATCCCGATGAAGTCGTCGTTCTGAAGCGCCGCTGGGGCCAGGGCGCAGCCGACATCGACCGCTACCTCGCACTCGACGGCTACAAGGCCGTCCAGAAAGCGATGGACCTCGGCCCCGAGGGCATCATCGCCGAGATGAAGGCCTCCGGCCTGCGTGGCCGCGGCGGCGCCGGCTTCCCCACCGGCATGAAGTGGAGCTTCGTCCCCAAGCAGTCCGAAAAGCCCAAATACGTCCTCGTCAACGGCGACGAATCCGAGCCCGGCACCTGCAAGGACCACGTCATCTTCCTCAACGACCCACACTCGATCATCGAAGGCACGGTCATCGCCGGCCTTGCGATCGGCGCGAAGGTGGGCTTTATCTACCTGCGCGGCGAGTACCGTTACCTCCTCAAGATTGTGGAGAAGGCCGTCGCCGACGCCTACGCGCGCGGTTTTCTGGGCAAAAACATCTTTGGCCGCGAGGGCGTCGATTTCGACATCGTCACCCAGACCGGCGCAGGCGCCTACGAGGTCGGCGAAGAGTCCGCCCTCATGGAGTCGCTCGAAGGCAAGCGCGGCGTCCCGCGGATCAAGCCGCCCTTCCCCGCCGTCGTCGGCCTCTACGGCGGCCCCACGGTGATCAACAATGCCGAAACGATCGCCAACGCCCCGCACATCCTGCTCATGGGCGGCGCGGAGTACGCCAAACTCGGCTCGGAACGCAACGGCGGCACGCGGCTCTTCGGCATCAGCGGCCACGTGGAGCGCCCCGGCGTCTACGAGCTGCCAATGGGCTACTCCCTCCGCAAGGCCATCTACGACGTAGCCGGCGGCATCCCCAGCGGCAAGAAGCTCAAGGCCGTAGTCCCCGGCGGCAGCTCCTGCCCCATCCTCAAAGCCGACGAGATCGACGTAGGCATGGACTTTGACCAGATGGCCAAAGCCGGCACCATGCTCGGCTCTGCAGGTGTCGTCGTCCTCGACGAAACCGTCTCCATCGTCGAGTTCGCCCTCCGCACCATCAAGTTCTACCAGCACGAATCCTGCGGCTGGTGCATCCCCTGCCGCGAAGGCACAGATTGGCTTAAAAAGACCCTGACCCGTTTTCACGCCGGCGCAGGCAGCAAGAAGGACATCGACAACATCCAGTACCTCGCCGAAAACATGATGGGACGGACGTTCTGCCCGCTGGGCGATGCCGCCGCCATGCCCACCCTCGGCTTCATCAAGAAATTCCGCCCCGAATTCGAGGAATACCTCGCCGGAGCCCGAGTCGCCCACCCACTTATACACATCCAGCCCTTCGGCGAAACGAACGAGTTAGTCGGAGCTCATTAGGTATACCCATAACTGAAGCGGTGGTCACCAGCATGCGTCATCTCGACCGGAGCGAAGCGGAGTGGAGAGACCCCTGTATTTTGCCCGACGCGCCACGAACCGCCATCTATCCGAATCAGTCAACGTTCTTCCTCAGGTTTGCCCAATGCGCATTATGGCTCGGTGTGTCGCATGGGGCAGTTCTTTCTGCACAAACGCTCGATATCACGTTGGTGGACGGGCGAAGCGGACGTCCTATGGCGGGGTCAGCTTCCTATGTGAATGTCTGGGTAGGGGCAGAGCGCAAACAAGCACTCGCTATACCCACTGATCACAACGGCGTTGCTCGACTACAACTCACGCTCAAGCTTGGCGAGGTCAACGTTCCGAGCTGTCCGGAAGGCTGCGGATCCATCGTTGTAAATCATCCTGTGGTGGGCTACGACGAATCTTTGCGAGTCAACGTTCCCTATGTACTCTGTGAACCAGGCGGATCACAGTATTCCTGGCTGGCAACGGTGCAGTTCTCCACCGAACAGATAATGCAGCATGGCTACGTTTCGCCGAACTTATGTGGGAAAAGTACGGCTTCGCCGAAGCCTGGGCAATTGGTTCTTTTCGTTCGGCCATTGAGTTGGCGGGAAAAGCTGAAGGAGTAGTCCTCTTTTCATCTACGAACGCTCTAAAAGCGAGCAGCCCACCGGCAATCGATTCGGCGTGAACGGCGCCCAGAAGTACGACCAGGTTTGCTGTTAAGGTGTTTGGTAATACCCCAAAAACACCTATGAACCGCAAGCCCCCTCTAGCCCAGGCCCTCCTGACCTCCGTCCTTTGCTTCACGCCCCTTGCTGTCGAAGCCCAGTTCACCCCCACCCAGGCCCCCACCGGCCAACTCCAAAACCTCGCCATCCTAAAGCCCCCTGCCGGAGCCAAGGTCGCCATCGTCGTCTTCGAAGACCTCGGTTGCCCTCACTGCGCCGCCGCCCACCCCGTCGAGCTCGAGGTCGCGCAGAGATATCACGTCCCCCTCGTCCGCTACGACTCGCCCATCCGCAGCCACATCTGGACGTTTCAGGGCGCGGTCGACGCCCGCTACATCCAGCAAAAGTACGGCCAGCAGGCGTCCGAAGCCTACCGTGGCGACCTCTTCAAAGCCCAAATGTCCATCGCAAGCCTCGACGACCTCCAACGCTTCACCCAAAACTGGTTACAGCAGCACGGAAAACAAATGCCCATGCTCCTCGACCCCGACGGCTCCCTGGCCAAACAGGTCAGCGCCGACCTCGAGGTAGGCCGTAAGATCAACGTAGGCTGGACCCCCACCCTGCTGGTCGTCACCGCCACAAAGCAACAGGTAATCTCCGGCGCAGACGCACAGCACGGCAGCGCGGAAGACCTCGCCCCCGTAGTGCAGGCCGCCCTCGCCCAGGTCGCGCCCCTACCGAGTCGCCATAGCCCACAGCAACCCGAAGACATTAAGAACGGGAAGCCCTAACGCTGCAAACC
>CAXTLD010000117.1:0-8029 GCA_964245045.1 uncultured Acidobacteriaceae bacterium | reverse complement strand
GTGGAGGGGTGCGGTGTCCCAAAACTGGAAAGATTAGCCCAGAGCAGAGATTTCGAGCACGAAGGTAATGAATGGGCACGAAAGTACGCGCGCCGCCGCAAGCGAAAGACCGGCTTTGTGGAAAAGTCGAAATGTTCGGACAACGCGCCTGCCGCTACCCGCACCTTAACTAGCGCATGCGTTGGTGCTTGCAGGTATAGACCCGAAGAGCACGCAATGAGTGACTGGAACAAATAACAGCTGGACACCCTGAAAAGTTCAAGGTTGTTTGCATTAGGAAGCGAGCGTCGTTCGTTGCGCATCGCGGGAGCTGTTGCGCAAACAAGTTGACTCTGGAGAAGATTGATGGCGACAGGAAGCGATTTCACTCGGTTTATCTGCTTGTTTCACGATGCAGACCGCGCCCGTGCGGCTGCCGGTGCGCTGGAAGGCGCGGGGATGGCCAATGGAGGCGTTCGCATGATTGGGTCCGGTGGACGCGCCGGCGAAATGCATGGGGCGGAGACGCTGGCCGAGGTGGGAGTCCCGGACAGGGATCTATCGCATCTTGAGGACGGCATCCGCGCAGGCGGCGTAGTTGTCTGGTTGGAGGCTGCCGAGCAACAGAGCGGAGAGATCGAGCGCGTCTTTCACAAGTACAGCGCGGAGAAGATCGACGAAGCGGAGCTTGGAGCCGCGCCTGTGGCGGCAGTTGCTGTCGCCCCGGTAGCCACAGCCCCGATAGCGTCCACGGTGTCTGAAGGAACCGTGATCCCAGTCGCTGCGGAAGAGTTGGTGGTAGGTAAGCGTGAGGTGGATCGCGGCGGCGTTCGGGTGTATCGGCACACTATCGAAGAACCGGTACGCGAGGACATCAGTCTGCACAGCGAGCGTGTGGTGGTGGAACATCGGGATGTGAACCGGCCGGCTACGGATGCCGACCTGCGCGCCGGCGACCAGGCCATTGAGTTGGTCGAAACCGCTGAAGTACCCGTGGTGCAGAAGGTAGCGCGCGTCGTCGAAGAGGTCCGCGTCGGTAAGGTTGAAGAAGACCGGACTCAGGTGGTGCAAGATACGGTTCGCCATACCGAGGTCGAAGTTGAGCCGGTGGAGACGACGACCACACAACAAACCGGGACATTGCGAGGGTAGCGCATCTGGTTTAAATCCCAGGTTTGGGCTTCTTGCACGTGAGCCTTGCTTTGACACGGATGACGAACGGTTCGCCTTTGGCGACGAGGATACGAAATGGCTACGGAACGCGTAAAGGTATACGAAGATGGCAAACGGGGCGGCATTCCGGTATGGGCATGGCTGTTGCCACTGTTGCTGATCCTGGCATTGTTGGCGTGGTACTTGCTGCATCGGAACAACAATGCAGCGGAGACGCCGGCGGCAACCCCCGCCACGGTGACGGCACCGGCGGCGACGCCCACGGCAGCAGCGCCGAATGCAGGGGCTATGCCGACCCTTGGAGCGGTGCACTTTGCCAACGACAGCGCCGATTTGACGCCTGAGGCGCAGGCTTCACTGACGCAAGCGGCCGCATATATGAAGCAGCACCCAGAGGCGCATTTGCGGCTCGAAGGTTACACGGATGCAGTGGGTACAGATCCACACAATGTTCCACTGTCGGAACGGCGTAGCCAGAGTGTCGCGACCTTCCTCAAGGGTCAGGGCATCGAGGGATCGCGGCTCACGGGTGAGGGTTTTGGCCCGGCAAACCCGGTAGACACGAACGCGACAGCGGCGGGCAAGGCTGACAACCGACGCGTGGAGTTGTTCACACAGCAGCAGTAACCGACTTCAACGATCGGCGGGCAGAGGAGTTTGCTGCCTGCGAGAAGCGAACCATTTCAACGCGAAAAGAGAGCGAGAAACGACATGCAAACAGTAATCGGACTTTATCGGACAGTAGCGGAAGCGAACCAGGTGAAGCAGGCGCTGCTTAGCGAGGGCTTCAGCGGCGGAGACGTCACTGTGATTGACCAGAGCGAGAGCGGGTACGAGGGCGGTTATGGTGCGGGTGCCGGATCGGGTGTGACCGGTCTTACGGGATTGAACACGGGGATTACGCAGAGCACGGTGGGCTCCGGTTTTGGTGGCGGCACGGGCACGGCGACGGCCAGCGGTACAAGCGTTGGCGACAAGATCAAACACTTCTTCTCGGGCTTGACCGGCTCCGATGAGCAGACGCACAGTGCCTACACCCAGGGTGTTAGCAATGGCGGTGCGATGGTTGCGGTGAATGTGAGCGAGGGCCAGGTAGATCGTGTTTCCGCGCTGCTTCGCCAGCACGGCGCGTCGGACATCGAGAACGAAGGCGGCGCGGGTTACGGAGCATCGACGGGCACGACTGCCGGCTATGACCGTACGGTGACGAACGTGAGTGGCGAGCAGGTGATTCCGATCGTTGAGGAAGAGCTTGTTGTGGGTAAGCGTCAGGTGGAGCGCGGCGGTGTGCGCGTGTTCTCGCGTGTGGTCAGCGAACCGGTGAGCGAGAGCGTGAGCCTGCATGAGGAGCGCGTGATTGTGGATCGGCGTCCAGTGGATCGTCCCGCGACCTCTGCGGACTTCACGGATGCAGGCCCAATCGAAGTGCGCGCGATGGGTGAAGAGGCCGTTGTGGGCAAGGCTGGCCGGGTAGTCGAAGAGGTCGTGGTCGGCAAGGCCGCGAGCGATCGGACGGAGACGGTGCAGGATTCGGTACGGCGGACCGAGGTGGATGTGGAGCCGGTGCAGACCAGCACAACCACCACTGGGACCTCCACGACCGGGACCACGGGAACCTTCGGCACGGGCACGACGACCGGATCGAAATTCTAACCACCACTAACACCAACGTAGTAAATGGGAGGTCCGGGGCTCTGGCTTCGGACCTCGTTGTTTGTAGGGAGAGGATATGTCGATTCTGAATCTTAAGGGCGCGCATGAGAACGAGCTAGCGGCCTCGGGCGAGTTCAATCCGCAAGCGCCGAGGACCGCGTTGATGCTGCCTTCCGGGCAGCGGGTGGTGCTGCCGACGGAGGTGCTGTTAGCGGCACTGGCCGGAACGACGGCAGGTGGGGACGCAACCGAGTACCTGCCGAGCCAGGCACGTACCGAGCGCGTGGCCGAGGCGTCAGCCACGCGAGGGGTGGACGCGGAGGGGCAGGTAATCTCGCTGGTTGCTGAAGAGATACTGGTCGGGAAAGCGCAAACCGAGACCGGCCGTGTGCGGGTGCGCCGCGAAACCAAAGAACATGTGCAGACGGTGAGCGTTCCATTAACGGAGGTGCGTTGGGAGGTGGAGCGCGTGCCGGTGGAGCAGGTGGTGGAGGCGCAGCCGGAGATACGGCAGGCCGGCGAGACGATCATCTTTCCCCTGGTGGAAGAACGGCTAGTCGTGAAGAGAGAGCTTTGGTTGCGCGAAGAGGTGCATGTGCGCAAGGTGACGAGCGTAGTCGAGAAGAGCGCCGATTTCCCCGTCAAGCGGGATGTGCTGGTGGAAGAACGAACGGCTGCCGGGGAGCAGAGCTAACTTTTCGCGGGCCCTGCATACGCCTCAGTCCTGGGGTGGTTCAGTTGCCATTGTGGCTCCTGAATCACTCTCGGGATCCAGACAACATAGCCGTCGGTTGTTCTAAGTAGGGACGACAGCTTGGGACAGTGATACAAAAGCCTATGACGTTCAAATTAGGTTTTGCGCCGGCGGCGTTGCTGCCGCTTGTGTCAGTGTTGCCACTCTTCGCGCAGCAGGACGCGGACGCCACGAAAAGGCCGGCCACCCCGCAGACAATATCCCAGAGAACAGTGGGGATGCGGCACCTGGACGGTTTTTTGCCGCTGGACTGGGATACTCGCGCGGGTAAGCTATACCTGGAGATACCCAGGCCCGGGGCGGAGCTGTTGTGGACGGATTCCCTGCCGTACGGCACGGGATCCAACGACTTGGGGCTGGATCGTGGGCAGACTGCGCCGGCGAAGGTCGTTCGGTTTGAACGGCAAGGGCCCAAAGTCTTGCTGGTGCAAAGCAACGAGCGCTTTCGGACGACGGCCACCGCGCCGGCCGAGGTGCTGGCGACGCGGCAGAGCTTTCCGGAGAGCGTGTTGTGGGGATTCAAGGTGGAAGCCGAGTCCCCGGATGGTGGTCTGCTGGTAGACGCGACGGAATTCTTTCTGCGCGATGTGCATGGGGTGACGGAGGCGTTGGCGCGGACGCAGCAAGGGGCGTACAGGGTAGACACGACCCGCAGTGCGATTGCGATGGACGCGACGAAGGGATTTCCGAAGAACACCGAGGTGGAGGCGATCCTTACGTTCACCACCGAAGGCGCAGCGCGTGGGCAGTATGTGCGTGACGTGACGCCGGATGCGCGGGCGCTGACGGTCCATGAGCGGCAGAGCTTTTTGGCGCTGCCCGAGCCGGGGTTTACGCCACGGCGCTACGACCCGCGCGCAGGGTACTTCGACCTGAGTTACCGGGACTACAACGCGCCGCTTGGGGAGGACCTGGACCAGCGGTGGATTGAGCGGCACCGGCTGGTAAAAAAGGACCCAAGCTGCAAGGCGGACTGCGAGGCGGTCGAGCCGATTGTGTACTACGTGGATCGTGGCGCGCCCGAGCCGATCCGCTCGGCGCTGGTGGAAGGCGCGAGTTGGTGGAACCAGGCGTTTACTGCGGCAGGCTGGCGCAATGCGTTCCAAGTGAAGGTGCTACCCGAGGGTGCGGACCCGATGGATGTGCGCTACAACATCATCCAGTGGGTGCACCGGTACACGCGCGGGTGGAGCTATGGGGCGACCGTAACGGACCCACGTACGGGCGAGATCCTGAAAGGCAACGTCACACTGGGAAGCCTGCGCGGGCGACAGGATTACCTGATCGCGGAGGCGATGCTGGCGCCGTATACGGGAGCCCATGCGAAGGGGTTTGCTGCAGGCGCAAAGGATGACCCCATGTTGGGCATGGTGCTAGCGCGCATTCGGCAGCTGAGTGCGCATGAGACCGGGCACACGCTAGGCCTGGCGCACAACTTTGCGGCCTCAAGCTACAGCCAGAGCGCGAGCGTGATGGATTACCCGCACCCGCTGATTGCGTTGAGAAATGGCGTTCCGGATGTGAGCCAGGCGTATGCGGTGAACATCGGTGCTTGGGACAAGGTGTCGATCGACTACGGCTATCGGCAGTTTGCGCCGGGCGTAAGTGGGGACGCGGAAACGGCGGCGCTGGATGGCATTCTGACCGCCTCCCAAAAGCGTGGTATCCCGTACATTACGGACCAGGATGCGCGGCCACTGGGGTCCGCGCATCCGCATGCGCACCTGTGGGACAACGGTGCCGATGCGACCGACGAGCTGAATCGCGTGCTCGATGTTCGGGCTGCGACGTTGCAGCGGTTTGGCGAGAATGCCGTGCGCGAGCGGATGCCAATGGCGCAGCTGACCGAGACGCTGGTGCCGTTGTATCTCTTCCATCGCTACCAAACAGAGGCCGCGGCCAAGGTTATCGGTGGGCTGCAGTATAGGTACAACCTGCGCGGCGATGGTGAGGCGCCGCCGAAGATTCTTTCGGGTGAGGAGCAACGGAAGGCGCTAACGACGGTGCTGAAGACGCTCTCTCCAGAAGTGCTGACCTTGCCGGAAGGGCTGCTGGCGGTGCTGCCGCCGCAACCGCCGGGGTACCCGCGGACGCAGGAGTCGTTTGCGGCGCACACGGGTTTGACCTTTGACCCAGTGGCGGCGGCGGAGTCGGCTGCCGACCTGACGTTGGGGCTGGTGTTGAATCCGGAGCGGGCGTCGCGGTTGGTGCAATACCACGCACGTGACCCGCAGGTGCCGGGATTGGACGAGGTGCTTGCGGCGACGCTGAAACAGGTGCAGACGCGTCCTGCGGGCGAGGGTCTGAATGTAACGGTGAGCCGTGCGGTGGAGATGCGGGCTGCCGAGGCGGTGTTAGGGCTGGCGGCGAACCCTGAAGCAGCCGCAGAGGCCAGAGCGGTGGCTCGTAGGTTCGCGATGAGTCTGAAAAACGCACCAATGACTAACGTGTCCCCTGCGGAAATTGCTTTGCGGGACGCCCTGACGGCGCGGGTGGAGGCGTTTGAGCGCGATCCGGAAAAATTTGTGCCGGCGAAGCCGGTGGTGGCGCCTCCGGGTATGCCGATCGGCGATGAGGAGGAGATGTAAACGTGGAGCAGGCTGCGTGGCCCTGGTGAAAGGCCACGCCAGCGCGAGCTTACGGTTGCGGTGTGAAGTCGCGTATGCGGTCCACGGTGGTTTGGTCGAGATGCTGCAAAAGCGCGACGAGCAGGTCGACCGTGCGGTCGAAATCCCCACGATTTGCAACGCCGTTGTGGGCGTGCGTATATCGCACAGGCGTAACGATATTCAACGTGGGTGCTCCGGTACCGGATTCCTGCATCTCGGCCGAGTCGTCGCCGTAGCCCTGCACCAGATCCAGTTGCAGCGGGATATTGTTGGTGCGCGCGGTCTCCTCAACGAAGTGCACGAGCTTGCGATTAGGGATGGCGCTGGAGTCGTAGAGGAAGATGCCTGGGCCGCCGCCGAGGTGGGCTTGGGTCTCTTCCGGGTGGCCTCCCTGGTCATTGGCGATACCGCCTTCAAGCGCGAGGCCGAGATCCGGGCGGACGAGGTTGGACGCGGTCCGCGCGCCACGAAGCCCGATCTCCTCCTGGGTGGTAGCCACGAAGAAAACCTGATTGGCATGGGGCAGCTTGGCCAGCCGTCGCATGGCTTCAAGGAGGACGGCGCAGCCGATGCGATCGTCCCAGGCCTTGCCGAGATAGTTGTTGTTGCCAAGAACCTTGAACGGCGCGTCCGGAACAACCGGATCGCCGGGTTCGATGCCCATAGCGGCGACTTCTGCAGGTGTTTTGACGCCAATGTCGAGAAAGATGCTTTCGCGCGGGATGACGGCGGTGCGCTCGGCGGGAGTGATGACGTGGATGTCGCGGATGCCGGTTACGGCCTCAACGGGGCCTTTGCTGCCGAGGATGATCCAGCGCTGGTCGATGAGGGCCTGATCGAGCCAGCCGCCGAGCATCTGCATGGTGAGCTGGCCGTTGGGGGCGATGCGACGGACCATGCCGCCCAGCTCGTCCATGTGGGCGTCCACCATGATCTTTGGGCCGGTGGTTCCGAGTTGCGCGACAACTGAGCCCATGCCGTCGTAGCGCAGCGGCGTGGAGGTCAGCGCCTTCATTTCCGAGACCATGATGGCGCGGACGGGATCTTCGTAGCCCGGGGGACCGGGTGCGTCGGCCAGACGCTGCAGCAGCTGGAGGGTGGGGTCGGCGGGCTGCTGCGCGGGAAGCAGAGACGACCCGGCAAGCAGCCCAAGGGGCAACAAGGTGCGGAGTAGAGGGCGCATAGCGCAGCGTACCATTTCAGGAGTGCGTGGAGCGCGCATCCGCTGGGGGTAGCTTGGGAGAACAGAAGGTAAGGATTGGGATTCCGGTACCCACAACGGGGGACGCGGACTATAACGCACGTTTTTGGCCGCAGTACGCAGAGGCTGTCGTGCAGGCAGCCGGCGAGCCGGTTCGGATCGAGCTCGGGCTCGCGAACGACGTCCTTTCAGAGAGGCTTGGAGGCTGCGCAGGCTTCGTTCTGCCCGGAAGCCCTGCAGATGTCGATCCCGGCGGCTACGGGCAGGAGCGTGGGCCTGCTACGGCAAGGGCGGACGGGCCCCGTGAGGCGTGCGATCGAGCGCTGTTGCAGGATGCTGCCTTACACGGTAAACCCGTGCTGGCGATCTGCTTTGGGGCGCAGATGCTGAACGTTTGGTGCGGGGGAACGCTGGTTCAGGACCTTGCGCCAGTGCCCGTAAATCATGCTGCGGGGAGCCAGGTCGCGGTGGCGCATTCGGTATGGGTCTCACAAGAGAGCTTGCTGGCGGTCCTGCTAAGCGGGACCGAGGCCCCTAGGGATGGGGAGCACCGACGATTAGCGGTAAACAGCAGTCACCATCAGGCAATCAGGACGCCAGGGCGCGGGCTGGCCGTGGTGGCGCGATCGGTTGAGGATCAGGTGGTGGAGGCAGTGGAGG
>CAXTLD010000116.1:0-8160 GCA_964245045.1 uncultured Acidobacteriaceae bacterium | reverse complement strand
ACGTGGGGCCGTTGGTTTGGGCTCGCGGGGAGGGATGGGCGGCGGTGGGGGCGACTGGACGCGAACTTGAGGTGCGGTCGGCGGTGCTGACGCGCGGGGCGCTACGATTCGGGCAGCGGTACCCGGGGAAGGTGTGCCCGGTGCGGAGCTGGTTGGGGTCTTGGGGGCGGAGCTAGCGCCGAGTTGGGAGAGAATCTCTTCTACCGGAACGAGGCGTTGCACGTGGACGAGTTTCAAGAGGCCGAGTTCGAGGTGAAGACGTTGCTCCTGTCGATAGCCGAGGTCGTCGAAGGTGCGAAGCACAATGGAGAGGAAGCGGCTGAGCTCTTCTTCGCTGAAGTGCTGGGCGGCGCGTGCGGCGCGGCGGCGTTCTTCGGCGGAGATCTGTAGCAGTTCGGCGGCCAGGCCTGTGACTTCCACCTCGGCCTCGGGATCCAGCCCTGTGATCTTGGCGACAACGGTGTTGCGGAGGAAGCGGGTGAACTGGCGCGCGATCTGCTGGGGGCCGTTGCCGAGGTCGAGCAGGTGGCCGACCGTGGCGAGCACCTGAGCGGAGTCGTTGGCGTGAACGGCTCCGAGGATCTCTTCGAACGTGACGTTGGAGACCGCGCCCATAAGCTCGCGGACTTCGGCGAGCTCGACGTGAGGGCGACCGTCAGGCAGCTGGACCGCGGAGGCGATCGCCTGGTCCATGATGCTGAGGGCGTCGCGCATGGAGCCGTCGCCGGCCTCGGCGAGCAGGCCGAGCGTCGCGTCGTCGACGGCGATCTGTTCGTCGGTGGCGATGCGGCGGAGTTGGCCGACGATGTCGTCGAGGCGGACGGCATGGAAGCTGAAGTGCTGGCAGCGCGAGCGGATCGTCTGAGGGATGTCCTCGGGCTGCGTGGTGGCCATCATGAAGACGATGTGCTCGGGGGGCTCTTCGAGGGTCTTGAGTAGGGCGTTGAAGGCGGCGTCGGTGATCTGGTGCGCCTCGTCGAGGATGATGATTTTGAAGCGGTCGCGGGCGGGGCGATAGCGGGCGGCGTCGCGCAGCTCGCGGATCTCGTCGATGCCGCGGTTGGTGGCGGCGTCAATCTCCAGCACATCGACGGCGTTGCCTTGTCGAATCTACAGGAACGAGTTGCAAGCCAGGCAGGGCTCGGGCGTAGGGCGGGCGGTCGAGCCGATGGCGTTCTGGCAATTGAGCGCCGAGGCGAGGATGCGCGCGATGGTGGTCTTGCCGATGCCGCGGTGGCCGGAGAAGATATAGCCGTGCGCGATGCGGTCCTGCGCGAGAGCGTTCAGCAGGGTTCGGGTGACGTGGTCCTGCCCGACGACGTCGGCAAAGCGGAGAGGACGGTACTTGCGGGCTAGAACCTGGTAGGCCATCGGGCTAGAGGTAGTTTATCGCCTGTTTATGTGGAGGCGCATGCCAAACGAAACCGCCGCGTACTGAGGCTGCGCATTACGTTCTCGAGGTTACTTCCGTCTTTATTTTCTATGCGGCAGTTTGCCGGACGGAACGGACGAAAGTGATCCATGATCCGGGGCAGTCTGTTGTTGAATCTGTTCGAGTTGCCCTTGCAGCTGATTGATTCGGGTCATCTCAAAAATGTGGTAGCTGTACCCGCCAGCAAGAGCGCCTCCTAGGAATACTAAGAAAAGAACTGACCAGGCGTTCCATCGAGCTCGTTTTTGTACAGCAGTCATGAGGTCCTGCATGGGCTGACGAAAGGTCACGGCCAGCGACTTACTCGCTTGCCGTTCCAGATCGGTTGGAAGCTGCTGAAGGGAAGCCGTGGCGCGGGTGAGTGCAGAGACGCTCTCTTCTAACCCCAGTTGTCGCGCACTTCGGACTCGTCTGGCCATCTCCGCCTTTAGGTCCTGAATCTCTGTTTCGAGCTGGCGTGCATGCCTCTGCAGGGTTTCTGAGGCGGCCTGCGCTTTGCAGGCCTCGGCGTAGGACGACCCGAGCGCGGATGGAGTCACAAAGCTCTCGTCTGCGTACTTATCTGCAAGCGTGAGGTCGGTAGCATGCCCGACCGCAGTGTAAAAAGGAACGCCGCAGGCAAGCAGGGAAGCGATTAGGCGGGAATCGTTAAAAGCTTGAAACAGCTGAGGGTCACCCCCGCCTCGCAGCAGACAAATAGCACTATGGGACGGGGCAGCTTCCAGTACGGCTTTTTGCAGAGCGTCGACCGTCATCGGGACGACCTTGGTTTCGGGAACCGCTCCGGGGCTGCCGATCAGGGTGTGCTTGGCGTCTGCGATGCCGAGTTCGGTACCGAGAAAGATGATGCGCTTGACCGGATCTTTTGCGATAAGGCGAGCTAACGGTAGCTTGGGTCGTTCACGTCGAATGGGGACGGGAGATGATGAACCGCGTGCTTCAGGTGTCCACCCGCCGACTTTTCTACCTACAAGTTCTAGATCGAAACCGCCATGAAATCGACTTACTTTTGTTCGCAGAGTGCCCCGCAGAACAGCGGGTTTGTCGATTTCGGGAGCAGCAGCTGCGGGACAACGGAACGACAGTACGGAGTTGTCATATAGGTCGCGCAAGTCACCGTAAACAGCCTCGGGATTGTTTGGGTTCGGAGCATAGCGAAGTTTTTGGACCATACCTCTGACAACCACCATGCCTTCAGGCGAGCGCAGGGTCACGCTGCTCATAAGCGCGTGCACATCGAGGGCACCCCGATCATCTTGGCTTTGCACGGACGCTTGTTGCTCTGCATTGACCGGCATCGGTGGTTCTCCTTGGCCGCAGTTTCCATCGCTGTGCGACGGCTCTATTAAGAGCTTAGCTGAAGTGAGGACGTTCAACGTCCTGAGGCGAGACTGCAGACAGCAAAAACGGCGTCACGCGTTTTCGCGATCGTCTGATCGATCTCCGCTGCCGTGGTGTTGTGCGTCAGGGTAAAACGGACGGCGGTTTGGGCGATGTCTCGGGCGTAGCCCATGGCCCTGAGGACGTGGGAGGGTTCGTCTTCGCCGGCGGCGCAGGCGGAGCCGCTGCTGCAGAGGATGCCGCGTTCTTCGAGTTGGAGCAGGACGGCCTCGCCCGAGGTGCCGGGGAAGCAGAAGCTGGCGTTGTTGGGGAGGCGCTCGGTGGGGTGGCCGGTGAGCAAGGCCGTGGGAACGGCTTCGAGCACGCCGGCGATGAGGCGGTCGCGCAGATGTGTGAGCTGAGGGACGCGTTGAGGGAGTTCGGCGGCGGTGAGTTCGAGCGCGGTGGCGAAGGCTACGGCGCCGGCGACGTTCTCCGTGCCGGAGCGGCGGGTGCGCTCCTGGCCGCCGCCATGCAACAAGGGCTCCACGGGGACGCGAGCGCGGAGGTACAGGGCGCCGATGCCCTTGGGCGCGCCGAGTTTGTGGCCGGAGAGCGAGACAGCGTCCGCACCGAGATCGTGGATGCGGAGCGGGAGGGAGCCACAGGCCTGGACGGCGTCCGTGTGGAACGGGATGTTGCGGGTAGTGTTGAGCGATGAGCTTTGAGGTGGTGAGCTGTGTGGGTTGTTGAGGTCTGAGAAGTGAGAGGGCGAAGTTTGAGGAGACGAACGCGAGGCTTTGCAAAGGGCGGCAAGCTCGGCAATGGGCTGGACGGTGCCGACCTCATTGTTGGCGAGCATGACCGAGACGAGGGTTGTGTCGGGGTGTTGGTCGAGGGCTGCGGCGAGGTCGGCGGAATGGATACGTCCGTGGTGGTCAACCGGCAGGAGGTCGATGACGAAGTTGTGGTGGCGACGGAGGTAGTGACAGGTTTCGAGGACGGCTTCGTGCTCGATGGGCGTGGTGAGGATGCGGCGGCCGCGTGGGTTGGCGAGCGCGATGCCCTTCAGGGCGAGGTTGTCGGCTTCGGTGCCGCCGGAGGTAAAGATGATCTCGTTTGGGCGGCAGCCGAGAACCGCGGCCGTGCGCTCGCGGGCTTGTTGGAGGGCGCGGGCGGCCTGGTTTCCGAGCGAGTGCCGGCTGGACGGGTTGCCGAAGGCGCCGGTAAGGAAGGGCCACATGGCCTCCAAGACCTCGCGGCGGACGGGCGTCGTGGCAGCTGCGTCGAGGTAGATCATGGTCAGTGGCTAGCGGCCAGCGTTTCGGGGAGAATGTCCAGGCCGAGGTCGAGGGAACGGACCGAGTGCGTGAGGGCGCCGGCGGAGATGAGATCGACGCCGGTTTGGGCGATAGCGCGGACGGTGTCGAGACGGACGTTGCCGCTGGCCTCGATAAGTGTTCTCGGGCTGCGCTGCCGGATGTGCTGGACGGCCGCGCGAAGCTGGTCGGGGGTGAAGTTGTCGAGCAGGATGGTATCGACGTCGGCGGCGAGGACGGCGGCGATCTGGTCGGGGCTGTCGACTTCGACTTCGAAATGGGCGGTGTGGGGGAGGTTGGCTCGGGCTTGCTGCAGGGCTTGTGTGAGTGTGAGGAAGTTGTTGGCGGCGAGAACGGCGAGATGGTTGTCCTTGACGAGCATGGCGTCGGATAGGGAGAAACGGTGGTTATGGCCGCCGCCGCAGCGGACAGCGTAGCGCTCGAACAGGCGAAGGCCGGGCGTGGTCTTGCGGGTGTCGACGATGCGGGCGTCCGTGCCGGCGGCTTGGGCGACGAACTGGGCGGTGAGCGTGGCAATGCCGGCGAGGCGCTGGACGAGATTGAGGGCGACACGTTCGGCTTGAAGAAGGGCGCGGGCGGGGCCCTGGGCGGTGGCGAGCGTCGCGCCGGAGGAAAAGGGCTGGGCGTCGTGGTGAGTAAAGCTGACGAGGATCGTGGGGTCGGTAAGCGTCATGGCCGCGGCGAAGAGCTGAGTGCCGGCGAGCACGCCCGGTTCGCGGGCGACGAGCGAGGCGCGGACGCGGGCCTCGACGGGTAGCAGGGTTTGTGAGGTGAGGTCGCCCCAAGGGGCGTCCTCGTCCAGCGCCTGGCGGACGAGGCGGTCGACGGCGGATTGGGGAAGGGGAGCTGGGGCGTTCATGTGTCGTACTAACAGATGTGGGCTGGAGGAGAAAACATTCATGGTTGGTATCGCCGATCTAAGCGGGAACCGGGACAGGGCGTTGGATGGCGAGGTGGTGTCGCTCGGTTTCTACGGCATCCGGGAAGTCGGTGCGGAAGTGGGCCCCTCGGGACTCGCGGCGGTGCAGGGCGGCGGTAACGACGGCTTCGGCGAGTTGGAGGAGGTTGGCGGTTTCGCGATCGTAGATGGTTTGGGGGTTGGGGACGTGCCAGCGGCGAAGTTGGGCGAGGGCTGCGCGGAGGTCGTCTTCGTTGCGGGTAATGCCGGCGGCGTTCCACATGAGTTGTTGGAGTGTGGCGCGGGTGAGGGCGGCTTCGCCGTTGGCAGCTGCGCTGTTGGTGGTCTTGCCGTGGGCGGCTCCGCCGTTGGCAGAGGCAAGGGTGATGGTCAGGTGAGAGGAATCTTCCAATTTTGCAGGCTGCCGGGCTACGGCTGGGTCATGGAGGAGGAGGTGGGCGGCGCGGTGGGCGAAGACGATGCTTTCGAGCAGGCTGTTGGAGGCGAGGCGGTTGGCGCCGTGAACGCCGGTGCAGGCGACCTCGCCGACGGCGAAGAGGCCGGCGAGATTGGTACGGCCAAAGGTGTCGGTTTGGATGCCGCCCATCCAGTAGTGGGCGGCGGGGGCGACGGGGATGGGGTTGTGCGCCCATTCGAGGCCGGCGCGGGCGCACGCGGCGTTGATGGTGGGGAAGCGCTGGGCGAGGAAGTCTGCGCCAAGGTGGGTAGCGTCGAGCAGGACGGGTTGGTTGTCCTGGAGACGCATCTGGGCGGCGATGCCGCGGGCGACGACGTCACGGGGGGCGAGTTCGGCGTCGGGGTGAATGCCTTGCATGAAGCGTGTGCCGTCAAGCGCGCGGAGGACGGCGCCGTCGCCGCGAACGGCTTCGGAGATGAGGAAGCCTCCCTCAGTAGACAGTGCCGTCGGGTGGAACTGGTAGAACTCGAGGTCCGCGAGCTGGGCGCCGGCGCGGAGGGCGAGGGCTACGCCGTCGCCGGTGGCTACGGAGGGATTTGTCGTGTACGGGAAGAGGTGCCCGGCGCCGCCGGAGGCGAGGAGGACGGCGTCCGCGGGTAGGCGTTCGGGGGAGCCGTCTGCTCGGAGGATGTGGAGACCGACCACGTGATTGTCTGCAAGCTGCAGGTCGGCCGCGAAGGTGTGTTCGAGGACGTGGATGTCCGGGTGGTTGCGGACCGCAGAGACAAGGGCCGTTTCAATGGCGAGGCCGGTGGCGTCGCCGCCGGCGTGGAGGACTCGGGCGCGGGAGTGGGCCGCTTCCAGACCCTGGGCGAGTTCGCCGTTGTGCCGGTCGAAGGGGACGCCGAGGCGGATGAGATCCGCAATCCGGGATGGACCTTCTTCGCAGAGGGTGCGGACGGCTGCGGGGCGGCAGAGGCCGGCTCCGGCGCGGAGGGTGTCTTCGATGTGCTCGGCCACGTTGTCGTCGGGGTGCATGACGGCGGCAATGCCGCCCTGGGCGTAGCGGGTGTTGGCCTCGTGGAGGGCGGATTTTGTGACGAGGGTGACCTGGTGAGCGCGGCTCAATTCGAGTGCGGCGATGAGTCCGGCGATGCCCGAGCCTACGACGATGACGTTCATGGGTGCTGGTGCCTCGGGGGATTGGATGTGCGGGGGTGGAGTTGGGAAGGAACTATGTTGATTCCTAAGCAGCTTGGGTTTAATGTGAGTGTGTATGGCGTCGAAGACGTTTGAGGGTGTCACGTTTCGGGTCTACCCGAACGATCACGAACCGCGCCATGTTCATGGGTTCTACGCAGAGGTGGAGGTCATCGTCGACCTGAAGCGGAACGGCACGGTGGCTCTCGCGAGCAGAACCGATGCTATTCGACCAAGCAGCGGCCGCACGTCAGACGTTCGACACGTTCTGGTTATGGCTGCGCAGCACTTTGAAGAACTTGTCATGTTATGGGAGAAGCACCATGGATAAGCACGCAATTGTTACTACGGACCTGGAAATAGAGAGCGCGCTTACAAACGCCAAGCTGCATGATGATGATCCTGTAGCGGAAAGCGTTGAGCATGTTGCGGGGTTGAACTTGCTGATTATTGTATTCAGTAATCATCGCAGGTTGGTCTTGCCGGTTGAGGACCTGCAAGGACTGGAGCAGGCAACGCATGAGCAGTTAGCGGAGTATGAATTAGTTGGGCGTGGAACGGGGATCAGCTTTCCGGCGCTGGATGCAGATTTCTATGTGCCGGCGTTGATCGAAGGCGTTTATGGCACGCGTCGCTGGATGGCTGAGCTGGGGAAGAAGGGTGGCGGGGCGAAGACGGAGGCGAAGCGGGAGGCTGCTCGGCGGAATGGAGCTAAGGGGGGAAGGCCGAAGAAGGCTGTGGTGAGCACGTAGGTGAGGCGCATTTGGATTCGCCGAGCGTCCGTATCGGACTGAAACGCACGTTCCAGTGAGTACGAGATGGTGAAGTGCTAGGATTTCTGCCATGAAGGCACTAGGTTCTGCGGTCAGACTTGTTGTGCTTCTCAGCGTCTCTGGCGTCGCACCGCTTGGACAGCAAGTTGTCTCCCAGTCGCCCTCGCTTGCCGGATCACATCCGTCGCAGCAGATCGTCGTGAAGATTCGGAACGGTAAAACTGGCCTTCCAATTTGGCTTGCATCGCCATATGTGTTTGTTGGAGAGACTGATCCACAAAAGTTTAGGGACTCGTATCGAAGGACGAAGCTCTGGGGGGATGCTCGCGTCGATGTGAACGGGGCTAATCCCCGGGAAGTAAAGGTCTGGGTCGATTTCATTCACCGCGATTGCCGATTTCCCGCTGTTGACCAGAGCTATCGAACCTTTGACTTTGCCGGCAACACCCTGAGAAACAGCGAAGCTTACGATATCGGCAAGATTATGACTGAGGGTGTTGTCGCTCCAAATCTATGCAGCACTAAGACGCAGCATCCGGAACCTGGAGTCCTCACCATCTACGTCCTACCCGCCACGTTTAGGGAGCTTTGGGACAGCTAGCACTTGCCCACGACAACTCCGGTTGTCGCGGGCAATTTTGGCTGCGTCAATTAGTTATGCATCAGTGACTTGAAGGCTAAACACACAGCAGATTCCCCGTTCGGGGAATGACAGGCAAGAAAGACAAAAGCAACGGCAGATGCGAATCCTTTGGGAATGGCAGCCAAAGGGACCGGGT
>CAXTLD010000115.1:0-8178 GCA_964245045.1 uncultured Acidobacteriaceae bacterium | reverse complement strand
CACCTAACCCGCAGCCCCTCAAACGCAGTCACTCCACCGCAGCCACTCAAACCCAGGAGCACCCGATCCATGCACGCCCGTCGGTGCATCACCCTCCACGCAGCGCTCCTCCTCCTGTGCAGCACCCTGACCGCCGCCACAGCCCAGACCGCGCCCACTCCCGCGGCCCCCGCCGTAACGCCGCAGGCGACCATTGGGGCCGTAACCCAGCAGACCGCGGACATGCTCGGTCTCAGCTCCTCCATCGCCACGCTTGGTGCTCTCCAAAGCCAATCGCGCTGTGATGCCGCGCCCACGTTGGGGGAGCTGGCCATCCGGCAGCAGCTTCTCGAGTCCGTAGAGGTCTCCGCCCTCGACGTCGACGACGTCCTCAACGAACTCTCCGATGAGCAAAGCAAGCTCAGTGAACTCCGTGCGTCCCTGCAGTCCCGCCGTAACCGGACGGTCAGCTTGCTCAACGCCGCCGCCATCATCACCGGCACCGGCCTTGGCGCCGCCATCAGCGCCACGCAGTTCACCACCCTCAGCACCACCGCGCAGAACGTCGGCAACGGCGTGGGCATCGGCTCCGGCGCCGCCTCCACGCTGCTCTCCTACCTCGCCCTCCGCAAGCAAGCCGGCCCCAAAACCAGCGTCGGCACCGTTCCCAACATGCTCGCACCCTTGTTCAGCAAGCCGCCCGTCCTCCGCACCTACTACCCACCCGTTGTTCTGCTCTACCTCAACACGGTACCCGCCGGCGAACCGCCCACCCGCGGCACACGTCTCGAGCAGCTTCGCGAACAATGGGTCGCCTCCGGCCGTCTCGACCCCTCCAGGCCTTCCAAAGAAGCCCGGCAGATCGTCGCAGCCAGCTCCAGCATGGACCCAAACGTCAAGGTCGCCATCAACGACCTCACCGCCCGCATGTCCATGCTGGAGGACGTGGGCGGGCGCGTCGCCTTCCTGAAGCGCGACCTCGCCATGCTCATGCACCTCTACCTGGGCAAACGACCCTGCCAAACGCCATAGCCCAGGCCGCAACTTAAATCCCCACACGCTCCTCCGCCACCAGCTCCACCCCGCGCTGCGTCGCCGCCCGCCACCCAGCGCCAGACGAAAGCCGTGCGGAGGCGTAACCTTTCTCCTCGATACTTCCGCCTATTGACGTTCTCAGGGCCAACAAGATTCCGTCCCGTATGCTGTTCCGGTGAACGCGCGTTCCCTCCCGACACTGAAAACTGCATGGCGTCTCTGGTGGAACGCGAACTGGCTCTACGCAGGCCTGGTCACCGGCTGCTTTTACCTTGCTCTTCTTCCCCTGCTCCGACCCGCCAACGCCCACCTCTGGACTTCGGGGATGCTGCTGCTCTACTTGCAGCTGCCGATTTACATGGCGCATCAGCTCGAAGAGCACATCCATGACCGGTTCCGCCGCTACATCAACGGGCAGCTTGGGCACGGTCTCGATCTCCTCACCGCAGACGCCACCACGGTGATCAATGTGTTCGGCGTCTGGATCGTCGATCTGTTCGCCCTTTACGTCGCCGCCTTCACCCGTGCTCACTGGGGCCTGGTCGCCTTCTACCTGGCCGTCATCAACGCCCTCGTGCACCTTGCGGCCGCCCTTTGTCTACGCGAGTACAACCCGGGACTCGTGACTGCAGCCGGTTTGCTACTGCCTGCGGGGGCGGTCGGCGCGTGGCTGTACTCACGGCAGAACACGCTTCCGCTTCGCGCCCACGTGGGTCCGCTTCTACTCGCTGTGGCGCTGCATGTGGTCGTTGTCGCCTATGTCGCCCGCCGTCGGGCCGCTCTCGTCCGGTAACCGTCGCCCATACCGTTTACGCCCCTACAGCTCGTCCATCTCGCCGGCCACCATATCCACCCCGCGCTGCGTCAGCGCCCAGTCCACCTCGCCACCCAGCGCCAGACGGAAGCCATGCGGCGCGTCATCGCACGCCGCGAACCAGTTCCCCCCGCTCACACACACGCCGCGCTCCTTCATCCGCGCCTCAAAGGCCTGCGCCGTCACGCTCGCCGGCAAGTTCACCCACAGGTGCCACGCACACCGCGCCCCCGGCCAACATCGCTCGCCCAGCACCGTCCGCGCCGCCTGGTTCCGGCGCGCCCCCTCCACATTCTTTGCCGCGATCACCCGGTCCACCATGCCGTCCGCGATGAGCGAGCAAGCCGCCCTATGGTGCGGCAGCGAGCTCCCCGTAGCCGTGTTCTTCACCGCCGCCCAGACCCCTGCGTCCCAGCGCTCCGGCCCAACCAGAAACCCCATCCGCGATGCCGGCACGTAGCTCTTGCTCAACGATCCCACGTAGATCGTCCGCTCCGGCGCGAGATCCCACAGCCGCGGCGGCGCGTCCGGCTCCATAAAACCATACGTATCGTCCTCCACCAGCACCAGATCGAACTCTCGCGCCACGGCCACCAGCGCCTCCCGCCGCGCCAGCGACGCCGTACACCCCAGCGGGTTGTGCACCGTCACCGTACAGAAGATCGCTGCCAACGGCGCGCCCGCATCCCGCCCCCGCACGCACGCCGCGCGCAGGTTCTCCGCTGTCATTCCCTCCGCATCCACCGCGCAGCCTACGATTGGCGACCGGAGCGCGCGCGCCTGCTCCAGCGCGCCCGTATACGCCGCCGCATCCATCGCCATCGGTCGCCCGGCCAGCCCGGCCGCCATCATGGCGATCAGGCTGCCATGGTGCGCCCCATCCGTCAGCACCAGCCGATCTTCGGGAACGCGCAACCACGCCGCCGTCACCTGCTTCAACTCCGGTCGCTCACACCGAAACGTCGGTCGCAGCGCATCGAAGTCCTCATCCCCCAGCGCATCCACCGCCGCCCGAAGCCGATCCCGCCATTGCCCCGGCAACCCCGGCAGCAACGGGAAGTTGTATTGCATCTCGATCATAAGTACAGGGTACAGCGAACCGTCGTCGCAAGCTCGCATTGGCGGCGTCGCGCAACGTTGCAGACCGCATCCCCCAAAGGGTGTAAAGTCCCCACCTAAACTACCTCGATGGAATACTTTGCGCGAAAAGGCAGGGGTACCCCCAACCCTCAACGCACCTTGATCCATCGCCAAGGTTTACTGCGGCGAAACGCCAGCACCACCGCCTCCGACCGGCTGCGCGGGCACGACGGCCTTGGCAGGCGTGAGCCCCGGCACGTGCGGCGGCTGCGTCACCGTGCCGCTGGCGGCATCGCCCAGGCTCACCCCGAACTTGTCCAGCGTATTGGACAAGATCTGGCTCAGCGTCGAGCGGTCACGCGCATACGCCGCCAGCGCCGAGTTCAGGTTGTTCTCCGCCACACCCACATTGCGCCCCTGTTGCAGCACATTGGCCGTGGTGGACGCCCCCAGCTTCAACTTCTTGTTCTCCGCCGCAAACGACTGGGTCGCATAGTCCCGCGCCGCCTGCGCCGCGGCCACGCTCGCCCGGTCGTTGTTCAACGCATACAACGAGTTCACCATCTGGATCCGCAGCTGCGTGTAGATCTGCTGCAAGCGCATCTCCGCCTGCCGATACTCCATCTGCGAGCGCACCTGGCCGGCCTGCGCCGTCCGGTTCCGCAACGGAATGGTAAGGTTCACCCCAACGCCATAGTCCGGTGCACTGTTGTTCACCAGGTTCTCCAGCGCCCCCCCATACCCGCTGCTGGGAACAGTCCCCGGAGGGCAAGGGGTGGTGGTCGTGGTTCCGAAACCGCCGCAGTTCAACAGCGGGTTCTGCTGTCCACCCAGTGTTGAGGCGCCGTAAAACCCATACGCATCCACAATCGGCAGCAGCCCATTGCGTTCGGCGCGGATGGTGATCTTGTTGTTCTCCATCGAGAGCGTCGCCTGCTCCACCTGCGGGTTGTTGGCGTAGGCCTGGCTCACCAGGTCTTCGAGCTTGGCATCTTCCTCCGGCAGACGATTCAACGCCACACGATCCGTCGGAACCACCGGCGCATTGGCAAGTTGCGGGTCGTTCAGGTTGCGCGCAATCGCCTGCTTCATCACCAGCTCCTGGTACTCCAGGTTGCTCTGCGACGAGATCAGCGCCTGCTTGTCCGAGGCCACCTGCGAGTCCGCGTTTACTACATCCAGCGGCGCCAAGGTGCCAATCTCGACCTGCCGTCGATCGTCGGCGGCCAACCTCGTCGACTGATCCAGACCGCGCGTCTTCGCCTGCACATCCTCATACGCACTCACCAGCGCCCAGTAGATACTTTCCACCTGCGTGATGGTGTAAATCACCTGCTGTCGAAACGCCGAGTCCGCGATCCGCCGATCGTTCTTCGCCTGCACGATGAAACGGCGATTGATCCACGTGCCGAAACCTTGCGTGAGGTGCTGTGTCGCCTGCGCGCGGAAGTTCGATTGCAGCAGCGGGTTGTAGGAGCTTTCAATGCTGTTCGTGGTTTGGCGCAGGTTGTTGAACGTAACTGAAAGCAAGGTTCCCGGTGAAAAACCCTGCTGATAGCCAAAATTGTAGAGGGCTGTGTTGTTTTGGAGCGAGTTGGTTCCGGTGAGAAACGTTACGGTCTGCGGCGTCGTGCCGCGCTCGTATTGCAGCGTGCCCGTCAGCACTGGATCGAAGATCTCCGGGGCCGGTCCACCGCCGTTGGTGCTCAGCACCAGGCCGGAAGCACCGGTGCTGGCCGAGGTGGCGAAGTTGGTTCCGCCCGGACCGCCGCCGCCCGTAATCGTCGAGCTCGACCCGCCAAGGGTGTTGGTGATCAACCCGGTCGGCACGCCCAGCAGGAACGAGCCGGCCTGCGCGCGCAGCAGGTCCGTGTCCGCGATGTCGAGGTTGATGCGCGCGATCGCGATGTCGTAGTTGTTTTCGAGCGTCAGCGTCACGGCGTCGGCCAGGCTCAGGGAGATTTTGCCGTCACGCAGCAGGTCGTCCAGACGCGGGGCGTTGCTCAGCCGCGGCTCCGGGTAGTTTTTGGGCCGGTAGATCGCTAGTGGATCCGGCCAGAAGGGGTTGCCCTTGTTGTAGTTCACGGGCGTGGGCCGCAGATACAACGGCCCGATCGGATTCGGCTTGGGCGCCTGCGGCAACCCGGGTACGCCCGTCGTATCGTTCTGGACCGCCTGGGGTGGCGCCGGGGCCGTCGGACTGACCCCCTGCGGCGAGGCCGTCGGCACCTGCGCCGAGGCCGCCGGGGCCTGCGCCGGAGATGTACCCTGCCCCTCGGCGAGCGGCGTCTGTGCCGCCGCGCTTAGCGCCATCAGTGCGACACACGCTCCCGCACGCAGTTGCTGCCACACCCTGCTTTGCTTCTCGTTCACGCTCATCCTTCGCTAACCGCAATCGCTAACCACATCGTTGCTCCGCACATACGTCGCCCAGGGCCGGTTGGTTCCAGCCTGGGGAGCGCAAACGCGCGGACGTGCTCTTCCCGCACACACATCTTATCGGCAGCGCCGGGAAATACTTGAGAGCGGCGATAATGAAATATCAAATCAGTCGCCACCCCGCCGCATGACTCAATGGAAGCTCACCCTCGCGTACAACGGCCAAGGCTTTCACGGCTGGCAGATCCAGCCGGGGCTGGTGACAGTGCAAGGCACGCTCGCCGACGCCCTCCGACGTATCACCGGCGAGACCGTGCTGCCCCAGGGCGCAGGCCGCACCGATGCCGGCGTCCATGCGCGGGCGCAGGTCTGCACCTTCGCCCTTGCCTCGCCGCTGCCGCCGGAGAACCTGCACCGCGCCCTGAACCGCGTGCTCCCCCCAGGCGTGCGTGTGCTGCGGACGGAATCGGTCCCGCCCAGCTTCCATGCCCGTCACTCGGCTCGCGGCAAGCTCTACGAGTACCGCATCTTTGAACGTCGATCACCCGCCGAGCCCGGCAGCCGAGCACCCCAGCCTCTCCCAGAACTCATCTGTTCGCCTTTCCTTGCACCCTTCGTGTGGGACTGCCGCTGGCCGCTCGCGCTCGGCCCCATGCAAACCGCCGCGCAGATGATCCAGGGAACGCACGACTTTTCCGCCATGGCAGCCCGCAGCAGCCTATCCAACCCCCCCGCCGATAGCGACGAACCTCCGTCAGAGGCCTCGCCAGCCTCCTCGGCCCCCAACCCGGTCAAAATCATCCACGCCGCCACGTGGGCTCGGCAAGAGGGCCTGCTCATCTTTCGCATTCGCGGAAGCGGCTTTCTCCACCACATGGTGCGCAATCTCGTCGGCACCATGGTCGACATCGGCCGCGGCACCCTTGCACCGGCGGACCTCCCCCGCATCCTTGCCTCCCGCGATCGCTCCCAAGCCGGACCTACGGCCCCTGCCAGCGGCCTGTTTCTCATTGAAGTGCTCTATCCGCCCCTGGAGCCTGAGACCCACGCCTCCGCTCCGTTCGCCCTGGAGCTGGCCCTTTGACCTCGACCGGTGCCCGGCGTCTGGCCGATCTCGCCTCGGACCCAGGCGTACACCGCGCTTTTCAGTGGCTGCACCTTCACGAGCTACAGCTGCGTCGCTGGCAACTGGAGCTGCTAGCCATCCCAGCGCCGCCCTTCTGTGAGGACGCCCGCGCCGTCTGGTTCTGCCGACAGTTTCGCGCGCTCGGCCTCGATGGACCCCACATCGATGCCGAAGGCAACACCGTCGCCGTGCTTGGGCTTCCAGCCACCGGCAACCCGGGCTCCGCGGTTCTCCTTTCGGCGCATCTGGACACCGTCTTCCCCCCGGAGGTGCCGTGTGTGCCGCGTGAGGACGGCCCGCGTATCCTCTGTCCCGGAGCCTGCGACAACGGCGCCGGCCTTGCCGCGTTGCTCGCCATCGCCGCCGCGCTGCAGCATGCCGGGTTGCGTCCCGCGTGCCCAATCGTCCTCGTGGCCAACGTCGGCGAAGAGGGCCCGGGCGATCTGCGCGGCATGCGATATCTGCTCGCTGCGCCACCGTTCGGCTGCACCCCCGCCGCTGTTCTCGCCCTCGAGGGCGCCGGCCATGCGCTGGTCGTAAACCGTGCGCTCGGCAGCCGCCGCTTGCAGGTCACCGTCGTCGGCCAGGGTGGGCACTCTTGGGCCGACCCGCACCGGCCCAACCCGATCCTCGCGCTCAGCGCCGCCTTGCTGGGCATCTCGCGCCTTCCCCTTTCCACGAACCCTCGCACCACGCTCAATGTCGGCACCCTGCACGGCGGGACCTCCGTAAACTCCATCCCGGAGGCCGCCACCGCGCAGGTGGACCTGCGTTCGACCTCGCCCCTCGAACTCGACCGCCTGGAAGCCGCCGTGCTCGCCACCCTATCCGCCGAGGTCGCGGCGCACACCCATTGCCACAGCGAACAGGACCAGCTGAAACTTACCGTGGAGCGCATCGGCGACCGTCCCGTGGGTGCCCTCCCGCCAGAGTCTTTCCTCGCCGAAAGCCTCCGCGCTGTAGATCGCCACCTCGGCATCGCCACCGACGCCCGGATCGGCTCCACCGACGCCAACCTGCCGCTCGCCCAGGGCATCGCGGCGCTCGCCATCGGTGCCGGCGGCACCGGCGGCGGCCTCCACTCCACCGCCGAGTGGTATGACCCCACCGGCCGCGAGCTCGCTCTGCGCCGCATCCTGCTCCTCCTGCTGGATACCTGCTACTCAATCGCCCGGCACGAACACACGCCCCGCCCGGCCGCCTCGGCTAAACTCGGGGCGTGACCCTGGCCTCCCTTCTCCTCGCAAGCCGCCGCGTTGCCGCTGCGGCCGGCCGTCTTGTTCTTGTCGCGACGACCGCTCAGGCCGGGGCACAGCAGCCCCCGCCCGACACCCTCTTCGTCCACGGCAACATCCTCACCGGCGCCCACCTCCGACCCAACGACGGGAGCCCTACCCCAGCCCGCGTGCACGCCCTGGCCATCCGCAACGGCAGGGTCCTTGCTGCCGGGGACGACGCCGCCATCCTCGCCCTCAAAGGCCCGCAGACCACTGTCGTGGACCTCCACGGGGCGTTCGCCATGCCCGGCTTCAACGATGCCCACACCCACATGGCCGAGGCCGGTCGGCAGCGCCTCGCCGTTAACCTCGTCGGCACCCCGTCCCTCAGCGACATGCAGGCCCGCATCCGCGCCTACGCCGCCTCGGCGAAACCCGGCCAATGGCTGCTGGGCGGCGGCTGGGACCACACCCTTTGGTCTTCAAAAACGCTTCCATCCCGCGCGGACCTCGACGCCGTCAGCGCCGGCCACCCCGCCCTACTGGAC
>CAXTLD010000114.1:0-8420 GCA_964245045.1 uncultured Acidobacteriaceae bacterium | reverse complement strand
GTCAAACGGCACCCCCTGCCCACGCCCGCCGCTGGCCTGCGGTCCGCCACCAAACCCAGCACCCCCACCCTGCCGCGCATACGCCTCCGCCGCCGCCGGGTCGATCGAGTCCGAGTAGAACCCCAACTGGTCGAAGACCTTGCGCTTCTTCTCGTCGCTCAACACATCGTTGGCCTCGGAGATTTCCTTGAACTTCTCCTCCGCCTTTTTGTCGCCCGGGTTCACATCCGGGTGATACTTCCGCGCCAGCTTTCGGAACGCCTTGCGAATCTCATCCGCCGTCGCCGTCTTCTTCACGCCCAGCGTGCCGTAATAGTCCTTCTGTTGCGTCGTCGCCATAGATCTCACATACGCGGAACTTACCAACCGCGTTCTCAACACTTTAGATGATCGGGCACTCAACTTGCCTCAACATACGAGCCTTTGGGGCCGAGTTCGAGGCACCAACGGGCACCGGCTGCCTTCAACCTCACAGTAACCCTGGCATAACAGCCCGTTCACAGTCACGCCGGATAGTAAGGTTCAGTTCACGCTTTCCTGACTGCCTGGCGAAACGCTTGCGACGGGTAGCTTCTGTGGACGAAACACAAGGTCCCTCATGCGCTCCAAGAGAAATCTCCTGCTCTTCACCGTCGCTCCCCTGTGCGCGGCGGCAGCCTCCGCCCAGACCGGCAACGGCATCCTCACCGGCACCGTCACGGACCCGCAAGGCGCGGCGTTGCACGGTGTGCGTGTGGCGCTGCTCCCCGGCAACGGCTCCGCACTCACCGATGCGACCGGCAAATACACCCTCCTGGGCATCGCCGCCGGGAGCTACACGCTGGACATCGCCTACACCGGGTTCACGCCGCAAAGCCTCCCCGTCAACATCGTCGCCGGAAGCACGGTCACCGTGGACGCCACGCTTGCCATCGCCGAAACGCGTCAGCATGTCGACGTGTACGCCCCCCGCGAGGGCGGCGAACTCGAGGCCATCAGCCGCACCTTCAACGCGGACAACATCATCAATGTGCTGCCCGCCGACGTCATCACCAGCCTTCCCAACGCCAACGTCGCCGACGCCATCGGTCGCCTGCCTGACGTCACCCTGGAGCGCGATGAAGGCGAAGGCAAGTATGTCAAAGTGCGCGGCACCGAGCCCCGCCTCACCCACACCTTGCTGGACGGCGTGACCATCGCCACCCCGGAACCCGTGCGTCAGGTCAAGCTCGATCTCATCCCCGCCGACCTGGTCCAGTCCGTGCAAATCAACAAGACACTGCAGGCCAACATGGAAGGCGACGGCATCGGCGGAACGGTAGATCTCCTCACCAAAACCGCCGAAGACCGCCCAACCATTTACCTCGACAGCACCGGCGGCTACACCCCCATCCTCACTGGCCGCGCTGCCTACCAGTTCGATGGCACGCTCGGCAAACGCTTCGGTAATCGCAAGTTCGGGGCGCTGGTCAGCGCCTCCTACGATTGGAACGGTCGCGGCATCAATGACGTCGAACCCGGCCCCGCGCTCGCCGGCACCTACGACCAGCGCGACTACCGCTACTACCGCAGCCGTTGGGGCTTCGGCGGAACGCTGGACTACCGCCTCACCGATACCTCCAGCGTCTACCTCAAATACCTCTACTCCCGCTTCTACGACTACGGCGAGGACTGGATTTACACCCCGACGATCAACACCTGGGCCGACTCAACCACCCTGACTCAAGGCGCGCCCACCGGCGGCAGCCTCAACTTCGAGGCCCTCAGCCGGCGCCCGGTACAGGATATCGGCGGTCTCCAACTCGGCGGTCACCACGTGCTCCGCAATGCCCTCTTCAACTGGGAGCTGAACTCGTCGCTCGGCCGCACCAAGGACAACGGCTACACCTTTGAGAACTTCGCGCCCGCCGGCGCAACCGACCCGCTGACCTACGACCCGAAAAGCAAGCAGGGCATCCCCTTCGTGCTCAACCTCAGCAACCCGCTCGAGCCGCACATCACACCCACCAACGGCGTAAACATCTACGACCCCACGCAGTACTTCCTCTACGGCAAACAGGTCGCAAACACCTACCTGCCCGAGGTCGATCTCGGCTTCGGTGCCTCGCTGGCCATCCCGTACCGCCTCGCCGGGCACACCAGCACCTTTGAGTTCGGCGGCCTGTTCCGCAACGAACACAAGTTCGAAAACCTCGACACGCTGTCCTACGCGCCTTCCGCCACGCTCAACGCAAACGACCCGTCGTTGGCCATGAGCAACTTCCTGACCAGCACCTTCTCCGACCCGAACTACTACGGCAACGCCTACCACGAAGGCCCCGTCGTCAACCCAGACCAGGTCGCCGCCTACTCCGGCTTCGCGCCCTCGGGCAGCAACATCGGCAACTCCTTCAATTACCTCGAGAAGGTGTCCGCCGGCTACCTGATGAACAGCACCGACATCGGTCGCTGGCGCTTCAACCTCGGCTTGCGCATCGAGGCCACGAACGCCAACTCGCTCGGCTACCTTGGCTCGCGCAACGCCAACTCACTCGGCACCGCGCCCGAGCGCGTCACCAACGACTACATCACCCTGCTGCCCAGCGCCTCGGCACGCTACGCGCTCACGCCGACCCAGGGCCTTCGTCTGGTCTACAGCCGCGGCCTCGCCCGCCCGGACTTCCAAAACCTCGTCGCCTTCGCCTCCGCGCCCAGCGGCGGCACCGCCCGCAACAGCTCCTCACAAGGCAATCCTCATCTCCAAGCCGAGTTCGCCGACGACCTCGACCTGCTCTACGAAAACAACCTCCAACGCGCCGGTCTCCTGCAAGCGGGCTTCTACTACAAAAACATCAGCAACCCCATCGTCGCCACCCAAACCCTGCAACCGCCCAACCCGACCTTTACCGGCAACGACCAGCCCTTCTACCTGAACCAGTCCATCAACGCCGGCAGCGCCTGGGTCTACGGCTTCGAACTCGCCTACATCCAGCACTTCAACCAGCTGCCCGGCCTGTTCAGCGGCCTCGGCGTCTCGGCCAACTACGGCTACACCGCCTCGCAACTTCACTTCCCGCCGTTCGTCGACCTGACCCAACCCAACGTGCCCGTCGGCACTGTCAGCGGCCCGAACCGCGGCCCCGAGGGTGCCAACCCGGCCCTGCTCGGCCAGGCGCCCAACACCTTCAATTTCTCCCCCACTTACGACAAGCGCAACCTCTCCGTCCGCCTCGGCATGACCTTCAATCAAGCCAACCTCTACAGTTACATCTACACCACCGACAACAACGGTCCCATCACCCAAGGCGGCGCGGGCGGAGGCCCCACCGGACCCAACGGCGACGTGTACTTCTACAACCACCTGCAGCTCGACCTCCAGGGCTCCTACCGCCTGCCCAAAGGCCTCACCGCCGTGGTCTACGGCCTAAACCTCAACAACGAGGTCTTCGGCTTCTACCAGGGCGGCGCGGACTTCCCCATCCAGCGCGAGTTCTACCGCCAAACCGTCGGTGGCGGCCTTCGCTGGTCACCCCACACCGAGCGCTAGCCCTTCCTCAAGAGGAAAACTCTACCGCAACACCCCAGCCTTCCGCGCCTTCACCTTGGCCCGCGACGCCCGCAAGCTCACCCCAGCCTCCCACGCCGTCGCGTTCTCCGCCTCCGTCGTCCCCTGGCACACTGGGCACCAGAACAACGTCCGGCCTGCCAGGTCGCGGTGCAACACCGCCGTCCCGCACACTAAGCACGGTTTCCCGTGCCGCCGGTACGTGTAGTGCTCCTCGCCGCGCGGCGCCGGTTCCTGCCCACTCGGCCGATCCTTCCGTCGCGTACACACAATCCGCCGGTCCACCATCCCCGCGCGCAACAACGGCGCCAGGTCCTTCCACATCGCGCGGAGAACCTGCTCTTCTATCGCCTCACCCGCTGTAAATGGGTTCACCCCGTGCCGGAACAGCACCTCCGCCCGGTAGATATTCCCCACCCCGGACAGCACCGCCTGATCCATCAACAGCTCCGCGATCGGCTTTTTGCTCTTCCGCACCGCCGCCACATACAGCGCCGGGTCGTCGTGCCCACGCGGGTCCTCACCTAGCGGATCGGGCCCCAGCCGCGCCAGCAGCGCCTCCCACTTCGCGCGGTCGTACACGCTGCAATCGGTCGGCCCACGCAGCTCGCACCACTCCACGTGCTCCGCCGGAAACGGCTGCGTTCCATCGTCTTTCGCGCAAGGCAGATTGTGCGGCTGCCCCTTTACGCTTCTCGGTGCCCGGCCCGACCCGGCCCGCTGCAACACCGCCCGCAGCGCGCCCTTGGGCTCCGGCAACGGCCCACACCCCTCCATCCAGTCGCCAAACCGCCCCAAATGCACATGCAGCATCAGGTCGTCGCCAAACTCATAGCCCAGATGCTTGCCCACCGCATGCACCCTTCGCAGCTTCTTGCCATCCACCAGGTGCGCGTCGGCGAACCGGTGCCCCGGCCCCGGCAGGACGTTCAGCCTCCGTCCCGCAAACGCCGCCGTATGCCGCTCCGCCCAGCGGTGAACCTCATTTCCTTCCGGCAAGCGTCTCCTCCGCTACAGTCGCCAACTCCGCCCCCGTGCTGTCCAGGATGCGCACGGTGCTAGGCTCTGACATGCGCAACCGTCGCCGCCGCTGCCGCTGCCCCAACCCAACCGCCAACTCATACCGATAGTGATCCAGGATGCGCTCCGGCGTCCACAGCGCCCAGTGGTTCGCCTTTTTCGCATGCATGCGCTTCAACTGGATGTCGTCCAGCACCCGCATCAGCTTGCGCAGATCGCTGTAATGATCGCGCACCGGGCTGTCTTCCCCTTCAATCAACGGCTGCAGATCGATGTACACCGGTTGCGCCCACTCGTAAAACGTGTGCCACACGTCGTAGGCCTCTAGGTGTCCCTTCTTCAACAGCAACCCAAGGTGGTCATAGAAGTCTAGGACCTCAAACACCACCGGCGGCGGGTCCTCCATCACCAACGGCAGCAACGTGTCCCCGATCGTACGCGCCTCCGCCAGATGCCGCCGCGCCTCCACAAACGGCTCGCTGAGGAAGAACGTCAGCTGCTTCTCCAGGTTGTCCACCGAGCGATACTGCCGCTCGTGTCGCAGCTGCCGCCCGGCATACGCGATAGCGCCGCCGCTGGTCACCACCAGCGCTACGTTTGCCACCGCTTGCATCGCTACCCAGTCCATCAAAACTAACCCTGTATCCTCAGATGCACAGAGGCCGCGCGAGCAGCTTCGCCCGTCGCGACCCAGCTTGCACCCAACATCAGTTCCACACCGTGCTCGCTTTGATCTGCTCCACGTTAAACGTCTGATCCGGCTCGGCCTTTTGCAGCTGCTGCGCAAACCGTTGCGCCTCTTCCATCGAGGTGAACAGCCCCGACGTATACACCCGACCGCCGCGCGTACCCTCACAGCGCCATAGCATCTCCGCCGCCCCCGCCGAACCCATGCCCAGGTTGAACGAGATCGCCTGGGGCCACGCCTGATCTGTGCCCTGCTTCATCTTTGCCTTGTCCATCGCACACCTCCCAGAAACTCGTCAGGTACCGTGGCGCTCAACGTGTCCTCGCCATCAAGACTTACCTGATTAGACCCAAACAACTCAAACTCGATGCTGTGTGCAACGGGGAAAGGCCAGCTTCGACCCTTCCCCGTTTGCACCGGCTCAACACGAGCCGCCCTGATTTCACCTACTACTCAGCGCTTACCGGTCCAAGTACTCGGCGTCGATCACGCCCTCGTCCTTGGGCTGATTATCGGCAGTTCCCGCCGAAGCTTGAGCACCGTCCGAAGGTGGGACACTTCCGCCCGCAGCCTGCGCCTTGTACAGCGCCTCCGCCAGCTTGTGGCTCGCCGTCGTCAGCCGCTCTCGCGCCGCGTTCAGCTCGGTCGCGCTCGGATCGCCGGTCAACGTGCTCTTCGCGTCCGCCAGCGCCGTCTCCACGTCGCCCTTGTCCGCCGCCTGCACCTTGTCGCCGCCCTCACGCAGCATCTTTTCCACGTTGTAGACCATGGAATCGAGCCCGTTGCGCGCCTCGATCTTCTCCTTGGCGTCCTTGTCCTCGGCCGCGTGCGCCTCGGCCTCGCGCGCCATGCGCTCCACCTCGTCCTTGCTCAGACCCGAAGAGCTCGTAATCGTGATCTTCTGGTCCTTGCCCGTGGCGTTGTCCTTGGCCGTCACATTCAAAATGCCGTTCGCGTCAATGTCGAACGTCACTTCGACCTGCGGCACCCCGCGCGGAGCCGGCGGGATCCCGCCCAGCTTGAACTTGCCCAGCGTGCGGTTCTGTCCAGCCATCGGCCGCTCGCCCTGCAACACATGGATTTCGACCTCAGTCTGGTTGTCCGCCGCGGTCGAAAACGTCTCCGTCTTCTTCGTCGGGATGGTCGTGTTGCGCGGAATCATCGCCGTCGCCACACTGCCCATCGTCTCAATCGCCAGCGTCAGCGGCGTCACATCCAGCAGCAACAGGTCCTTCACGTCGCCCGAAAGCACACCGGCCTGCACCGCCGCGCCAATCGCCACAACTTCGTCCGGGTTCACGCCCTTGTGGGGCTCCTTGCCGAACAGGTTTTTCACCAGCGCCTGGATCGCCGGCATACGGGTCTGCCCACCGACCAGCACCACCTCGTCGATCTTACTCGCGTCCACGCCCGCGTCCTTCATCGCCTGCCGGCACGGCCCAACCGACTTCTCCAGCAGATCGTTCACCAACTGCTCCAGCTTGGCGCGCGAAAGCGTCCGCACCAGGTGCTTCGGCCCGCTCGCGTCGGCGGTAATGAACGGCAAGTTGATCTCCGTCTCCTGCGCCGTCGACAGCTCAATCTTTGCGCGCTCGGCCGCATCCTTCAGCCGCTGCAGCGCCATCTCGTTGCCCTTCGAGGTCAGGTCCAGCCCGCTCTCGTCCTTGAACTCCTTGATCAGCCACTCCACAATCCGCTGGTCCAGGTTGTCGCCGCCCAGGTGCGTGTCGCCGTTGGTCGACTTCACCTCGATCACGCCGTCGCCGACCTCCAGGATCGAGATATCAAACGTACCGCCACCAAAGTCATACACGGCGATCGTCTCGTCCTTCTTTTTGTCCAGGCCATAGGCCAGCGCGGCCGCCGTCGGCTCGTTCACAATCCTCTTCACGTCCAGACCGGCGATCTTGCCCGCATCCTTGGTCGCCTGCCGCTGCGCGTCGTTGAAGTACGCCGGCACCGTGATGACCGCCTCGGTCACGCTCGTGCCCAGGTAGTCCTCCGCCGCCTTCTTCAACTTCTGCAAGATCATCGCCGAGACCTGCGGCGGGGTGTAGTCCTTGCCCTGCGCCACTACATCGATGTGATCGCCCTGCTGAATCACCTTGTAGGGCACCATCTTCATCTCGTCGTTCACTTCGTTGAAGCGCCGCCCCATAAAGCGCTTGATCGAGTAAATCGTGTTCTCCGGGTTCGTGATTGCCTGGCGCTTGGCCACCTGACCCACCAGTCGCTCGCCGTTTTTCGTGAACGCCACAATTGACGGCGTCGTACGCCCGCCTTCCTCGTTGGCGATCACCTTCGGCTCGCCACCCTCCATCACGGCCACGCAACTGTTCGTCGTACCCAGATCGATCCCAATAATCTTTGCCATAATCCCTCGCTCCTCTGTCTCCAGGTCCCCACCGCGCCTCGGCAAATCGCGCCGCCCGCCGCTCAGACCACCTTTGACCGTCTCCACTCTCGCATGTTGAGTGAGTTACTGTCAATCAATATGATGCAGGACATCGCCAACAGTTGCGAAACCCACCCACACGGCCCTCTACCCTCCTGAACCGTCTCCCGCCACCAGCTTCGCCGTCGTCACCATCTGCCCAATGTGCCGTTGCGTATGCTCCGCACAATGAATCAGTAGCCCCGCCACAGTCGTCGGCAACCGCTTTCGCCCAATGCCGCGCGCTTGCCCGAAGGTGGCCGGTCGGAACACCACCACCCGCGCCTGCGCCCGACGCAGACCCTCCCGAAATTCCCGCCTCACCTCGTCCGCCGATCCGGGCAGCATCTCGCTTTCCAACCCCGCCAACTGCCCTGCATCCAGCTCTCGACCTTCGGCATACGTCAGCAGCCGATCCAGCGATCGCACCGCATGCCTCAGCTGAAACCCCACCGGCGGCAGCCCTCCTGGACGCGCAAACATCGCGGCATCATCCAGCCCATCGGTCCACCGAGCCCCATCCTCTTCGGCCTGCTCCAGCGCATGCACCACGGCCCGCACCACCGGATCGAGCTCCCCATGCGTCCCCCGCATCCACGGCTCTGTCGCCACTTTACCTCCTGGCAGCTCGCCGTACGCGGCCGCATCTGGAGTTGTATCTCACATCCCACAAAGGAGGTGAAGTCCCCAGCTAAAGTATCTACTCTGAATACTTTGCAAAATGGTTGGGGGGGGGGGGCGGGGGGGCCCGCCCG
>CAXTLD010000113.1:0-8423 GCA_964245045.1 uncultured Acidobacteriaceae bacterium | reverse complement strand
TCGTTCAGCCACGCGTTTACCAGCGTGCCCATGTACTCATCGCGTCGCTCCGGGCGGCACCACAGCGTGTAGAGCTCGTGCAGCACGGTCCCGGGCATCTTGATGGCGCCCCAGATCCACTTCGAGCTCGCATCCTTTTGCTTCACTTCGATCCTACGCACCGCGCCCTCGGCGTCGGTCACCACGGCGTCGAACAGCTCCGGTCTTTCCACCGGAAACAGCAGAAACGACAGGCAATCCGCAGGCAAATGCGACAGGCCATCCTCGGGCGACCAGACCGTATCCGGCAGGCCAATCAGCACACTCTCCTCTGGGTGTATCAACGGCAACGCACGAAAGATCGCGTCGCACAGCCCGCCCGGCTGCCCCTGCACCACGTAGGCAATGTCCGCGCCCCAAAGCCTGGAGCCGTAATACTCCAGAATGTCCGTCTTGCCCGGCGAGATCACAAAACACAACTTGTCCGCCCCGCCCCGGATCATGCGTTCCACCAGATACTCGCTCACCGCGCGCGGCCGCTCTTGCCCGCCCTCGACACGGCTTCCCACGGGCAATAGTTCCTTGGAAAAAGCCAACGGCTGAATTCTGCTGCCGGCACCCGCCGCCGGTATGATCCCCCAAATTCCCAAAACCGTCTCCTAAATGCAAGTGGCTAGTGGTTAGTGGTCAGTGCTTAGTGGCTAGTGACAAGTGCTAACTTGCCGTTCAAATAGCATCCTCGACGATCAACACCTTAAAGATCCATGCTGCAACGCCACACTATCAAGCCTCACTAGTAAATAGCCACTTGCCACTCGTCACTAGCCACTCACGACCTGCCCCACCACTTTCTCCAGATCCCTCGCCCGCTCCTCGTTCGTATGCTCGCGCAACACGCGCTCCCGTGCCGCCTCGCTCACACGTCTCAGCTCCATGTCGGATAAGCATAACGTTTCGAGCACATCCTGCGCCGTGTCCACGCGCAAAATCTCCTTGCCGGGTGTGAAGAACTGGTCCAAACCCTCCCACCCATCGCTCAGCAGTGGCGCCCCGCACGCCGCCGCTTCAAACAACCGGCCCGACGGGCAGTAGCCATATTCGGCCATTGCGCGCCGTGTTACATTCAGCGTCGCTCGCCCGGAACAGAAAAAGGCAGGGTGCTGCGCCGGCTCCAGGTGGCCGGTGAAGAAGATGTTCTCCGTCCACGGAAACGACTCCGGATACTGCGCGCCACCAATCAGAAAGCGCCCCTGGCGCAGCTGCCGGGCCGGCTCCACGAACAGCGCCTCCACCGCACGCTGGCGGTCCTCTGCGAACGTGCCCAGGTAGCTGAGCGTCGACCGCAGTCCCTCTGCGGGCGGCACCGGGTAGTGCGTCTCCGGGTCCACGGAGCCGTACAGTGGGGCCACCACCCGCGCGCCCAACCGCGTCTTAAGCTCGTCCAGCGCTCGCCCGCCCGTGTAGCTCAGCACCAAATCGAACGCGGCCAAACCCTCCTCCGGCAGATACGTCACCGGGCTCGCCGACCGCAAACAATCCAGCGTCACCGGCGTGTCCATGTCATAAAACGCACGCACGCCGCGCCCATGCGCCAGCACCATGGCCGCAGCGGCAGGCCCGTCCGGGCAATAGCTCGTCACCACGGCCAGATCGGCCTCGCGCAGCTCCCGCACGGCCTCGTCCCGTATGTCTTCCAGCGCCGGGTACAGCCGCAAACGCCCACCCGCCGGCAGCTCCCAAAGATCGCGTGTGTCCCGGTAGTACGACACATCCCGCTCATAAAAGACTACGGTGTGCCCGCGCCGCAGCAGTGCCTTGATCAGCGATCGCCAAAGCGTCGCATGCCCATTTCCCCACGACGACGAGACCGTCAACCCAAAGATGACGATCTTCACCGCCCCGCTCTCCCCCACACATGGCAACCCTGCACGCCAGCTGCCCAGGCGCCGGCACGGCGTCGCTCGTTTAAGACAAGGATCATTCCCGTTCAGATGCAAACAGCCGCAGGCTGCCGCTCAACGCCTCCGGTGCCGACTGCGCGCGCGCCCGGCACCCACCGGGCAGCCGCCGCGCGGGTACCGCTTCCCTGCTACCATCACCCATCCATCATCGGCGCCCGCGTGCGTCGCGCAGTGCGGCTCGTGTACCCCAGCCGCCACCGTGAACGCCCCTACGTGGATCGTCCCAGGATCCACATAGGCCTGCCCGTACGCGTACACCTGGTCACCCTTGTTGCCCGCCACCACACCGTCCAGCTGGTCGTTCGTGACTACCTCCACCTGCAGCGTGCCGCTGCCGGCAGGCGCGCTCACCACCAGCACATGATGCGCGCCAGCCCCGCTGTGCCCTGCATGTTGCGGAATCGAGTTGGCCTGCATCACCCCGCAGACCATCACGTTGTCCTGGTGCACGCTCTGGCTTGTCCCCTGGTTCTGCGACACAAACTGCGCCAGCCCGCTATTCACGGCCGCCGTGCATGAACTCGGCACGGGTTTGGTCCCCGCCGCCCTGGCCGCCGCACACACACCAGCCAACATCACAACGCCGAACATCCGCCACATACCCATCTCGTTCAACCCCCAAACACCATAACAGCCCATTGCCCTCGTTACGCCGCCCCAGCAAACAATCGCCGGCTCATCTTACTGGCAGCGCACGACCGTAAACGGCATCCGCGGTTCCACCGTAAGTTGGCCCTCCCGCACACTTGCCCGGGCCTCGCCGGCGATCATCGGCCCCGCTTCACAGCCCTCCAACGCCGTCCCTCGCAGGTTCACGCTGGCGACCTTGAGCGCCCCACGCTCCAGCACCACGATCAGCTTTTCCGATACGGCGCTCGGCATGGGCTCACATCCTGCGTTCCCATACCGGGCCACCACCACCATATCCGCTCCCGTGGCAAGCACCTGCTCCGCGCCGCAAGCCAGCGCCGGATGCGCCCGGCGCAACGCCAACAGCTGCTGCATCGTGGTGAACATCGCCTGTTGCTCGGGGGTACGTCCGGCTGCGTGAAAGGCATCGGCAGGCGCGCCCGGAAACCCGCCGGGAAAGTCGCGCCGATTGTCCGGGTCTTCCCCGCCCCGCACCGCCAACTCGTCCCCGGCATACAGCTGCGGTGTGCCCCGCGTCGTCAGTAGGAAATCAAACGCCAGCTCGCGCATGCCAGGCGATGCAACCACCTCTGCCAACCGGGGCACGTCATGGTTGCCGGCGAAAGGCGCCAGCCGTTCCGGGTGCGGATACAGGTCGTCATGCGCCAGCACATCCGTCAGCTCCGTCATCGGCTCACCCTTGCCGAAGACGTTCCGGATCGCAAAGAAGGTAGGAAAGTCGAACGGCGTATACAGTCGCGTGTCCTCACCCGCGCGTACGTTGCCCCCCGCAAACGCCGACGTAATCTCCGGGGCGCCGTTAAAGACTTCGCCGACCTCGGTCAGGTGCGGAAACAGCTGCTTTAGCTCACCATTGAAGCCGTTCCAGAACCCACGATTCACGTACGGAAACGTATCGATCCGTAGGCCATCCGCGCCGGTCTGCTCAATCCACCAGACCGCGTTTTGCCGCAGGTACTGCGCCACCGCCGGGTCATCCGTGTTCATGTCCGGCAGAATGTCCGCGAACCACCCCTCCAGCGTGCCTATCCGGTCGCGTTCGGGCGCATGCGGGCTGATCAACGCTCGAAAATTTGTCTCGGCGGGCACGTGCCGCGCGGCCGTGCCATGAAACCAGCTCGGCGCAGGCTCATCCCGCACCCAGGGGTGCGCCGGCCCGACGTGGTTGGGCACTGTATCCAGCACTAGTTTCATCCCGCGAGCATGCAGCGCCCCCGCCAGCGTCTGCAGGTCCGCCAACGTGCCAAAGTGCGGGTCAACCCCATACAGATCCGTCGCACCGTAGCCGTGATACGAGTCCGCCTCACCATTCACATACACCGGCGTAATCCAGACAGCCGTGATCCCAAGCTCCTGCAAGTAGTCCAGGTGCTCGGTAATCCCACGTAGATCACCTCCATGCCAGCCGCGCGGCTTGGCGCGTTCCGCCACCGCTTCCGGGCTCGCCGCTTCACTGTGGGCATCCGCGCCATCGTTGTGCAGGTTTCCATCCGCAAAACGATCCGTCATGATGAGGTACAGCACGTCCTTGGCCGAAAACCCGGCCATGCCCTCGCCGGCTCTACGCGGCGCAGCAAAGGTGTACGGAACCGAAAGCCTCTCCGGCCCGCGCCGGATCCCTAGCTGCACGGTCGTTGCTCGCTGCGGCGAGGCCGCCAGGAACACCTGAGCCCAATGCCCGTTCGCCGACACACTGACCCGCTGAATCTTCAGTCGCCCGTCATCCATCGCAAACTGTGCTCCGGACAAGCCCGTTCCCTGCACCAGCAGCATCGGCGCGGGGAGTGTGCTGTACCAGTTGGGAGGGTCGATCTTGTTCACACGCAACGCGTCCGTCTGCGCCAGCAGCCCGCTTCCGCTGCATGCGAACAGTACAACAAATGTGAGCAGCGCGGTACAACTTCCGCGCATATTGGCTCCTGAGGTAGGACTCGAACCTACAACCCTTCGGTTAACAGCCGAATGCTCTGCCATTGAGCTACTCAGGATCAGAACCAAACATCCGGCGCCGCACACCCAAAAACGGTGGCCGCGCACACCCCTTTATAGCAAAGCCCACCCGTGCGGTCAAAGCTCTCGCCTGCAACTTATGGATACAGCAGCACCGCAATGTTGTAGCTGGCAAACCGTCCGCTGTCGCGTGACGCGCACGCCCCCACCTCCGCGTTATGGTATTTGCCCGTTGCCAGCCGATCGCGTAACTCGCCCGGCAGCACATCCAGTGTGCCCGCGGTGAAGCGCATCACAAACCACGGTCGTTTCGCCCCGGTGTACCCCGTATCCAGCTCGCATGTTTCGCGCGCGCCCTGCCCCGAAACCTTCACCTCCAGCGGCGCTGTTCGCGTGAGCAGTGCCGCGACCGCCTCCTCCTGTTGCGCAAACGACAGCGCGGCCACCGCCCGCGCGAAGTCCTGCACCGCATACAGCTCCCCATCTCGCTCCAGCACCCGAATCGCGATCCGGTCCAGCCGCGGATCCAGCAGGTTGTCCCGGTGGTGCTCGCTCCCCATCCAGCCGCTATGGATCAGCAACGCCGTCGGCGCCTCCGCGACGTTCTCCGCCACTACGCTGAACCGTGCTCCGGCCGTCTGCGCGCGCTCCGCCAAGTCCGGCTCATCCGCATACCGGTGCGAGATCGACCTCCGCGCCGCCATCTCCTGCCCGTGGAGCGACGCTGCCCGATACAACGCCTCATCCCACTGCAGTGGCGGCAGACCACTGGCTCGCCGCTCCGCATTCGCGGCCTCATATAAGTAGCGCTCCGCCACGTTCCGCGGCGCCTGCGCCAGGCCGCACCTAGGAACTATCAGCAAGCCCGCAAGGGCAATCGCCGCCAGCCACTTCATTCCCATACGTCTGCAGACACAAAGCGCCCGGAAAAGCTGCGGTCCGCCCCCACGCGAGCCTTCATTGAGGCGTGGCCACCACCAACTCCGGCAGCCGGTCCCGGTACCGCATCATAAGCCGAAACAGCTTGCGCGCGTCCCAGTACCGCGGCACATACCGTCTCGGCTCGGAGATCGACCGAAAAAGCCATCCCAGGTAAAAGCGGTCCGCCCACATCGGTATGCGCACCTGATCCCCACTCAAGAACGCAATTGCTGCGCCAATGCAATGGATCGACGGAAGGTATGTAAGATGTCGCCGCAGGTATAACCCCAGCCGCTCCTGCGTGCCGCCGCCGATGGTCACAATCAGGTGCTGCGGCCGCAACCGCTCCAACAGCGCAAGCAGCTGCACGTCTTCCACCTCCTGCCCATACACCGGCGCAAGGTACACATACGCCTCGGGCACATCCACCCCTTGCGTACGCAGCCATTCCAGGTTTCGCACTGCACTTTGTGCATTGGCCATCACCCAAAGCGTATTCCCCGGCCGCCGCGCCTCATCCACGGTCAACAACTCACACAGGTACTCCAACCCACTCAGCCGCCGTATGCAATCGCCCTGCATTCGGTTCCAAATCATCACCATGAACGCCGAATCGGTAAGTGCCATGTCCGCCGACAACAGCGCCTCCCGGTAATCCGGCCTTGAGTCCAGGTCCTTGAGCGCCGGGGCCGCAGGCACTACCAGTAAACCGCCCCGCTCACGCATTTGGTCCACCGCCTCACGCGCGGTGCCATGAAAAAAATCAATTCCCAAAATCCTGGTCATGCGGCTTCTCCGTACACCCCGTCCGCGCTCAACCCCTGGCCCCGGCCAGGCTTCCGGCCAAAAGCTCAGGCTCAGCCCCCAGCATCTCGGCTTCGATCCAGCGATACGTACGCTCCAGGCCATCCCGCAACCGAACCGTCGGTTCCCAGGCCAAACGATCCAGAATCAGCGTGTTATCGCTGTTGCGACCGTTCACCCCACGGGGTGCCGACAGGTCATACCGTCGCCGCAGCCGAACCCCCGCAATCTCTTCCACCACATCCACCAGCTGGTTGATCGTCACCAACTCGCTCGACCCGAGGTTGATGGGCACGTCGATGTCGCTTTCCATGATCTGCTGGGTACCCTCTACGCAGTCGTCGATGTACATGAACGACCTGGTCTGGTTGCCATCGCCCCAGATCTCGATCTCGTGCCTGCCCGAAAGCTTGGCCTCGATCACCTTGCGGCAGATCGCCGCCGGCGCCTTTTCGCGCCCTCCCGTCCAGGTCCCCTGCGGTCCGTACACGTTGTGGTATCGCGCCACACGCGCCACCAGGCCGAAGTCCTCCTCGAAGTGCCGGCACATCCGCTCGCTGAACAGCTTCTCCCACCCGTAGCCGTCTTCCGGCAGCGCCGGGTACGCATCCGACTCCTTTAACGGCACCACATCCGGGCTCGTCTGCTTGTCGCCGTTGTACACACACGCCGAGGACGCATAAAAGAACCGCCGTACCCCACTCTCCTTCGCCGCCAGCAGCATGTGCGTGTTCGTCAGCACGCTCAACATGCACAATGCCTTGTTGTTCTCTATAAAGCCCATGCCGCCCATATCGGCCGCGAGCTGATACACGAGCGTGACGTCGTCGCATGCCTGCCGGCACGCGTCCAGATCCTTCAGATCCAGCGATAGGTTTTCCACACCCCGGGTAACCTGGTACCACTCCCGAAGCGGCTTCACATCGACCGCGCGCACCACGTCGACGCCCCGGTCCAACAACCCCCGCACCAGATGACCGCCGATAAAGCCGCCAGCGCCACACACCACCGCACGTCTGCCCTTGAAGCTCTGCATGGACCCCCGCAGTCACGATGAACCGCACCTTTCGATGCACATTTTTGTGACCCTGGTAACTCCTTAAAGTCTCCATCCGCCCCGAAACCCTGTCAAGGGCTCCATCTGCAACGAAAGCTGTAGGTTCCTGCGGCCAACAGCCGAAACTGTCCCAATCTGCGACTGTGAGATGATTCGGCGCATGCCTCCCGCTGCCGGACGCCGGCTTCGCACGCGTCTCGGCCAACACCGCCTCGCTGGCGCTGGCCTCGCCCTCGTTCTTCTGTTTGTCCTCTTGGCTCTTTTTGCCCCCGTCCTCGCCCACCAGGACCCCGCACTGACCGACCTTCGCCACCGCCTCGCCGCCCCCTCCGCCGCGCATCTGTTCGGCACAGACGAACTCGGCCGCGACATCCTCGCGCGCGTCCTCTTCGGCGGCCGCATCTCCCTCACGGTCGCCTTTGCCGTCGTCGCCGTGTCGCTTACGCTGGGCGTCACGCTCGGCGCCCTCGCCGGTTTCTACCGCGGCTGGCTCGATCTCCTCATCACCACCTACTTGGCCAATGCCTTCCTTGCCCTTCCCGGCATCCTGCTCGCCGTCGCTCTCGTCGCGTTCCTGGGCCCGAGCCTGCCCAACCTCATCCTCGCCCTCGCCCTGCCCGCCTGGGTCGGGTACGCCCGGCTTGTGCGCGCCCAGGTCCTGGCCCTGGCCGAGCGCGAGTTCGTCCAGGCCGCCCGCTCCCTCGGCGCCTCCGACGCCCGCCTGCTCCTGCGCTCCATCCTTCCGCACGCCCTGCAACCCGTGCTGGTGCAAGCCGCCGTCGGCATGGCCGCCGCCGTCCTCGCCGAAGCCACGCTCAGCTTCCTCGGTCTCGGCGTCCAGCCGCCTACTGCTACCTGGGGCGCCATGCTCAACGCCGCCCGCTCCCACCTCTTCGAGGCCCCCCACCTCGTCTTCTTCCCCGCCCTCGCCGTAGCCTTCTGCGTGCTCGCCTTCAATCTCCTCGGCGACGGCCTCCGCGACGCCCTCGACCCCAGGCATACGACCGCCAACAATTAGTGGTCAGTGCTCAGTGGATCGCTCTTGCTATTGCCTTTCTGGCTTGTCATCCCCGAAGGGGATCTGCGTTCCGCATCCCGCC
>CAXTLD010000112.1:0-8462 GCA_964245045.1 uncultured Acidobacteriaceae bacterium | reverse complement strand
GCCCACACCACCGCACTCTGAACACGACGCCGACACACGCAAGCTCGCTGTGCTCGGCGCGGGCAAGATGGGCGGCATCCTGATCGCAGCCTTTCTCCATAACGGGCTGTTCCGCACCGATCAGATTACCGCTACCGTTGCGCATGAGGAGCGCGCCGCAGCCCTCGAAACTCGCCTCGGCGTCCGCTGCCTCACCGACAACCGAGCCGCCGTAGCCGCAGCCGACCTCATCCTGCTCGGCGTAAAACCAACCCAGATCGCCGGCCTCGTCCGCGAGATCCAACCCGCGCTCCGCCCCGGTGCCGTCCTGCTCTCCATCGCGGCTTCGGTCACCACCGCCGCCATTGGGGCCGTCGCCGGCGAGGGTATCCCGGTCATCCGCGCCATGCCTAACACCCCCGCTACCCTCGGTGCCGGCATGACCGCTCTCGTCCAGGGCCGCTACGCCACGCCCGCGCACATGGCAGTCGCCGAACAGATGTTCCGCACGGTCGGGCGCACCGTGACCGTTGACGAGCGGCACATGGACGCCGTCACCGGCCTGTCCGGCTCCGGTCCGGCCTTCCTGTACATCATCCTGGAAGCGCTTGCCGAGGCCGGAGTGAACGTCGGCCTCCCTCGTGACATCGCCACCGTCCTTGCCGCACAGACAGCGTACGGCGCCGCCCGCATGGTGCTCGAAACCGGCGCGCACCCCGCGCTGCTCAAAGACGAGGTGACCACCCCCGCTGGCTGCACCGTGGACGGCATCCTCGAATTGGAAGAGGGCGGCTTGCGTGTAACCCTCATCAAAGCCGTCAAACGAGCCACCGAGCGCGCACGCGCCCTTGCCGGCACCTAGATACCGCAAGGAGACAGGCGTAAACTAGAGGCTATGCGCCGAGCGCTCGCTTTTCTCCGTAGCGGCCGTGGCCTTCCCCTCTTCGCCGCGCTCACGCTCGCCTGGATGATCCTTGTCGTGCTGGAAGGAGCGGTCGTCCGCGCTACCGGCTCCGGTGCCGGCTGTGGCAGCCATTGGCCCCTGTGCAGCGGGCAAATCCTGCCGCATCACCCACGGTTGGCCACCATCATCGAGTTCACGCATCGCTCCATGACCGGTATCTGCTCCGCCCTGACATTCAGCCTGATTGCCTGGACCTTTCTCGCCCACCCCCGCGGTACAAGCGTTCGCAAAGCTGCCGTTTGGTCCGGTGTCTTGCTCCTCACAGAGGCCCTCCTGGGCGCCGTGCTCGTACTCGGCGGCTTCGTCGAGCACAACAGTTCCAACCTCCGCGTCCTCGTGCAGGGCGTCCACTTCACCAACACCCTGCTCCTGCTCGCCGCGCTTTCGCTCGCCTGGTGGTGGCAGCGCCCCCGCCTCGTCGCCGACCCGTCGCCGCCGTCGCCGCAAGCGCGGGCGCTTGCCCTCGCCGCACTGCTGTTCACGATGCTCACCGGAGCTACAGGCTCCGTCGCCGCGCTGGCCGACACGCTCTTTCCCTCGCCCGATCTCCACACGGCGCTGTTGGCGGACTTCGCCGCCGGCTCGCCGCTTCTCGTTCGCATGCGCTGGATGCACCCGGCCGCCGCCGGTCTTGCGCTCGTGTCCATCGCTGCGCTTGCTCTTGCCCAACCCGCAACTCGCCGCCTGCTACTGGCTTTGCTGGCGTTCCAGTTCATCCTCGGTCTCGCGGACGTCTACCTACTCGCGCCCCTGAGCCTTCAGGTGCTGCATCTGCTCGGCGCCGACCTCCTGTGGGCCGCTCTGGTCATCGCCGCCTCCGATCTGTTGCCCAAGCGAGCCGGGCTCACAACATCAACCGACCCGGCCCGCGCCGTCCTGCCGAACACGGCCCACACGTAAGCGAGCCAACCTCACGGTCGCTCGTCTCACCAACGATTCACACCGCTGCGCTAAGCTCGTACCCATGCAGGCGGACTCGACCTCTCCCAGCACGTCGCCTAAACCGCGGCAACGAGCCGCATCGAAACGCACTCCCGCCGCGCAGGCAGCCGCCCCCCCGCAGGGACGCTTCTTCAACCGCGACGAAAGCTGGCTGCTCTTCAACCAGCGCGTCCTTGAAGAAGCCGAAGACGACGCCAACCCTCTCCTGGAACGGGTTAAATTCCTCGCCATCACCGCGTCCAACCTCGACGAGTTCCTCGAGATCCGGGTGGCCGGGTCCTTGCAACTCATCGAAGAAGGCCAGCAGCTTCCCTCCACCGCCGACGAGGGCGGCCTGACCCAGGAAGATCGCCTAACCAACCTCCGTCGCCAGTTGCACGCCTTTGCCACCAAGCAGGCCGCTTGCTGGACCGAAAAGATCGAGCCCGCCCTCGAAGACGCCAATATTCGCGTCGTCCGCTGGAAAAAGCTCCGCAAATCAGAGCGTGAGTTCGCCACCAAGTTCTTCAACGAGCAGGTCGATCCCTTACTCACCCCCGTAACCCTCGACCCCTCGCACCCTTTCCCGCGCGTGCTCAACAAGGCCCTCGGCCTGGCCCTGCTTTTGCGGGTCAAGCGCAAGACGCACCCCCGCGCGCCGTACACGCTGGGCGTCGTCACCATCCCGCGCTCCCTGCCCACCTTTCTGGCTTTGCCGGAGCACAAAGGCCAACGTCACTTCCTCCCTGTCGACGAACTCATCGAGGCCCAAGCGGACAAGATGTTTCGCGGGTACCGCATCCTCAACCGCGCCGCCTTCCGCGTCACCCGCAACAGCAACTTGTACATGCAGGAGGAAGAAGCGCGCTCTCTGCTGGAGTCTGTCCGCGAAGAGCTCCACAACCGCCGCAAGGGTGACGCCGTCCGTCTGGAGATCGACGCGACAGCCGCGCCCGAGATCACCGACCGGCTGCGCACCAACTTCGAGCTCGACCGCTGGCAGGTCTTTCCCACCGAGGCGCCGGTGAATCTGTCCCGCCTCATGGATCTTTACAGCGCTGTCGACCGCAAAGACCTCAAATTTCCCGAGTTCCACGGTCGCAAGCTCACCCTCTCGCCTCAAAGCCAGACCATCTTCGACGAACTCCGTCGCGGGGATATCCTGCTCCACCATCCCTTCGACACCTACAACACCGTGGAACGCTTCATCCAAGCCGGCCAGACAGACGAAAGCGTCATCTCGCTCAAGCAAACTCTCTACCGCACCAGCGCCAACAGCACCATCTTCCGCGCCCTCAAGGATGCCGCCCAAACCAAAGAGACCACTGTAGTTGTCGAACTCATGGCCCGCTTCGACGAGGCCTCCAACATCCGCTGGGCGCGCGAACTCGAGGACGCCGGCGTCCAGGTGTTCCACGGCCTCTTCGGCCAGAAGACCCACTGCAAGCTCGCTCTCATCGCCCGTCGCGACCCCGACGGCGTCATCCGCTCCTACGCCCACCTGGGTACCGGCAACTACAACCCGGTCACAGCCCGCTTTTATACCGACATCTCGCTGCTTACAGCTCGCCCGGAACTCACCGCCGCCGTGCAAAACGTCTTCCGCTATCTCACGGCAGACTGGCAGGCCGAGGCTGGCGCGTACCGCCCTCTGCTCGTCTCCCCGGTCACTCTCGCCCAAGATACTCTCGCCCTCATCGCCCGCGAGACCGCGCATGCCCGCGCAGGCCGCCCCGCGCGCATCATCGCCAAGATGAACGCCCTGCTCGATGGGGGGACGATTGACGCTCTGTACACCGCCTCGCTCGCCGGCGTTGAAGTCGACCTGATCATCCGAGGCATGTGCGCCCTACGCCCGGAGGTGCCCGGCCTTTCCGAGCGCATACGTGTGCGTTCGATCGTGGGACGTTTCCTGGAGCACAGCCGCATCTTTTGGTTCGAAAACGGCGGCCAGCACGAGGTCTTCGCCGGCTCCGCGGACTGGATGTCCCGCAACTTATATGAGCGCTGTGAGGTCGTCTTCCCCGTCACCAACCCTTTCGCGGCGGACCGTCTCCGGCACGAGATCCTCGAAGCCTACCTCCGGGATAACGTAAAAGCCCGTACGCTCGACGCCGACGGATGCTACCGTCGCGTGCAACGCCCCAAGGCCGAAGCGAAGCTCCTCAGCGCGCAGGAGTGGCTGATGGAACGATCGAAGGCCACACCGCTCGGCGCTTTACCTAATGATGTTCCTGCGGAGCCCTCCACTCGCCCTGAGGCACCGCGCCCAACGCGCAACCGCGTTCGGCCCACGGTGCCTGCTGCCGAAGAGGCCACACCCGTTCTCTAAAATTCTCAGGGCATCTAGCAGCGTCCTGACTCGTGGACGCAACCCATCGCTCGGCTTTCACTTCGCGCTCGCACTCGCCTTCAACCGCCGCAGATTCGCCTGAGCCGCCGCATTCGCCGGCTCCAACCGCAGCGCGTGCTCAAAAGCCGCCTGCGCTTCCGTCCATCGCCCCGCCCGCGCCTCCATCGAGCCCAAATCGTTCCAGTCACCCGCACTGTCGCCCGCAAGCCGGAGCACCTCCCACTGCTCGCGTAGACCCTCGTTCATCTGCCCCGCCGCGCTCAGTACCTGCGCCAGCGCCCGATGCGCGTCGGCCTCCCCAGGCTGCAGCCGCACCCACGCGCGCAACTCCGCTAGCGTCTCTGCGCTGTTCCCCGTACCCGCGTACACCATGGCCAGTAGGCGATGGGTCGCGGCGCTCGCGCTGTCGTGATCCAGGGCTCGCTTCAGAATGGTCTCAGCCTCCGCCGCGCGGCCTTGCGCGAGCAACGCCTCGCCCAGACCGTCCGCCGCCTCGGTGTCCTCCGGATGCACGGCCAGAACCTTCCGGAACCGCGCCTCTGCCTCTACGTTCTGGCCTGCGCGCAACGACAGTCGCGCCAAATCAAACGCTGCGTCCAAGTTACGAGGGTCCACTTGAAGCGCCGCTTCAAACTCGGCACGCGCACCCGCCTCGTCACCGGCAGCTTCCAGGGCCGACCCCAGCGAAGTCAGCGCGCGCGGCTCGCCCGGCTTCGCTGCCAGCAACTGCCGGAAGTACGCCGCCGCCTCGCGCGGGCGGCCCTCCATCTGCCGCAGCGCGCCCAGGTTATACAGCGCGATCGGATCCGTGGGCGAGCGCTGGAGCACATGCTCCATCCATGCCCCCTCCAGCGCATACCGCGGATCCCGTGTGTTCTTGGACCCGTGAGGCAGCGGTGGCCCGTCAGGCAGCGGCAGCACCTGCAGCCAGAAGTGACTCATCTCGTCGGTCGCGCGATTGCCCGCATGCACCGCCACCGGCGGCGAGTGCGGATTATGCACGTTAGCCGCCGAGTTGTCATACACGTAGCGCATGTGCAGCACACTGCCGGCCGGCAAGCGCAGAGGCGCCGTCAAGCGATAGACCGATTGCCGATCGATGTCCCAGTCCTTGATCAGAATCAAGGGCTGCTTTTCACCGTCCGGCAACGTCGCCCAGGCCTCCATCCGGCGGCAAAGGTAGTGCGCATGGGGGTACAAGCCCAGCACATCCACTGCCACAGGCAGCCTCAGCTCGTCTGTGACGACGAAGTTCGGATCACCCGCCGGGATACGGACCGCGCTATCGGCCTCCAGCTGCAATAACATCGGGTGCGCGGTGGCCGGCTGCGGTGTGAAGTACAGGCCAATGCGCGCCCGCACCGCTTCCGGCTTGCCCGTTGGCTTCAGGTGCATGTTCAGGATCAGGTCGTTCCCGGGGTCCAACCGCCACGGCATCCCCGGCGGTTCCACCAGCGCCGTCGAGTCCGGTTTCCAGAAAAGAAAGTGGCTGTCCGGGTCAAACGTGTCGCCGGCATCGATCTGCAAATCCATCCCCGGAACGCCCCGCTGCCAGTCCGCCGGGTGTGCCGCGCGCAGCGACGCCGTCCGGTCGACGATCAGGTTGGCATGGTGTACCAACTGCCCCACGCCGGGCTGGATCTCCATGGCCCGCACCCAGCGCGTCCCGGTCACCGTAGCGGGCACGATGAAGTTCACAAACAGGTCGGACCCGGACGCCGGTTCGGTCACTGCGGCCGGCATCTCCAGGATCAGGTCCGGCGGGCCAAGCTCCCATCCGGCGTGGTACACCGGCGGTGCCGGCGCAGGCCCTGTCCCCTCGGGCATGCCGGCCTTTACCCATGCGGTCAGGAGGTCAATCTCGTCCTCCCGCAGGTGCCGGTCGCCTTGCAGCTGGACAGGCTTCGGCCCCACGCTCTCCGCAGGCAGCCAGGGCGGCATATACCGGCTCGCCACCACATCGGCGATCTGCGGCCCCCACCGCTTCGCGGCGGTATAGGTTGTCAGGTCAAACGGCCCGGACCCACCCGTATGGTGACATCCCGTGCACCGGGCGTATACCAAGGGCGCCACCTGTTGCCGCCACGTAACCGGCGCGCTCACCCCCGCGCCCATTGCCGCGCGCACCGGCGTGGGCCGCTTCGTGACTAGCAACCCAGCGGCGACCAGCAGCGCCACCAAAGCCCACACCGCGGCCGTGCGCACGTTCACCGCGCCCTCGCGCTCACAATCGCGCAGCCCACCGGCACGCCCACTGCCGGCTTCGGCGCTCTGCCTGCGAGCACCGCCAGCAGCGTGTCCTCGCCAAAGTGCACCGTCGCCGCCGGTCGCTCGAGCCCCAACCGCACATAGCGGTCATCGATCCGTCCGGCATACACCGTGCGCCACCCGTCCGCCTCAGGCACCAACACGGCCATCTCTGGCGTCGCGACCGCACGCGTCAGCCGAACCAGCGTTCCGTCCGGATCCAGCAGCGCCTCCCCGCCCGCGTCGAAGCTCTGCTGATGCGCCACCACCGCCTCCGCACGCTCATACGTGTTCGGGTACACAAACCAAAGGCGCACGCCCCGGCCCCCAAACTCCTCGCGCAGCCGGCGCATCTCCGGGAACATGCGGTTCGACACCGGGCAGTCCGTGGCCACAAAGAACAGCACCACGGCCCGGGTTCGGTTGGGAGGTGCCAGCGCCGCCAGCGGCTTGCCGTCCACGGCGCGCACACCCCACCGTTGCGCCCGGGCGCCGCCCCAGGCAAAGCCAAACGTCATCAGCAACAGGGCCCACGTACGCATCCCAGCAACCTATCAGATCAACGTATCCACTCGCACACAGTGCCGCATCCCAGGCTATCGAGCACCCGCGTCCCCGTGCTCGGCGTCATCGTCCTCCACCGCCAGCGCCTCGGTCCGGACCGGTCCGCGCTCGCGTGGGTTGATCAGCACCTGGATCCGGCTTTCTGCGCTGGCCAGCTGCTCCTTGCACCCTTCGCTCAGCCGCATGCCGCGTTCAAACAGCCCCACGCTGTCTTCCAGGCTTAGCTCGCCGCGCTCCATCTGCTCCACGATCTTTTCCAGCTCCGTCAACTGCTCTTCAAAACTAGCCACCCGCTGCCACCTCCTCCCGCAGCCCCAGCACCTCGGCCGCGGCTGCATATTTGCCGAACGGCGCGCTTACCTGTACGCCCTGCACGCTTCCCCTCACCCGTTCCAGCATCTCCCGCGCGATCGCCAGCCCTTCGGCCAGCATCGCCTCTTTGTCCACCGGGCGCGTCATGCGCGCCAGGATCTCTTCGGGCATGGACACCTTGAGCTCATCGCGCATAAACATCGCGTTCTTCAAACTCGTCAGCGGCCAGATACCCGCGATGACTGGAATCCGAAACGCCTCCACCCGTCGCAAAAACGTTTCCAGCAGCTCGAGGTCGAAGACCGGTTGCGTGATGGCAAACTCCGCCCCGGCCTCCACCTTGTAGGCGAACCGCCGCACCTCATGCTCCATGTCCGGGACCCCCGGATTGGCCGCCACCGAGATCGTGAACCCGGTCGACCCACCCAGCGGCGACCGCGCGATGTCGAAGCCGTGGTTCAGCCGCTCCACAATCCGCGTCAGGCCGATCGCGTCCACGTCAAAGACCGCCGTGGCCTCTGGGCCGCCGCCCATCTTCGGTGGATCGCCCGTCAGGCACAGGATGTTCTTAAGCCCGATCGACGCCGCACCCAGCAGATCACTCTGAATGCTCAACAGGTTGCGGTCCCGGCACGTGTAGTGCAGCACCGTTTCCACGTCCACCTTGGCCTGGATCTGCACGCACAGACTCATGGCGCTCATGCGCGCGCTCGCCCGCGGCGAGTCCGGCACATTGATTGCATCGACGCCCCGTTCCGCCAGCAATGCGGCCCCGGCCAGCTCCTTGCTGCAATCGAAGCCCTTGGGCGGCACAATCTCCACCAGCGTCACCCATTCGCCATTCGCGATCTTGCGCCCTACCCCCGATCGCTCCCCAAGCGGCGGCGGCTCCAGGCCACGAGCCTCTTGCTTGTCCCGCGCGTCGGCGGCGACCGTGCCCGCGTGGGCCCGCTCCACGCGGCTTTCGCCCACGGTCTGGGCCTCCAGCGCGCGCAAACGCCCCCGCATGGCGCGGGTGTGCGCCGGCGTCGTCCCACAGCAGCCGCCCCCCCAGCTCCCCCCCGCCCGCACAAATTTCTGCGCCAAGCGGGCCATGTACGCCGGCGAGGTCAGCGAGCTGTG
>CAXTLD010000111.1:0-8641 GCA_964245045.1 uncultured Acidobacteriaceae bacterium | reverse complement strand
CCCCCGGCCCCCAGCCCAAAACCGCAGACAAACAAAAGGCCAGCAAGAGGCATAGCAGCCCGACCTTCTTGTCATTCCCGAAGGGAATCCGCGTCTCTAGCCGCACCACAAACACCTACTTCAGCGCCGCGAGCTTCGGCTCGTCCGCCGCCTGAATCTTCTCCGTCAGCGCCAACTCCCGGCTCGCCTCCGCGCTCCGCCCCATCGCGCGATACGCCTGCCCCAGCAAGCTATGCGTCATGTAGTTCGCCGGGTCCATCGTCTCCGCCCGCTGGAGAAACGTCATCGCCCCCACCGGCTGACCCTGCTTCAGCAACACCTTGCCCAGCAGGATGTACGGCCCCGTCGCATGCGGCTCCAACAACACCGCTTGCTGCAACACGCGCGCCGCCTCCTCGTATCGCGCCGCCCGCGAGTACGTATCCCCCAGCCGCTCATACACCGAGCCCTCCAGCGGGTTCGCCGCCCTCTCCGCCTCCAGCTGCCGCGTCGCCTCCTCCAGGTGCCCCCCGGCCAGCGCGATCTCGCCCAGCAACTCATGCGCCAGCGGCAGCTTCGGATCCAGGCTCACCGCTTTCTCCGCAAATTGCTGCGACACCGGCAGATACTCCCGCCGCAGCAACATACGCGCCGCCACCAGGTACCCCGCCGCCGACTCCGACGCAAACCCGTACTGCGCCGCAAACGCCCGCCGCGCGTCGTCATACCGCCGCGTATCCATATAACAGAGCGCCAGCACATACGTCGGGTCGCCCTTGCTCTGCGCCCCGAACCCGTGATTGGCCTCCAGCAGCGGAATCGCCTCCGCCGGCCGCCCGAGCTTAAACAGCGTCAATCCCAGCATCTGCGCCGCCGCCGCGTCGCGCGGGTCAGCCGCCAACGCCCGCGCATACGCCGCCTCCGCCTCGGGTAACCGCTTCGGGTCATTCAGGTCGTAAAGTGCATCGCCTTCCACGCGATCCAACCCCGCCGGCTTCGCGCCCGACGCCCGCAACGCCTTCACCTCGGCCAGCGCCGCATCCTCGCGCCCAGTCGCTACCAACTTGGCGATGGCCGCCACCGGATCCGCCCCAGCCGGCAGCTGCCCCACAGCAACCGCCGCCGTGCCCAGCAATACGCACCCGCACCACCATCGCGCTATCGAGCCCATACATCCCAACTTCAGCCGTCAAAGAAAAGAGGAGGAAGAGCCGAAGCTCTTCCCCCGAGGAGAAACGTGAACGGTTAGAACGACAGGTGCGCCGTAAACTGCAGCTGCCGCGGATTCGTCGTGCCACCCGTGCTCGTCGGGTACGGCCCCTGCGAGATCTGACCGGCGTTACCGCTGTCGATCGTGCCATTCGGTGTGCCGTAGTTGATGTGGTTGAACACGTTGTACGCATCCATCCGGAACTGCGCCGTGAACCGCTCCCGGAACGCGATGTTCTTTTCCAGCGACATGTCGCCGTTAAAGAAGTTCGGTCCAAAGAGGCTGTTGCGCCGGATGTTGCCAATCTGGCCCAGACCCGGGCAGGTAAACCCACCAAAGACCGACGAGGCATTGCAAAGGTTGCGGCCAGCGGCTATGTCGCCCGGGCTAAGAACCGGTTGGAACTGGGAAACGCCCCCGGCTCCCGGAACACCTTGCAAGTTCCTGACCAGGTTCTTGGGGTCTCCGTTCGGTTGGCACGGTGCATCGTTGGGCAGCGTCGAACTGCAGGCGGAGTAGTTCAAGCTGAACGGCAAGCCGCTCTGCCAGACCACCGTCGGGCTGAGCTCCCACCCGCCGATGATCCCGTTCACCACGCCGTTTACGTCATGCCCAAAGAACTGACCTTTGCCGAACGGCAGCCGCCACAAACCATACGCCGTAAACGCGCTACGCCGAACCGCGGAGTCGTTTCCGATTATGGCCTGCTTGTCCCAGGTCGCGAAGTTGTTCGCATTGTCGATGCCGTGCGCATACGCGTAGTTTAGGTTGATATTGAAGCCCTGCGTCAGTGCCTTGGTCACCTTCGCCTGGATCGCGTTGTAATGCGTGTCCTGGTCATCGCCATAGTAGGTGATGTCCTGCGTCCAGTTGCAAGCGCCCGTGCCGCACGCCGGCCGGTTGCCGTTGGTGAACCGACGAAGCAGTGTCCCGTTGTTGGTGGCGTTCGCATATGGTCCGCTGTTCGGAACGCCGTTGGTGCAGGTCGTGGTGGTGCAGGCCATGAACGCCGCAATCGCCCCGGCCGTGTTGTCGTAGTGCAGCGACTGACCGTTCTGCGTGAACGACGCTGGCAACGTGATCGCCGGCTCGTTCGGGTTGGTGTTGTTACCGTCGCCGTCGCTCAACGTATGCGTTCCCTTGTTGCCCACGTACGAGACCTCAACCGACAACGTCGGGGTCAGCGACCGCTGTACCGCCGCGTTCCACGCATCCAGCGTCGGCAGGCGCTCAATGAACGGCCTTGCCTTCACGTTTACACCGTTACCGATCGTGGTCCCAGCCCCCGGAATCGCAGCCGTGATCGGAATCTGACCGTTGGCGTTCACCGCGGGCGACGTGAACGTATACAGCGCGTTCGTTGCGACGCTCTGCGTGGACGTCGTGCTGAAGCCAGTCGCCGCCGCAGACGGGGCCGACAGGTTGAAGGCATAGCTGGTTGGTCCACCCGTGTTGCTGACCGATTGGTTGGCCAGCACCGGGATGTTCTGCGTCACCACATGGCCAAACACCGATCCGAAGACGCCCAGATCGAAGCTCCGGCCATACCCGCCGCGGATCACCGTCTTCTCGTTTGCCTGGTACGCCAGACCCACGCGCGGATTGAGCGGGAACTTGGGCGCTCCCACACCCATGCTCAGCGAGTTGCCACCCACGCCGGCTACGTTGATGTAGCCCGTGTCCAGGTTCAGCAGCGCGCCGTTGCCGGCACCGTTCACCCGCTCCGGCGCGTAGTACTCATAGCGCAGGCCCAGGTTCGCGGTCAGCTTCGGCGTTACGCGCCAGGTGTCCTGCACATACGCAAAGTCACGTGCCTGGAACTCCTTGGCGTTCGTCTCCGAGGCTGAGGCACTCGTGTATCGGTTAAAGGAGGTCACGTCGCCCAGGATGAACGTCGCAAAGCCTAGACCCGTGTTCGCGGTCGAGCCGTCCGATGTCGGGCCGTTGCCGAAGTTGTTCACACCGGTACGGTCGCTGTCCGAAGGTACCCGCAAATTGCGCGCGTACCGCAGATCGGCGCCGAACTTCACCTCGTGGTTGCCGAGGGTTTTGGTCCAGTTGTTGACGATCTGGAACTGATCCTCTTTTTCCTTCAAGGGGCAGTTGCAGTGATTCATGTTCAGGCCGGTGCCGAACTGCGCGCCCGTGTTCTGCCCGTTCGCCGGACCGCCCGTCGCATTGGTCACGTTCACGTCGGCGATGTTGATGTCCGGCGTTCCGTAATTCACCGGAACCGGCAGCGCCGCGGTGCCTACGTTTTCACCCAAGAGAGGTAGGTTGGCGTTTGTCGGATCGTTCTTCTGCGTCGTGATGTTGTAGCGAAAGTAGCCCAGACGAATGTCGGTCACCAGCTTGGAGTTCACGGCAATGTCCACGCCGGCCGCCACGCTGTCGTTGGCGCCTAGCGAGGTTCCGCCGAAGCCGGCGATGCCCAGTCCAGGACCGCCCGCCGGTCCAAACAGACTCGCGCCGCTCAGCACATCGGTAAACCGGCTGAAACGACCGAAGATGTGAACCCGCTGGCTGAGGGTGGCGTCACCACGGACGTCCCACTGGTTGCTGTTGAAGATACCGGTGCCGGTTCCCTGGTAATTCTCGCCAAGGCCATTGCTTGTGGACATGTTGTTCGGCGTCTTGCCGTTGGCCAGCAGCAGCTTGAACAGCTGCTGCGCCTGCGGCGAGATCCGACCCATCGGAATAATGTTGTTGCCGTTCGGCGCACCACCGTTGTTGTTAAAGACGGTTGGCGTTCCGGTGGAGTTGTCGAAGATCTTGTGGCCGATTGCCGCGTACTGGCTAAAGTCGCAACCAGGCAGGCCGTTCGACGCCGCTGTCATACCCGTGCAGCTTTGCAGCGCGAGCAGGGAAGGCACCGTCGCCAGACCGGAGGACCCGACCTTCTGCCGAACACCCTGGTAGTCGCCGAACGCAAAGACGTGGTCTCTCCAGATCGGTCCGCCCAACGAGCCGCCAAACTGGTTCTTCAGGCCCGACGGATACGTCCTTCCAGGCCCGACCGTGAACGGATCGCGCGCGAGATTGGCGTTGCTCTCGCGATTGTCAAACGCCGTTCCGTGGAACTGGTTGGTGCCCGACTTCGTCTGCACCGTCTGCACCGAGGCGACCGCCTTGCCGAACTCTGCGTCGAAGTTCTGCGTGGCGATCTTTGCCTCGGACATCGACTCGTAGTTCGGGTTAATGACGATGATGCCCAGAATCGCGTCCTGATTGTCCGTGCCGTCCAGCGTGTAGTTCACGCCGCCAAACGCCTGCCCGTCGATCTGGATCTGCTTGGACCCCTGCGGATTCTCCGACGCCGCATGCGCCCAGCCCAGCTGCACCGCCCCCGGCAGCAACAGCTGCAGGTTGGTGAAGTTGTGGTCGGGGATGGGTAGATTTTCAATATCCTGCGCCGTGTACGTCGTCGACACGTCCGCGCGATCGGTCTTCAGCTGCGGCACCTGGTCGGCGTTCACCTCGACCGTCTCGCCCGCGCTGCCCACCGTCAACGCCGCAATCACCTTTTGCGACTGATCCGCAAAGACCTGAATGCCGTTCTGCTGAAACGACTTAAACCCGCCGGTCTCGATCTTGACGTTGTACACGTCCGGGATCAGATGCTCGACCGTAAACTCGCCGCTGGCGTTGCTGGTCACCGACACGCTGGTGCCCTTGGCGGTGTCCAGCACCGTTACCTTCGCGTTCGGCACCGCCGCCCCGGAGGCGTCCGTCACCGTACCGAAGATGTTGCCGAACACAGCCTGCCCCCACGCCGCCGGCCCCACGCCCAGCGGTGCGGCCGCCGCAACCAACAGGAGCAAACGGCTCATAACTTTTTTTGTTCGCGTCATCTCTACTGCCTCCGAAAGTCGAACCGAAACTACGTGCTTCACGCCTGGCGCCTCTCTACAGAGAGCTCAGGACAACCTTTTTAGGAACGTGAGCACCTTAGATCGGCGCATCCTACACTGTCAACAACATCTTTGGTAACCTCGCAGATGCTCACCCAAAAGCGGTATACCCCGCTCGCTCACTCTGCTCCCCAACTCGCCCCTAAGTGGTCCGTTGTTTCGATGTTGAGCGCACATCCTGCCTGCGGCTGCACTTCGGGCAGGTATCGGCCGTGTTGTCCCAGTTCACCCAAAAGTTGTACGTCTCCAACCCGATCACCAACGTCGTTTTCGGGCCAACTGTAAGCGTCGTCCCGCCCCAAGCGATACAGTCACACCATGCCGCACCCCTCCCTGCTCACCCTCGGAGCGCTACTTTTGGTCACCGCCCCTGCCTCAGCCCAGGCGCAAACTCCTGCCGAGGCGACGCGCCTCTTTAAGGCAGGAAGCACGGCGTTCAACGCCGGCGACCTCAGCACCGCCCACACCGACTTCGCCCGCCTCGTCAAGCTGGCCCCACGCGTCGCGGCGGCGCACACCGCGTTCGGCACCGTGTTGCTCGCGGAGGGTCATCTGCCTGAGGCCGCCAACCAGCTCGCCGAAGCCCACCGCCTCGACCCGCACGACCAACAAACCACGGTCACGCTCGCCATCACCCTGGGCCGTCTCGCCCGCTACGCCGACGCTGTCAGCCTCTTCCACGAAGTCGCCCCGGTGGTCCTGGCGGGTCTGCAGCCGGGGGAAGTCCTGGTCTACGCTACGGCGCTGGCCAACACCGGCGACCTCGCCGGGGCCAAGACGCAGCTTGGGCAAGCGGTGGCCGCAAACGGCCACGACCCCAAGCTCTGGGACGCGCTCGGCTCCGTGCAGGCGCAGTTAGCCGACGTCGCCGCCGCCCGCGGCAGCTTCACGGAGGCACTCCAACTCGACCCCAACTTCGCCCCCGCGCACGCCCACCTCGGCTCCCTTCTGCTCCTCGCCAACGACCCCGCGGCCGCCCTTGTCGAACTGCGCCGGGCGGAGCAACTCGGCGACACCAACCCGGCGACCACAGTCGAACTCGGACGCGCCCTCTCCGCCGCCGGCCACGACACCGAGGCCCTCGCCACGCTGCGGCAGGCCTTGGCTGCACAGCCCGCATCCGCCGACGCCCAGTACGCCCTTGCCCTCGCTCTGCAAGCCGCCGGCCAGCCCGAACAAGCGCTCCCCTTGTTCGCCAAGGTCACAGCCGCGCGGCCAGGGGACGCCGCCGCGCTCACCAATTACAGCCTAGCCCTCGTCCAGACCGGCGACGCCAAAACCGCCCTAACCCTGTACGCCCGCGCCGAAACCCTCGAGCCCAAAAACGCCACCTTGCACGAGGACATTGGCGCCGCGTACCTGCAGATTAACGACATCGACCACGCGGTTACGCAGTTCCAGACCGGTTTGCAGCTCGAGCCCGCCAACCCGCAACTGCACTACGATCTAGGCCTCGCCTTCAAGCTCAAAGACAACCTCCCTGCTGCAATCCCCGAGCTCGAACGAGCCGAAGCGCTCGACCCTCAGCTTCCCGACCCGCCCTACACCCTCGGCGTCATCCGCATGCAGCAGGGCAACGCCGCCGAGGCCGCGAGGCAGTTTCAGCAGGCTGTCGCGCTGAAACCGGACAACGCGGAGGCCTGGAACCTGCTCGGCTCCGTGCAAAAGGACGCCGGCAACCTTGACGCCGCTGCTGACGCGCTCCATCGGGCCATCGCCCTCGGGCCCAGCCAGCCCAGCCCACACGTTACCCTGGCCGCCATTCTCACGGCCAAGGGCGACCGCGAGGGCGCCGCCGCCGAGCGCAAAGTAGCCGCCGACCTCAGCCGCACGGCCATGAACCAGCAACGGGCCGACTTCGCCCTGCAAAGCGGCCGCGCCCTGTTTGCCAAAGGCGACCTCCCGGGTGCCGTGCTGCAGCTCACCGACGCCCTGCGCGCCCAACCCGATCTCAAGGAGGCGCACCTCCTGCTCGCCGAGGCGTACGTCCGGCAAGGCCGCACTGCCGACGCCGTCGCCGAACGCCAAAAGGCTCAGAAGCTTGCATCGTCGATGGCCAATCCTTAGAACCGGCACTGGCGAAGAGCTTGATCAGCGATCGAAGCGCGTCTCATGCTTCTCGGCGTGACGTTGCTGGGCCAGCTCTAGCAGCCGGTCAATCAGTGCCGGATACGGCAGGCCGGAGGCCGCCCACAGCTTCGGGTACATGCTGATGGACGTAAAGCCGGGCATCGTGTTGATCTCGTTCAGGACGATCTCGGCCGGCCTCGTCGCCGTAGCGGGGGCCATCAGAAAATCCACGCGAGCCAGCCCGGCGCAGTCGCACGCGCGAAAGGCAGCCAGCGCCATCGTGCGGATCGTCTGCCGCTCCTCAGGCGTCAGGCCCGGTGCCGGGATGAGTGACTGGCTTTCGTCCGGTCCGGCCAGCTCGTATTTGGCCTCGTAGTCGTAAAACTCCTTGGCAGGCACAATCTCTCCGATGGCAGAGGCCTCCGGGTCATCGTTGCCCAGAACCGCAACCTCCAGCTCACGGGGCTTCACCCCCGGGCCACCCACGCCCTGCTCCACAATCAGCTTGCGGTCAAAACCGGCAGCCAGGTCCAGCGCGGGGGCAAGCTCTGCCCGTTCATGCACCTTGGATATGCCGACCGACGACCCCAGATTTGCCGGCTTCACGAACAGCGGGTACTGCAGCGTCTCTTCGATCTGCCGCACCGCCGCGTCCGGGTCGCGCCGCCACGCCGAGCGCAGCAGCGTCACCCACGGCGTCTGGGGCAGCTGCGCCGACGCAAACAGCCGCTTCATCGCGTCCTTATCCATTCCCGCCGATGAGCCCAGCACACCTGAGCCCACATAGGCGATGTCGGCCAACTCCAGCAGCCCCTGCACCGTGCCATCCTCCCCAAACGTGCCGTGCAGCACAGGAAAGATCACATCCACAGGTGCACCCGAGGCCGGATCAGCGGCCGTGGACGCCAACGTCAGACTCGTGCCCAGACCGCTGGACACATCCGCCTCCACCTGCGTGTAGCCCTCCAGCAACAGTGCCGAGTCCTCGACCGGGAGCCAGCGCCCCGTCTTAGTGATGCCCAACTCCACCACGGCGTACCGCGACCGGTCGATCGCCTTCACAATGGAGCGAGCCGAGCGCAACGAAATCTCGTGCTCCCCGGATTTGCCGCCGAAAAGTATCCCAACCCGGAGTTTCTTGGAGGTGCCTGCAATCGAAGCCATGTCCTCTGTAGTCTCCGGTATCGAGGCCCCCTGTGTCAGGCTGTCGACGCTGGAGGTATTGCCGAAGGTGCGGCTGCGCGTCCACAATCGAAGCGAATGTCCGCGCACGCCCCGTATTCGAACTCTGCTGCAAACGCCGGTGAGCGCAAGACGCATCGACGCGTCTGTTGCCTTTTGCTCGGCCTGCTCACGCTAGCGGGCCGCGCCCAGACTGCGCCGCCACACCCGTATCCCGCCCCCCCCCCCCCAGCGGCCCCCCCCGGGGTCGGTGGCGTGGCGGCGCCAGCCCGCCGCCCCCCCCCCCCCA
>CAXTLD010000110.1:0-8928 GCA_964245045.1 uncultured Acidobacteriaceae bacterium | reverse complement strand
GCTGCGCCTCGACGAACGCCGCGACGTGCACCGGCTCGATCTGGGCGAGATCCACAAAGCCATGCTCCGCGCAAAAAGCGGAGAACTGCCGCACCGCCTCCATATATGCTCGACGTGTATTTGGGTTGCGGATATGCGAGCTGAAGAAATCCCGCAGCCGCTTCCTCGCCTCCGGACGCGCGGTGAAAAGCGAGGGAAGGGAAGCGGTCGGAGTGACGTTGGCCGCCGAGGGCGTGTTGCCCGAAACGAGGGCTTCGGATGTCATGCGACGATCTCCAGGAACGCCCGCGCCGGTACGATCCGCGCACCGGAGTGGCGGACCAGTGCGAGCAAGCCGCTCTTGTCTCCTGTCACCAGATAGTCCGCTTTGCCGGCTTCAGCCATTGCAAGCAGAAAGTTATCCTCCGGGTCGGACGAACGCTCGACCTGCGGCAGTGGTCCGACATCTTCGGCCAACCGGCGCACGCTGTTCACCAGACGCCCTGCGCGATGAGGTCGGATACGCGCCGCAAGGGTCGGCTTCGCCAGCGTGTGGCGCAACTCGACAATCTGTTCCTCTGCAATAAGGAGCGTGAAAGCGCCTTCGGCCCAGGCGCGGTAGATGGCGCCGGGTGCGCCCGTGGGAACCAGCAAGGCGGAGACGAGGATATTGGTGTCGAGAATGGCCCGCACCCGCTTACGCCCGGCGCTGCCGGGTTGGGCCGCGCCCGCGCGCTTCGGCCCGGACCTCACGCACGGCCGCCTCGATCTCCGCCTCGATCTCGCCGGGGTCGGTATCGCGGTTGCGGGCGTGGATGTCCTCGATCGTGCGATGGAAGACGTGGGTGAGAACGGCCTGCTCGATGAACTTCGACAGGTCGCCCTTCCTCATGCCTTGCGAGCCAAGAAAGGAGCGCAGCGAAAGGTCGGTCTCTTTCGAGACCTTGATGTTCCAGCGGACGGCTTCTTCAGTGGCCATATAAACACCTATACACCGGAACAGTGTGTAGCGGATGGGCTCCACATTCCAATCTTTGTTCCCCCATGATAAAGGACATTATCATGCACAATATACCCGCGCCGGATGCATGCGGTAGCGTCCCCTTACAGATGGCTACTCGGCAGCAATGGTTAGCGCAAGGTTTACCGTCTTCGTGATCCCATGAGCGTCCGTCGCGATGACGGGGACGGTGTAGGTCCCTGGCTGGACGGTTTGAATCGCGTAACCGCTGCTGGTGCAGCCGTTGATGCCAAGAAGCACGGTCACCGCGAATAAGGTCAGCAGCCCTGAGGCGCGCCGTCGGCGGCGGCGCAACAAGCTAAAAGGCGCGAGCAGCAAGCCGGCAAAACTGACTGCGAGCACGCGGCCGCCTTTCCAGACCGGCGCATGAACCGCGGCGGTTGCAGGCAGTATCTGCGTGGAGATCGTGAGCGAAGTGGTCGTCTGGCCATTGGCCTGTAGAAGCACGGACGGGGCGCCGAACACGCCGGTCGCATGGGTCGGCAGCCCACCGAGGCTGAGGGACAAGGTGCCGGCGTACGCGCCTGTGCTGCCAAGCCCTACGGCCGTAACGCCTGTCTGGCCATCGTGCAAGACGAGCGTGGCGGGCGTGAGCGAAAGGCTGAAGGCGGAGGCAATGATGGTCTCGGCAACAGCGGCGGAGGTCGATCCGCCCAGGTTGCCGCTTCCCGAAAACACGGCCGTCAGACTGTGCGTTCCGACAGCAAGCGTGGAGGTGGTCAATGTTGCCGAGCCGGTGGCGTCCAGCGTGCCGGTGCCGATCGGGTTGCCGCCGTCCTCGAACGTGATGGTGCCGATAAGCGGAATCCCTGCAGCCGCCGAAACCAGAGTCGCCGTGAGCGTGACCGGCTGTCCCGACCCGGCCGGGTTGGGCGACGCGCTCAGGCTGAGCGTAGTGGCGAGCACGGTGATGGTCTCGGTGACGGAGGCACTGCTGCGGGAGAAGTTGGCGTCGCCGCCGTAGCTGGCGGTGATGGTGTGCGTTCCTGCCGCGAGGGATGAGGTACTGAAACTGGCGCTGCCCACAGTGCTGACGGGGGCTGTTCCGAGCACTGTCTGACCGTCGCTGAACGTAACCGTCCCGGTCGGGACGGCGCTGCCTTGGGCGGCTTTCACGATGGCGGCGAAGGTGACGGTCTGCCCGACCGGCGCTGGGTTGGGTGAGGCCTTGAGCGAGGTCGTGCTCTCCGCGCCGAGCACTGTCTCAGTAACCGGGGCCGAGCTGCTCCCCGCGTAGGTGGTCGTGGCGGCGTAGATCGCCACGAGGTTGTAGGTGCCCGCTCCCAGGGTGGAGATCGTCGCCGAGGCCTGGCCGTTAGCGTTCAGCGGAACGGTCGCAAGCATTGTGCCGCCCGCGCTGAACGTGATTGTGCCGGAAGGCGTGCCGAAGTTGGAAGCGACCGTGCTTGTGAGCGTGAGGGAGCCGAAAGCATTGACAGGATCCGGCAAGGCGGCGAGGGTCGTGGTGGTCGGATAGCCCGTGACCACCTGCGTCAGCGGCGTGGAGGTGCTGGGATCGAAGTTGAAATCGCCGGAGTAGCCGACGGTGATCGTGTGCGTACCCACGGTGAGCGAGGCGGTGGTCAGACTAGCCGTTGCGCCGCTGCTGAGAGGCTCGCTGCCTAGCGCGTTCGCTCCATCGAAGAAGGTCACCGTTCCTGTCGGGACATTGCAGTTGCCCGGCACGGTGGCGCCGAAGGTCACGGCCGTGCCGCCGACCGAAGGACTGAGCGAAGAGGTAACGACTGTCGCCGGCTGTGGGTGGACCTCGTACACGCCCATGTCGATGGTCCCGCAAACGGTGCGATTCTTGCCGTCCAGATCGGTGGGCGGGATCTGCGGCGCGTTGATATCCCCAGCAGCGACCACGGGCGAGGTGCGTTGGGTGTGAAAGTTGCCTTGGGTGGGATTGAGGAACTGCGGATCAGCGGAAATATTGCCGGGCCCTAAGGGACAGACAAAAGAAGGGTACAGGCTCGGTCCATAGATGTCGTTGTGGCTGATCAACGGAGGCTGAGGCACGTAATTGCAGTTCAAGGCGCCGATGATGTTGTTCGCAATCACGCTGTCAGCCGTATAGTTTTGATCGATCTCCAGATCGAAACTAAACGTGTTGTTTATAGCAATAAGTTGCGTGGGTACTGTGCCCGAGCTTACATCCACAAACGCGTTGGCGTGAGGTGGCGCGCTTTGATCTACATAAAAGAAATTTTGAATCAAGATGATCTGGCCATTCGGCTCACCAGTAGGTGCATCGATCCCAGCCTGAGAAACACCGGCGTTATTGCGAACGATGTTGTTCTTTAGAAATGCCTTTTGAGTGAAGGCGATATATACGCCTGCACCATCGATGGTTCCTCCATCACCGCTTCCACCAGGGGTAGTGCCGCCGCTGTTCAAAGTGGAGTTTTGTTCGATGATGTTTCCCTCTAGCGTTACGGACCCGGCGTGGACCATAGCCACGCCGGCGCCGTCGTTTGGTTGGGACATTGCCCCGCCGCAGGTGGGAGCTAGTGTCAATTGCGTAGGCTCGATGGTTCGATTCTGCCTAATGTCGTTGCCCTGAATGATCGGGCTGCCACCCCGGCTCACAACGATGCCGCAACCGATGTTCTTTTGTATGACGTTGTTCGTGATTGCAGGAAAAGACCCATACACTGCGACTCCTGCAGCAATATCAGTCCCGTTTTCCAACCCGTACCCACCCTGGATCGTGAAACCGTTCAGCACGGCCGTAGCTGGCTCAGAGGCCATAAGTTTCACGACGGGGCCGTTGACAGCGGCGTTGATTACGGTTGCGGCGGCTTCGGCATAACTTGCTGCCCCACTCGTGACGACTATGCCTTTGCCTCTGAAATCAATGTTTTCGTTGTAGGTGCCCGGCGAGACCAGGACGGTATCCCCGTTCTGTGCCGCATCGATCCCAGCCTGGATCGTAGGCCGGTCAGCCGGAACATGAATGGTCTGTTGAGCCTGCAGAACTGGCATAGTAAGGAATAGGAGGGCAAGTCGCCAGAAAGACGCGTTGCGTAAACACTTGCGAACCTTTCCTAGCACAGGATCATGCTCCTAGCTTCCCGCAGGAATGAGTGAGAGTTCGACGCCGGTGACGTGGGAATCGTGAGCGAGGGTGACCTGCTTGCTGTACTTTTCCTGACGCGTCAGTTCCACTGCACTCCGATACTCTGCTTGTGTCGCATCGGCCCACGCAAAGACGCGATATGAACCTGGCCGCAGGCCGGATATTTTGAACGTCCCGTCGCTGTCGGGGAACGCCGTGCTCACATCCTTCGATGTCATATCTTCGAACACGACCGCAGTCTTGCCTTTAACTATTTCCTCAGAAGGGAGCTTACCTTCCACCACGGTCGCAGTATTCTCTAAGGCAACTGTGAGCGATTCGGCATTGGCACCGGGTGCCAAGTGCAGAAGTGATGTCCGTTCACTCCCGATGGAACCTACATAAAGCCCGCTATCCCGTGCCATTTGGAGCAGGTAGTCGCCATCAACGATCTCCGGGAATGTGAAACCCCCCTCTTTGGTTATTGGTGCTTCCAGATGCCAGCCTACATGTTCTCCAGTGCCAACGATAACGAGGCTTCCAGAGAAGGAAGCGGACGCTGGAGCATCCTTGGGTAAGCTAAGTACGCCGGACACTTTGTGTCTCGTCAAAGGAAGGAGATCCGCTTTTACCTGTTGACCTGCGCCAAGATGAACCTTGCCGGCGTTGTGTTGCATGGTGCCTGAAGCCCACCAATCGGCATATATAGTTAAGTCGCCCATTGGCAGATCATCTATACGAAACTCGCCCGTCTGCGAATCGTACTGAGCTTGAGCTTTCACAGGCAACTCTAAAGCGCCTAGGCGAGAGCGCACCGTAAAGGAAGGGGAAGCAGGTTTAGTTCCCAGCTTGCCAGTGATGGAGCTCGGGCGGACAGCATGCAGAACGATATCTTCCACACCCATCGCCCCGGGTGTGAGTGGGATAACGTACGCATCCTCCAGAGACAGAACGGAAGGAGCGAACGTACGTGGATACAACGTTTGGGGGCCCTTAATCTTCACTTGATCCGGAGAAGGCGAAACTGTTGCGGAGACGACATAGCGCCCTGGGCGAAGAGCATTGCATTGGTAGCGCCCCTCGGCGTCACTCTTTGTCGAACACATGGCATAAACGTCTGTGCGGCCATTGACGACGCTCTTCCCGTAAATCATCACATCGGCTATCAGAGGGGTCCTTGAATCATCGGTGATGCGCCCTTCTACAGAGGCGCGCTGCTGTTCCGGCAAGCCGAATACCGCTTGAGCGACTAGGAGACCTGCATTCCAAGCTAAAAGTCCCACAAGGATTGCTGCAGTATGTATCCGTACACGGGGCACCTTCCGAATTACTTTCACGACAAACCTCTCTAATCCGTGATGAAAGAAGGAAGCAAGCCTGCACCGTCTCTATGTCGGCGCAGGCTCGCAAGGATTACTGTTGGACTGCGGCGGCGTTTGTAAAGAGGTTGATGCCTCCGTTGCTGTTTCCTCCCCAGAAATTCTGTACATAGCCGCCGGCCTTTGTGAGAGCTGGAGCACTCACGATCGAGATACCGGCGTTGGTGCTGGAGGTCCAGTTGACTCCGTCCGTAGACCATTTGTACAAAAAGCTCTGCGATCCGTCGTTGCTTCGGAAGCCGATGTAGAGAGCGTTATTCGCCTGTACAAACGCCGGTTGAGTCGAAGCCTGATCTCCGTTCACCGCAGTGATGTTTGTGTTTTCAGAGACTGTTTGACCATTGTCGGTGGAGGTATACATCCGCACAGCATGCGTTGCGTTGTTCTGATCTGTAAACCCGATATAAAGGATGTTGTTCCAGTAAAAGAGGGCTGGGTTGAAATTCATACCGGCCGTCCCTGGAAAGTTGTTGCATGTAGTGGCGCCGTTTTGGACAGTGATGTCTAAACGGCAGAGCGTGAGGGTGTGATCTGCGTTGTTGCGTGCTCCCAGGAAGAGGTACTGGCTGCTAGCCGCGAGCGAGGGGGAATAAGAGACACTCGGGTAGTTGGGAGCTGTATTGCTTGATCCTCCTAAGTTGACAACGTAAGACCATGGACCACCTTGAGCGATAGAGGTCGTTGACAGAATTCCTGTGAGCCCTCCATAGTTGCTCGTCTGAACCTGGCCGATGTTGAGCGCCATAAAGAGTGTCCGCTGACCAGCAACCACTGCGCTCTGCAAAGCAGGATTAGCACTCGAAGCGGCCACACCGTTCGTGACGTTGAGTTGGGTGTACTGATTGCCTCCCGAGTTCCAGTAGACGTAGGAGTCGTTCTGGCCATCGAACGGCGTGGTCGATGTGTACGCCACAGATGCGTAGCTGCCGTTGAACAGGTTCGTGACGGCGGGACCCTGCCGTCCTGACACGCCGCCAACAAAGGTAGGGTTCGCAGCAGTACCTGGAGAGGAGAAACTCAGGGCACCCCCCGAAGCTGTTCCGCTGCCACCACCACCTGTTCCGGGATTAGTGTTACAGCTTCTGGCTGTGCACTGTTGACTGAACGCAGCAATGCTGCACAGGAAGGATGCGACCACAGGGAATACCGCTCTACGCATGATTCTCTCCAACTCGGGTGACGAGACACAAGGGGGTACGTACGTTCGAATGCGAACGTAACGTAAGGCAACTCGAGTGGAGGGTCGTCTTTAGCGGGCACGTCGATCCACTCCAGAAGGAGGGGCGCTTCCGAGTACCAATTGCTAGACGAAGCTACCCTGCAGATCTTGAACGCTGCAATGGAGTACAAACAGTAGTTTGGAAGGGGGAAGAAAACGGAGTGCTCGACCAAAGACGCATCGCACCAAGCTCCAGACAGTACCGTCGTGCTGAGCGTGCTTTATTGGTACACCGGAGACCTTACTGCTGAGTCTCACGTTTGTCAACTAAGCTTTGCTTTCCTTTTGTGAGCGAGTGCCTGTGGATTGGGATGGCGAGTAAGCGCCCTGCAGGATCGGCTCGCGCGAGCTTGCTCCATCGCTCGGTATTGCGGCTTCACTCCCGCTTCCGCCTGTGTTTCTCAAGCGCGACGGCTTTGGCTCTGCCGGAAGTACTGTCGACCCATAGCCGGGTGACATAGTCTTGAGCTCTTGCTGTCGGGCGACCTCTTGCTGCTGCTGCTCGGCTGTTCGAGGGCCTGCTGCTCTGCCTCAGGTTGTTGCGGACCCTCGACCTGTCGGCGCAGCGTGGGCCGATCTGCCCGGACGGCCCGCAACTGATCGCCGGTCTCGGTCTGGACCGGATCGATCCCTGGCGCAAGTCGGTGAGCACGGTGCCGGTGCGGTATGCGATGTTGTTCAGCTATGGTGCTGCCGGCTCAATCTCCAATCTGAACTGCAGCAGATCTCGCAAGCTCTTCAGCCGCTCCCAAGCACTTCGTGCGAACGACGAAAGTTTGTGGCGTTTCCGCCGGGAACCATGGTGTTTCCGGGCGGAACCAAACATTGGCTAAGTTGTTTGTTTGTTGATGTTCCCGCCCGGAACCATTTTGGCGGCGAACTCAACCCTCCAAGGGGTGGAGTGTCATCCTCTCCCCCGCTGCAAAGCAGCGCGTCTTGGTTTTGGTGAATTTAGCCCCGCCGCCGCCGTGCCTGTGGGTTTGTGGGACGCGCTCGCCGCGTTCCAAGCTCGCCTTCTGCGAGCGGCAAATCCATCAGGCAATGCGCTGCGATCGTGGCCTACGGAGCGTCATCACCGCCAAGAACGGCAGTGGCAGCTCGTCCATGGGGACGTCGCTAGCCGCATTTCCTGCGCGCCCGTACCGGGTGCCCTGCCCTACCGTTCCTGATCGAAGTCTTCCCGTTCCCGTCCTTGGTTCTCCTTGCGTTGCCGTTGGTTTTCCCGCCCCTCTCTCACCCGTTGCATGACCAGCAGTTGGTGAAGTCGGCTTTCCAGCCGAGCGTGGTCGACCTGGCGCAGAAGGGCGCCGAAGCCTTCCTTCTCGAAGCGCTGGAGATGCACGTTGCCGTCGAGAACTGACGACACCCCGGTGCGTCGTTCGATAGCCGCAAAGGCCTGGCGGCTCCTTTCGCTGTTTCGGCCGTAGGCGTCGTCCAGCAACAGCCGCACCTGCTCGGGGGTGAGCCTGACGGCGATCTCCTGGAGGTCGGCGGCCGCCTGCTGTGCCAGCTGCGGCTGGAGGGCTTCGCGCTCTTTGGCGAGCGCCTGCAGTTCCCGCTCGGTATCTTCGGCCTGGAGGCGATGCCGCGTATGCACGGCCCAGGTTTCATGAACGTTGTCCTGGAGCCCGGTTGCCTCGAAGAAGCGGCTTTTGACCGGGTGGTCCTTTTTCCATTGGTCGAGCGCAGCGCGGGCCTGCTCCATCTGCTCGGCATACCCCGGCTCGAGCTCCTGGTCCTGCCTCCATTTCGCAAGCGCGGCGGCTTCGGCCCTGCCGGCCGGACTTCTCGCCCAGAGCCGGGAGGCATAGTCTTTGAGCTCCTGCTGCCGGGCGACCTCTTGCCGCTGCTGCTCGAGCTGCCGCTCTGCTTCGGCTTGCTTGCGGGCCTCGTGACGCCGCCGCGCCAGCTCGGCTTTCTCCATGACCTTGGCAGCGAGCTCTTTCAACCTACCGAGCTGTCGGGCAAGGTTCTGCCGCAAGCTGTTTTCCCCCCGCACGGCGCGCAGCTGGTTGCCGCGTTCGGTCTGGACCGGCTCTTGCCGGCGGCGCTCCATGGCAGTCGCCTTCCAGCCCAGCTTGATCTCGGGGTGGCGATCGAGCGCCGCCGCCCGGAGGATGTCGCCGGCCATCAGCGCTTCCCCTTGCTGCGCCGCAAGGGAACGAGGGTCGATCCGCTCTCCTCTGCCCTTCGTCTCAAGCGCCTCGTTGGCCCGCTCGGCCCACAACGCTCGGATCGCCTCGATCTCCTGCCGCCCCTGCCCCAAGCC
>CAXTLD010000109.1:0-8950 GCA_964245045.1 uncultured Acidobacteriaceae bacterium | reverse complement strand
CCACAGCCGCCCCCAACACCACCAACCCCACCCAACCCGGCAAAATTCAGGCCCCTTGAGCGTTGGAAAGCCATCCCGAAGCTATACCAAGGAGTTATGAATGCGGCCTAAGAAGTTCGTCATAGTGTTAGGCAGTCTTATGTTCCTCATCGGCTGCGATGCCAAGAGCCCGAGCAAAGGTCACTTCAAGGACGCTCTTCAAGCATGGTGGGATAAGAATCCGCCATGTTCCTCCTTTTACCCTCAGTTACCCACCGATTCTGACCTGGCGAACAAGTACGACGAGAGCCAACGAACAAACATGAATGGTTTGGTAGCTGCCGGGCTGCTTACCTCCCAAACCGGTACAAAAACAGTGAAAGATCCCTACACTGCTGCATTCGGCCTTCCTGCCAAGACCAGTAACTTCGTGACCTACTCGATAGGCGGGCCAAACAGCTCGGCTTGGCACACTTCCCTACCGGCTCGCAAGAGCTCTGTTATGCCAAGGCCCACGTGATCGCTGTAGATAATTTCACCGAACCGAGCGACATCCTCGGAATGAAGGCCACGCAGGTGGCTTACAGGTATGAGCTGACGGATTTCCCGGCATGGACCAAGAACCCTGCCGTACAAACAGCGTTTCCTCGGATCAAAGCAAGTCTTGAGAAGCCCACAGTCGAGGCAACGGACACGCTCATCCTGACCAACAACGGCTGGTCAAAGTCACTAAAGTAGCGGTTCGTCCCAGCATATCCCGTCGTAGCCGACTGAAGAGAGGACTTCATGGCAACAACACCCCACATCATCGTCGTGGGCGGAGGCCTGGCCGGCCTCTCCGCCGTGATCAAGATCGCCAAAGCCGGCAGGCATTCTGAAGGGGCACGGCTTCAGCCGTGCCAAGGGCCAAAGGCCCGCAACATACTAGCCTAGGCCGAAGGCCTAGGTACCGCGCAGCTAAGAACCCAAGGGCTGAAGGCCCGACACATAGGTGGATTCAAAGCCCACGGCAGCAAAAGACACACAATCTCGACACCGCTCGACGAGGTAGCTAAATGGGTCAACGGAAGAACAGTGTGCAACGCGCGATGCTGCTGGTCTGTGCGCCGCTTGCCATACTTACCGCTGTGTTCGCGGTCTTGTTCGTTGAAGGTATTTTGACGCCACGGCTACTTGCTGCCGCCATGCTGCTTCTCATGGGAGCCGCTATGGTTGTCCTCACACTTTTGTTCCGGCGCAGCAAACCCACTGCACGAGAGCTAAATCGGTCTCCGAAGCGTGCGAAAAGCTTGCGCAATACGGCGGTCGTCTGGACGGTTCTGCTTGCTCTCAGTCTCTTTGCTTCGCGCCACGCGCCATTAGCGCCAAGACTCGTTGGCGGAAGCATAAACATCCTGATCATCTGCGGCTTTGTTGCGGGCATGCAAGCCGAAAAGAAGCGTTCGGCCTAACGGCACCGCGACAGCTCCAGCCAGTACCCAAGAGGGATAAGCCCATGGCAACACCCCACATCATCATCGTCGGCGGCGGCCTCGCCGGTCTCTCCGCCGTCATCAAGATCGCCGAAGCCGGCGGCACCGTCGACCTCTTTTCCATCGTGCCCGTCAAGCGCTCGCACTCCGTCTGCGCCCAGGGCGGCATCAACGCCGCCAAAAACCTCAAGGGCGAAGGCGACGACGTCTCGAAGCACTTCGACGACACGATCTACGGCGGCGACTTCCTCGCCAACCAGACGCCCGTCAAGCAGATGACCGCGCAGGGCCCCGCCATCATCGACCTCCTCGACCGCATGGGCGTGCCCTTCAATCGCACCCCCGAAGGCCTGCTCGACTTCCGCCGCTTCGGCGGCACCCTCTATCACCGCACCGCCTTCGCCGGCGCCACCACCGGCCAGCAACTCCTCTACGCGCTCGACGAGCAGGTCCGCCGTTACGAGTCCGAAGGCAAGGTCACCAAGTACGAGGGCTGGGAGTTCCTCTCCTCCGTGCTCGACGACAACGGCGCCTGCCGCGGCATCTGCGCCATGGACCTACGCTCCATGGAGGTCCGCACCTTCCCTGCGGACGCCATCATCCTCGCCACCGGCGGCATCGGCGCCATCTTCGGCAAGTCCACCAACTCCGTAGTCTGCACCGGCTCCGCCCAGTCCGCCGTCTACCAGCAGGGCGTCGCCTACGCCAACGGCGAGTTTATCCAGGTTCACCCCACCGCCATCCCCGGCGAAGACAAACTCCGCCTCATGAGCGAATCCGCCCGCGGCGAGGGTGGCCGCGTCTGGGTGCCCCGCGACCCGCACGACCGCCGCTCCCCCCAGTCCATCCCCGAACCCGAGCGCTTCTACTTCCTCGAAGAGTGGTACCCCAAGTACGGCAACCTCGTCCCCCGCGACATCGCGACGCGAGCCATCCACCGCATCGTGTACCAGGAAAATCTCGGTATCGACGGCCAGCCGATGGTCTACCTCGACGTCTCCCACCTGCCGCCCGCGCGTCAGCACAAGCTCGAAGGCATCCTCGAGATCTACGAAAAGTTCGTCGGCGACGACCCCCGCAAGGTCCCCATGAAGATCTTCCCCGGCATGCACTACACCATGGGCGGCCTGTGGGTCGACAACAATCAGCAGACCAACGTCCCCGGCATCTTCGCCGCGGGCGAAGCCGACTACTCCATTCACGGGGCCAACCGCCTCGGCGCGAACTCGCTCCTCAGCTGCATCTACGGCGGCTTCGTCGCTGGCCCCTGCGCCATGGAGTACGCCAAATCCCTCACGCCGCAGGCCGGCGACGGCGGCCACGCTGCGGAAATCCAGCGCCAGACCGAAATGAACAACCTGCTCCTGCACAACCAGGGTACGGAAAATCCCTTCCGCCTCTGGCGCGAGCTCGGCGACACCATGACCCGCCACGCCACCATCATCCGCTACAACCACGGGCTCGCCGAAGCCGACGCAAAAATCGTCGAGCTGCAAGCCCGCTTCCGCAACATCAACCTGTCTGACAAGAGCCAGTGGGCCAACACCAGCTTCGCCTTCGCCCGCCAGCTGTGGAACATGCTCCACCTCAGCCGCGTCGTGGTCCAGGGCGCCGCCCTCCGCGACGAATCCCGCGGCGCCCACTACAAGCCCGACTTCCCCGACCGCAACGACGACCGCTTCCTCAAGACCACCAAAGCCACCTTCCGCGACGGCGCACCCCACATCGAGTACGAAGCCGTCGACACCCAATTCATCCCACCCCGCCCCCGGCGGTACGACGCCGCGGCCTAACCACCATGTCTGATACACAGATCGTGGAGCTCGCAGGACGGCACTACCTTATCTCCCAGTTCCTCAGGGATGGAGTCGAGGTTGCGATACCCGTTCGTGATCGTGGTGTAGATCTCATCGCTTACCTTGAACGCGAAAACGACGGGACAGAGTTCTTTGCATGCCCCATACAGCTAAAGGCGCACACCATGACCGGGGTTTCGCTATACCAAAAGTATGAGCACATCGCTAACCTCTTGCTTGTGTATGCCTGGCACGTGCGTTCGAGCGAACCGGAGCTTTATGCGCTGACGTACAAGGAGGCTTTTACACTGTTCGACGAGGCTGGGCACATAGACACGGACAGTTGGCGCAAGCTGAAGTGCTACGTCATCACGTCAGCCGAGCCCTGGCGTAACAGGCTTAAGCCGTATCGTATGGAGCCGGGTATGTGGCGCAACAAGTTGTTAGCCATGTCCGGACACCCGATCGCCAATCCACAGCTACCCTCAACCCCGCAGCCGCCATCACACACATCATGAACGGCCTTGGACCCAACGAACTCAAGCACATTATCTACCCCGCCATGATCTTCGCCTTCGTCTGCTGCGTCATCGGCATGATCGTGTACAACCGCGCCTCCAAGCGCAAGCAGAAGCAGCTTGTGGGCGATAACCCGGCCAGCAAGGAAGCGGGAATCGCCGCCGCCCGGCAGGCCATCGAACGGGAAGGCACCAACCTGGACTAAGCCACGCTCCCTGCTCCACCGAAGCAGGCCGGTTTCGTCCAGCGAAGCTCCACCCGCAGAACAGGACTCCCATGAAGATGAGCTACACCACACTCGCTATCCTTCTCACCGGTGTGGCCGTCCTCTTCTACGGAGCCTTTGTGCTGTACGGCACATGGAGTGACAAAACCGATGGGCCCCGCGAGGAGGAACAGAACGATGGCAACCAGCGCAGTTGAGATCAAGCCCAGCACCGCACCCCGCGCCGAGGTCACCACGCCCGGCCACCCCGCCTCCCCGCGCACCTTCACCGTCAAGGTCACGCGCCAGGCCACGCCCGACGCCCCCGCGCGCACAGAGTCCTTCGCGATCCCGTACCGCCCCAACATGAACATTACCTCGGTGCTCGGCGAGATCGCCCTCAACCCCACCACCACCGACGGCCGCGAATCCACCGCCATCGCCTACGACGCCAACTGCCTCGAAGAGATCTGCGGCAGCTGCGCCATGCGCATAAACGGCAAGGCCATGATGGCCTGCTCCGCCCTGGTCGACAAGCTGCTCGGTCCCAACCAGACCATCACGCTCCAGCCGCTCTCGAAGTTCCCCGTCGTCCGCGACCTCGCCGTCGACCGCTCCGTCCTCTTCGAAAACCTCAAGCGCGTCAAAGCCTGGGTCCCCATTGACGGCTCCTACGACCTCGGCCCCGGCCCGCGCCAGGCCCCGCAGATCCAGGAACAGCGCTACCCGCTCTCCAATTGCATCTCGTGCACCATCTGCATGGAGGTCTGCCCGCAGTTCAACGACGTCACCAACTTCGTCGGCGCGGCCACCATCGCGCAGGCCAAGCTCTTCAACATGGACCCCGCCGGCAGCGTGCTCAAAGAAGACCGCCTCCGCGCCCTGGCCGGCGATGGCGGCGTCCAGGAGTGCTCCTTCGCCCAAAACTGCGTCCAGGCCTGCCCCAAGCAACTCCCCCTCACCGAGGCCATCTCCGACATCGGTCGCGACGTCTTCGTACAGCAGGTAAAGGATTTCTTCCGGCGTTAGCTGGCTCCGCGGACGTGGTAGAGTTGTGCGCACTCGCAGAAGGCCTTTGACCGGGAAGCGAAGGCTCCGAGCTTCGCTTCCGTGAGAGATCTTCCGGCCCCGCACGCCAAATCCTGCCCACTGGAGCCTTACCCTTGAAACCCACTGCCTTGTTCTTGTCAGCAGCATTCCTCCTTGCATCCGTCACGTCCCACGCCAAGGCCGACACCTTTCAACTGACCTTCAGCGGTTCCGGCGTAAGTGGTTCGGCCACGGTCACCTACGGCACCGCAACCGACGGGAAGTACTCGCAGGCGCTCGAGGTCACTGGCATCAGCGGCACCTTCTCCGATAGCAACGTCGGCATTACGAACGCCACCATCACCGGCCTCCTGCCCCTCAATCTGGCCACGCCGGAGCCAACCAACTTCGCCGCGCCAAGTGATTTCAGCAAGTTTGCCGTGGCTACAGGTCTTCCCGACTACGCCAACGGCGTCCTGACCTACGACAACCTTTTCTGGCCCGGCGGCTCGCCGCAGACGGGTTCGGATTATCCCTTCTTCGGCGGCTACCTCGACGTCTACGGCCTGCTGTTCTCCCTCGATAACGGCACAACGGTCGATTTCTGGAGCAACGGCATCCTGACCGACGGAGCCGCCCCGGACTACGGAGCGGCAGTCGTCACCAGCCAAGCGGCCTTGGACTACGTAGGCAACGGGGTCGCGGTCACGCCGGAACCGAGCTCACTTTGGCTCCTTGCTACCGGTGCCTTGGCGCTCCTCTGGTGGCGACCCGCCTTCCTTCGCCCGCAGGCGTAAGCCGCAGCCGAGCCGCAACCTGTACAGTAGTCTGCAATGCCGGTCACCCGACGCCAGTTCGTCCAGCTCACCGCAGGTGCCCTGGCGTCGCGGTTGACCGCCCCCGCGCAAACCTCGCAGCCCCAAGCCAGCCTGCTGCGCTCTTCGCGCTACGACCAGGTCGCCATCCTCGGCGGCATCCCGCTCGCCCAGCAGCAAAACGCCCAGGCCATCCTCGCCACCTTCGACGACGACGCTCTGCTGAAACCCTTCCGCGTCATGGGCGACCAGCCCGCCCCAGGCCGCGACCTCGGCGGCTGGTACGGGTACCTCCCCGACTACAACTGGCGCACCGGCGACGCTGGCCTCGCGCCCGGCCACTGCTTCGGCCAGTGGACCTCCGCCATGGCCCGCTTCGCCGCCGCGCAAAACGACGCAGCGGCCCGCAGTCGCATCCTGCGCCTCCACCAGCGTTTCGCCGACTGCATCTCGCCAGACTTCTTCGACAAAACGCGCTACCCCGCCTATACGCTCGATAAGTTCAACATCGGCCTGCTCGACGCACACACTCTCCTCGGCGACCCCAACGCCCTCGCCATTGCCGACAAGGCCCGCCAGTGCGCCTTGCCCAGCCTGCCCGGCTCCGCCTACGAGCGTGACATCGCCTGGCGCAAAGGCCGCGACTTCAGCTTCAGCTGGGACGAAAGCTACACCCTCCCCGAGAACCTGTATCGGCTCTATCAGGCCGGCGCCGGCGACCAATACCGCACCATGGCGCAGGCCTACCTGATGGAGACCTTCTTCGGGCCGCTGGCTCGCAACCAAAACATCCTCGGCAATCTCCACGGCTACAGCCACATGAACGCCCTCGGCACAGCCATGCAGGCCTACTTTGTGGACGGCAGCCAAGCCCACCTTCAGGCGGCGCTCAACGCGTACAACATGGTCGAAGCGCAAACCTTCGCTACCGGCGGCTGGGCGCCCGACGAACTCTTCACCAAGCCTGGCACCGGTAAGCTCCTCGCCAGCCTCACCGACTCTCACAACACCTTTGAAACGCCCTGCTGCACCTACGCCTACCTCAAACTGTCGCGCTACCTGCTCCAGCTCACCCGCGACGGACGCTTCGGCGACGGCATGGAGCGCGTGCTCTTCAACAGCATGTTCGGCGCGCTGCCGCTCCAACCCGACGGCCGCACCTTTTACTATGCCGACTTTAACCAAAAAGCCCAGCGCGTTTACTCCGTGCATCGCTGGCCCTGCTGCGCCGGCACCTATACCCAGGTCGCCGCCGACTACGGCATCAACACCTACCTGCTCGACCCGGAGCCCGGCGACGGCGGCCTCTGGGTCAACCTGTACCTGCCGTCCGCGATCAGCTGGCAAGCGGGCAGTACCCAGCTGCGGCTCACCCTCAGCGGCGACTACCCGCTCACGGGGCAGATCACACTGCGGCTCGAGGCCGACCGCCCCACCCGCTTCCCCTTGCGGCTCCGCATCCCAGCATGGTGCGCCGCGCCGAGCCTGCACATCAATGGCCAGGCGCATCCCTTGCACGTCCAACGCGGCTTTGCGACCGTCAACCGGCAATGGCGCGACGGCGACGAGCTGCGCTTGACGTTGCCCGCCACCCTACGCCTCGAACCCTTTCCCGCCGATGGCACCGCCCATCCGCCCCGGCTTGCGGCCGTCTGTTGGGGACCGCTCGTCCTGCTTCCGGACCGCTTCACCACGCTTGATCGCGCGGCCCTGGCCGGCCTCCGTCGTGTGGACGAACGCACCTGGCGCACCGACAGCGACGCCAGCTCCCTCACTTTCCGGCCCTTCTTCGCCCTCGGCGACGCCCCCTACGCGACCTACCTCGGCATCGCCGAAGACGCCTGGCCACCAACGCCTCACCACGCCTCACTGCTGCGAAACTGAAACCGCTCCAGCAGTCGCCACGGTCCGCCCAGATACTCCCACCAGTCCAGCCCCACCCCCTCCACCGTGCGCCGCTCAAACCCTGCCTGCAGCACCGCCAGCAGCGCCTTCGCCTCGGCCGGCTCCACCTTGTTCTGCACCACCACATGTGGGCGCAGCGGCTGCTTGTCCTGCGGCGTCAGAAACGTCTTGAACTGCTCGGCCAGCGCCCGATGCAGGCGCAGCAGCGGCGGAGCGTCCAGGGTATACATCACTCCCCGCCCCATCGACCGCACACCCTCCACCTGCAGCGGAAACGTCGCCTGCGCCTCGGCCGCCGCCCGCAGCGCGTACCGGACCGGCCCATCGCCGGGCAGCGCATGGAACAAACTCACGTGCGCCGGGATACGGTTCAGCGCCGGCGGGTAATGCGCTTCCCGCATCTCATCAAACCATGCCTGCGACGGCGCATCCAGCGCCAGCGTTACGATAGTGGTCACGTCTCCTCACACTCCTTTGCCCTTCGGATGCCATCTTCGTCTGCTCGCCGGCGTGCTCGTCGCGCTTGGGTTCGCTGCGCCCGCGCACGCCCGCATGGCCCTCATCGTCGGCGAACCCTTTGGCACCTTCGGTTGGATGATGCCCCAGGGCCACACCTCCATCTACCTCGACAACGCCTGCGTGGACACCGCCGTACACCTGCGCCCGTGCCGTCCCGGTGAGCTCGGCGCCGTCATCTCCCGCTACCACGACCTCCGCCACCCGGCCATGGATTGGCTCGCCTTCCCGCTGCCCGTTTTCATCTACGGCACCGAAAATTTCACCGACGTACCCACCTCCATCACCCGGGCACAGGAAACCGACCTCCGCGAGCGCTACCGCCAAGCCCACCTCACCGCGTTTCTGCCCGACACCGTCACCCGGCACGGCGACCTCGTGCCGCCGCCCTACGGCGATTGGGAAGAGGGCATCGGCGCGGTCTTTGACCGCCGTCTCCTCGTCTACAGCTTCGACACCACCCCGGCGCAGGACCAGGCCGCGCTCCGCTACGTCAACGAAAGCTCCCATCGCCGTGCCTACACCCTCACGCGTCACAACTGCGCTGACTTCGTAGCCGGCGTGCTCCGTCTCGCGCTCCCACCCAAAGTCATCCACCGCAACCGCCTCGCCGACTTCGACATGACCACACCGAAACAGCTCGCCCGCGAGGTCGACACCTACGGCCGCGCCCACCCCGAGCTCCACCTCCAGGTCTACGAGGTCCCCCAACTC
>CAXTLD010000108.1:0-9297 GCA_964245045.1 uncultured Acidobacteriaceae bacterium | reverse complement strand
CCTATGCCGCACACTTTCCGACCCACCCGCAGCAGATCTTCGGCGACGTTTGGGAGTGGACCGCCTCGCCGTATACCGGCTACCCCGGCTACCGCGCCCTTCCCGGCGCTCTCGGCGAGTACAACGGCAAGTTCATGAGCTCGCAAATGGTTCTGCGCGGCGGCTCGTGCGTCACGCCGGAAACCCACATTCGCGCGACCTATCGCAACTTCTTCCCCTCGGTCACCCGGTGGCAGTTCAGCGGCCTTCGCCTGGCGCGGGACGGTGCGTAAGCCGGTTGCCTCGTTCTTTTGATGCAGCAGCCGGCACACGGCGCGCATCCAAACCTTGATCTACCCCGTTGCTTGAACTTTGGAGAGGCCCCGACTCAAGGATGATCACAGCTCCTGACGCCCTGCGCGACGCCGTTCAGCGCGATGCTCTGCGCGGTCTCGCCGTCCCTCCGGGAACCCAGAAGTTGCTTCCTCCCTGGCTCTTCTACGACGAGCGCGGGTCGGTGCTGTTTGAAGAGATCACCCACCTTCCCGAGTATTACCTGACCCGCACGGAGCGCAGCATCTTCGATCAATTCGCGGACAGCATTGTTGCCGAAGGCACGGGTCCGCTGACGATCGCCGAACTCGGTGCCGGCACGGCCTCGAAGACCGGGATCCTGCTCCGCGCCGCCCTGCGCAGGCAGCCCGCGCTGCTCTACCAACCCATCGATGTCAGCGCTTCGGCGCTCGAAGACGCCGTTGCGTCGCTCGGCCACCTGCCCGGCCTGGAGATCAAGCCCCACGTCGCCAACTACATCACCGACACCTACACGATCAGCCGAACCCGCGAACAAAGCGTGCTGGCCCTGTACATCGGCTCGTCGATCGGGAACTTTTCGCCTCCGGAAGCAACGTCGATCTTGCGTAACCTGCGCCGTCAGCTCCGCCGCACGGGCGATATGCTCCTGCTGGGCGTGGATCTTGCCCCGTGCCGCAACAAGTCCATTGACACGGTGCTGGCCGCCTATGACGACGCCCAGGGCATCACCGCCGACTTCAATCGCAACATCCTGGCGCACCTAAATCGCGACCTCGGTGCAGACTTCGACCTCGCCTGCTTTGCACACCGGGTGCGCTGGAACGCGGAGGCAAGCCGGGTCGAGATGCACCTCGAAAGCCTGGGCGAGCAGACCGTGCGCCTCGACGGCAAAACCATCCAGTTCCAAACCGGCGAGACCATCCACACGGAAAACAGCTACAAGTTCACCGAACGGAGCCTGCGCAACCTGCTCGACGGGGCCGGGTTCGGCTCCCCCCAGTGGTTCCATGACCCGGAGCACCTCTTCGGCGTTGCGCTGGCGCACCCGAAGTAAGCTCGTCGGTTATTCCCGCTGCCACGCTCCACTCTTGCCGCCCGACTTCGCCAGGAGCCTCACCTCGCGGATCTGGATGCCCTTGTCGAGCGCTTTGGTCATGTCGTACACCGTCAGTGCGGCCACGGACGCCGCCGTCATGGCCTCCATCTCCACCCCCGTTCCGGCCACGGTGGCCACAGTTGCCTCGATGTGTACGCCGCCGTCCCCCACCGTCGCCTGCACGTCGATGAAGCTGAGCGGCAGCGGATGACACATGGGAATGAGCTCCGCCGTGCGCTTGGCGGCCATAATGCCCGCGAACCGCGCCACCTCCAGCGGATTGCCTTTGGGGTTGTCGGGCAGCGCACGTAGAACCGCCTCGTTCAACGCCACAAACGCCGTCGCCGTTGCTTCGCGTCGCGTGGGCTGCTTGCCCGCGACGTCGACCATGTGCGCCTGTCCGGCTTCGTCGTAGTGCGACAGTTTATCCGGCATACACCGTCCCATGCTCCATCTTCACCCTCTACAAGAGACGCGGCACATCACGCGACAGTGGGATTGCCGTGTACCTACGTCTGCTTGGATGATGAGAAAGCTTCCTTACCGAGCTGTGAGCAACATCAGGATCGAAACGGCCTCCGGGTCGCTAGAACGACCCAGAGGCTGCTACGAGGTAAGGAGGTGATTCCTGATGGACCTGAAAAGGACGCTTCAACATCCTATTTTCGGCTGCTGATCACGATTGCGCTTGATTGGCGCTTCGTGCTGGCAGTGGTTCTGCTGGTAATCGTGCTGCTGATGAAGTAGCACAAACTCCCGGGAGGTCACGCTCCCTTCCGGGACTAACTTCATTCCTTTAAGTCTGAAACAGCGCTCGCCGTCCGTCAAGTCTAAACCGCGCCTGTATGTTTCTCAGCCATTCCCAAAACGGGATTCGCCTTGCGTGTTCCCGCCCTCACCGCAGGAGCACCCGCACCGTTTCGCCGGCGCGAAACAAAGGCACCTCGGACGGCAGCACGACAAAGCCGTTCGCCCGTGCGTTGGCGGCTAGATCGCCCGAGCCCTGCCACAGCACCGGCCGCACGGTTACGCCCTGCCAATCGCCGTCCACGCGCGCGGGCAGAAACCGCGTGACCTTGGCGCCCCCACGCACGTCCTCGGCGAGCCGCGCCTCAGCAAACCGTGGTGCTCGCTCGGTCCGCCCGCACAGGGCCCGCAGCAGCGGCACCGCAAACAGGCGAAAGCACACCTCGGTCGAGATCGGGTTTCCCGGCAGCCCAAAGAAGTACGTGGAGCCGCCTCCCGACCCGGCCTGCGGTAAACGCCCAAAGACCACGGGCTTGCCCGGCTGGATGTGCGCGCCAGTGAAGAAGAACTCCGCCCCGGCCTCCCGTAGCACCTCTTCCACCAGGTCATACTTGCCCATGGAGACCCCGCCGGAGAACAGGATCAGCGGTGCCCCTATCGCCTGGCCCAACCGCTCCCGCAGACCCTCCCGTGTATCCCGCGCCACTGCAAGCCGCTCGGCCACGGCGGCCTCGCCCCCAACCAGCAAGGCCAGGGTGTAGCTGTTCGAGTTTCTGATTTGCCACGCCTGCGGAGTTTCCTCGAGCTCCACCAGTTCATCGCCCGTGGCGACGATGGCCACGCGCGGCCGCGGAAACACCTCCACCTGCGCGTAGCCACAACTGGCGGCCAGGCCGATCTCCGCTGTGCCAAGGACGCGTCCAGCTGGGACGAGCTGCGTACCGGCACGTGCCTCCGCGCCTGCCGGCACCACGTTTTCGCCCGGCGGCAGCCGTCGTCCCGCCTCCGGTCGCAGATCGTCCCCATCCGACACCGCCGCATGCTCGACCATGAGCACGCAATCCGCGCCCGGTGGCAGCGGCGCTCCGGTCATGATCTCGATGGCCTCCCCAGCCGCCAACGCCGGACCGGCCCACGGCTGCCCCGCGCGCACGCCGCCCAGCAGCCGCAGCGTGATGCCGGTCTCGGCCAAGTCGGCGCTCCGCACTGCAAAGCCGTCCCGCGTGGACCGCGCAAACGGCGGCTGGTCGCGCTCGGCAGTTATGGAAGCAGCCAGAACCCGGCCCGACGCCTCCAGCAACGGTACCGCCTCCCGGCCAACTGGAGCGGCGAAGGCAGCGCCGTGCCGCAGCACTTCGGCCAACGCCTCTTCAAACGACAGCACGCGCTCGGTCACCGCCGCTCCTTTGCTCCTCCGCCGGAAACAAGGAGGCCCCGGCACATCGGCCAGGGCCTCGTCTTGCACAACTGCTGTTAAGGCTACTTCTTGCCGGGCGCCTTGTACTTGGTTTCGACCTTCTGGCCCATCTGGGTCAGCACGTCTTTCACCGCGGGTGCCTGCGGCCCATCGGGAGCCAGCTGCAGGTACTTCTGGTAGGCATCCACGCAGCCGGGAGGCGGAACGATGTTGCCCTTTGCATCCACGGTTGCCTTGGCCAGCAGCGCCTGCCCCTTCAGGTAGTAAGGCAAAGGCTTATTCGGGTCGGCGGTAATAGCCTTCTCGGCAGCCGAGATCTCCGGGTCGCCGCCACCGGTGTGATCGAAGATGATGGCCTCATTGGTGTAGTACATCGACGCCTGTTTAGGATCGAGCGTCGCCGCCTTTTCAAAGGCCGCGCTGGCATCGCTGGTTTTGCCGGCTTCCCCGTACACATTGCCCAGCTGGTTGTATACGGTGGCCTGCTGTTCCACATTCGGCGGCTTGGCTTCACCCAGCAGATCCGCAGACTTATGCAGCGACGTGGCCGCGTTCTCATAGGCCTGCTTTACCGCGTCGTCCTGCATCGGGTTGGTCTTGTTGGCGCGGTCGGCCGCCGCGGCTTTTTTCGCCTGGGCCAGGAAAACCTCGCCCTGCACAGCCCACAGCAGGCCCTCGTTCGGGCGCTGATCCGTGGCCTGCTTCATGTCCGTAATGTCCTTGTCGAAGTTCGGAGACGGGGACTTGATGTCCGCACGCACCGCTGCGATGGTCGCGTTCAGGTTGGCAACCTGCTTGTTGCCGGCGACCGCCGCCGCGTTCTTGGCCTTGTACTCCTCAATCGCCTTCCGTTCTTCCGGACTGAGATTCTTGGTGTACTCCTCGCGCGTCATGTCGAAGTCGACCGTTCTGTCTTCGCTCGCCTTGATCGTCACCTGCATGCGGTCCAGCGGCTTGTCATTCTGGGTCACATAGATGAAGTACTCGCCCGGCGTCACACCGGTGGCGGTGTAGTTGCCGTCCTTGTCCACCGGTACCGTGTTGGTGAACTTCTCGTCCTTTACCGGCACGGTAAGGTCCTTGGTGAACTTCACCTGGCCGGAGCTCAACGCCTGGCCGGCCGGGTTTATCACATGGCCGTGCACCTTGGCCGGTGTCGGCTCCTGCGCGTGCAGCGCCGGGAAGGCCAGCGTCGCCGCGACTGCCCATCCTGCCATCCCCATCGGTTTCCACATTGATCCTGTTGCTTGCTTCATCCTTATTTCTCCTTCCGCGCCGCTCGCCGCGCAGGTTCAACAGTTTTCGCAGGCCCTACCCCGCAGCCGCACGAGTTCCACGCGCATACGGGATCGGGTCATGTTCCCCAGCCTCGGCAAACGCTCTGAGGCGTAACGCGCAGCTCTCGCACACGCCGCAGGCTTCGGCATCACCCGCGTAGCACGACCAACTTACATGCAAGGGTGCGCCCAATTCAACCCCAAGCCGCACAATCTCCCGTTTTCGCAGTTGAATCAGCGGCGTTTGCACCCGGATCGTGCCCTCGCGCGTCCCTGTCGCGATCAACGCATTGAACGCCTCGTAGTAGGCCGGACGGCAATCCGGGTACCCCGAACTGTCCTGCTCCACGGCGCCGATGATGACTATCCGTGCGCCCAGCACCTCCGCCCAGCTCACCGCCGCGGCCAGAAAATGCGCATTGCGGAACGGCACATAGGTTACCGGCACCTCCGCGCCGGTCCGCCCGGCAGTCTCGTCCAGCACCTCGGCCACACTCTCCGGTACAGCGATCGCCGCATCGGTCAGCGCCGAGCCACCGATGCGCCGAAAGAGGTCCGTCCGCAGCTCCATGAGGTCCCTGAGTCCGACCAGCCGCGCCACCTCGCGCGCGGACCGCAGTTCGCGGGCCTCTGTACGCTGCCCATAGCTGAAGTGGATCCCGTACGCCTCATAGTCGCGCGCCGCCAGCGCCGCACAGACCGTGGAGTCCATGCCGCCGGACAGACACACGACCGCCCGCTCCCGTGTCATCGCGACCTCGATCCTTCGCCGGCCTCGTCCGCCACCTCCGCCCGGGTCACCGACTCCAGGCTCTCCGGCTCCGCTTCAAAGTCCGCCAGCACCTGCCGCGCTTGCGCCTCGTCTTCCGGCCGCACCTGCACCCGCGCCTCAAAGGCCACCGGCAACAGGCTGTTGGCTTGCTCGCCCTGCAGGAACACCGGCACACCTTCCGACTCCAGCGCCGTGCGCGCAATGTTGGCCGTTACCGGGTCAGGGAAGTTGGCCACCGTGACGAGCTCCTCGTCCGACCGCAGTACCTGCTGCGTGGCATCCACCTCATCGTTGTTGTTCAACATCTTGCTCATCGCTCTCCCCTGTCTACCCGCCCCGTAAAACGCAACCGGAACCACGCACGCCAAGACTGCCTACTGCTGACTGCTTGCTTGCTTCGCTTACTTCATCTCGATCGACTGCAGGTGAAACGTAATCGTGCCCCAAAACAGCCGCGCCTGCATTTGCACGGGCAGGTGGCGCGCATCGTCCGTGTACCAGACCCAAATGTGCCCGCGGTTTTTCACGATGCCCTCATCGGCGGTGGCTTCTACCTTGAGCGCCTGAAATGTCCCGGCTGGCGTCTTAATCTCCTCGCGCCCCTCTACCTTCATGCCCACGGTCACCGTACGCATGGCGTCGGCCAGCGGAAACTCGACGGTCTGCCCCACGGTCAGGGTCTGCGATTGCGTGAGGAAGATGGCCGAAAGCGCATCCGTCACGCAGGCCGGCACGTTGGCCTCCTTGCGCGTTGCCGTGCCCTTCACCAGATTGCGCGCATACTCATTCTGCTTTCCGTGGGCGTAGTCAAACCTCAGCTCCGACGCGAACTTGCGCCGTCCTTCCAACGTCTGCTTGTTCAGCCCCGTCGAGCAGCCGGTCTTGGTGTCGAACCCCGATTGAAAGGCGTCCACCACCGGAAACAGCATGTTCACCGCGCCGATAGAGTCGGCCGTGGCTGAGATCTTCTCCACTGGACCGCCGGTTCCGCTCCCGGCGCTGGTTTCCAGGTGGAACACCGCCGTGCCCGCCGTAAACACGCGCCAGTCTACAGAAAACGTCAGTGTTTCATGTTGCGGGTAGACAAACCCGCCTGCCGGCGCCGGCAGTACCGGGATAGGCCGCTGCGGGACGACCGGCTTTGCGGAAAAGATCTGCGCCGCGCCGACGGAGGCCGCAGCCCAGCCCACAGCCGCGGCCAGGCAACGGGCGATCGGAACAGCCGAGGGTATCCCGTACATCAACGTCGATCGACCCCCAGCAAAAATCAGGACGCGCCCAGCCTATGCGCCAGCCACATCCGCAACACCAGGGCGGCATACAACCCAGCGGCACCCATAGAAGAATTGTACTCGCGGTGGTGCCGATACCGCTCCGCCGAGAACCGCCCCGTGCCCGTCCCGACAACCGGGAAGCGCGCCGGCGTGAGCCGCGGCAACAGGCGCGGCACGGCCGCCGCATACGCCGCGAAGTCGGGAAAAGTGCCTCGCAAGTACGCCTCCTCGCTCAGAATCACCGGCCAGTAAATCACCGCAAACAACGCAACCACCAGCACCCCGAGCGGCACCCGCCCTGCTCCCACCGCAAACCCAAACGCCAGCAACATGGATCCCAAATACAGCGGATTGCGCGTGTACGCATACGGTCCCGTCCGCGTCAGCTCGGCGTTTTTCTTCACATAGCCGGCCGCATACCCCCGCAACCACAATCCCAACAGTACCGGCCCCAAGCTCCACGTCAGCAAGCGCATGGATGGCCGCGCAAACGCAAAGAACACCACCGCCGTCGCAAACCCCAGCGGCACACGTACCCGGCGCGCCACCCGCTGCCACGACGATCCCCCTGCGCCTCCGGCCATCCCGCCATTGTCTCAGAACGACCTACCTTGACCGTTGCCGCGGTGTCAGTGTCCGGATATAAGACGGGAAGCGACGGGCAGCACGGGGGCCGCACGATCCAAGCGGGTTGGAAGCCCTCGTACACGCCCGAGTAAGCCGCGGCCTAGAAGGGGCTCGGCTTCAGCCGTGCCGCAAGTGGCGGGAGAGGCCTGGAAGGGGCACGGCTTCAGCCGTGCCGCAATTGGCGGAAAATGAGGGGCGGCTTTAGCCGCTGAGGTAGTGGCGAACCGATCGGAAGCTTTCTGGTCCATCGCAAGCGTTAGGCTTGTCTCCAGTTCCGAACCGAGGTGTGGGGCGTTGAAAAAGGTCGGCTTAAGGATTGCAGCCCCGTTTTTGGTTCTCGTAGCAACTCCTTCTGTCGTTTCCGCTCGCGCTCAGGATGACCTGTCCTTATCGGCACGGCAGGCTGACTTCAAGACCTTCGTCGCAGACTTCGAGAATAACTATGCCTACCTGGATCGTAGTGATACGCCCTGGCTGACGTGGGAGACTCGTTATGCGGCAGCGGTGAAGCAAGCTGAAAGCAAGGAGGCCTTCGCGGACGTGATCGCCTCAGCACTGAGCGAACTGCATGACTTCCATGCCGAAGTTCGCTCGCGAGTGGTCACTCACTGGTTGCCGGTGCCCACCTCCGCAGATATCTGGGCGGAGTTCACACCTGCCGGCGCCAGGGTGGTCTCCGTTCGGAAGGGTAGCGATGCAGAACAAGCAGGGGTTCACGCAGGCGACCTCCTCACGACGATCGACGGCGGGACAGTGGAGCACGCCGTTACTGAACGCCTCGGCCCAGCGGTGGATCATCTGAGTGCAGCGGCTAGACAATGGGCCCTGCTCTCGGTTTTAACTGGAAGGTGGAAAGTAGAGCGCAGCCTTGGCTTCCGTACCGCTACAGGCCGCACCTATAACGTACGTCTGCCTGGTACGCGTAACTTCCATCGCAGCCCTGGGGAAATTACCACGAACCTTCTACCCGGTAACGTTGGACTTATCCGATTCAATAACTCACTCGGCGAGCAAAAGACTGTGCAGGCCTTTGACGAGGCGCTTGCACAGTTCCAACACACAGCCGCGCTTGTGCTTGATCTGCGTGATGTCCCCAGCGGCGGTGATAGTTCGGTTGCGCTTGGCATCATGGGACGTTTTGTGAGCAATATTCTTGCTTACCAGCGACATCGCATCCCACACTATGGTCAAGCGGATGTTGAGCGCAATTGGGTGGAGTTTGTTGCGCCACGCGGACCTTTTACGTATACGGCGCCAGTTGTCCTTCTCGTAAACCACTGGACGGGCAGCATGGGAGAGGGCATGGCAATCGGCTTTGGCGCGATGAACCGCGCTGTTGTGGTCGGAACGCGAATGGCCGGCCTGGCAGGTGCCGTCTCCGACGAGAAGCTTCCCAAGACGGGCGTGGATGTGGCGTATGCAACAGAGCAGATCTACCACGTGAACGGGACGCCCCGCCAAGACTGGGTACCTCCCGTGCTGGTAAGTGAACCGTTCAAAACTGAGTTAGGCGACCCGCTACTGGACCGCGGCCTAGCTGAGCTAAGGCGGCACAGCCCACTTCAGAGCCAACCGTTACGCATACGTGCGCCGCAAACAGCAAGTCATTAATTTCGAGCTGATCGCGCTTTGGTTATCTGTCGGCATATCACGTCCGCTTGCGGCATTAGCCTAGCCATCACCTCACCACCTCCCCCACCGCCGCCAGTACCTCGTCCAGTCCAATCCGCTCCAACCCCGGCTCCGCCTCCGCCCGCCGCTTGTAACTCGTCACCTACCCCGCATCCCGCAAC
>CAXTLD010000107.1:0-9389 GCA_964245045.1 uncultured Acidobacteriaceae bacterium | reverse complement strand
CGGGGCCCGCGCGGGGGGGGGGCCCGCCGATCCCCCTCCGGAACACACAGCCGAAGACCTACATGTTCGTCAGCCCAGCCCGCATATCTTCGTTGAAGCTCGGCTTGATGAACTGCAGCGCATCGGCCACCTCCGCCTCAAACGCCTCGCGCTGGTCGATCAACTTGGGCATCGGCACCGCCCACGCGCCGTCCAGCGAGATCGCCTCCGCCGCGGCCAAGCGCCCAGCCGAGGCCTTCATCTCCTCCGCGCTCGTGTTCAGGTACTGCGCATCGCGCGGATCGGCCACCCACACCGGCGCCCCCGCGCCCAGCACATGGCTGAGCCAATACACGTGCCCGGCCAGAAACTTGTCCCGGTCCTCCGCCGTCGTGTCGTTGAACACAAACCGCCCCTGCTTGGCCGAGTAGTACCGCGTGGTCACGGGTACCGGCTGGCGGTTGCCGCTCTTCACCAGCTCCAGCTGGCCCTGGTCCAGCGTCTTGCGCACCGCATTGTAGATGAAATCCTCCGCAAACGGCTGCTCCAGCGCGCTCAGGATCTCCGCAAACGTCCGCGTCAGCGACGCCGACACCTTGGCATGCAAGATTGCCTCCGCCCCCGTCTCCAGCCGCGTCTCGCCATGGACGATGTACGTGTCCGCCCCGCTCGTCGACCCATGGAACGGCCACGCAAACTTGCCCATCGACAGCGGCAGGCCCAGCATCGTGAGCACGCAGTCCGGCCGCGGGTTCCGCAGCCGCTGCGCCGTCTCCGCAAAGAAGGTTCCCAACTCACCCGCATACTGCGGATCCGCACCGTTGAACGCCTGTCCCAGTTCCAGCAACAACGTCTTCGCCGGCGCCGCCGACAAGCTCATGCCGAACCGCACCGTGGGCTCCCCGCTAAAGCTCACCCCCGCCTCCAGCGGCTCCAGCACCAGCCCCGCCGTGTGCGCCGCCAGCTCAACCTGCCCCAAAGCGTCCGTAGTTGCCATCCCCATATGCCTGCACTCCTCGAAAGAACCTAATCCCGTCCATTTTAGATGGCCCAAACCGTCGCGAACCCAGCGTTGCCGTTCACCTCCGCCGCCAACCCACCACTACACTCAACCCATGCGCTACCCGCGTCGTTTCACGCGCTTTGTTCTGTGCTTATTTCTGGCCGCGGCAGCTACTCTCGCCCACGCGCAAGTGCCCGTCGTCATGCTCTCCGACGTCCACTTCGATCCATTCCATGACCCCGCAAAGCTCCCACAGCTTCGCGCCGAACCCGTCGACCGCTGGCCCGCGATTCTCAGCGCCCCCGCTACCCCCACGCAAGCCGCCGACCTCGACGCACTGCAGACTGCCTGCAACGCTCGCGCCCTCGACACCGCCTGGCCCTTGTTCCAAACCACCCTGCGCGCGGCCCACGACGCCGAGCGGCGGCCGACCTTCGTTACCCTCTCCGGCGATCTGCTCACGCACGAGTTCGCCTGCCGCTTCCAGCACCTCGCGCCCGACGCCAGCGCGCAGGACCTCGCCGCCTTCGCCGCGAAGACCGTCACCTTTGTCATGGCCCAGCTGCGTGGGGCCTTTCCGCGCACCCCCGTATACGGCGCCCTCGGCAACAACGATTCCGGCTGCGCCGACTACCGCGAATCCGCAGGCGACGCCTTTCTCCAGACCGCCGCCCCCACCCTCGCCACCGTCGCAACAACCCCGGAAGGCGACTACAGCGTCCTTCTCCCCGCCCCCCTGCAGCGCACCCGCCTGATCGTTCTTCAGGACATTTTTGAATCTCGCCAGTTCACCACCTGCGGCGACAGCGCCGACCGCAGCCCCGAAAAGTCTCAGATCGACTGGCTCCGCACCCAACTCGCCGATGCGCGCGCCCACGGCGAGCACGTCTGGGTGATGAGCCATGTCCCGCCCGGCGTCGACGTCTACACCTCGTTCCGCCGGTACCTGCTCCAACCGGCCGAGATGTGCAACGCCAAACCTACGCCGTTTCTCGCCGACACGACCCTTGCCGACGCCCTGCTCGATTACGCCGACACCGTCCGCCTCGCCCTCTTCGGCCACACCCACATGGACGAGATCCGCCTGCTGCACCGCGACGCCGACGGCACACCCACCGCCACCGTCCCCGCCAAACTCGTCCCGTCGGTAACGCCCTTCTTCAGCAACCACCCTGCTTTTCTCGTCGCCACCGTCGACCCCCAAACCGCCGTCCTCAAAGACTGGCGGACGATCGTCTCCCCCGGCGCCGAGGGCTCCACCCCACCCTGGGCCGAGGGCTATCGCTTCACCATCGCCTACCACCTGCCAGACTTCTCCGCAGCCTCCGCCCTGAAACTCGCGGACACCTTCACCGCCGACAAGCTCGGCCAATCGCCCCAAAGCACCACCTTCCGTCAGCACTTCTACGCCGGCGACGTCGGCCTGTACGCCCTCGGCCTCGCCCAAATCTGGCCCGCCTACGCCTGCTCCATCCGTAACCATCGCCCGTCTGCCGTCCACAGCTGCATATGCGCCGCCCTTCCTGCACCAAAGAACGTGGACACTCAGCCCTGACGCACAACCTGCTCGCTCCGCGTCAACGCTCCAATCAACTCCTGCGCCCCCGGGTACGCGCGCGTTAGCTCCTCCCGAGACCCCGATTGGTAGTCCGCATACGCGAACCCCGGCATCACCGTACACCCCAGCAACGCCCAGCCCTCGCCGCTCCCCGGCAGCATGCGAGACCCCTGCCACACACCCCGTGGCACCACCACTTGCGGTCGTTCTCCTGCAAGCAGGTCCGTCCCGATCAACAGTCGGACCACCTGGCCGTCCGGCCATAGTTGCAGCATCTCCACCGCTCCCCCGCCGTAGTGGTGGAAGATCTCCTCGGAACCCAACCGGTGCATTTCGCTGAACGTTTCCGGCTCCAGCAGGTAGTAAATGGCGGAACTCACCTGCCGCAGCCCGTCAAACCGCAGCCCCGCCTCCGCCCAAATCGCAGCAGAAAAGGCAGTCTCTGACTGGTGCGTCCTCCGAAACCATCCACCCTCACGAGGGTGCGGTTCCAACGCCAACACTCGCTTCACCTCGTTTGCCGTCACGCCGCCCCTCCTAGCCCCGCCAACTTTCCCAACTCGGCCAGTACCACCGAGGTCTCTATTTGTCGCTCTGGGATGCGCCAATACCGTCGCAGCAACCGTTCTTTGTCCTTCGGTGCCACAACCACGAAGCCATGTCGCTCATAGAAGCGAATCGCGCGCGCCGAGGCGGCCCACGTCCCAATCAGTAGCGGCCCTCGCGCCATCGGTCGCAACCACTCCAGCAAACGGCTGCCCACCCCACTTCCCTGCTGCCCGGTCCTTACATATGCATGGCGGATCAGGGTCACGTCGTCGACATCCTGCATGCCCATGGCCCCAATCAGACGACCGTCCGACACTTCGCCCCAGAAACGCACACCGTCCGCGATCTCACGCCGTAGCTCCGCGCGGGACATATACGGCTCCCGCCAACGGTCCTCCGGGATCAGCCCCTTGTACACCTGGGCCCCGTCGTTGATCACGCCCAAGATCTCTTCGAAGTCCTCATCACCACAGTGCCGAATCATCGCACGGCCACCTCTTACCTGCGCAGATCATAACTAAATCTCGGCCCTTTGCCGGGAGAAGCACGCCACGCGCTATTCTGAACCCGACCCACCACACAACCTGCCCCCTCCCGGAGCCCGTTTGCGCCAACGCCTGGAACGCTACTTCCGCTTCGCCGACCACCAGACCACGTGGCGCACCGAGACCCTCGCCGGGCTGACGACCTTTGTCACCATGGCCTACATTATCTTCGTCAACCCCTCCATCCTTGCCGAAACCGGCATGCCGATCGCGGCGGTCACGGTCGCTACTTGCCTTTGCGCGGCCTTTGGCTCCATTCTGATGGGCGCGCTGGCCAACTACCCGCTCGCCCTCGCGCCGGGCATGGGCCTCAACGCCTACTTCACCTACACCGTGGTGAAGGGCATGGGCGTCCCCTGGCCCACCGCGCTGGGCGCCGTGTTTCTTTCCGGCATCCTCTTTCTTTTGCTCACGCTGGGCGGCATTCGCCAGCGTCTGCTCGCCGCCATTCCCTTCCAGCTCCATGCGGCGGTCGCCGGGGGCATTGGCCTGTTTATCGCCTTCATCGGCCTGCGGAACGCCGGTCTCATCGTCCCCAGCCCCGCGACCACGGTCACTCTCGGCAACCTCCACTCACCGGAGGTGCTGCTGGCGGTCTTCGGCATCGCGCTCATCGCCATCCTGCAGGCTTTGCGCGTTCGCGCGGCGATGCTCCTTGGCGTCCTCGGCACGCTGCTCACCGGCATCCTCGTTCACCAGGTCCACTGGCAGCCGGCCACCCTGAATCCGCTTGCCCTGCGCGCGACGGCCTTTCATCTCGACCTTCGCGGCGCGCTTCGCCTCAACGCCCTCGAGATCATCTTCGTATTCCTCTTCGTCGACCTGTTCGACAATATCGGCACCCTTGTCGCGGTCACGGAACGCGCCGGCCTCATCGCCCCCAACGGCACCATCCCCCGCCTAGACCGTATCTTCTTCGCCGATGCCGCCTCCACCGTCGTCGGCTCGCTCGCCGGCACGTCGACCGTGACCAGCTACATCGAAAGCGCGTCCGGCGTGGCCGCCGGCGGCCGCACCGGCGTCACCGCGATCGTCACCGGCCTGTGCTTTCTTGCCTCGGTGTTCGTCGCACCGGTCGTTGGCGCCATCCCCAGCTTTGCCACCGCCCCAGCGCTCATCCTTGTCGGCGCGTTGATGGTCGCCTCTGCCGCTCGCATCGATTGGGACGAACCGCGCGTGGCTATCCCCGCCTTTCTAACGCTCCTGACGATCCCACTCACCTACTCCATCGCCACCGGCCTCAGCTTCGGCATCATCAGCTTCGCCGTGCTGGAAGTCGCCACGGGCCGCGTCCGTCGCGAACACTGGATGCTGTACCTGCTCGCCGTCCTTTTCCTGGCACGCTTCGTCTGGCTACACAGCGCCTAAGCGGGTATTTTCCGTTCCTGGCCGACTCGCAACAACATTCAGGCGCAACCCGCATCTTTTTGCCCGCAGTGTGCGTCTATACTTGTGGTAGACTTTGCAGCGCTGACGACTTGCGCCTTTGAGTGCTGAAGCTCCTCTGAGATTGGCTTAGTTTGTGCCATCCATGTGCTTTCGCCTGCGCCCGCGGCTCCGACCGCACACCTTCCTCAGCGCCCCTGTGACAACCTATGGAGAACTGCGCCCGATTGCTACCAACGCCAGCCTCCACCCAGAACCCTTGTCCGCGCATTGCGCGGAGCGCCAGTGAGGAGCACGGACCAACGTGGCTGAAGAGATCGATAAGTACGAAGAAGACGTAGACCGTTTGATCGAAACGGGTAAAGAAAAAGGCTATCTCACCTATGGTGAGGTCAACGATCTGCTGCCGAACGACATCACTTCGGCCGACGACCTGGAAGACCTGCTGACGACCATCAACACCCAGGGCATCGACGTGCTTTCGGGGGAAGGTCGGCGCGGTCGCGGTGAGCGTGAGGACCGTGACGACGAGAGCGAGGGCGGCGTCGCCGGGGAAGACTCCGACGTGGAGTTGGACCTGTCGCCGGGCACGCTGGAAAAGACGAACGACCCGGTGCGCATGTACCTGCGCGAGATGGGGACCGTGCCGCTGCTGACCCGTGAGGGCGAGGTGGAGATTGCCAAACGGATCGAGCGCGGGCAGCTGCGCGTCATGAAGGCGATCTCGCGCTCGCCGATCGTCATCCGAGAGATCACCGGGTTGGGCGAGGATCTGAAGCGCGGCGTCCGCAATATTAAAGAGGTCGTGACCTTCGATGAGGAGGAACTCACCGAAGAGATCGTGCAGGCGCGCGTCAAAAAGACGATCAAGCGCATCGACGAACTCGTGAAGCACCAGGCCAAGGCCGCCGAGTACCAGGCCAAGGCCGAAGATCCGCAGGGCAAGGATGCCAAGGCGAAGGCCAAAGAGGAGCGCCGTTGCCGCTGGATGACCGGGCGCGAGCAGGTCTACGTCACACGCATCGTCCGCGAGCTGAAGTACACCAACGCCGAAAAGAAACGGCTCCTGGACAAGGTCAACAAGACGGTCGACTCCATGCGGACCCTTGAGCGGCAGATCCGCTCCCTGGACGCGAAGTTCGACGCGTCGCGCTCAGAGGAGCTGCGCAAGGAATACCGGCGACAGCAGAAAAATTGCCGGACCGATCTGGAGCGGATGGAAGCCGAGATCGGCATTCCCATGGAGTCGCTGCGCCGGACTCAGCGCGAGATGGTGCAGGGCGACATGGACGCCGAGCGGGCCAAGCGCGAGCTGATCGAGGCCAACCTCCGGCTGGTCGTGTCGATCGCCAAGAAGTACACCAACCGCGGCCTGCAGTTCCTTGACCTGATCCAGGAAGGCAACATCGGCCTGATGAAGGCCGTGGACAAGTTCGAGTACCGGCGTGGGTACAAGTTCTCGACCTATGCGACCTGGTGGATTCGGCAGGCGATCACGCGCGCCATTGCGGATCAGGCACGAACGATTCGTATTCCGGTGCACATGATCGAAACAATTAACAAGCTCATCCGTACGTCGCGGCAACTGGTGCAGGAGCTTGGGCGGGAGGCCTCCTCGGAGGAGATCGCCCGGCGCATGGACATCCCGGTCGCGAAGGTACGCAAGGTGCTCAAGATCGCGCAGGAGCCCATTTCGCTCGAAACGCCGATCGGCGAAGAAGAAGACTCGCACCTTGGGGACTTCATCGAGGACCGGATGGCTGTGTCGCCGTCGGACGCAGTCATCTCGGTGAACCTGAAGGAGTACACCTCGCAGGTGTTGCGCACGTTGACCCCGCGCGAGGAGCGCGTGATCAAGATGCGCTTCGGCCTCGAAGACGGCTCCGAGCACACGCTGGAGGAGGTCGGGCAGAGCTTCCAGGTAACGCGCGAGCGTATCCGGCAGATCGAAGCCAAAGCCCTCCGCAAGCTGCGTCACCCAAGCCGCAGCCGCAAGTTGAAGGCGTTTGTGGATGGCGTGAAAGAGTTGTAAGAGTCACTCGTAATCGAAAGTGGAACGGCCAGGGCAACAAGTCCTGGCCGTTTCGTTTTGCTGCGACGCGCAGCAGCGCAGAGGGTGCGTATTTTGGGAGCAAGCTGCCTGTAAGTCCTAAACTTTTCGTTGACAAGCTCCTGCGCATGAGCGTAATGTCCTACCTTATTAGGAGGTTCACGCGTGAGCCCAGCTGCTGTCCGTTCCTTAACCCCCCTGGAACTTCGCATCATGCAGGTGATCTGGACGCACGGCCCCGGTACGGTGGCCGAGGTGCTGGAGCACTTGGAACCGAAGCTGGCGTACACCACCGTGCAGACGATGCTGAACATCCTGGCACGCAAGGGAAAGCTCAAGCGCGCGTTGCAGGGGCGGGCGTTTGTGTACCGTGCGGTGGTGACTAAGGAACGTGCGCTGGCGCAAGCCGTGCGGGATGTGGTGGATCGCATGTTTGGCGGATCGAGTGAGGACCTGGTGCTCAGCTTGGTCAAGGCGCAACAGCTGGACGCGAAGAAGCTCGGGGAACTGAGCCGACGCCTGGAGGCCGAAGGAGGCGAGGCGGCATGAGATCACTGCAGGAGTTTGTTCTTTCGTACTTGCTCAGTTCGATCTGGCAGGTGCCGCTCTTCTTTGGCGTGGGCTGGTTGGTCAGCCGTGCGTTGCGCGGTAGCCGGCCTACGGTGATCCACCGTGTATGGGTGGTGGTGTTGCTGCTGCAGACGGCGTACCCAGCAGTGGCTGCGGCGCGCTGGCCTTGGCGAGAGCTCCTGCTGCACAGCGCACAACAGGGTGCAGGCGAGCGAAGCGGCGTCACGGTAACGTTCGGCCCCGCAGTGCTGGCCGGTAGTCTGCGCTTGTCGTCGGGTGTCGCCGGCATACTAACGGTCGCATATGGCCTGTGGCTGCTGGCGATGCTGACCCGGCTTCTATGGAGCTGGCGGCGGACGCTGCGGCTAGACCGGGCGGCGCGACCGCTTGCCATGGAGCCCGAGGTTGCGCGGGTGTGGGATCGCGTACGCACCCAGTTTGGGTGCCCGAACGCGACGCTGGTGGTGTCGGCTGCGGTGCGGACCCCGTTCACGATGGGCGTGCTGCGGCAACGCGTGGTAGTGCCGGACGGACTGCTGGCGAGGCTTTCGGACCTGGACCTCCTCACCCTGCTCGCGCACGAGTGTGCGCACATGCGACGCAACGATTTTGCGCTGAATCTGCTGTATGAAGTGGTGGCCGTGCCCGTTGCTTACCATCCGTTCCTGCGCCTGACTCGCGACCGGCTAGTCGAGAGTCGCGAGTGGGTGTGCGACGGGCAAGCTGCTGCAGCTGTCGGCGTCCCGAAGTTGTATGCCCGTTCGCTTCTGCGGCTGGCGACCTCCCTGATGGAAGGGATGCCGGTCAAAACACCTCACGCCATCGGAATGCTCGATGCCAACGCACTTGAAAGGAGAGTTATGCAGCTTACTCAGGGAACAAAAGTAGAAGGTGTTTTGCGCCGGTCGGTACGTCTTGCCGGATGTGGCGTTTTGGCCGTGGTCACATGTGGGTCGGCTTGGGCTTGGCGATCCGGCGTTGTGCTGCCCGGGGCTCCACAAAGCGCAGCGTCTGCGGCTCCGGCGCCTGTACGCATCGCCTCCGGCTTAATGGCGGGGCAGGTTGCCAGTCGTGTGAACCCGATCTACCCGCCAGAGGCCAAGAAGGCGCATATTCAAGGAGCGGTGGTCCTGCAGGCCACCATCTCAAAGTCGGGCGCGGTGGAAGCGTTGACTGCGGTATCGGGACCGCCGGAGCTCCAGGGAGCTGCGCTGGATGCGGTGCGGCAGTGGACGTTTATGCCCTTCCTGCTGAACGGGAATCCCGCGGAGGTAGCGACATTCATCGAGGTGAACTTTCAGTTGACGGAGTAGCCACTGGGAGCCGTGGCGTGGCGCGGCTCCGGTTTCCTCGCGGGTACACTGGGGTGAAACGGTGCGAGGTGCGATGATGACGGACGGTTTGGGAAAGCGGATCTCGGCGCGCAATCAGCTCCGGGGCACGGTGGAAGAGGTTGTGCTGGGAACGGTGACTGCCAAGGTGAGCGTGCGCGTCGGCGAAAACCTGATTGAAAGCGTGATCACGCGGCAGAGCGTGGAAGAGATGGGCGTCAAGGTGGGGGACAGCGTCACGGCGCTGATCAAGTCGACTGAAGTGATGATCCTGGCGGACGGGTAATGACGCCGGAACAGGACTTACCGGAACAGGATTTGCCGATTTTGGATGAACAGGAAGCGCGGCTGCAGTTTCGGGCGTTCGGGCCGGATACTGCCTGGCGGCTGGGGTCGTCGCTGCGCGAAAGGCTGCGTG
>CAXTLD010000106.1:0-9439 GCA_964245045.1 uncultured Acidobacteriaceae bacterium | reverse complement strand
CCCACGCCCCGATGCCTGTCCCAAAAAACGACGCAGACATCGCCTTCAGCACCCTGGTCGAGCTCGCTGGTTGGGTCCGCACGCGCCAACTCACCTCCGAGCGCCTTACCCGGATCTACCTTGACCGCCTGAAGCGCTTCCAGCCCACCCTCAACTGCGTCATCACCCTCACCGAAGCGCACGCCCTCACCCAGGCTCGCACCGCAGACGCCGAGATTGCCGCCGGGCACTACCGTGGCCCGCTCCACGGCATTCCCTGGGGCGCCAAAGACCTGCTCGACACCGCCGGCATCCTCACCACCTGGGGGGCCGAGCCCTTCCGCAACCGCGTCCCAGCCACCGACGCCGCGGTCACCGCCAAGCTCAACGCCGCCGGGGCCGTCCTTGTGGCCAAACTCAGTCTCGGCGCGCTGGCCTTGAACGACGTTTGGTTCGGCGGTCAGACCAAGAACCCCTGGCTGCTGGAAGAGGGCGCCTCCGGCTCGAGCGCGGGCCCGGGCTCCGCCGTAGCCGCCGGTCTCGTGGGCTTCGCCATCGGCTCCGAAACCCAGGGCTCCATCGTCTCGCCCTCGATGCGTTGCGGCGTGGAGGGTCTTCGTCCCACCTACGGCCGTGTCCCCCGCACAGGCGCCATGACCCTTAGTTGGACCTGCGACAAGCTCGGCCCCATGGCGCGCGGCGTGGAAGACACCCTCCTTGTGCTGAACGCGATCTCCGGCTTCGACCCCGGCGACACGGCCAGCGTCGACGTGCCGCTCGCCTTTGACGGCAGTCGCCCCGTCGCCGGTCTCAAGGTGGGCTACCTGCCCAAGTGGATGAACGAGGCCCCAGCGACCGACGTCGATCGACATGCACTCGAGATCGTCAGGCAGATCGGCATGACGCCCGTCGAGGTCGCCCTGCCGGACTGGCCCTTCGATTCGCTCAATATCATCCTGTTCGCTGAGTCCGCGGCTGCGTTCGAACAGATCACGCTCGATCACCAGATCGATTCGCTGAAGATGCAGGTACCCGACGCCTGGCCCAACACCTTCCGGCAGTCGCGCTTCCTTAGCGCTGTCGACTACGTGCAGGCCGACCGGCTGCGGCGACGCGTTGCCCAGGAGTTCGCCCGCGTGATGGCACAGGTTGACGTGCTGCTCGTGCCAAGCTTGCGCGACGAATTTCTGGTGATCACGAACTTCACCGGGCACCCTTCGCTGACGCTGCGCGCTGGGTTCGTGCAGGTGAACGAGGCTCGCAGCGACTGGGCGCCCGATCTGAAGAATCTGGTGCCACGGTTCTCAACGCCCCGACGTGTCCCGCACGGCGTCACGCTGGTGGGGCATCTGTTTGACGAGGGCACGATCGGCAGGGCAGGCATCGCGCTCGAGCGGGCACTCGCCGTGCAAAGCGAGCGCCCACCCGGACTTAACGAGGGTTAGGCAGCCTCGATCTTGCTGCGCCAAGAGCTGGCCGCCTCAAGCGCCTGGTTCACGTGCTGGATGTTCTCCACGCCCGTGGTGTTGAGCCACTCCGCGAAGGCGTCCTCGCCGTGCTTGGCAAAGATCGGCACGCCATCCTGCCATGTCGCGCGCCCGCAGAGGACGCCGTTGAAGGGCACGCCGGACTCTGCCGCAAGCTCCAGCGTTTCGATGAACACGGGATTGGAAACGCCTGCAGACAAGTAGATGAACGGGAGCGTGGTATTTGCGGCGACCTCGCGAAAGTGCTGCAAGGCTTCGGCGCGGGTATAGGCAGCCTCGCCCTTGTAGGCCTTGGTTCCCTGAACAAACGACATGTTGACCGGCACCTCAACCTTGAGGACGTCGATGGCGTACTGCGGTTTGCTGAACTCCTGCATGGCCCCGGCCACGATCATTGGCTTTTTGCGCGCATATTCCAGCGTGTCGTCCTTCCCGCCCTCGGCGTCATAGCCGACAAACTCGCAGAAGAAGGGGATATCGAAGGCGCGGCACTCCGCTCCGACACGCTCGATGAAAGCGTGCTTGACGTCGTTGACCGCCAGCGGATCAAACGGCGTGTAATACAGCAGGATCTTGATGCAGGTTGCGCCTGCTGCCTTCAATCGGAGCACGCTCCAGTTGTCGAGCAGGTCTGGTAACCGGCCCTGGGTTGTGGTGTCGTAGCCCGTCTTTTCGTAAGCCAGTAGCAACCCTTTGCCGTGCAAGTACTTGGTTGCCGGAAGCCCAAATTCAGGATCGAGCAGCATGGCCGAGGCGTACTGGGTCAGCGTATCCGTGACCATCACTTTGAAAACTTCAAGGTCATGGCCGTCAGCGGAGGCTCCGCGCGCACTGCCCAGCGACTTCAACAACGATCCGCGCTGGTCCATGGCGGCCGCGGCAATCACGCCTCGTTCGTTTGAAACTGCATTCAGACCTGCCATCTTGCCCGGCGTAAGCTTGATCATTCTTCCCCCATAGGTGCGCGCTGGTGTGGGGCGCGTGTCAGGCATGGATTGTACACAGAGCGGGCGAATGCTCCGCTGCGTGCGGCCTGCTCCCCTTCAGATGCAGCTTCGGGCGAGGCGGGAGAAGCTCTTGCTCAAGCACGAAGCTGTTGGCACAACGACTCGGTCAGGCTCACAACGTGTTCCAGAAACGGAGCGATCTCGGGTCCTGCGTGACTCAGAGCCAACTGCGTTTCGAGCAGAAGGCCAGCGAGCGAGGCGCACAGCTCGTTTTGCACGGAGTGCAACACCGCAGATCTCGCTTTGGCCTCCTGCAGCCGCCGATGCGCCAGGGCTGAGCGCACCTGCCGTAGAACGCGATCGGGGTTGGCTACGCCGAAGCTCACATCGAGCACCAGCGCTGAGCCGGCCACCTCGCAAAGCGCCTCCGTGGCGACTGCATTTTCGGCCGTGAAAGCTTCCTCCATCAGTAGCAAAGCGAACTCCTGCCGTTGCAGGGTCTGGTGACAGCTGCGGCAGTCTGGAACGACGTTGACGATCGCCCCCAGCTTTTGCGCCAGAACCCGCGCCACCGCGGCTGCGCCCGGCTCCCCCGCGAGCAGCAGGATCCGGTTCTCGCGCGAACACTCCTCAGAGCGAGTTGGCGTCGTCAGAGAGTCCATATTCCTTCAGCTTTCGGTAGAGAGTTGTTTTTCCGATGCCCAGGTACTTGGCGGCCAGGATCTTGTCGCCTTTGAAGTGCTGCAGCGCATGATGGATAGCCTGCTTTTCCATATCCTGCAACGGAATAACGGGCATATCCGCCGCTGCCTCCAACTCCTGTTCTTCTTCCTGAGCGGCGACCTCGGTCGCCTGGACGAAGTTTTTGATCTGCGTCGGCATGTCCGCAAGGGTGAGTTCGGGCCCGCTTGAAAGCGCGCACGCGTGTTCGATCAGGCACTCGAGTTCCGCCACGTTGCCGGCCCAGACATAGCCCAAAAGGTGGGTCAGCGCCTCTTCGGAAAGAACAAACGGCGTGTTCCGGTCCCGGCGCTGCCGTTCCAGGAAGCGTTCAGCGAGGAGCGGAACGTCCTCGACCCGCTCGCGCAAAGGCGGAACCCGCAGTGTGGCTACGTTCAGGCGGTAGTAGAGGTCCTTGCGGAAGCGGCCTTCCTCGACCATGCGCTCCAGAGGACCGGTGGAGGAGGCAAGAATGCGCGCCCGCAAGGGGACGGCCGCGGTCGCGCCGTCAGGTTTGATCTGCTTCTCTTGCAGCGCGCGGTAGAGTCTCACCTGGGCTTGCGGTCCTAACGCGCCGATTTCCGCCAGGTACGCCGTTCCGTTGCCGGCTGCCGTTAGCAGGCCGCTGCGGGAGCGCGTTCCTTCCGGCGTAGTCTGTTCGCAGCCGAAGAGGTCCGCTTCCAGTCGCGCTGGGTCCAGCGAGTCGCAGTCAACGGCCACAAAGGGGCTGAGGGCGTTGGGTCCATTGGCGTGAATGGCACGGGCGAAGACTTCTTTGCCGGTTCCGTGCTCGCCCAGGATCAAGACCGGGTGCGCGGTGTGCGCCACCTTGGAGACGATGCGGAACAACTTCTGCATCGCGCTGGAGGTGCCCACCAGCCGGCCCGCGGCGATCCCGGACTGCAACTGATCCTGCAGCGCACGACTCGCCTCAAATCCTTGACGGCGCCCTGCGGCTTCTTCCAGCACCGCCGCGACCTGATTGAGAGCGAACGGCTTCTGTAGGAAGTGTCCAGCACCGTTGCGCATCAGCTCCACGGCCGAGTTGACCGTGGCATAGGCTGTCATGATCACCACGAAAGCGCGTGGATGGCTGGCCCGGATCTCCGCCATGAGGTTGTCGCCGCTGCCCCCCGGCAGGCGCATGTCCAGCAACACAAGGTCCACGGCGGCTTCGTTGAGCAACGAGCGCGCGGCTGCGACGGAGTTGGCCGTGCGCACCGAACACCCGAGGCTGGTGGCCATGCCCGCGCACGCCCCCCGAACCGCATCGTCATCCTCGACGATCAACACGTTAAGTGAGCCCGCCGGCGGCGAGTGCCCGATCAACTCACGCCCCAATGTCCGTTCCGGCGGGCTGAGTAGTGGGACGGATTGGGCCAGCTCAAGCTGCATCCCACACAGAGAAACACGAGGGGACGGGGGTTTGGAACTGGGCTTAAGTTGCAGGGCACGGCCCGTTAGTAACCAGAAAGGGCGACCAACCGGGTTTTCCGGCTGCGATTTTCCTATAATCAGACACTATGTCTCAATCCGAAGACCTCCCGCGTGGCGATGGACGCGCCCCTTTGGTGGCGCGCCCCCTCCGGCTCACACCACATTTCGTCGCCACAGCCGAGGGCTCCGTGTTGATTGAGGCGGGGCACACCCGCGTGCTCTGCAACGCCAGCATAGAAAACACGCTGCCTGGCTGGTTGCGCAACTCCGGCCGCGGCTGGGTGTCGGCCGAATACGGCATGCTGCCGCGTGCGACCCTGACGCGCACACCGCGCGAGGCCGAGAAAGGGAAGATTGGCGGCCGTACTCACGAGATTCAGCGGCTCATCGGCCGCAGCCTGCGGTCGGTGATTGACATGAAGCTGCTGGGAGAACGAACCGTGATCCTGGACTGCGACGTGCTGCAGGCCGACGGCGGCACACGCACGGCGGCCATTACCGGTGCCTGCACCGCCCTGGCCCTTGCGCTCGGCAAGCTCGTGGAGGCCGGCACGCTGAAACAAACGCCGCTGCGGGAGATGGTCGCCGCTACCTCCGTCGGCATCGTCGATGGCCGCGCGCTGCTGGACCTGAACTACGAGGAAGACAGCCGCGCCGAGGTGGACATGAACATCGTCATGACAGCCTCCGGCGGCCTCGTGGAGACCCAGGCCACGGCGGAGCGCGATACCTACTCGCGGGCGCAACTGAACGCCATGTTGGACGCGGCCGAAGCCGGCATCCGCGACCTGCTCGCCGCGCAACAGGCATGCCTCGCAGCCGCCGGATAGGGGAGCCCAGCAGTACACTGGCCGCATGGAGTTCACGCTTACCGCGCTCGAAATGCCTGTCCGCCTCCGCCTGGAAAGGCCCATGACGGACGACGAACTGCTGCGCTTTTCTGCATGCAACGAGTCTCTGCGGATTGAGCGCGAGCCGGATGGGGAGCTGAGCATCATGTCACCTGGAGGTCTCGAGGTCGGGGATGTCGAGGCGGAGGTCAGCTTCCAGCTTCGGGCATGGGCCAACGCACACAACAGCGGCAAGACGTTCAGTTCGTCCGCCGGCTTCCGTTTACCAGACGGTTCGGTGCGTTCGCCCGACGCCTCGTTTCTGCGTTGGTCGAAGTGGAACGCACTGACGAGAGAGCAAACCAGAAAGTACGCTCCCGTATGTCCCGACTTCGTTGTCGAGGTGCGTTCCCCCACCGATCGGTGGAAGGCGCTTCAAGGCAAGATGCGCATGTGGGTTGAGAATGGTGCGGAGCTCGCTTGGCTCATCGACCCGGAACGGAAGGTCGTTGAGGTGTATCGCCCTGGTGCGACGCTTCCTGACCTGCTCGAAGGCGTTACCGCGGTGTACGGCGAGGGACCGGTCGCCGGCTTCGTGCTCGAGATGGCCAACGTGTGGCGCTGACGCGGGCTGCTATGCTGGGCCTACGTTACGCAAAACGAAGGAGCAGGACGTGGCAGACGAACCAGTAGTGATCACCGTGCGGCCAAATGGCCCGCTGCGGGTAGAAGGACACATCATCCTCAAGGACGCCGATGGGCAGCAGTGGGACCTGACCGGCAAGCCCGCGGTCGGACTTTGCCGCTGCGGCTTGAGCGAAAAGCGCCCGTTCTGCGACGGTTCGCACTCGCGGCAGGGATGGCAGTGCATGGCCAGCCCCGGCAACCTGACCGGTCCGGCGTAGAGGAGCCCCGCACAGCATGAGTCGCAAGACAGCAAGGGGCTCGTTGCTCTGGGTGTGCGTTGGTGCGGCCTGCACCGTTCCCGCGCAGAGCCGGGATCACCTCATCCCGGACCCGGCCGGCGTTCAGGATGAGGCGCCCCCGGCCGGCTACAACGGCCCGCTCTACACGCGGCAGGAGGTGATGATCCCGGTGCGCGACGGCGTGTCGCTCCATACGGTCGTCTTCCGTCCGCAGGGCAGCGCCGGGGCAGGGCCGCCATTGCCGTTTCTGGTGCAGCGTACCCCGTACGGCATCAACGGCATGACGGCGCGCGCGATCGAGAGCGGCAAACCGGAGCTTGCGACCAGCGGCTACATCTTTGTGTACCAGGACATCCGCGGGCGTTACGGCTCGGGCGGGCAGTTCGTGATGACCCGGCCGCTTGCGGATCACACCGCAAAGACCGCCGTTGACGAGAGCACCGATGCCCGCGACACGGTCGCCTGGCTGCTCAAGAACGAGCCCAACAACGCGGGCAAGGTCGGTGTGCTAGGTATCAGCTACCCGGGCTTTCTCGCGATCATGGCCGGCATCGACGCGCACCCGGCCGTGAAGGCCATCAGCCCACAGGCGCCCATGACCGATGTCTGGCTCGGCGACGACTTCTTCCACAATGGCGCCTTCCGCGAGACCTACGGCTTCGACTACGTGCAGGAGCTCGAGGCGCAGAAGACCGACAAGAACCCGGACTCGCCCGAAGACCAGTACGACTTCTTCCTCGGGCACCGGAACTTCGCGGGCGCGTTGGACGCCGCGGGCGCGACGACGCTGCCCACCGGGCAACGTTTCCTCAACGAGCCGACCTATACAAAGTTCTGGCAGGACATGGCCGTGCAGCGACGCCTCGGCAGGCCAGAGGTGCCCACGCTCGAGGTCGGCGGCTATTGGGACCAGGAAGATCTGTGGGGACCGCAGGCCGAGTATGCCGCACTCCACGCGCACGAGAACGCCGCTGACCCCCAGCACAAGGTCTTCCTGGTGCTCGGGCCCTGGAACCACGGCGGTTGGGCGCGTGGTCCCGGCGACGGGCTCGCCAGCAAGCACGGCGAGATCACCTTTGGCGGGCAAAAGACAGGGGCCTACTACCGCAGCACGTTTGAGGCCCCCTTCTTTGAGCTGTACCTGAAGGGCAAGCCGGGCTTCGATCTCCTCGACACCGCCAGCTTCCGCACCGGCGAGAACGCGTGGCACCGCTATCCCGCCTGGCCGCCGACGCAAGGCTTCCACACGGTGAAGGCGTTTCTTGCCCCGAACAAAATGCTCTCGGCGGCCGAGCCCACGGGCGACTACAACGCCCAGTCCGCGTCTTATGTCGCCGATCCGGCCAACCCCATCCCGTATCGTCACCGGCCCATTCAATCTACCTATGGCCAGCAGTCCCAGTGGCGCACGTGGCTGGTCGAGGATCAGAGCTTTGTGTCCGGCCGCAAGGATCTTGCCAACTTTGAAACGCCGGTCCTATCTGCCGACGTTACTGTGACCGGCGATGTTGTCGCCGATCTGTTCGCCGCCACCACCGGCTCGGACGGCGACTGGATCGTCAAGCTGATCGACGTGTATCCGGACGGTGGCTACCATCTGATGGTGGCTGACGAGATCCTGCGTGGGCGCTACCGGCACAGCTTCAGCTCGCCGGAGGCGGTCAAGCCCAGCGAGGTCAACGAATACAAGTGGAGCCTCCACGGGGTGGACCACACGTTTCTGAAGGGCCACAAGATGATGGTGGAGGTGCAATCGAGCTGGTTTCCGCTCTACGATCGCAACCCGCAGACGTTTGTGCCCAACATCATGACCGCGCCGGCTGCGGCCTACCAGGCCGAGACGATCACCCTCTACGAGTCGCCCAAATACCCGTCGCACCTCGTGCTGCCGCTGGCTGACGGCTCGGCGTTGCCTTAGCCGGTTCCCCGCGGCCAGCTGCAACCTCCACCGCTGGAAACTTTCGCGGGGCGAGGCCGTATCTTTTGCAGGGCTTGCGTTTCGCTTCGGGTTCCAGGGCTTGGCTGCTCGCGGCCATGGCTCGGGGAAGCGGCGATGCCCTCCGCGGTCCGCTCGCGTTTCAAGGATGTCGCTTATGCAAACCAAGGCACACATCGCCGTTCTCTCCCTGCTGACGTTCGCGGTGGCGCTTCCGCCGGAAACTCGTGCGCAAACTGCGGCGGCAGCTGCTCCCCAAAACGCGGCCCAGAACGCCGCGCTCAGGCAAAGCGGGACCGTGAAGGCAGTAACGCCTACCGACTTCGTGCTCACGACGGCGGCCGGGCAGGACTTCGCGGTCACGGTACCGACCTCGGCCAAGATTTTGCTGGTTGACCCGGTCACGCGCGATCTGAAGAGCGCGCAGCCGGGCACCGTGGCCGACATCGCCGGAGGCGACAAAGCCATCGTGAGCGGGACGGCAGGCGATACCGGCCAGACGCTCCGGGCGACACGGGTGCTGCTGCTCAAGTCCGGCGCCATCGCGGCCATGCACGCCGACCAGCAAGCCGCCTGGGCGCGCAGCGTGGGGGGCATCGTGCGCTCGGTGGATGCGTCCTCGGGGACGCTCACCGTCGCCAACGGCGCCCGTACGTACACCGTGACCTCCACCCCCGCGACCGCCGTGCGCCGCTATGCGGGCGGCTCCGTGCGCTTTGAAGACGCGGTGAAGAGCACGGTGACGGCCATCGCGCCCGGCGACCAGATCCAGGCACGCGGCCAGCGCTCCCTAGACGGCGCGACGCTCGCCGCAGAGGAGATCGTCAGCGGATCCTTCAGCAACTTTTCCGGCTTGTTGACCGCCGTCGACGCCGCCGCGGGTACGGTCACCCTGAAGGACCTCGCCACCAAGCGCACCGTCACCGTCGCCATCACCGGGCAGAGCAACCTACGCAGGCTGCCGCCCGGATTCGGCCAGGGCGCGGGTGCTCCGGGCGGCAGTGGTGCGAGTGGCCAGGGCGCGCAGGGTCCAGGTAGCCGTCCGGCTGGGATGGCGGGGTCGAGCACCGCGACCAGCGGTGGCGGCCAGGGCGCGCTGCAGGGTGAAGCGCACACGGGCGCAGGGCCCGCAACCGCCGGCGGTGGCGCACGTCATCCGGACCTTTCCCGCATCGTC
>CAXTLD010000105.1:0-9465 GCA_964245045.1 uncultured Acidobacteriaceae bacterium | reverse complement strand
AAGATGGCGCTCAAGCTCGGCAACCAGAAGTTCTACGACTACATGCGCGCCTTCGGCTTCGGCGACCGCACCGGCATTGAGCTGCCGTCGGAAACCCGCGGCCTGCTCCGCCCACCGCGGAAGTGGGGCGCCACCTCCATCCTTTCGCTCGCCATCGGCCAGGAGATCGGCGTCACCCCCGTCCAGCTCGTCAGCATGGTCTCGACCATTGCGAACGGCGGCACCTACATCCCGCCGCACATCCTCATCGAGTCCACCGACGAGATGAAGGGCGATGCCCGCCTGCAGCCGGCGGCCTTCCATCCCACCGACGAGCTGCCCGCGCAGCTGCCCGACGGCGCCCACCGCGCCATTCGCGAGCTCACGGCCACCAAGATGCGCGCCATGATGGAGGGCATCGTCGTCGAGGGCACCGGACGCAAAGCCCAGCTCAACGGCTACAGCGCCGCCGGCAAGACCGGCACCGCCGAAAAGATCGACCCCGCCACCCACACCTACTCGCACACCAAGCTGGTCGCCAGCTTCGCCGGTTTCGCCCCGGTGAAGTCCCCCGCTATCGCCATCGCTGTCGTCATCGATACCCCCACCATCGGCGGCGAGGCCATGCGCTACGGCGGCGCGGCCTCCGCCCCGGTCTTCGCCGAGGTCGCCCAGCAGGTCCTCGAGTACCTCGGCATCCCGCACGACGAGCCGCTCAAGTCCAAGCAACAGCTGGACCAGGCCAAGCTCGTCGCCCCCGCCGAGGACGGCCCCAGCGAAAACATCGCCGATCTCGGTTCGCTCTTCGATCAGATCAACGCCCTGCCCGCCGACGACCCCCTACGCAAGCCTGCGACCGCCGCCGCCGTCGCGGCCAACGCCGAGGCCGACCGCCTTGACGACCAGGTGCGCGAGAACGCCGCGCTCCACGCCCCCCCGCACTCCCCCTGGCTCGACCTTCCCGACAAGGTCCTCGCCAGCTTCCACCGCCACGGCAACACCACCTCGCTGATGCCCGACGCCGAGCCCGAAAAGCTCGCCGCCAACCACCCCATCGCCGCGCCGCACATCGCCCCCGCCGTCCAAACGCGCGCCAACGGCGCCGTCGTCATTGACAACGGCAAGCGCGTCCCCGTGCCCGACTTCGCCGGCGCGGCCCTCCGCACGGTGGTAGAAAAGGCAGCCACCGCCGGCCTCCAAGTCCAAACCCTCGGCAGCGGCCTCGCCCACGACCAGGCCCCAGTCGCCGGCACCATGGTGCCGACCGGGACCGAGGTTGTGGTGCGGTTTAGCCGGTGAGCACGAGCGACTGGGGAAGTTCGGCACGAGCCCTTACGGGTGGAGAACGCAGCCAGCCTCCTCCACTTAGGAACTGCCTGTTCAAAGGAGCATCTGCATGAAGACATTGGCGCGGGTGTAGGGGCTGGGCGGGAGCGAAGCGGGCGGCACGTGGCGGAAGCCGACGGACTCGTAGAGGTGGACGGCGTTGGCGAGTCGAGTGTTGCAGCCGAGGAAAAGCGACGTGGCGCCGATGAGGCGGGCCTGTGCGATGGTATGGAGCAGGAGACGACGACCTAGGCCACGACCGCGACATTGTGGCGAGACCGCCATTTTCGAGAGCTCGTAAACCCCTTGGCCGAGGGGAATGAGAGCGGCGCAGCCGACCGGAAGGTTGTCAGCGTAGGCCATGAAAATAGCTCCACCTTTGCGCAGGATGGTGTTTTCAGGGTCGCCAAGGGTCTCGATGTCGCGGGCTTCGAGGGTGAAGTACCGCGCGATCCATTCTTCATTGAGGATGCGGAACGCAGTGGGGTCATGGCCGGGTAGCAGGGGCCGAATCTCAATTGGATTCAGGGTCGGCGGCGTAGTGCGTACTTCATAATCATTGCTGACGGACATTGGATGTTTCCTTCCTTCACCACAGCTTGCCAAGAACACATCGTGACGTCCAATATCTTGTTGCTTTCGATCAGGACGTAAACGCTATGGATCAGGATCTGGAACTTCGGCATCTGCGCTATTTTGTTGCCGTGGCGGAGGAGTTGCACTTTGGCCGAGCGGCGCAGCGCCTGCACTTATCGCAGCCGCCGCTCTCGCAACAGATTCGTCGGCTCGAGGACCTGCTCGGGTATGCACTGTTTGTACGGACATCTCGCTCAGTGGTGCTAACGAGCGCGGGAGAGGCGTACCTGGAGCGGGCTCGAAGGACACTGCACACCGTGCAGCGGGATATCGAGGAAACACGGAGAGTTGGTGCGGGAGAGATAGGATCCCTGCACATCGGATTTGTTGGCTCCGCGATGTTGACGACCCTGCCACGTATTCTTCGCACTTATCGAGCCCGTTTTCCGCGGGTGCAACTGCACCTGCATGAATCATTTACCTCGCAGGTGGCGGAGGGCCTGGAAAATGGATCGCTGGACGTGGGGGTGCTGCGGGACGGCGATAGCAATGAGTCGATGACGACGACGGATCTCTTTACCGAGCCTTATGTAGCGGTACTGCCGGTGACACACGAGCTTGCGGGCCGCAAGAGCGTATCGCCAGGGGTTCTTCGGGGCGATCCGTTGGTGTACTACCCGCGAGACGCGGGCTCGCGTGCGTTCGAAAAACCAATGATCGCGTTTGAGGAGCATGGGTTCCGGCCGCAGATCGTGCAGGAAGCATCGCACTGGCTAAGTATCCTGCGGCTGGTGGGTGCTGGGCTGGGCATCTCGGTGGCCCCGGCGTGTGTGCGGGGAATCATAACGGATGAAGTTGTGTGCCTACCGCTGCGAGGTGTGACCGTGACGAGCGTGGTGGAGTTAGCCTGGAGGGCGGGCGATCACCGGCCGGTTGTGCGGCATTTTGTAGAGCTTGCGAGCAAAGGCCGGAGACGGTAATGAGCGGGGTTGGAGTTCTTGAAACGCCATTCTGGCTGGCAAACAGAGCAGAGAAGTGGCCGCGAGTTGGTCGCGGCTTTCGATCCGGTATAGAGATGAGATCGTATGGAGAACAATGCTAGGATGGCGCCAACACGAAGGCGTCCATAGCGGCCTCAGCAACAGCGATATCTTGCTCAACCGTGCCAGCGCTTGCGCCCACCGCACCCACAATCTTTTGGTTGTGTAAGACAGGAACGCCGCCGCCGAAGATGACGACGCGTCCCGAATTGGTGACGTGGATGCCAAAGAGTGGGCCATCCGGTTGAGCCAGTTTCGCTAACTCGCTCGTTGGAGCGTCGAAGATTCGGGCAGTGACAGCCTTGTGGATCGCAAGATCGATGCTTCCAGAAAGCGCTCCGTCTTGCCGGACGAAATGCACAAGGTGCCCTGCAGCATCAACCACGGCGATGTTGTAAGGAATGCCTAGCTGATCGGCTGCGGTTTCGCCAGCCGAGATCATCCGTTTCGCTTCCGCAAGAGTTAGGCTTTCGTAAGATCTTGGCAAGCTGCCTCCTGGGCTGATCGTTCAAGGGGTAAGGCTCCGACGACACAGGCGCCGGAGCCTTGCATGTTTGGAAAGGTGTTAGCGGGCGAGCGCATCGAAAGCTTTGACCACGCGTTGTGTCGCGCTTCGGGCGCTCGCAGGATTTGAGCCTGTGATGAGCCGGCCACTGTTTATGGAGTAGTCGTCGAAGGGCTGATTGGGAGAGCTGTAATACGCCCCGACCTTCTCAACAGCATCTACGATCATCTCCCTGCCATCTGACTTCAGCCTGTCGAAGACGTTCAAAACGACTTCACCCTCAACGGAGAAACCAGTAACGGTCCTGCCCTCGGCAATGGATCTGCCGGTGCTTGGATCGATAACACCAGGGAAAATGGCCGCTCCGTGACATGTGGCTCCGACAATTCCTCCTCGGCTCCAAACGCTTCCTGCGATTTCCTGGAGGCCCCGCGCAGTTGGGTAGTCGTAGAGAGCGGCATGCCCGGCTGACGCAAAGAATACTCCATAATCCTCTTTGTTCAGCTGTGATGGTTTCTTTAGCTGTGAGTTCAGGCTGACCATGAATGGATGGTTTGGGTTGTCGAACGCAGCTTTATCAGCTCCGTTGAGGAACGGTTCTGTCAGCGAAAGATCGTCCAACCCGTACTGTCCTGTTTCGCTGGCAAGATCTACCTCGAAACCGGCCGCAGTCAACACTTCGTAGGGGTGGAAGGCCTCGGTGAAGAAGAGCCCTGTGTCTGTTCCGTCAGGGAAAAGCTTTCCATGATAGCTGGTAATGCTGATCAGCGCTTTGCGAGCATGCTTCGTGGCCATAGGAGATCTCCTTTTTTGGGTTGTGCGGCTTTGCCGCGCGAGCTGCTTCGGCTGCCAGCCACTATGTCCTCAGATTGCGGACGAACGTGGCAACAGCCGCTCCGATCTCCAGAGGGCTGTCTTCCTGGAGATAATGCAGGCCTTTGACTGCAACCTCGGTCTGATTCGGCCAAGTGAGGCAAAACTCTCGCGATTTTCCCGAGTCGATTGCACCAGGTTCGGCATGGATATAGAGCTTGGGTAGGGAGCTCTGTGTGAGCCACTTACCGTAGTCCTGGATCGTTTTCGCAACATCCGCAGGTTGACCTTCGACGGGAAACTGCCTAAGCCAGGAAAGCACCGGCCTGCGATCTTCGCCGGGGCAGCGATAGGGTCTGCGGTACTCTGCCGTTTCCTCTTCGGAGAGCTCACGCAGGATGTGCCCTGGAATCATCCTTTCAACGAATACGTTCTCTTCGAGGATCAGTTGCTCTCCAGACGGCGAACGAACGGCTTTGAAGAAGTCCACGGCATCCGGAGGATAGTCACTCCATTCAAAAGGTCTTACCACGGCCTCCATGTACGCAATGCCTTGAACGCGTTCGCGATGTTTATTCGCCCAATCGAAGCCCACTGCGGATCCCCAATCGTGCAGGACTAGAACAACGTTCCTTGCAATCCCCAACTCTTCCCACAGCGCAAACAGAAAGGATGTCTGTTCTTCAAAGGTGTACCGGTCCGGCCCAGAGCTCTTCATTTTGTCCGAATCGCCCATGCCGATCATGTCGCACGCGATCAACCGGCCAAGCCCCTTACAGGCCGGCATGACATTTCGCCAAAGATACGAAGACATCGGATTGCCATGCTGGAAGACGATGGGATCGCCGATTCCCTCGTCGATGTATGCCATACGGTGACCTTTGATTTCGATGAACTTCTTCTTTGCAAAGGGCTGACTGTTGAACGACATTCGATTGCTCCTTATAGGCGTGCCCTGAGACGGGCACACATCGACATCCCACGAGTTCAGAACCGGTGCGCCAACACGCCCTTAGCTCCGAATGGCAGAGCACCGTCTGCTGCCGGACGCTCCGCCTTGTGAGAACGACGGATACACCGCATAAGCCGTGCTTTGGAATCCCAAGGGCGCTGACCCTCATTATTACACCATTCGGTGTAAAAGGACAGAGAGCCGTGCACCTTGGTCATCAAATGTGCCATGCAGGTAGCAGAAGCACAGTGCGGCTCAGCGCTCTTTGGTGCCGGCCATGTCGATGGGCATCGTCTGCCGAAACATTGAGATCGCTTCCTTCAGTTCCTGAAGGGTCGCACCATTTGCAGCCTGCACAGCGAGCCCGGCCATAATGATGGCAAAGTACCGTGCGAACCATGCCGGCTTGATGTGCTTCGGGAGCTCTCCTTCCCGGCGAGCTCTCTCGAATCGCTTTCTATATTGCTCCACAACCCACTCCCGCCAGTCAATCAAGGCGTTTCGGATAGGTTGCGCTTCATCACCTACAGCAAAGCAATGCAAGGACATGCATGTCTCGGGGTGAGTCTTATCCATGTAGAAGCGAACGGATGCATCAAGAGTCTCGTCGATGAACTCGGGAAGCGTGAGCTTCTCCAGCGCCTTGGGAAGATACGAAAGCTGAATTGCTGAGTAGCGCTTCAGGGTTTTGAGAAAGAGCGCCTCCTTGTCACCCAGGACAAGGTACATGCTCTTACGATCTATCCCCATTGCCTCCGTCAGATCACGTAACGAGGCGCCCTCGTAGCCTTTACGCCAAAAGACGTGCATAGCGGCTTCCACAGCTTCTTCCTCGTTGAATTTCCGAGGACGGCCCAGTTTCGTCCGCTTTTGGGTTTCTGTCGCCATATGTCGATACTTCCCGCAAATCGGCAACTTCGCACATGAACTGACCGAGCCGGCTTATCCCTCGATCGTACCGCTATTTGCCGATAGGTAATCGGAAACGCGCTTGTAGACAGCAACGCCAAATTGGGCGGCAAGCGGGAAGTGACCTCGTGGAGGTCTCAGGGAGACTCGTCGGTGTCGGGGCCAATCGGCCATAAGCTGCTACCGCAGCAACGTGCGCCTTGCGCACAATTACCCCACCAGCGCCTACTATAGAGGTGGAAGGCAATCTCGGGCGGAAGCCGGGCCACGGTAGCAACGTCGTAAATGACTCATTCCAGATATTTTGCGTCCAAAGTCCCTGGAATCAATATTTTGCAGGCCAGCGCTTTCGTAAGCTATTCAAAACAAAGATTTTGCTCGAAACGTACCCCCGGGGGGGGGGTTACCGCGCCCTGTTCGGCCAACCGAGCAACGAGCACCGCTCTTACGCAACTTCGGCGATGGCGGCCCGATTTCGACCAAGGTTCTTTGCGCTGTATAACGCACGGTCCGCCGCCGCAACCAGGGCCGCGGGCATGTAGCTCAGGCTACGTTTCACCACGCCTTCCGGTACGCCCAGCACCGTAGACGCGCCGCAACTGATCGTTACTTGGGCGCACCGCTGGTCCGCCGGCAGCAGTATCGATGCCTCGATCCCGCGGCAGAGCCCGTCACTCAGATCGCGTGCCTCGGTCATGTCCACCCCGGGCAGCAACACCGCCAGCTCATCGCCGCCATAGCGTGCCACAAAGGTCTCCGGACGGTTCAGAAGCTGACACACTTTTTGGGCGACCATGCGAAGACACTCGTCGCCCACCTGGTGCCCGTGCCGGTCGTTAATCGTTTTAAAATGATCCACATCGATCAGTAGTAAGGAGAGCGCGCTTTGCCGCTGGAGCGCACGTTGCCACTCCCGGTCCAGCGTCGAGTCGAACGCGCGACGGTTGCCCACGCCCGTCAGCGCGTCCACCAGCACCAGGCTGGCAAGCTGATCCTGCAGCAGCTTGCGGTCGGTGACGTCGCGCATGCAAACCACGACCGTCCGGCTCCCGTCCGGGTCCACTTTCAACGTGCACACTCGGTTCTCCAGCCAGATATGGCGACCGTCCTTGCGAATGGCCTCCACAGTCACCATGGCGGAGGCTGCGCCCGCAGCCAGCTGCATCCCGGCCTCGCCGATGCTGGCCAACGAAGCGGGCGGGTACAGCATGTCCGGCGGCACATATCGCATCTCATCGGCGGTCCAACCGGTGACCTCCGCGGTCGAAGGCGACATGTACTCGTACTCCATCGAGCCATCGGCCAGGTGCTTGACCTGCCAGATCATGTCGACACTCTGTTCAACAAGGGTCTGGAAGTTCACCGGGGCTGAGGTAAAGGTGCGCGAAGGCGCGCGTCCAGGGGCAAGCCGCCCCTCGGTTCGCTTCTTCCCTCGCAGCCACCGCTGTCGTAGAACCCGTTCCACCTCTTACCCTCGACCAATGCCGTAGATATACCAACGCGGCCAAGCCAAAGGCACTCCCTCAAGCGGGGGATCAGGGGCCACTTCCCGGGTACCAGCCCCGGTGCGATGTCCAGATAACAGACAGAAAGGCTTCGCACTAGCCACTAGGCACCAGCAACCAGCCACTTGCCACGAGCCACTAACCATACACTCACCCTATGCAGTGGATTGACGCCCTCCGCGCCGTGAACACCCTCGCCACCTCCGGCCGCCCCGACATCTCCTTTCGCGACGTCCAGTACGACTCCCGCCGTGTCCACGCCGGCGACGCCTTCGTCGCCATGCAGGGCGCCTCCGCCGACGGCAACGGCTTCATCCACAAGGCCTTGCAGCAGGGCGCCGCCGCCATCCTCACCGACTCGCCGGATACCTTTGCCCACCTCCGCCAGGATCAGCCCGAACTCGCCTGCGCCCTCGTCCCCAATGGCCGTCGCGCCCTCGCCGAACTCGCCGCTGAGTTCTACGGCCACCCCGAAAAGCAAGTCGCGCTCTCCGCCGTCACCGGCACCAACGGTAAGACCACGACCACCTTCCTGTTGGAACAGCTCCTCCAGAGCGCCGGCCGCAAGACCCTTCTTATCGGCACCATCGAAACCCACCTCGCCGGCCAGACCCGCCCCTCCGCCCACACCACCCCCGAATCGCGCGACATCCTGGCCCTCTTCCATGATGGCGCGCAGCAGGGCTGCACCGAAGCGGTGATGGAATTCAGTTCCCACGCCCTCGCCCAGGAGCGCGTTTGGGGTCTGCCGGTGGACGTCGCCCTGTTCACCAACCTTACCCAGGATCACCTCGACTTCCACGGGTCCATGGAAGCCTACGCGCGGGCCAAGGCCCGCCTCTTCGGCGGCGTCGGCACCCCACCGCCCCGCGTAGCGGTCATCAACCAGGACGCCGCCCACGCCTCCGAGATGGTTCATGCCTTCACCGGCCCAAGCCTCACTACCTATGGCGCGGAAGGTTACGGCACACACCGCGCCGAAGATCTCCACGTCGCGCTTGGCGACACACGTTTTACCTTTGCCACCCCGCTCGGCTCGGTCCCGATCCACTCGCCCCTGAGCGGCCGCGTGAACGTCTACAACCTGCTCGCCGCCATGTGCGCCGCGCTCGCCCGAGGTCTTGCGCTTGAGCAGATTGCCGCCGCAGTTCCGCAGCTGCGCCAAGTGCCCGGTCGTTTCGAGGTCGTTCCGGGCTCCCGCGAGGCTGGCTTCACCGTGATTGTCGACTACGCTCACACGGAGGATGCGCTCCGTAATCTCTTCGTTCTGGCTCGCGAATCCGTTGCGCCCCACAACGGTCGCGTGATCACCCTCTTTGGCTGCGGCGGTGATCGAGACCGCACGAAACGTCCCAAGATGGGCCAAGCCGCCGGTCAGGCCTCCGACTTCGTCGTCCTCACCAACGACAACCCTCGCACCGAGGACCCCGAAGCCATTCTCGCCGAAGCTCTTAGAGGTCTGCGTACCACGCCGACGCCGTACCAAGTAGAGCCGGATCGACGCACCGCCATCCGCGTAGCTATCAGGCAAGCGGTTCCAGGCGACATTGTGCTGCTGGCAGGAAAGGGACACGAGAAGTCACAAGTCCTCGCCGACGGATCGCATCCCTTCGACGACGTGGCGGAAGCGAAGCAAGCGCTGGGCCGGCTTGGGTAGCGACCGTGCTTCCTAAGCAGCATTGCCTATGCTAACCTTGCTCTTGTCGCGGCGGATGCTCTTATTGAAGTGGCCGACGCGGGTTGCGCGATCTGATTTGATCGTGTAGCCTTAGAGAAGTCACACACGGTGCGGCTTCCCTGATTTCGGCGAGTGGGGCGCAGTCCAAGTGTTTGCATGGCGGCAGGGGCGTTGTAGGCCTG
>CAXTLD010000104.1:0-9616 GCA_964245045.1 uncultured Acidobacteriaceae bacterium | reverse complement strand
GCCGATCACCATGCTGCCCGCGCAGCCCCCGCCCGTCTCGCCCGTCGAGATGCCGGCCCCGTCCGCCGTGGCGTCGCTACCTTCCCTGCCCAACGACTACAACCTACCCATCGAGATTCACAAGGATCACCTGGGCTCCACCTACATCCCCGACGACAGCTGGGTCTACCCCGAGGCGCTGCGGCTCTACTCCATGGGCTACCTCAACTCCGCCTTCATCAGCATGCGTCCCTGGACCCGTCGCAGCCTGCTGCACATGCTCGAGCAGTCCGCCACCGACATCCAGGACAGCGGCAACGATCAGGCGCAAAGCATCTACGCCAGACTGCTCAGCTACGTCAGTGCCGAGGTTCCCGGACCCTCAGCCACTCCTGGTAGCCTGCCAACCTCCGCCGCCATGACCCGCGGCGTCGTCTACGGTCTCGACACCGCCTACACCCGCATCATGGGCATCAGCGGCCTCACTCTGCGCGACAGCTACCACCTCGGCCAAACGCTCGTAAACGACTACGGCCGCCCGTACCAGCCCGGCTTCAATAACATCACCGGCTTTTCCAGCGTTAACGAGTGGAACCGCTTCTCGCTCTACGTTCGTGGCGAGTACCAGCACGCCCCCTCCGCCACCGGCTACAATCTCGGCCTCGCCACCTACCTTTCCAGCATCGACGAGATCCTCCCCTTCGCCCCGCCCAACGACCCACAGGCCACCATACCCTACGGCCCCATCGCCAGTGCCAATCCCTTCCGCCTCCAGGAAGCCGCGCTCTCCTTCCACGCCGGCGGTCACGAGATCTCCTTCGGCAAAACCGACGCCTGGCTTAGCCCCGCGCAGGGCGGCGCCATGGCCTGGAGCAACAACGCCGAAAACATCTACTCCTTCCGCGTCAACCGGGTCGAGCCGATGACCATTCCCGGTTTTAGCCGTCTGCTCGGCCCGCTCCGCTACGACTTCTTTGTCGGCTCTCTCAAAGGCCACACCTTCCCCAACGACCCCTGGGTCCACTCGGAGATGTTTTCCCTGCGCCCCACCAGCAACTTCGAGTTCAGCTTCCAGCGCACCGTTATCTGGGGCGGCAAGGGCCACGAGCCCATCACCATTCACACCTTTCTGCGCAGCTTCTTTTCGCTGCAGGACACCCAAACCAATCCCGGGGACAAGAACTCCCCCAACGACCCCGGCGCCCGCTACTCGGACTTCAGCTTCTCCTGGCGGCTGCCGTTTTTGCGTCATTACGTCACGCTCTACACCGACTCTATCGCCCATGACGACGTGTCGCCCATTAGCGCCCCGCGTCGCGCCGCCTATCGCCCCGGTGTTTTCATCTCGCAGTTCCCCGGTCGCTTCCGCAAGCTGGACTTCCGCGTCGAAGCCTCCAGCACCGACACCTCCACCCTCCGCAGCCTGAATGGCGTCTTCAACTACTTCGAAGGCATCCAGCGCAACGGCTACACCAACCAGGGCTTCATCATGGGCGACTGGGTCGGTCGCGAGGCCAAGGCCGGCAACGCCTGGCTCACCTACAACCTCTCCGGCAACGAATGGGTCCAGCTCTCCTACCTCTATAAGAAGACACCCAAGGACTTCATCGCCCAGGGCACCACCCAGAACCAGTTCAAGCTCGACGTCGTCAAGCGCCTCCGTCCCGACCTAGAACTCAATGCCTGGTACCAGTACGAGCACTGGATCGCCCCTGTCTACCAGACCACCCACCAAACCGACAACACCTTCGCCTTCCAGTTCACCTTCTACCCCAAGCTACGCTCCGCCGGTACGCACCTGAACGGCAAATAGACCTGCGAAACGAGCTCCGGTTTTTGCATGCTTATAGCTCGAAGGGACGGGCGTAAGCTGTCACCCGTCCCTTCTCTGTTCTTAGGTGCGGAACGCTCGCGCCCCGCTCAATGACCTGCCGTCCCCTTGTTCGACTTGGCGCAACCCATGGTGACCAGGCCTGTCGGTAGGTTCACATTGCACACCCACTGGGGAAAAAGTGGATCGTAGGTGCTCTTTGAACTTGGCGTCTGATAGCCATACCCCTGTGCAGCAAGAAGCTTCGGTGCGAAGTTCGAGATCACCGTCGCCATGCACGCCGGTGCACTTCCATACGCGCTGCAGCTAGGTGCACCTGGCGTTTGGGGATTGCTCAACTGCGGATTAACCCCAAAGGTGTTCGATCCGTAAGAAAAGCCGTTCGAGCCGACCATCTCATCGTCATAGCCCCACGCGCTGTAGCCCCAGTTTCCCACGACGCTGTCGGTCGAGTTAGCAACGTTTGCAACGTAGGCGTTGTTCGCTGACCAGGCCCCATAACAGCTCTTTTGGCTAGTTACCGCGAGATTTCCTGTAGCGTATGTGTTCGATGCCTTAAAGACGCGGTACTCGGCGCAGTCGGGACTGCCGTAGGCATAGCTGCCCAGGCCGTTGCCCCACATCGTGTTGTTCCGAACATACACCGCTCCGTACACCGCGCCGGAAGGAGGATTGTTGTAGTCCGCCGGGCTGCTGTACTCCACCTGTATGCCTACGCCCCCATTGGCAAGAGAGAAGTTGTTTTCGACCACCGTTTGCTGCGCGTAAGGGCTTAGACCGGCCGTCGTGTGACCGTCAAACGTGTCGAGAATGATGCCATTGCCATCCCAGCAGTTTGACGCGGATGGATTCGTGCTTGCGTACGACAGATTGCCGGCAATAAAGATATGGGTTCCCGGTGCCGCGTCAGTAGCCACGGGCGAGAACACATCGATGCCGCTGCCGCAACCGGTGTTGGACGTGCCCCCCCTGTAGGAAATATTGCCCACGATGACAAGGTAGTCGGTGCCGAAGATACCGTTAGAGCCGCCGCCAAAGCTCGCGAGCGGGCACACATTGGCTACATTGTTCGCAAAGATGATGTGATGCACGGAATTCAGTCGCGGGAATGTTCCGAAGCACCACAGCGAGTTACTTGCGGTGGACAAGTTGGAAACCTCCCACCCTTGTATGCCCCAGTAGCTCGAGCTCGGGCTCATGCCCGCCTGCTGCGTGTTACTCGCCGGAATCAAAATCTTACAAGCGTCAAAGGTTACGCACTTCAACCACGCAACGTTATCGCCCCCTGGACAGTTCACCGTACCCCAACTACCGGCGCCAAAGTTACCGTTTGAGTAGGCATTGCTTGCGGTGGCCAAGATCACATCGCCGCACGTTAGATTGTGTTTCGGCGTCAACCAGGCGGAACCGACGGACAGTCCGCTACTGGCGTCGTTTCCGGTAGCTGAAAGATAATACGTCGTAGCGCGTGCAGGGGAAGTGAAGCTTACAAATAACACAACAGCAGCCAAGTAACCAAACCAACAAGTCATCAGGTTCCGTGTCTTTTTCATGGTCCAACTTTCTTCATGTTCGTCGCGTTCGCAACGTGTTCACCGCCGCTTCGGATGTCTTCTGCCTTGCGTCCAAATTTGCTTTGGCTCTGCCAGCTCAGATCACCGCAAGCACCGCTGTGACCTTGATTCTGTCGAAGCTGATGAGGGGCGTACATCGCAGGAGAGTTGTAGTGGCCGCAGCTGTTTGGTGACTGCCTGTCGCCATAAGTTCGCGGTGCCTGACCTGCACGGTGGAGGTGGGCGCCCCTTGCGCCCTCCGTCGTGCGCCGCGTCAGCAGGCGGGCTCCCTGACATCTGCAACTATCGTGCAGTCGGAAGTAATTCTCGCGTAAACTAAAGCGGATGACTCCGGACCGCCTCGAGTCGACGTACAGGTCTGCGGATCGCGATTGGGCGGCCTCGGTCGACGACGGGCCACGCCCCGACACCACCCTTTCCGACACGCTGCTCGTCCTGCGCAAGCGCAAGTGGCTCATTCTGCTCGCCGCCGCGCTCGGCTTCGCCTACGGCTACTACAAGGCCGCAACGCAGCCACGGCTCTACGTGGCCTATGGCAACGTGGAAATCCGCAGCGGCGCCGCCTCCGAGTACCGCGTTAACGCCACACCGCTGGCCGAAGACACCTACGACATCCCCACCCAAACCACTATTCTGAAGAGCGATACTCTTCTGCTGACCGTCGCCCGCGACCTCGATCTGCCCAACAACCCTCAGTTCACGGGCGTGCGCGGCCCCGCGCCCCACGCCAGCATTGATCAGCCCACGGTGCGCGAAAGCACGCTCGCCGCCCTCCAGAACGACGTCACGGTTGCCGCCATTCCCAAGACCGACATCGTCCGTATCTCCGCCAGCACGCTCGATCCCAACCTCTCCGCCGAGATCGTCAACAATCTCATCCGCGAGTACCAACGGAACAGCTTCCAGTCCCGCTACAACGCCACCAAAACTGTCTCGAACTGGTTGTCCACCCAGCTCGACGACTTGAAGCAACAGGTCGAGGCCTCGCAGGAGCAGATGATCGACCTGGGCAAGCGCCTCGGCGTGCTCGGCTTCGACACCAGCCACAATGAGATCGCCTCCGGCATCGACGACCTCACCAAGGCCGCCAGCGAGGCCCAGATCAACCGCATTGTCGTCGAGTCGCGCTTTCGTGTCCTTTCGGGCATGGACCCCACCGCGCTGGACGCCTCGGTCGGTGCCGTCAACGGGCAGTCCAGTCCCGAGCTCGCCAGCCTGCGCGGGCAGCGGGAGACCTTGCAGGCGCAGCTCAGCGGTGCCGACGTGACCGCCGGTCCCAACCTCCCCCGCGTCAAGGCGCTACACGCCCAAATCGCCGAACTCGATCGCGAGATCGGGGACGAGCAGCACCGCGTCCTCGTGCAGGCCCGCGAAACCCTCGTCGCCGCCCGGGCCAACGAGGCGCAAACCCGCGGCGCACTCGAAACCGCCAAAGCCAACGCTTATAAGCTCCGCAACGACCTGGTCGAATACACCATCCGACAGCGTGAGTTCGAGTCCAATCGCAGCCTCTACGAGGGCCTGCTGCAGCGCCTGCGCACGGCCGGCGTGCAGGCCGGCCTCGAATCGCAAGAGGTTGACGTGGTGGACAGCGCCGTCCCGCCCGTTAATCCGTCCCTGCGCCCCAAGGGCTCCATCCTGATCGTCAACACGCTCATCTTTGCGGGTCTCGCGGTCATTCTGGCCTTTGTCCTCGAAAGCCTCGACACCAGCCTCAGCAGTGTGGCGGAGGTCGAGGAGATCTCCGGCCTGCCCTCGCTCGCGCTCATTCCCAAGGCTCGCCGGCCCATCGACACGACCGCACAAACCGCCGCGCAACGCAATCTGATGGTCATCACCAGCCCGAAATCGCAGTTCGCCGAGGCCTTTCGCACCCTGCGGACTTCGCTTCTGCTCTCGGTCGCCGGGCGCGAGCCGCAGACTATTCTCCTCACCAGCGCCACGCCCGCCGAAGGCAAAACCACCGCTTCGCTCAACCTTGCCGCCGTGCTCGCGCAGCGCAACGTTCGCGTCCTGCTGATCGACGCCGACCTACGCCGCCCCACCATCCACCACCGCTTCGGCCTGAACGGCAAAGTCGGCCTCACCTCCGCGCTTACCGGCAGCCTTTCCCTGCGCGAGGCCGTGCAAAACATCACGGACCTACCCAACCTCGACGTCCTCACCAGCGGTCCCATCCCGCCGTTCCCCACCGAGCTGCTCAGCTCCGACGCCATGCGGCGTCTGCTGGACGAGGCGCGCAGCCTCTACACCCACGTCGTCATGGACTCGCCGCCCCTGCTCTCGGTCACGGACAGCGTTGTGCTCGCGCGCGAGGCCGATGCCGTGGTACTCATCGTGCGTCATGGCAAATCCACCAAGCACGCTGTCCGCCGCGCTCGCGACCTGCTCCTTCGCTCCGGCGCCAAGCTCGCCGGCATCGCTCTGAACGCCGTGGACCTCAACTCGCCGGAGTACTACTCCTACTACGGCTATTCGGGCTATGGCAGCTACGCCTCCACCGGCGTCGACGGCAATGGCTGGGGTTCCCAAAATGGGAACCATCCCGCCGAAAACGGGAACCATGCCACCGCCAAGGAGGAGAGCCTCCGGTGACGCGCCCATTCTCCCTTCTGCTGGCCTTCTTGCTCGCGCTTACGGCCTCACCAGCCGCCCGCGCCCAGTACAACGGTCCGCCCACCGCGGCCGACCGCAGCCTCGTCGTCCCCTCGGCCAATGACCCCTCGCTGCTGTTTCCCTCCACGCCGGAGCCACTGTTAGGCGCCGGCGACCAAATCTCCGTTCGCCTCTTCGGCGACCCCGAGTACACCTTCGCCGGCCGTATCGGCATCGACGGCAACGTGCTCTTGCCCCTCATCGGCGTCGTGCCCCTCCAGGGTCAGAGCGTCACCGCTGCCGAGCAGCGTATCGCGCAAAAGCTCGAAGACGCCGGCATGTATCGCAATCCGCAGGTCATCCTCACTCTCGCGGAAGGCCCCAACGCCACGGTCACGCTCGGTGGCGAAATGCATGCAACTGTCCCAGTCGTCGGCTCGCGCAGCCTCTACACCGCCATCGCCGCCGGCGGTGGCCTGCCCGCGAGCGCCAGTCGCACCGTCACCATCCTGCGCCCGGGCCGCGCCCAACCCCTGGCCGTCGACATCGGCAACGACCCCGCCCACTCCGCGGCCGGCAACATCCCCCTCTTCCCCGGCGACACCGTCGTCGTCTCCCGCATCGGCGTCGTGTACGTCTCCGGCGAGTTCCGCACCCCCGGCGTGGTCCCGCTCACCAACTACGGCCCGCTCACCTTAACCCAAGTCTCCGCCATCGTTGGCGGCCCTGTCCAGGACGCCAGCTACAGCCAGCTCCACATCATCCGCACCGTCGGCGACCACCGGACGGTCACCACCCTCAACATCAAAGACGTGCTCTACGGCAAGGCTCCCGACCCTATCATGCAGCCCAACGACATCGTGTTCCTGCCGCCCAGCACCTTCAAGAGCGCCCTCACCAACGGCACCCTCGGCTCCATCCTCGGCGTGCTCTCCTTCGCCCTAGCCGCCATCTACACCACGCGCTAAAGGCCGGTCTCACACCTCACACCTCCTAGCTCAACACCTCATAGCTCACAGCTCAACATCACCCACAACCGTCCGCCTGGGTTCTAGAGTTCTCGCCGCCTCCTCATAGCTCAACACCTCATAGCTCACAGCTCAACATCACACATCGCATCCACGCTCGATCCCAAGGCATGGCCACGTCGACCTCCAGTGACCCCACCCGTCCGCCTCGCCTATCTCGTCAGTCACCCCATCCAATACCAGGCCCCTCTCCTGCGCCGCCTCGCGGAGGAGCCCGACATCGACCTCACTGTCCTGTTCGGCTCCGACTTCTCCGCGCGCGCCTACCAGGACCCCGGCTTCGGCACCGCCGTGACCTGGGACGTCCCGCTGCTTGAGGGGTACCGCTCCCGCGTCCTCCCCGCCGTCCGCGACAACGGCACCGTCTCCGCCACCACGCCCCTCAGCCGCAACGTCCTTCGCGCCCTCCGCGACCGCGACGGCCAGCCTGCCTTCGACGCCCTTTGGGTCCATGGCTATGCCAGTCTCAACGCCCTCCGCGGCATCGTCGCTGCCCACGCTCTCGGCATCCCCATCCTCCTGCGGGCCGAAAGCTGGTCCGGCGACCGCCCCCGCAGCCGTGTGAAGTCCCTGACCAAGCGTGCCTTCTTCCGCGTCCTTCGCCCGTTCGTCGTTGCCACGCTGCCCATCGGCTCCCGCAACGCCGCTTACTGGCGCGAGTCCCTCGGCGACGCCATCCCGCAGTTCCCCGTTCCCTATGCCGTCGACAACGCCTACTTTGCGCAGAAAGCCGCCGCAGCCCGCCCCCAACTCGCACGTCTCCGCACAGAACTGCAGCTCGAGCCCAACCGCCCCGTCATCCTCTTCGCCTCCAAGCTCCAGCCCCGCAAGCGCGCCGCCGACCTCATCGAAGCCTTCGCCCGCCTCACGCCACGCCTCTCCCTCGCACCCTACCTCCTCATCGTTGGTGACGGCGAGAAGCGCACCTCCCTCGAAGAGCTATGCGCGACCAAGAACCTTGACGGGGTACGCTTCCTCGGCTTCCGCAACCAAAGCGAGCTTCCAGCGCTCTTCGCCCTGGCCGACGTCTTCGTCCTCCCCTCACAACATGAGTCCTGGGGCCTCATCGTCAATGAGGCCATGGCCGCCGGCTGCCCCGTGGTCGTCTCCTCCGACGTCGGCGCCGCCCCCGACCTCGTCACCGACGGCCACAACGGCTTCATCTACCCCTGCGGCGACATCGCCGCCCTCACCTCTGCCCTGTTCAACATCCTCCGCTCCCCCGAAACCGCGCCTCGCATGGGCCAAGCCGCCGCCCAGCGCATCGCCTCCTGGGATCTCGAAGCCGACATCCGCGGTCTCCGGGAGGCGCTCGCCTTCACCACGCGCCGCCTCCGCCCGTAACCACCAGCTCGCACGCAAGTTGCTATCCTAAGACTCGGCATCCGCATGCACGTCCTGCACATCGTCGGCACCCTCAACCCGGCCGCCGGCGGTCCCAGTGAGGCCATTCGCATGCTCGTCCGCCACGCCTCCGCGGGCTACACCGCAGAGATTGCCACCCTCGATGACCCCTCAGCGCCCTTCCTCACTGACCTGCCTTGCCCCGTGCACGCCCTCGGCAGCCCCCGCAGACGCTGGTACAGCCCCCATCTACTGCCCTGGCTACGCGCCAACCGCAATCGCTTCAGCGGCGTCCTCGTCCATGGCCTCTGGCAGTGGATCGGTATCGCGGCCATGCGCGCCTTCGCAGGCCGTGTTCCCTATGTCGTCTTCGCGCACGGTATGCTCGACCCATGGTTCAAACGCACCTATCCCCGCAAACACCTCAAGAAGTGGATCTTCTGGCTGCTGGCGGAGTACTGGGTGCTTCGCCGGGCGCATCGCGTGCTCTTCACCACCGCCCTCGAGCGCGACCTCGCCGCGCAAAGCTTTTCGCTCCACCGCTGGCGTCCGGTCGTCGTTCCCCTCGGGTCGGAGCCACCGCCCGCCAGCCCCGGCGTCCTGCAAGCCGCCTTTACCGACCGTTTCCCCCAACTCGCCGACACGCCCTTTCTCCTCTACCTGGGCCGCATCCACCCCAAAAAGGGCTGTGACCTCCTCACGCGGGCCTTCGCCACGCTCGCCCCCACACACCCCAACCTCCATCTCGTGATGGCCGGGCCCGACCCCAACCACTGGCGCACCCAGCTGGATCCCGCACTCGCCGCCGCCGGCGTCGCCTCCCGTGTGCACTGGCCCGGCATGCTCGAAGGCGCAATCAAATGGGGAGCCTTCGCCGCCTGCGAGGCTTTTATCCTTCCCTCGCACCAGGAGAACTTCGGCATCGCCGCCGTCGAAGCCCTCGCCTCCGCCAAACCCGTCCTGCTGTGCGACCCCGTCAACATCGCCCCAGACCTCACCGCCGCCGGCTGCGCGCTCGTGGAACCCGACACCCCCGACGGCGTCTACCGTCTGCTCTCGCGTTGGCTCGCCCTCATACCAGCGGAACGCTCTGCCATGTCCCGCAACGCGCTCCAAACGTTTCAGCAGGTCTACGACATGCGCCGTAACACCGCGGTCATCCTCCGCGTCTTCGACACCGCCCCTAGCGCCACCGCACGCACGCCCTCGCCCTCCCACGCGGAGGCTCGCTGACCCATGCCCCGCCCCCTCGCCGACTACCGCGC
>CAXTLD010000103.1:0-9855 GCA_964245045.1 uncultured Acidobacteriaceae bacterium | reverse complement strand
CACCCCTCATCTGCGGCAACCAACGCCAGCCCCACACCCTCCGCAAACTCCGCAAAGATCAGCAGATCGCTCCGGTACGCCGCACAGCTCCCCGGCCGCAGCCCCTTCTCCACGCGCAGGTACGCCGCGTACTCCCGCAACAGCGCCCCATTGCCGTCCCGATTGGAAGCCGCACACATACTATGTGCATCTTCCCGCATCCACCCCAACGCCGCCCATAACCGGTATCCACCTCGCCAACGCGCAGCGCCAACCTCAGCCAACGCGCAGCGCCAACCCCAGCCAACGCGCAGCGCCAACCCCAGCTAAACTAAAACAGCCATGTTTGAGAACCTCAGCGACCGACTTCAGCGCACCTTCAAGGACCTCCGCGGCCAGGGCACCCTCACCGACGAAAACATCAACGACGCCCTCCGCTCCATCCGCACCGCGCTCCTGGAGGCCGACGTCAACCTCGACATCGCCCGCGAGGTCGTCGACCACATCCGCACCAAAGCTCTGGGAGCAGAGGTCGCCACCGCTCTTTCCCCCTCCGAGCAAATCGTCAAAATCGTCCGCGACGAGCTCATGGACGTCCTCGGCCACGACACCGCCAAATTCAAATTCGCCCCCCAGCCCCCCACCGTCATCCTCATGGCCGGGCTTCAGGGCTCGGGCAAGACGACGACCTCCGGCAAGCTCGCCGCCTGGCTCAAAAAGGGCGGCCACCGCCCCCTCCTCGTCTCCGTCGACGTCTACCGCCCCGCCGCCCGCGAACAGCTCGAAGTCGTCGCCAAATCCATCGGCGCCCAAATCTACAAGGGCAAACTCACGGACAACGGACAGCCCGGCACCCCCGACGTCCTGCGCCTCGCAAAAGAGGCCTACAAGGAAGCCCGCAACTTCGGCAACGACATCCTCATTGTCGACACCGCCGGCCGTCTCGGCATCGACCAGGCCCTCATGGACGAGATGGCCCAGCTCAAAGCCGAGCTCTCGCCCACCGAAATCCTCTTCGTCGCCGACGCCATGACCGGCCAGGACGCCGTCAACTCCGCCAAGGCCTTCAACGACCGCCTCCAGTTCACCGGCGCCATCCTCACCAAAATGGACGGCGACTCCCGCGGCGGCGCCGCCCTCAGCATCCGGAAAATCACCGGCGCGCCCATCAAGTTCCTCGGCACCGGCGAAAAGCCCGACGCCTTCGAGGCCTTCCACCCCGATCGCATCGTCGGCCGCATCATGGGCATGGGCGACGTCGCCACCCTACTCGAGCGCGCCGAAGAAAAGCTCGACAAATCCAAAGCCGAGGCCTTCGCCCGCAAGGCCTTCTCCGGCGAAGGCTTCTCGCTCGAAGACTTCCGCGAACAGCTCCGCCAGATCAAGAAGCTCGGCAGCATGCAGTCCATCCTCAAGATGCTCCCCAGCATCGGCCCGTTCCAAGGCCTCCAGCAAGCCGCCAACCAGGTCGACGACAAACAGCTCGACCGCGTCGAAGCCATCATCAACTCCATGACCAAAAAGGAACGCACCAACTCCAACATCATCAACGGCAGCCGCCGCAAACGCATCGCCCTCGGCTCCGGCACCACCGTCCAGGAGGTCAACAACCTCCTAAAACAACACGCCCAAATGTCCAAAATGATGAAATCCATGTCCTCCGGCGGAGGCATGCAAAAGATGCAACAACGCCTGATGAGCCAAATGGGCGGCTTGCAGAAGTTTGGGCGTTAGATTGCAGTTCGTCAGTGGTGAATCTGATCAGATAGGGTGCTGGTACTAGCATGAGCATGCAAACTTACCTCGCTGGACGCTTGAGGAACACGTCACTACCACTGGGTCAGGGCCTACTACCTCTGTTCGAAGCAGTTGTGAACTCGATCCATTCGGTTGACTCGGTCCCGACTGTTACCACATCAGCAAAGATCGTTGTTCAAATATTGCGTTCACCCCAGACCTCTCTACCACTTGAAGACAACAAGTCACGGCGGGGAGCACCTCCCTTAGAGCCCATCGTCGGCTTTGTCGTCACTGACAATGGCGCAGGCTTTAACGACGAAAACCTGGAGTCGTTCCGTACTCTAGATTCTGACTATAAAGCGAACTTAGGGTGTCGTGGTGTAGGCCGCCTTATGTGGCTCAAAGCTTTCGAACGCGTCCGCATTGAGAGTGACTACACCGACAACACCGGGCGCGCAAGGCATCGCGAGTTTTCTTTCACTCCAAAGGACGGGGTTTCAGAGCCTCTTGAATCCGAACCCGAAGCGACGGGCGATTTAACAACAGCAGTTTACTTGGAGAACTTCAACAAGAACTACAGCTCAAGAGCATCGAAGACGGCAAGAGCAATTGCAAATAACCTGCTGGAGCATTGCCTCTGGTACTTCGTCCGCCCTGGAGGCGCCCCAGACATAAGAATCAAAGATGATGAAGGCTACACTCTGCTTGAGGAAGTCTATGAGGAATATATGCTCGCGTCAGCCGCCCGTAGTTCCTTAACACTGAAGAACGAAGAGTTCGAGCTGACCCATATGAAGCTAAAAGCTGGCATAGACAAGCAACCATTCATCGCATGGTGTGCCGCTGGCAGACTAGTCGAAGAAGAAAACATCCAAGGCAAAATACCCGGACTGTTTGGCAAGTTGCGAGATGACAATGGTGAATTCGTCTACGCATGTTATGTGACCTCGCCCTTCCTAGATTCACATGTAAGGCCCGACCGTATTTCTTTTGATTCGGCGGGTTCTAAAGATGCGCTCTTCGCCGATTCGGAGGTATCTTTCGACCAGGTCAGACTTGGCGTTCTAAGCTCCGTGGCTGAACATCTCGGCCCCCTTCTGAGCCAGAACCAAGAAGCGAGTATGCGACGCGTTCAGCAATTCGTTGAGCGAAAGTCGCCTCGCTATCGCCCAATCCTCAACCGCGTTGGCACAGATAAATTGAATGTGTCTCCCGACATCTCTGATCGCGATCTAGAGCTTCTACTCCATAAGCAATTTGTGGAGTTTGAGGGTACTCTACTGGCCGAAGGTCAGGAGTTGATGAATTTTGGGATAGGGGAGACACCGGAACAATACCAAAGGCGCCTTCAGGACTATCTCGGTAAAGCGGATGATCTCAAGAAGTCTGACTTGGCAAGTTATGTCTTTCACCGTAAGGTAGTACTAGACATTCTTCAGAAAACAGTCAGCCGAAGCGCAGATAACAAGTATTCCAAAGAGGAAATAATTCATGAGCTCATAATACCGATGAGAAAGACTTCTAACGAGATTACTGCCGACAATGCGAATCTCTGGCTGATTGACGAGCGGTTAGCTTTCCACAATTTCCTAGCGTCTGATAAGACTCTGAAGTCTTATCCTATAACGGAATCCACCAGCACCAAAGAACCAGATATAGCTGCGCTGAATGTATTCGATGAACCTCTGCTTGTGGCCGACGGAGATAAGCTACCACTGGCTTCTATAACGGTGGTGGAAATCAAGCGGCCTATGCGAGACGATGCACAGTCGGGAGAAGATGGGAACGCCATCGAGCAAGCGTTGGGCTATCTTGAGAAAGTGCGCAATGGAGAGGCTCGCACTCAGAAAGGTAGACCGATCCCAGAGTCTCGCAGCATCCCTGGATATTGCTATGTACTCTGCGATGTAACACCTTCCGTTCAGAAGCAATGTAGAGTCCTCAATCTGAAGGTTACGGCTGATAAGATGGGCTACTTCGGCTACAACGATAACTACAATGCTTACATCGAGGTCATCTCTTTCGACAGGCTGGTGAATGCAGCTGTTGAAAGGAATCGCGCCTTCTTTGACAAGCTCGGGCTACCCGCTTGACCTCCCGTGTGTGGACAACGGATGATTGCCGGGTGCCCGTCTTTGCGTAGCTAAGGGGGCCTCGCGCGAAAGCACGACCACCCCCGCCGATGTTCCGGAATCCTAACGTCTCCAGCACTCCACCCCCCTTAGCCACGATACAACTGCGGCGAAGATTGGGCACCCATGGTCAACTCACCAACACGAATACGGGAGTGCCCCGCGCCCTCTCACCCGACTACACTTCGCCCACGCGCCGCGGGTTGAAAGGTACCAGACCGAAGATCACGACCACCTCATCACGGTCAGCTGCTACGAACGCAGACCGTATCTGAACACCGCCGCTACCCGCGACATCTTCGAATGCTCCTGGAACGGACCCGCCGCAAGTACAGCTTCGACATCCTTGCGTATGTCGTCATGCCCGAACACGTTCACCTTCTCGTCTCCGAACCAGACCTACGTTCTCCCTCCATTCATTAGCCCCACGTAGGTATTGTGCTATGGTCTCCGTACCCACCTTTCACCTCTTTGTCCTCAGGAGACTTATGCGCTCGAGTTTTGCTGTCCTGGCCACAGGCCTTGCCCTAGGTTTTGGGTTTGGCGCCCTGCCCGCCCTGGCCGATGTAGTTACCAACGGCAACTTCGAAACCGGAACGCTCTCCGGCTTCACGACTTACAACACGGCCAACGGCGCTGACGGCACCGGTCTCCCCAACGTCGTAACCTTCAACACCACCGGCACCGGGGCTTCGGACGCCGCACACTTCAACGTGGGCACTACGACTCCCTTTCGCGCGGAGGGCGGTGCCGGCCTTTCACAGACGATCACCATCAGCACGCCTGGACAGTACCTGCTCTTTGAGAACGTCGCCTCCCAGGACAGCGCCAATGGAACGATCAACGCGGATGCCGGTCTATTTTCCATCCTCTTGAACGGTTCAGTCGTAGCCAGCGACTACCTCGGCAGTTTCGGCCTCCCATATCAAGTCCTGCGCGGCAATGTCAGCGCCCTGCTCACACTCACTGACGGGACTTACCTTCTGCAGACCCAGGTCACTCGATTGGGCGGCACGGCGGGCACAGCCACCCCAGACGAGTACATCGACAATCTTTCCCTTACGGCCACCACTCCGGAGCCCAGCAGCTGGAGCCTGCTCGGCACAGGTGTTCTTGCAGCCGGTGCCATGCTGAGAAAGAAGCGGTTTGGAAGGCTGAACGCGTAAGCGAGTGACCGGGTGCCCTACCTTCGCAACAGCTTCATCGTCGCGAAGGTAGGTCTCGCGCCCAAGCCCAACCAACCCCCGCCCATGCTCCGGAGACCAACCTCCGAAGTGGTCCGCCACCTCCTAGCACCGGGCCCAAGTCAGACTCCTGCAACCCTCGCTGTCAACCCCCGATCCAACCTATCCCCAACATTCCAAACCACCTCCGCCTTGCCGCCCATTCCCACCCGGGCCTGTATGCTGAAGGCAGCCCCCAAGATACCAACCGGCGCCCCGCTTTTCCACGGAGCCCGTAAAGTGTTCATTCCAGAGATTTTGCCCACAAGTCGCCTGTTTTGAATATTTTACGCTCCACCGTACGCGCATGTGCAACAAAACCAGAGATTTTAGGAAAAGGGTGGGGGGAGGGGGGCTACCGCCTTCTACAATCAGCGCACATGGACCGCCGCCACTTCCTCGCCACCACCGCCGCCGCCGCGCTCGCCCCCCAAACCGCATCCCACGCTAGCGTGAACACCCCATCTGCCGCCCCCGCCCGCGAGCTCTACCTCCTGCGCCGCTACACGCTGCAAAGCGGCCCGCAGACCGCCCTTGCCGAGCATTTCTTCGCCGACGCCCTCGTGCCCGCGCTCACCCGCCTCGGCCTCGGCCCGGTCGGCGTCTTTCGCCTCGACATCGGCCCTGACACCCCCACCTTCTACCTCCTCCTCCCTGGCCACGACGCCGCCACGCTTGCCACGCTCGACAACCAGCTCGCGCTGGACGCCGCCTTCCTCCAGGCCGCGCAGCCTTTCTGGGCCGCCCCCGCCACCTCGCCCGCCTTCCACCGCGTGGACACCTCGCTGCTGCTCGCCTTCGAAGGCTGGCCCAAACTCACCATCCTAGCCAAGGGCAAGCGCATCTTTCAGCTCCGCACCTACGAGAGCCCGAGCCACGCCGCCCACCTGCGCAAGCTCGAAATGTTCAATCACGGCGAGTTCGAGATCTTCCAGCGCACCGGTCTGCACCCGGTTTTTTTCGGCCAAACCCTGATCGGCGCTCGCATGCCCAGCCTGACGTACATGCTCACCTTCGCCGACATGCGCGAACTCGAGACCAACTGGGCCGCCTTCTCCGCCGACCCCGCCTGGAAGAAGCTCTCCGCCGACCCCCGCTACGCCTACGAGTCCATCGTGAGCAACATCACCAACCTGATCCTCAGCCCGCTCGCCTGCTCCCAAATCTAGCCCGAAACAACAAGGGCCGGGCAATCAGCCCGACCCCTCCCCGCAAGCAACCGCTTACGACAGCGGCGGAATCCGAATCTCCTGCCCGACCTGGATGTGGTCAGGGTTCGAGATGCCGTTCGCCTGTGCGATCGTCTCGTACTTGTTCGCGTGCCCGTAGAACTTCTCGGCCACCTTGCTCAGGTTGTCGCCGGCCTTGATGGTGTACGGCTGATCGTCGCCGCCGGTCACCGTGAGCCGCGGCTCAAAATCCGAGTACGACGGGTCGCACTCCTTGGTCACGTCCCACACCCGGTTCAGCACAACTTTGGACGGCACATCCGCCTTCAGGATCAGCTTGTCGCCCTCCATGAAGATACCGTCGAACTTCGCCCCTAAATCGCTGAAATCAGCAATCACCTGCCCAACGGGCGCATACTTCTGCTGCAATGCCGCTTGATCTGCCATGAACTCTCTCCTCGAACCCGCGTCGCGCGTTCCGAAGCCATAGGATGCAGCCCGGCCTCAAACTGCCTGCAGCAAGCCCAATCCCCGGGCCGTGTCCGTTAACGTCTCCAGCGCCGTATCAATCTGCGGGCGCGTGTGCTCGCTGGTCATGATGCAGCGGATGCGCGCCTTGCCCTCAGGCACCGTCGGAAACGCGATACCGGTCGCCATAACGCCGCGGTCAAAGAGCGCCCGGCTGAACTCCATTGCCTTACGCCCTTCGCCCACGAGGATGGGCGTGATCGGCGTCTCCGTCGCCGGTGTCGTCCGACCGCCGACGTCAAAGCCGGCCGACCGCAGCTGCTCCTGAAAGTACCGCGTGTTTGCCCAAAGCCGCTCGATGCGCTCCGGCTCGTCTTCGAGCAGATCGAACGCGGCAAGGCAGCTCGCCGCAACCGACGGCGGGTGCGAGGTGGAGAACAGAAACGGCCGCGCACGGTGGTACAGGTAGTCGATCAGGTCACGACTCCCGCAAACGTACCCGCCAAGCGCACCGATCGCCTTGGACAACGTACCCACCTGCACGTCCACCTTGTCGCTCACACCGAAGTGGTCCACCGACCCGCGCCCATTCCTCCCCAGAACGCCGGACGCATGCGCATCGTCCACCATCATGATGGCGCCATAGCGTTCACACAGCGCCGCCAGCTCGCCCACCGGCCCAATGTCGCCGTCCATGGAGAACACGCCGTCGGTAATGACCAGCTTGCGCCCAGGCTCGTGCTGGACCTCTTGCAACAACTGCTCGCAGTGCGCCACGTCCTTGTGCCGAAAGACCTTGACCTTGGCGCGAGACAGCCGCGCGCCATCGATGATCGACGCGTGGTTGAGCTCGTCAGACAAGATGAAGTCTTCCTTGCCCAGAATGGACGACACGGTGCCTGCGTTCGCGGTGAAGCCGGACTGGAAAACTACGCAGGCCTCCACGCCCTTGAAGGCGGCAATCTTCTCTTCAAGTTCCATGTGGATCCGCATCGTGCCGGCGATCGTCCGCACCGCGCCTGAACCGACGCCGAAGTCCGCGATGGCTTTGGTCGCAGCCTCGCGCAGCTTCGGATGATTGCAGAGCCCGAGGTAGTTGTTGCTGGCCAGATTGATGACTTCGCGACCGTCGTAATGGCAGAGCGGACCCTGCTCGTCGTCCAGCACGCGCAGGCGGAAGTACGTTCCCTTCTCGCGCAGCTCTTCCAATGCGGCGGTGAGGTGGCTAAGCTGTTGGCGACGAGGCGTTTCGGTGGGAACTGGCGAACTGGCGATAGCGACGCTCATATCGCTTTCGATGGTAACGCTTCGACCAATCCCAAGCACCTCCGGCCAGCATCCCATCGTAGGGGTGCAGACATGAGCGTATCGAAGCCGCACGTAAAGGGACATTCAACTTTGGTGGTAGCTCTGGCGCTAGGCACAGCGCTGCTGGCCGGCTGTCATGAAGACGCAAACCAGGGCGGCGGTCCAGATCGCGGTCATGCCGCTCCGAGCGGCCTGCGGCAGAACCCGCACGAGGCCATCCCCACGCCGCCGACAGCGGATCAAGTTGACCCGAGCTCACCACGCGCCGTGCTCGGCGGTACATCAACTACGCAGCCAGGTGCGCCGGCGGCAACAGGCAGCACGCGACTGCGGCCGTCGCCTGCGCCCGTGCCGCAATAAGACTTCGTCTGCGCGCAATCTGCAATGGCTTGGACGCCGAGCCAAACTACCTTAGCGCCGCACCTGCAGCAAAATCTTACTCGCTTCGCCCGATTCGAGCAGGTGCATGGCGTGGTCGAACTCCGCCAGCGGTAGACGGTGCGTGATGACGGGCGAAAGATCCATGTGACCGTCGCGCAGCAGCGCTTCGGCCTGTAGCCAGGTCTCGTACATCTTGCGGCCGTTGATGCCGTGCACGGTTGCACCCTTAAAGATGACGGCGTCGGCCAAATCGAGTTCCACGGGCTTGGCAGGAAGACCGAGCAGCGAGGCGCGGCCGCCGTTGCGCAGCAAGCGGAACCCTTGCCGAATGGCCTCGGGATGCCCTGACATCTCGAGCAGCACGTCGACGCCGTTGCCCCATGTGGCGTCCGTGACGGCGGTCTCGGTGGCGGGGTCAGCCGGGTCGAGCAGAACGTCGGCACCCATGCGCGCGGCAAGTTCACGACGGCGCGCATTCGGCTCAACGGCAAACACGCGGCCCGCACCGCACGCTTTTGCCACGGCGATCGAAAACAGGCCGATGGGACCGCAGCCCGTCACCAGCACCGTCTGCGCGGCAACGGGGCCGGAGAGCACGGTATGCACCGCGTTGCCGAACGGATCGAACAACGAGCCCCAGTCGCGGGGAATCCGTGGGTCGAGCTTCCACACGTTGGAGGCGGGAATGCGAACGTAATCGGCAAAGGCACCGTCGGCATCGACGCCCAAGATCTTTACGAACTGGCACACGTGCGCCTGGCCGGTGCGGCACTGCAGGCAATGCCCACAGGCGACGTGCATCTCGGCCGACACGAAGTCGCCGGGGCCAACGTTGGTGACGCGGTTACCGACAGCAGCGACGGTCCCGGAGAACTCGTGACCGGGAATGTAGGGCGGCTTGATGCGATGGTCCGCCCAGGCGTCCCACTGGTAAATATGGACGTCGGTGCCGCAGACCGATGCCGTTTCCACCGCGATCAGCACGTCGTCCGGACCGATCGCGGGCACCGGGACCTCGCGCATCTCCATGCCCGGCGCGGCAGACGGTTTCACCAGGGCACGCATCGTCGTGGGTACGGAAGCGGGAACGTCTGCGTTTTGGGCGGAGAGGACGGCGGCGGCTTGCATGGTGCCTAAGACTCCTTCGGTGCCCTCGGGCGCGCGAAGGCAAACACTGTATCGTAGCGCGGCGATCGGGTTGCGTGGCGAAAGCGTGTTAGCCGCGCCCGCGTAAACGGCTGAGCTGCCGGCGATCTTTTCCGGTCGGCTTCAAGGCGGGTAGACGCTCAAACGCGAACATGGACTTCCGTTCCCTCTGCGCTTTGGCGCGGGCGGCCTGGCTCTCGTCCGACTCGAAGAACAAGAGCTGCGCCTCGGACGCGGGGCCGCGGATCTCGCTTAGCTTGAGTACCTGGATCGTATGCAGGCCGGCATCCGTGGTGATCTCGAGATGGT
>CAXTLD010000102.1:0-10048 GCA_964245045.1 uncultured Acidobacteriaceae bacterium | reverse complement strand
TAGCCACTAGCCACACAAATACTCCCGCCACCCCTCCCCCTCCGCAATCTCCTTCAACATCGCAAAGCGCTCCCGCAGCAACCGCCGGATGTGCGGCACCAGCACCACCTGCCCCACCATCCGCCCCGCCCATCCCAATGGCATCGTGAACCGCAACTCGTCCTCCAGCAACACCCCGCCTTCCACCTCGCGGAACCAGTGATCGTGGGCAAACGTCTTGAATCGCCCCTCCAACATCCGATCCTGAAAGTGTAACGGCTCCTCAAACACCGCGATCAGCGACACATGGAAGTTCGGGAACCCGAGCTGCCATCCCTCCCAGCGCACCGTGTCGCCCCCGCGCACACACCCGGTCATCCGCCCGGCTACGGGGTGCATCCCCAACTCCTTCTGCACAATCGCCACGTTCGTCGAAAGCGCAAAACACCGCTCGATCGGCGCCTGAATCACAACCTTGTCGCGCAACGTAAACATACGGGCTCGGATGCCGCCGCCACGGCCCTTGTTGGGAGACTCGGCACGAAAGTCCGGGGTACCCACACAACCTACGCCCCCGCGAGCCCCTTCCGCTACAATCAACTGCGGCGACCCGGTCCCACACACCGGGGGCGCACCTGCTTCACCGACGCCCCCTATGACCTGGTTCAAACGCGACGACAACGAGATCCACCCCACCCCCGATCACGAAGTCCGCACCGAAGGCCTTTGGGTCAAGTGCCCCAACTGCCGCAAACTCATCTGGAAAGCCGACCTTGACGCCAATCTCCAGGTCTGCCCGCACTGCGGGCACCACTTCCGTATCGGCGCCCGCGAACGCCTCGACCTCCTTCTCGACCCCGGCTACACGGTCGTCGACACCGGCCTCCGCTCCACCGACCCACTCAACTTCACCGACCTCAAGCCCTACAAGCGCCGCCTTGCCGAAGCCCAAACCAAAACCGGCCTCGACGACGCCATCCTCAACGCCACCGGCACCCTCGCCGGGCAGCCCGTCGTCCTCAGCGTCATGGAATACGCCTTTATCGGTGGCTCCATGGGCGCCGTCGTGGGCGAAACCATCGCCCGTGCCGTCGATCGCGCCCACGACACACGCACCCCCCTGGTCATCGTCTCCGCCTCCGGCGGCGCCCGCATGATGGAAGGCATTGCCAGCCTCATGCAGCTGGCCAAGATCTCCGCCGCGCTCGCCCGCCTCGACGCCGCCCGCATCCCTTACATCTCGCTGATGACCGACCCCACCACCGGCGGCGTCACCGCCAGCTTCGCCATGCTCGGCGACCTCAACATCGCCGAACCCGACGCGCTCATCGGCTTCGCCGGCCCCCGCGTCATCGAGCAAACCATCCGGCAAAAACTCCCCGAAGGCTTTCAGCGCGCCGAGTTCCTCCTCGAACACGGCTTCCTCGACGCGGTCGTCCCTCGCAAAGACCTGAAACCCTACCTCGCCCAGGCCCTCGGCTGGATGACGAGCACCGCGAAGCTCGCTTAAGCAAGCCTAGATCGAAAGTCCGACAGCAGAGTTGTTACTGCGTCCGGAGACTACTGACGAGAAGCCTACTTGTGGGTACTACCTGCATCAGCTCATTTGAGTAATCAGAGCAATAAGATTGGGCCATTGTAAGTTTTGCATCCTCCGGCTCCGGATTCTGCGTATACCCGTTTAGACCGAAGCGAACGGATCGCGTAACCCACTGTGCTTCGTAAACGGTTGCCGCAACCACTGCACTTCAGAAGGGATCGACGTGTGTCGAAATGCGCATAGCCGAAAGTACGAGATCACGGGATATCACGCCACTTCTAGTCCGCCACTTGGTTACTGCTTTGCTAGCGTGTTTGTTGGCGCGTGAAGTTGCTAGGGCTCAGACAGTACGGCAAAGTTCGGATGGGCCACGTACCGAGCGTGTCCTGAATGGTCTGAGGCCCCCAGTTGTTATCGAGGGTCGGCGTCCAGTAACCACTTCGATCACCGCAGAAATGGCTGCGCAGCATGTTCCCGGAATGAGTATTGCTGTTATCGACGACGGCAAAATCGCGTGGACTCGAGCGCTAGGAGTGAAAGAAGCTGGCAGCACTGCTCCTGTGACTACCTCCACGCTATTCGAAGCGCAATCCATTAGTAAGGCTGTGACTGCAACAGCAGTCCTTCGCTTGACATCTTTGGGACAGCTCGATTTAGACCAGAGTCCAAATAGCTACCTGAAGTCTTGGAAGATACCGTACAACGAGCTTCAAGCTCAGCAACCAGTGACGATCCGCGAGGTTCTAAGCCATAGCTCTGGGTTGAACGTCGGCAGCTTTGAGGGATATCGGAACGGAGAGGATCGACCCACCCTTGAACAAATCCTCGACGGGAAAAGTCCTGCAAAGAATCCTCCAATTCGCGTGGAGTTCACCCCCGGAACCATGTTTCGCTACTCAGGTGGGGGAGCCGAGGTTATGCAGCAACTTTTGACCGATATAACGGGTCAACCCTTCCCAGAGCTAATGGAACGCGTAGTGCTGGGGCCAGTAGGGATGACCTCAAGCACCTACGAACAGCCTCTTCCAGACAATATGCGGAACAAAGCAGCTAGCGGGCATGATGGTGATGGTGGTGTAATTCGAGGCAAGTGGCCCATCCAACCGGAGATGGCGGCTGCCGGTCTCTGGACGACGCCGACCGACCTTGCAAAGTGGGCACTCGCGATCACGAAATCCTGGAAGGGGGACAACGGCGCGATCCTCACAAGGCAAACTGCGAAACAGATGCTAACAATACAAAAGGCACCTTACGGTTTAGGTGTGGAGCTTCAAGGAAGCGGGCCGGCACTTGAGTTTTCCCACGGAGGCTCAAACTCCGGCTTCCGAGCACTGGTTGTCATGTTTCCGGCTGTTGGCAAGGGCGCCGTCGTCATGGCAAACGGGGACAGGGCAGACGCCGTTATCGGAGATCTCATAACGAGCATCGCCAGCGAGTATCACTGGCCCTCACGCGGACAAGCGGTACGGGCGATCGTTCCTCTTCGCGAAGCGCAACTGGAGAATCTAGTCGGGATTTATTCATTACCGCCCGGACCTTCCGGAGCACCGGTCACCTACGAAGTCACGCGAGAAGGCACTAGACTCTTCGCCCAAATCAAAGGCTTGGCTTCCTACCCCAAAGGAGAGATCTTCCCGTCCAGTGCCAGTGAGTTCTTCAATCTTGGGGGGATCGATACTGCGTTCACTTTGGACGGAGCCGGACGCGCCACGAGTCTCCGATTCGGGTCGATAACGGGAGTCCGTAAAGAGTGATCCCGACTCTCGGTTAATGAAGAATACGCCAGAAGAGATGGGCAAACATGAACACTCAAAACGCTTCCGTTGACTAAACCCGATACCCTCAGCAGCCCTGACCGAGCTGCTAACCGCTGAAGATTTGAATCTCATTTTGACCCAGATCGCGTACCGTGAAACTTGCGTGATCCAAGCCACCCCCTCCCGCACCGCGCTCCGCGTCGCTCTACGCCGCGCCGCCCACCAGCTCGTAAACACCCCTCCGCTGGTCTTTCCCGACCCCTTCGCCATCCCCATCCTCGGCCCCGAGGCCGCCGCCGAATACCAACGTACTCCACCTCAACACGCTCGACTATCGCAAGTGGGGCGACACCGTGAAGGACGAGCACTGGAACGACATCTACCAGCCGGGCTGGAAGAAGCTGCGCCAGCTGCGCGCCGACCCGAAGGATTTCCGCGACTTCAAGTTCGATTTGCTGATGGCCAATCCGCCGTTCGCCGGGGACATCAAGGAGTCGGACCTCCTCTCGCCATACGAGTTGGCGCACAAAGCCAACGGCAAGGCGGAAAGCGCCGTGGGCCGTGATCTGCTGTTCATCGAGCGCAATCTCGACTTTCTTCGTCCGGGCGGTCGCATGGCCGTCGTCCTGCCGCAGGGCCGCTTCAACAACGTATCCGACAAGCGCGTCCGGCAATTCATTCTGGAGCGCTGCCGCCTCCTTGCCGTGGTCGGCCTCGACGGCAACACCTTCAAGCCACACACCGGCACCAAGACCAGCGTGCTCTTTGTGCAGAAATGGAACGACAATCCTGCCGCCGGTCCGCTCTGCCCGCGACAGGACGACTACAACATCTTCTTCGCCACGCAGAAGCTGCCGGCCAAAGATACGCGCGGAGAAAAGCTGTACGTCAAGAATGCCGATGGCAGCCTTATTCGCGATCACCACGGTCACCTGGTCGTTCAGCACGATCTCTACAACCACGACGGCCTCACCCAGGACGGCATCGCCGAGGCCTTCGAAGAGTTCGCAAAGAAGGAACACCTAAGTTTTTTTCCGTAGGCCCCTTCAACCCAGAGCGCTATAAGCGCCTGTTGGAGGGGCTGGAAATTACGGAGATGAAGCTGGCCACAACGAGAGAGAACAGCGATTTCCGGATAGACCCTGAATTTTTCAAGAAGTTGGCCCCAGAATGTTCTCATCTACGCTGGACGACAATAGGCGAGTGCCTCCGGTCGTCCCAGTATGGCCTGTCCCAGGAAATGAATGAGGACGGCGACGGCGTTCCTATCTACAGAATGAATGAAATCAATGACATGCTCTGCGCCTACCAGGTAGACAAGTGGGCTTCCGTTACAGCAGAAGACAAAGAAGCCTTCGCGTTGTTGCCTCGGGACGTTCTGTTTAACAGAACGAATTCACAAAAGTTTGTAGGCAGGACGGGTCTCTTCCTTCCGTGGAACGAAGAAACTAGGATATTCGCTTCTTACCTGGTTCGCCTTCAGCCAGTTTGCGATCTGCTTGAACCCGAATACCTTACTGCGTTCTTGAATTGTTCGCGAGGTCAAGCTGACATAAAGAGACGCGCCCGCCTCTCGATCAATCAGTCCAATGTAAACCCGGAAGAGGTCAAAGCGATTCGAATACCGCTTCTCTCGAAGCGTCTACAGTCCATGATCGGACAGTTCTTCACAATAGCGCATGCCTCGAAGAAGCGAGCGGCAGTTACCTTGGCCGACGCAGAAGCTCTTCTCGAGCAAGCGCTCGGGCTGCACAACTGGACACCGCCTGTGGCGCTCAGCTATGAGCGAAAACTCCAGGAAGTCAATGCCGCTTCCCGCTTCGATGCCGAATACTACGATCCCCGAAAGGATCAAGCACTCGCAAGATTGTCAGAAGTGCCCGGAAAGCCGCTGTCGGAGTACGTAACTTCTATCAAAGACACGTTCGACCCGAGCCAGCCACACGAGCCATTCAAAGTTCGTAATTATGATTTGCCTGACGCTTTAACACCCGTACTGGACGCGACTAAGGGAGTCACGTTATCTAATGAACTAGGGAGCACAAAGAAACTTGTTCAAAATGGGGACATCGTGATATCCCGGCTTCGGTCTTATCTGCGCGAAATCGCCGTGGTGGAAACTCCGATTAGTGCTGCTCCAGTCGTTTCAACTGAGTTCCTTGTGCTCCGCTTCAGGGATGGAATGACCTTTCCCCAAGAGGCGCTTTGGACTTTCCTGCAAAGCAACGCCGTTCAGACGATTCTCAGATACTGCGTGGATGGATCACAGCACCCGCGGTTCAGTGAATCGGACCTCTTGCAGATACCTGTTCCAGACGTGGTTGTGCAGTTTGCGCCAGAGGTCGCGGTCAGATTCAAAACGGCTGCCGCAGCACGCAACCGCGCGACCGAACTGCTCGAAAGCGCAAAGCACGCAGTCGATATCGCCATCGAGCAGAGCGAAGAGGCCGCTCTGGCGTACCTTCGCGCACAAACCTAGAGAGCAGTCCTCGAAGACGCGCCTGCGTCGACCGACTGCCTATCGCCCTCTCAGCAGCCCGGACCTGGCTGCGTACCCGCTGAAGGCTTGAACTTCATCTTTGCGCCACATCGCGTACCGTGAAACTTGCGTGATCCAAGCCACCCCCTCCCGCACCGCGCTCCGCGTCGCTCTACGCCGCGCCGCCCACCAGCTCGTAAACACCCCTCCGCTGGTCTTTCCCGACCCCTTCGCCATCCCCATCCTCGGCCCCGAGGCCGCCGTCGAACTCCAACGCACGCCCTCAGCCCACCGCAAGCCCCACTCCGCCGCCCTCCGCGCCTGGGTGGTCGCCCGCGCCCGCTTCGCCGAAGACACCCTCGCCACCGCCGTCGCCAACCGCGCAGCAGCCATCGGCGAAGCGGCCGACCGCACCACCGCCAACGGCAAAGCCGCCACCCAATACCTCATCCTCGGCGCCGGCCTCGATACCTTCGCCCTCCGCAACCCCTTCCCCCACCTCCGCATCTTCGAGGTCGACCACCCTGCCACCCAGGCCTGGAAGCGCGACCGCCTCCGCGCCGCCAACCTTGCCCTCCCAGCCTCCGTCACCCTCGTCCCGGTCGACTTCGAACAGCAATCTCTCCACCGGCAACTCCTCCAAGTCGGCTTCGACTTCTGCCTCCCAACCGTTACAGCCTGGCTCGGCGTCGTCCCCTACCTCACCCCGGAGGCCTTCGCCGCCACCTGCCGCGTCCTCGGCGGCTTGCCAGCCGGCTCCGATCTCGTCTTTGACTACAGCCAGCCACGAGAGGTCCTCCCACCGGTCGAGCAGCTCATGCACGACTCCCTTGCGGCCCGTGTCGCACAGGCCGGCGAACCCTTCCAGCTCTTCTTCACTCCCACCCAACTCGCCGCTGCCCTCAGAAACCACGGCCTGCAAACCGTGGAAGACCTCGGCAGCCGCGAGCTGGCAACACGCTACTTCGCCCATCGCACCGACGGCCTCGGCCTCCACGGCACAGCCGGCCGCCTCTGCCACGCCACAGTAATTCGTTGCGCCTCTTGATGCACACGGCACCCACGCGCGCGCCCACATTACCGCGATGCAGCTCGTCCGCTCGCCTCCCACATGGACTTAAGCTCATAGACGTCGACGTGTTGCAGACTCGCACCGGTGCCCTCCATCTTGCAGCTAAGACCATTGCGACTGTCGGAGGCGGGCAGCTCGCGGACGATGTAGCGCCGACCGCCATCGACAAAAACTTCCGCCACCGCCTTGTCGATCAGCACCTGGACGGAGCCGTGGCCTTCCGGTACGTCCGCTGCGTGGAGCGTAACTAAGTCGGTGCCCTGGTACTGTAGGGTGAGCGCGCCGTCGGACGGCAGCTTTGCCTCCATCCTCACGTCGAGCGGGCCGGGCTTTACGGTCCCAAGCTTCGCGTCAACGTTCGCTGCGGTCAGCGCGCTCCAGCTGTGGTGTTTCCCGTGGAGCAAATCAAGCTCGTGGATAGGAGACGCGACCATGCGCAGGCCATCGGGGGTGGTCACGAGCCGGAACTCGGTGGGAAACAGGATCATCTGGGTGAACGGCATGTCCTGCTCCCGTATCCGTCCCCAAGCCATCTGAATGCGACGCGCGTCCGGCATCTCGGCAAAGGACTGCGCGGCATACAGCAGATCGGCGCCTCTGGCGGTTTTGCCCTCGGCATACCGAAGCTCAGGCGACTCGGGGGTAAACGTCATGCCATCGAAGGTGCCGATACGGTACGCCGACGAGCCCCCATGGATGACCCAGTTCGTGTGCCGCGCGTCGCCGTCCACAGGAAGTTCGAACAGATCGGGGCACTCGGCAAACTCCTTCATGTGGCTCTTGCGCGTCCAGTGTTTCAGGTCGCTGGAGTTGAAGATGGACAGACCGTCTTTCTCAAAGAGCACCATCACCCATTGCTGGGTCGGGGCGTACCAAAAAACGTGCGGGTCGCGCGTATCCTTGCTGCCGACCTCCGCATTTGTGTCCAGGACGGGGTTGCCTTCGAAGCGGGTAAATGTAACGCCGTTGTCGGTGCTAAAGGCCAGGCTTTGGACCTGTTTCTTGGTCTCACGATCGTACGCGGTATACACAAGCACCAACGCATCTTTGCCGAAGCCCGCAGCGTTGCGATGGTCGATCAGCGAAGACCCCGACCAGGGCGAGCCAAGGCGGTCGAGCATGAGGGCAGGCGGCAGTTCCGTCCAGTGGATTAGGTCTTTGCTGGTCGCATGACCCCAATACATGAAGCCCGTGTCCCACTCCACGCCAAACGGAAACGCCTGCCAGAAGAGGTGGTACTGACCGTTGTAATAAATGGGCCCGTTGACGTCATTATTCCAGCCTCGTTTCGGCGTGAAGTGAAACTGCGGACGATTAGCCTCCTTGTACATCCTGTCGGCGTCGCGAATTGCCGCGGCTTGGTACATGCGGTCGAACGCGGGCTGGGTTGCCGGCCCGGAGATCGTGATGATCTTGCCCTTGAACTGGCTAATGTCCAAGTAGATCCAATAGTCGACCGTGTCCTCTGCAAGCTGCAGTGGAACGGTGCGCTGGACGCCGTTGCCATCATCGATGGTGAAAATACGCAGCTTGGTCTGGCGCCCGATAGGCACGTTCAGATAGCGATCCGTAGCACGCAGCTGTTTGCTCTGCGCCAGCGCGGGCGGGCTAGCCAGCGAGACAAGGGCCAGCAGCAACAGGCAAAAGGCAAGCGATGCCAACCACCAAGGACCGGAACCCAGAGTGAATCGTGGTCGGAACGCTGCGCTGGCCTGAAACGAAACTGGTTGCATGGTTTACCTCAAAAACAATGGTTGAGCCCTAGCCACGAGCCTGCCGCCCACCGTAACACGGGGAGCGCAGACCTGCTGAATACCCCCAGGAATGCGACAATACACCTTCGGCCTCCAGCGCCGTTGTGCACACTCAATGCAGTACAAAGAAGCCCTCGAAACTCTCGCCTCCCTAGGTCCTGAACTGCGCACGGGCAACGCCCTCGCGCCGGGCGCGCCGCCGCGCAAGTTCTCGCTCGATCACATCCGCGTCCTCCTCGCCGAGCTCGGCAACCCACACCACCGCTTCCCGTCCGTCCTCATCGCCGGCACTAACGGCAAAGGCTCCACGGCCGCCACACTCGCCTTCATCTGCCAAGCCGCCAACCTTCGCACCGGCCTCTACACCTCCCCACACCTCCTTCGCGTCAACGAGCGCATCCGCATCAACGGCGAAGAGATTCCCGACGCTGCCTTCGGCCGCCTCTTTGGCCAGGTCTACGCCTGCGCCCAACAACTCGTCACGCAACGTCAGCTACCGCACACGCCCAGCTTCTTCGAGCTCCTGACCGCAACTGCCTTCCTCCATTTCGCCGAGCAACAGATCGACCTCGCCATACTCGAAGTCGGTCTCGGCGGCCGCCTCGACGCGACCAACGTCGTCGAGCCCATCGTCTCCGTGATCACCGACATCGGCATCGATCACACCGAGTTCCTCGGTCACACGCTGGCCGAAATCGCCAACGAGAAGGCCGGCATTCTCCGCCGCAACGGCGTTCTGGTCACCCTGTCGCAACACCCAGAGGCCAACGCCGCCATTGGCGAGCGCGCCCTCGCCCTCAACGTCCGAGGCGTCGACGCCTCACGCTGCCTGCCTCCGCGCGCATTTATCGGTCTACCCGATCCACCTCCATCTCCCTCTCCCCTTTCATCGGCAGGTTTCGTCAGAACTTTAGCCACGGACCAAAATAAATTCGAGCCCGAACCCTCGCCCCTGGGCCGCAATCGCTACCCACTCTCCATCGACGGTCAAATCCTTCATATCGACTCGCCCCTCGCCGGTCAGCACCAGCAGCGCAACCTCGCCCTGGCCCTCGCCACCGCGCTCGAACTCCGCGCCAACCACGGCTTCTCCATTCCGAACACCGCCATCGAAGCCGGCGTCCGCAACACACACTGGCCCGGTCGCCTCGAATGGATCCCGCCCGCGCCCAACGCACCGCACCCGCACGCCCCGCTGCTTCTGGACGTCGCCCACAACCCCGCCGGCGCCTGGACGCTTCGCGCCGCGCTCGCCCAGCTCCCCGACGCACGCCCCCGCACCCTTATCTTCTCCTGCCTGGCCGACAAGCAGATTGACGAGATGGCCCGCATCCTCCTCCCGCTCTTCGATCCCACGTCCGGCGACCCCGCCCGCCGCCGCGATCACATCCTCCTCGCGCCCCTGCCCAACCCCCGTACCGCCACCGCCGACCAGCTCCTGGCCGCGGCCCACGCGCTCGACATCCC
>CAXTLD010000101.1:0-10322 GCA_964245045.1 uncultured Acidobacteriaceae bacterium | reverse complement strand
CGCATGGCCGGCATCCCCGTCTTCCGGACCCGTGTCGCTGTGTATGCCATCAGTGCGCTGCTGGCAGGGGTTGCCGGGCTGGTCGAGGCTGCACGGCTGGGGGCAAGTGACCCTGCCAAGATCGGCCTCGGGATGGAGTTGGACGCCATCGCGGCGGTGGTCGTCGGGGGCACCCTGCTCTCCGGAGGCCGCTCCAACATCCTTGGAACCCTGATCGGCGCCGTGCTCCTTCAGATGATCGCAACGACGATGAACATGCACCTGGTGGGCTTTGCGTGGTCGCTGGTGGTCAAGGCCGCGATCCTGCTTGCGGCGGTATACGTGCAGAGGCCCGCCCGTGTTTAGTCAAGCATCGGTGGGCGCGATGCCCGCAAGGTGGGCACGCCTGAACCCCGGCCGCCTGCTGAGGCAAAACGCCTCCTCGCTCGCCCTCGTTTGCGTTTTCATCGTGGCCGGGATCCGCTATCCGGCGTTTCTGTCCAGCGAAAACCTGCTCAACATCCTGCGGCAAAACAGCATGCTCGGGCTGGTGAGCCTGGGCATGACGTTCGTCATCCTGAGCGGCGGCATCGACCTTTCCGTGGGCTCGCTGGTGGCTGTCGGCGGTGTCGTAGCGGCAGAGTTTTCCTACCACGGCAGCCTGGCGGCGGTCGTCTTCGGCTTAGCGGCAGGTGGGCTGTTGGGTCTGGCCAACGGACTTCTGATCGCCAAAGCCCGGCTGCAACCGTTTGTCGTAACGCTGGCCATGATGATCGCCGCGCGCGGATGGGTGCTCGCCCTCACGCACGGGCAGAGCCTCCGCCTAGCAAAGGCCGCAACCACGCTCGGCGCTCTGGGCAGAGGACATCTCGGCCCCGTGCCCATCCCCGTGCTGTTGCTGCTGGCGGCCTTTGCGCTTGGCGCGCTGATGCTCGCGTATACCGGGTTCGGGCATCACCTCGTTGCCGTGGGCGACAACGAAGAGGCAGCCCATCTTCTCGGGCTCAACGTCGACCGCACCCGCATCGCGGTGTACACCCTCAGCGGTGTGCTCGCCGGGGCCGCCGGGGTTCTGCTCGCGTCGCGCCTGGGAGCGGGGCAACCGGTCGCAGCCACGGGCTGGGAACTCGACGCCATCGCGGCCGTCGTCGTCGGGGGCACGCTGCTCACCGGCGGCCAAGGCGGTGTCGGCTCCACGCTGATCGGCCTGCTGCTGCTTGGTTCCCTGCTGAATATCTTCAACCTGGAGGGAACCATCAGCTCCTGGTGGCAAGGGGTGCTGCGTGGCCTGCTGCTTCTGCTGTTCGTCACCTTGCAAGCGCGCAGGCAGCCTCCTCGCACCCCGTTGCACACAACCTGAGCGAATATGATTCCACCGTTGCCCCATGCCGGCCCCGGTCGGCTTCGCAGTTGGTTCCGGCAGACGGGCTCTCTGTCCCAAAAAGGCAGTGCGTTTGCCCAGCAACTGAGCCATGCGGCGGTGCTTACCGGCGGCTCAGCTATAAAGGGTGGACAACATGCTGACCGGGGACATTCGCAATCAAGTCGACCGCATTTGGGACGCCTTCTGGTCTGGGGGCATTGCCAACCCGGTCGAAGTCATCGAACAGATCACGTACCTGCTCTTCCTCAAGCGGCTGGACGAGGTGCAGCAGCTTGAAGAACGCAAGGCAAACCGCACCGGCGAACCCTTAGCCCGTCGCATCTTCCCCGAGGGCGCCGACCCCAAGGGCCTGCCGTATGAGGAGTTCCGCTGGCGACGCCTCAAGAACGTCGGGCCCGCCGAACTCTACCGCCGCCTCGCCGACCACGTCTTCCCTTTCCTGCGCTCGCTCGCGGACGGCTCCACCTATGCGCAGTACATGCGCGACGCCCGCTTCACCATCCCGGAGTCGCTCATCGCCAAGGCCGTTGATCTGCTCGATCACGTGCCCATGGACGACCGCGACACCAAGGGCGACGTCTACGAGTACATGCTCAGCAAGCTGGCCGCCTCCGGGCAAAATGGCCAGTTCCGCACCCCGCGCCACATCATCCGGCTCATGGTGGAGCTCATGGCGCCCATCCCCAAAGATGTTGTCTGCGACCCCGCTGCCGGCACCTGCGGCTTCCTGGTCGTCACCGGTGAGTTCCTGCGCGAGCACCACGCCGGCCTCTTCGCCGACCCCAAGCTCAACGGGCACTTCCACGGAGATCCGAAAGCCAAAACGCCGGGCCTCTTCCACGGCTTTGAGAACGACGCCGCCATGCTCCGGATCGGCAGCATGAACATGCTGCTCCACGGCGTGGAAAACGCGGACGTACAGCGCCGCGACTCGCTCGCGCAGGACCACGCCGGCGAGGACGAGAAGTACACGCTGGTGCTGGCCAATCCGCCCTTTGCCGGCTCGCTCGACCACGAAAACGTCGCCCGCGACCTCCAGCAGGTCGTCCGCACCAAAAAGACCGAGCTGCTCTTTCTTGCGCTCTTTGTGCGTCTGCTCCAGCCGGGCGGCCGCGCCGCAGTCATCGTGCCGGACGGCGTGCTCTTCGGCTCCAGCAAGGCCCACAAGGAGCTGCGCCGCCTCCTGGTCGAGGACCACAAGCTCGACGCCGTCGTCTCCCTCCCCGGCGGCGCGTTTCGGCCCTACGCGGGCGTCTCCACGGCCATCCTCTGCTTCACCAAGACCAACTCCGGCGGCACGGACCACGTGTGGTTCTACGACGTGGAGGCGGACGGCTGGTCGCTCGACGACAAACGCCAGCCGCTGCTCGACCCCGACAAGCTCGGCCCCGCCCCCACCCTCCCGCTGACCGACCAGGAACACACCAGGAACAACCTCCCCGACGTGCTCGGGCGCTGGCGCACCCGGGACACCACCGAAGCCGCTCGCCCCCGCACCGCCCAAAGCTTCCGCGTCCCCAAAGCCGAGATCGCCGAAAACAACTACGACCTCAGCCTCAACCGGTACAAGCAGGTGGTGTATGACGAGGTCGCGCATGTGCCGCCCAAGCAGATCTTGGCGGAGTTGATGAAGTTGGAGCGGGAGATTGAGGATGGGTTGAAGGAGTTGGAGGCGATGCTGCGGTGATCGGAGCAGTAGCCCTGAAAGATTTAGTCACGTTCGATCCTCAGGCCCCTCGGACGACGTTGAGCGTCGTAGACCCACTAGTCGCGTTCATGCCAATGGCGGCTATGTCCGCGACTGAGAGCGTTGCGCACGCGAGGCAAACTCGTCCTGCATCGGAGCTTTTGAACGGCTACACATATTTTCAGACAGACGATGTTCTGGTCGCCAAGATCACGCCGTGTTTCGAGAACGGGAAAATCGCGCTCGCTGAGATCGATGGAGAGCACGGTTTCGGGACCACCGAATTCCATGTACTACGAGCCAAGCGGGAAAGGCTTTTACCGAAGTACCTCACACATTTCCTTCGTCAGCCTTGGGTCGTGGCTGAAGGCGAGAGGAAGATGACGGGGAGTGCCGGTCAGCGTCGAGTGCCGAAACATTTCTTTCAGGACCTGCGGATTCCCCTCCCGAGCTTGCAGGAGCAGCGGAGGATTGCGGCGATTCTGGATCAGGCGGAGGCGTTGCGGGCCAAGCGCCGCCAGGCTCTCGCCAAACTCGACACCCTCACAGGCTCTTACTTTAACGAACTCTTTGGGGCCGATACGAAGGGCTCCCAATTTAAGACGATGCGTATAGACCAGGTTTGCGAACTGATCGTGGACTGCGTAAACAGGACAGCTCCTGTTCTGGAGCAGGCTACTCCATACAAGATGGTTCGAACTTCGAATGTGAAAAAGGGGAAAGTCCTATTGGATTCCGTGAGGTTTGTATCTGAGCAGACCTTCTTGCGCTGGAACCGAAGAGCAACCCCTACTTCCGGTGACGTCCTTCTCACTCGAGAAGCGCCAGTTGGGGAAGTGGGCATGATCGAGACCTACGACGATTTGTTCCTCGGGCAGCGCTTAATGCTGTACCGTGCTGATCGTTCCCTTATTTTGCCCGCATACCTAAGTCTTTGCATGCAGAGCTCCTTCGTTCAAAATCAGCTAGGAAAAGGCAGTTCAGGAAGTACCGTGAAGCATCTACCGCTACCAGTATGTCGTTCTTTCATGGTTCCGGTTCCTCCTTTAGAGCTTCAGACAAGGTTCACCGAGATCGAGCATCATGTTAGGGCTCAAGGAGCCGTGTACAACTCTCAGGGCCAGATATTGGCGAGCTTGACTACAGCGTTTCAACACCAAGCCTTCGAAGGCACAGTCTAAGCTCATGCCGAGCAACTTCGCCTTCCTCCAGCCCGAGTTCCCGACTCCACGAGTCCGCCGCCAAAGCCGAGTCCTTGGCCCTCCCGGCCCTACGGTACACTCTCTGCACGCGCTTTCAGCGACCCGCAGGATCACAGACAAACATGACCCATCTTGAGCTGGTTCAGAAGAAACGGTACGAAATCCTTCGGGTGGCGGAGCGATATGGCGCCGAAAACGTCCGAGTCTTCGGCTCGGTCGCGCGGGGCGAGGCAGACGAACTGAGCGACATTGATTTTGTCGTCGATCTTCAGCCCGGACGGACGCTGTTCGATCTTGGCGGCATGCAGATCGAACTTGAAAGCACAATGGGCAGGCGAGTGGATGTGGTCACGGCAAAGGGTATCCGCAATCGCTTCCGCCATGCCGTCCTCGCGGAGGCCATCGCCGTATGAGGCATCCCCGCGAACGGCTAAACGACATCCTTGAAGCCATTGCCGCCATCGAGAAGTATCTTCCCCAAGATAAGCAGGCCTTTGAGCGAAACGAGCTGCTGCAGAGCTGGTTCGTCCGACACCTCCAAATCATCGGCGAAGCGGCGAGGACGATCCCTGAACCTGTTCGACAGCAAGCCGCCGGTATCCCCTGGCAGGAAATCAGCGGGATGAGAAATGTCCTGGTGCATGGATATTTCGAGATCGACACGGACGTTGTTTGGGACACCGCGAATACAAACTTGGCTGCCCTGAAGCTGAACATAGAACACTTGTTAGCGCATTGGGAGGACGCACACGATGCCCTCTAACTTCAGCTTCCTCCAGCCCGAGTTCCCGCAGATCTACGAGTCCGCCGCCAAAGCCGAGTCCTTCGCCTTCCCCGACCCAGCCACCGCCTGCATCCATGCCCGCCGCACGTTGGAGATGGCCATGCGCTGGCTCTTCAAGAGCGATCCGGCGCTGCACACGCCCTACGGAGACAACCTGAGCGCGCTGGTGCATGAGCCTAGCTTCGTCCGCCTGGGCGGGTCGGGGCTGCAGGCCAAGGCGCAGGTCATCATCAGCCTGGGCAACAACGCCGTGCACCCAGGCAACCGGGAGACCACGCAGGAAAACGCCCTCGCCGCCGTCAAAGAGCTGTTTCACTTCACCTTCTGGCTGGCCCGCACCTACGCCCGCGGCGCGCGCCCGGCCGACGCGCTCCAGTTCCTCCCCATGCTGCTGCCGGCCACCTCGCCCGTGCCGCCGCAGACCAAGGCGAAGCTGCGCGAGCTGGAAGCCTCGCTCACGGCCAGGGACGCACAGCTGCAGGAGGTCATCGAAGGCCGTGCCGCGCTGGACGCCGAACTGGAGCGCCTGCGCGCCGAGGTCGCCGAAGCCCGCCAGCGCAACCAGCAGACCCCCGACACCCACGACTACTCCGAAGAGCAGACCCGCGACCAATTCATCGACCTGCTGCTGCGCGAGGCGGGTTGGCCGCTCGACCAACCGGGGGACCGCGAGTACAAGATCACCGGCATGCCCACGCCCTCCGGCACCGGCAAGGTGGACTACGTGCTCTGGGGCAAGGACGGCAAACCGCTAGGCCTGGTGGAAGCGAAACGCACCCGCCGCACAGCGCAGGCCGGCCAGCAGCAGGCCAAGCTCTACGCCGACTGCCTGGAACAGCAGTTCGGCCAACGCCCGGTGATCTTCTACACCAACGGCTACGAGCACTGCCTCTGGGACGATCTCCAGTACCCGCCACGCCAGATAAGCGGCTTCCTTACGCATGACGAGCTGGAGCTGCTGATTCAGCGCAGACACGCTCGCAAGCCGCTGGCCGAGCAACCCATCAAGGTCGAGATCGCCGAGCGCTACTACCAGACGCGGGCCATCCGCCGCGTGGCGGAGCGCTTCGAAACCGACCGCCAGCGCCGGGCCCTTGTGGTGATGGCTACCGGCGCCGGCAAGACGCGCACGGTCATCGCCCTGTGCGACCTGCTGATGAGCGCCGGTTGGGTCAAGCGCGTGCTCTTCCTGGCCGACCGCGTGGCGCTGGTCAACCAGGCAATCGAGAACTTCAAGCAGTATCTGCCCGCGTCTTCGCCGGTGAACCTGGTGAAAGAAAGGTCCGAGAGCGGCCGCGTCTACATCTCCACCTACCCGACCATGATGGGACTGATTAACGAGCGCCGCGAGGACGGCACTCGCCGCTTCGGCCCCGGGCACTTCGACCTCTTGATTGTCGACGAGGCCCACCGCTCGATCTATCAAAAGTACGGCGCCATCTTCGACTACTTCGGCAGCTTCCTCGTGGGCTTGACCGCCACCCCGAAGGACGAGGTCGACCGCAACACTTATCGGCTGTTCGCGCTGGAAAGCGGTGTACCCACCGACGAGTACTCCCTCGAAGACGCCATTCGCGACAAGTGGCTGGTGCCACCCAGAGCCATCTCGGTCCCGCTCCAGTTTCCCCGCGAGGGCATTCGTTATGACGACCTTTCCGAAGAGGAGCGCGACCAGTGGGACGCCCTGGAGTGGGACGAAGACGGCGAGGTTCCCGATGAGATCAACGCGGGCGCAATCAATCAATGGCTCTTCAACAAGGACACGGTCGACAAGGTCCTGAAACACTTGATGGAACGCGGCGAGAAGGTGGCCGGGCGCGACCGCCTCGGAAAGACCATCGTCTTTGCCAAGAATCACCGCCATGCGGAGTTCATGGTCGAGCGCTTTAACGCGAACTATCCGGAGTACGCCGGCCATTTCGCCCGCCTGATCGACTTCAAGGTCGAGTTTGCTCAAAGCCTGATCGATAGCTTCTCCCAGCCGGAGAAGATGCCGCACATCGCCGTCTCTGTGGACATGCTCGACACAGGGATCGACGTGCCGGATGTGGTCAACCTAATCTTTTTCAAGCTCGTTCGCTCCAAGACGAAGTTCTGGCAGATGGTTGGCCGGGGTACACGGTTGCGGCAAAACCTCTACAGCCTTGGCAAGCACAAGACGCACTTCAACATCTTCGATTTCTGCCAAAACCTGGAGTTCTTCAGCCACAATCCGGAGACCAGCGAGGGCTCCCTGGCCGAGTCGCTCTCGGCCAAGCTCTTTGCCAACCGCATCGACCTGATCGCCGCCATCGATCACCACCAGAACGCCAGGACAGAGGTGGAACGCGACGAGGCACACCGCGCCTTGCGGGGCGAGCTGGCCGAACGGCTTCGCAACGAGGTCGCGGGCATGAACCTCGACAACTTCCTGGTGCGTCCCAAGCGCCGCCTCGTGGAGCAGTTTGTGAACGCGGAGGCCTGGACGGCCCTGACGCGCGAAGAACAGGACCAGCTGAAGCAGGAAGTGGCCGGCCTGCCCTCCTCTCTGCCGACCGACAGCCTTGAAGCAAAGCAGTTCGATCTCCTCATCCTGCGCATGCAGCTAACGCTTCTGCGCGGCGAACCCGGCTTCGACGGCATGAAGGAACGTGTGCTGGAGTCCGCCCGCTCCCTAGAGGAGCAAACAACCATTCCGGCTGTAGCCATGAAGCTGCCCTTCTTGCAGGAGATCCAGTCCGCGCCGTTTTGGGAGGACGTCACGGTCGTCTGCTTGGAACGCATCCGCCGTGAACTACGCGACCTCATCCAGTTCATTGAGCGAAAGAGACGCAAAACGATCATCACGGATTTTGTGGACGACATCGGCGAGGGCTCCGTGGTCGATCTGCCGGGCATTGCGGTGGGCGTCGATCCGGAAAAGTTCCGCGAGAAGGCCCAGGCGTTTCTACGCAAGCACGAGAACGATCCGGCCATTCACAAACTCAAGTTCAACGACCCCCTCAGCGCGGAGGATCTGGCAGCCCTCGAAGAGATCTTCCTCGCCGAAGGCAGTACACCGGAAGAGATCGAGATTGCGAAGAAGGAAGGCAGTGGGCTAGGGCTCTTCGTCCGCTCACTGGTCGGGCTTGACCGGGAAGCCGCCAAGGGCGCGCTCTCCACCTTCATGACCGGCAAGATGCTCTCCGGCAACCAGATTGAGTTTCTCAACCTTGTCATCAATCACCTATCCCAACGAGGGTGGATCAAGGTAGGGACGCTCTACACCTCACCCTTCACCGACATCCATCCCCTTGGGGTCGATGGGCTTTTCGATGAGAGCTCTACCCTGGCCCTTCTGACTGCGGTGCGCTCTGTCCAGGCAAACGCAGTAGGCCCCAGCCTGTTCTAAAGCCAGGTCCCCGTACGCGGCGTCGCGCCCCAAAACCTCTTCACGCCGACACCCCCGGGACAAGCCTGGCGTCAGTTCGCCCCCAGATTGAACTTGTTTAGCAGCGCCGCGATATCGAACTTCGTCCCAAAGAAAACCGTAGGTCGTCCGGCGCGGCATACCCTAGGTCCAGCCGCTCCGCACCTACCGTCTTTTGCCCGATGTTGGCATTGAACCCCACACCCAAGGGTCCCAACTTCTGAAGATTGAGGAGCACGCTACCAGACCCACCCCACCGCGCAAATGATTCTTTCGTCCATACACCGAAAAGCTGCAGCCGCCTTCCACCGCCTCAAGACCCCACCATTCCATCCGCCCGCCACCACGCATCCAACCCGGCTATGGCTTCCTCCGGCACCATTCCCCTCAAGCCCTTCGGCAAAACCGGGGTTCAGATCTCCGCGCTCGGCATGGGCGGCCACCACCTTGGCTCCGCGAAAGACGAACAAACCGCCGTCGAGATCATTCACCGCGCTGTGGACGGTGGCATCACTTTCTACGACTGCTGCTGGGAGTACAACCGCGGCAAGTCCGAGGACTGGCTCGGCAAAGGCCTGAAAGGCCGCCGCGACAAGGTCTTCCTCATGACCAAGGTCTGCACCCACGGCCGCGACGTCGCGCTCGCCACCCAAATGCTCGAGCAATCCCTGCGCCGCCTTCAAACCGACCACCTCGACCTTTGGCAGATCCACGGCGTCACCTTCCAAAACGATGCCGAGCTCTTTATCCGCCCCGGCGGCGCCGCCGAAGCCATGCTGAAAGCAAAAAAAGAAGGCAAGGTCCGCTTCCTCGGCTTCACCGGTCACAAAGACCCCGACATCCATCTCTCGTTCCTGGACACGAAGTTCCCCTTCGACGCCGCTCAGATGCCGCTCAACCCCTTCGACGCCAACTTCTTCAGCTTCGAGCAAAAAGTGCTCCCCCGCCTAATTCAGCAGGGCATGGCGCCCCTTGCCATGAAGCCCATCGGCGGCCACGGCGAGCCCGTCCAAAAAGGCATCTTCACCGCCGAAGAGCTTCTCCGCTACAGCATGTCCCTCCCGGTGGCGACCACCATTTCCGGCGTTTCGGAGATCGAGATCCTCGAGCAAAACCTCAAGATCGCCCAAAACTTCACCCCCATGTCGCCCGCCGAAATGCAAGTCCTTCGCGACCGCGCCAAACCCTACGCCGGCGACGGTCGCTTCGAGCTCTACAAGACCTCCATCAAATTCGACAACCCCGAAGCCCGCATCGCCCACGAGTTCCCCTTCGACCTCCAACAGATCGAAGTTCGCCAGATGGTCAAAGCCGCCAACAACACCGGCGACCCCTTCCCTGAGGTCAAGGACCCCGGCAAGTTCCCCTGGCCGCAAACCATGGACTTCTGATCAGTTCCTAGTTCTCAGTTCTGCCGCAGGCTCTCGTTTCCTCAAACCTCGTACCTCAAACCCCAACAACAGCAACCCTCATAGCTCAACAACTCAAAGCTCACAGCCGAACAAAAACCGCACCCGCGCACGCCCTCCCACCGCCACCGACCGCCGTCACGAACCGTAGCGTACCCGTCGCGCCCTTTGCGTCAGATCTTCCTAACGCTGCGCCAACACCGCGCCCTCTGCGTACCCCGCGTTCGCCGTCCAACCAACAACCGCCTCAGGAGCCCCGGCCCAATGTCGCACCAAGACGACCAATCCCCCAACAACCTGTCCCGCCGCCGCTTCCTCCAAAGCACCGCCCTCACCGGCGCCGCCGCCCTCACCCCCATTGCGACCGCCGCCCAAGCTACCTACCCCAAAGCCACAGGCCACTCGCACGAGGCTGCCAACATGCTCCCGAATCCCATCGTTCCCAACGCCCCCGGCGACTACAACCCCACCTCCCTCCCGGACTTCAGC
>CAXTLD010000100.1:0-10665 GCA_964245045.1 uncultured Acidobacteriaceae bacterium | reverse complement strand
ATCGCCGGCCTCATGCTCACCACCGAAGCCATGATCTCCGAAATCCCGGAGAAAAAGGAAGCGGCCGGCGCAGGCCACCAGCACGGTGGCGGCATGGACGGCATGTACTAGTCCTAGGCAGACAGCCACACGCGGCTTCGCCGCACAACCGAAAAGCCCCGGAGCAATCCGGGGCTTTGTTGTTTGATCACGTTCTTCGATTTTGCGCGGAACCCTGAACAGGTACTGGTCTTACTTGAAGCCAAGCTCACCAAGCTTGCGCTCGACCCCCGTCAAGTCTCCAGAAGCAGAGCGGAAGATCACCTTGCCCTCAGGATCTACGAGGTAGGTCACCGGAAACGCCTCCACCTTGAGCGAGTCGAAGACGCTGCCCTTCTCCTCCGGCCCACCCAGTACGATGGGCATGGTCAGACCTGTTTTCTTGGCGTAGGCTTGCACGGGCTGTAAAGCATCTCCCTTGTTGACGGCGATCATGTCCAGACCCTGGCCATGGAAGCGCTCGTAAACCTTCTCCAGTTCAGGGAATTCAAGACGACAGGGCGGGCAGTTCAGGTACCAGAAGTTCAGCAGCAGCACCTTGCCGGTCTTCCTTTCAGCAGCAGAGCTGATGGGCGCGCCGCTTGCCGCAGGAAGGGTGAAGTCCGTGATCGTTGCGCCCATCGCAAGCAGTGCGGCGGCGGGGTCCACAGTCTCCGCAACTGCGCCCGGAGGTGGCGCAAATGCAAACGAGCTCGCCTTCATCGGCACATTCACACGTACATCGTGAAGTTCAGCCGTAAACACTCCGCCACCCCTCGCAGGGTCACCAAAATCAACCTCACTGCGCACCAACACTCCCCGCTTGTCGAACACAAAATGTGCGGTGTACTCCATAGGCGCTGTGCCATGCCGCAGCAGGGCGGTCTCGTTGGCAGAGTCTGGAGCGAGCTCGTTCTGAAGTGTAGCTTTCGGGTCCGGCATCGCTCCAAACGGGTTCGTATTTTGCGTGAAGAAGAAGCGGTACGGCAGACCCCACCACGGATCATCCGCGTCGGCGCCGTTCCCTTGCGCCTTGGCCTGCTTGAACTCATTCTTGTCATTCAGCTCATAGCGTTGCTGTCCCGTCAGCAGAAGCTCTCGCACCGGGTAATCCCCGGCCAGCCGGATCTCTGCATAGTTCGGCCGCATCAGGCGGATGGTCCCATGGTTCTGCTTCTTCGCTGCTCCTGTCCCCCAGGTCAGCGTGATCTGTGCTTCCAGCGTGTTCAGTCGTTGCGCAGCAGCTACAACGTTCGCCGGTGGCACGGCCGAGCCGGAAGGTGCCTGCGCAGCTCCTACCAATGGAAGGCTCAGCAGGAATAGAGCCAAAACTTCTTCGCGAACACATTTTATCAGCAATCTCCGATGTTGTCGACAGCTTACCCCGGACCCGTTGCGTTCGCGACTAAGATGTTCGCCCCTGCACTTCGAAAACAGGAACTTGCATTCCTTTCACAGCAACGAAAGAGCCCGTGTGCAGCAAAAAGCTCCGGATGGCTCCGGGGCTTTCTCGTACTTCCTCCTGCAGCCGGGTGCCCCATTCATGTGCAGCTTGATCGAGCATGAGTGGGATAGTACGACTACTCGCATCCCAACGAACGCTGCCCTCCACACCTGATACATCCTCATTCGAGTTCCACGTAGGCAACAACCATCATCCGTTCGCGCCGAAACCTGAACTGTCCCAAACTGCGACAGCCACAAGCGCCACTCTCGCCCTATCCTGACATGCAGGAGATCCAGCATGAGCACACGAGCCAGCATCTTCTATCACCACGACGAAGCCCGCCGCATTCGCATCCACATCTACGAAGAACTCCTTGGCGAGTCACCCCAGGACATCCGCCTCGAAGTCGAATTTGAGCACGCCACGATCAACGTACCGTGGCCTTTAGGCCTCAAGGCAGAGGACGTCCTTAGGCTCGCCATCGCACCGGACCCTAACGCCGAGTCCTGGTGGGCCTGAGACGAAACCGGCACAGAACAAACCAGCAAGGCCGCAGCCCGCGATTGCAGCAACCATCTGCGTACTTCCCACTCCGCAGCCTGCTTCACCAACCCCAGACGCACAGCCTCCTACGCAAACACCTAAGCCTGCCTACTCGGTCCTGTTCTTAAGAAACGTCGTGCGAGTCAGTCCCGATGCACACTCGCGCCGGCGGCGAGCGAAAACCGCTCCATGGTCCTTTTGAGGTATGCCATGGCGCGCAAGTGGTACATCCACTTACCCATAAGTCACGTACCTTTAGCAAGCGTTCGCTCTGCAAACCCCAGACGTGCGTTCCCCGGGAGTAGGCATCTGTACGCCTTGCTCGCCATTGCTGTTCCCCCGCTAAATGCACTAAGGAGTTCGTATGCCCGTTCGCGAAGCCACTGAAGACATGATCCAAAATGTAGTAAACCGTCGTTCCTTCGTCACCGGTCTCGGCCTCGTCGGCCTTGGCGCCGTGGCTACGGCGATCACCGGTTGCAGCAGCGGCCCGGCTGCCATGGCGCAGGCGCCTGCCAAAGGCGACACGGCAGCACAAATTTTCACGGCGGCCCTGATCGCCGAAGACCTCGCGATCACCACCTACTACAACATACTGAGCGGCGGAGCCATCCAGGACTCCAATCTGGCCGGCACCGGAGGCAGCGCCCTCAGCGTATCGGCAAGCGGAAGCGTCATCAATGTGGCTTACCTCCAGGCCGCGCTTGCCGAGGAAATCGCTCACGCACAACTCCTCCGAACACTCCTGAACCTGAAGACGGATGGCAGCGCCGACGCCAGCGTGGGCGTTCCGGCCAGCTTTTACTTCGCCGCGAACACCTTTAGCACACTCCCCAATGTGCTCCCAACGCTGATCGCGCTTGAAACAGCGTTCATCGGCGCCTACATGACCGCAGTGGAAGAGTTTGCCTCCATGGCCGCGGGCTACAACGGCTTCAGTGCCACACAGACCAACCCGGCGGGCGGCAACTACACGCAGGCGCAGTTGGTGAACTTTGCCAAGGTCTCCGCTGCCATCCTCGGTGTGGAGGCAGAGCATCGTGCCTTGGCACGCGCCATTCCGTCGGTTACGCTTGGTTCGCCCATGTACGCCGGCGTGACCGTCCTGCCCGCAGACAACGTGAACTACGAGAGCACCGACGGACTTACGGGACTGGTGGTTAACGCCGGCAACGGCGCCACAGCCGCCGCCGCACTCGCACCCTTTCTGTCCTCCGGTTCAACCAACAACACCGCTTTCTCTCTTTCAACGGCGCTCTCTGGTTCGGCCTCGGTGATGCTTTCCAGCACACTGCAACCGAGCGGGACGATCCCCACGGCGGAGTAGACGAACTCGGTGTTTCGCGTACCAACAGTATGCGGTGTGGCAGGGTCCGTTTTGCCCGAGACAGATCAACACGAACTGGCCCCTCCGCACCGCACATCAACCACATGTACTGCCGGTCGCGCTCACAGCGAAGCTGGCAGGACCCGCAACGGAATGGGATCCTGCCCGCCACCAGACCGGGCGCGCATACCCTCCTCCATAGAACCTGAACGAACTGTGGCGCGGCGTTATTGGAAGTCGCCCCCAGTCCCTACCCGTACAGCACATAGTTCATCCGAGCGCAGCGTTCAACATTCCGTCTCCAAGCGCCTCCCCATCCCTGTACTCTCGTACGAAAGCACTGGAAAAGCGATCTCCTTCACATACCCGAAACTGGTTCCGCCCTCCCAGCTTTGCCTGGTACATCGCCGCGTCCGCTTTCTTCAAGAAGCCTTCGAGGTTGTCCACGTCCGGGTCAAAGGTACTGATGCCCACGCTGCAGGATACCGAGGCGGCTTGCGCTCCGATCTGCATGGGGATTGCAAGACTGCGGAGGATCCTCTCGGCACAGGCGCACGCGTCGTGGACGTTGCGCATCCCCGGCAGGAGCACCACGAACTCATCGCCTCCCATACGCGCCACCGTGCCCGGCTCACGCACGATGCGCAGCAGGCGCTCGGCGACGGTTCGCAGGACGGTGTCGCCCGCATCGTGACCCAGCTCGTCATTCACCTGCTTGAAGCCATCCAGGTCAAGCAGCAACAACGCCAGGCATTGCTGCTCTTTCAGTGCCTTTTCCATCGCGCCGCTAAGTCGCAGCTGCAGCAGCGAGCGGTTAGCGAGACCGGTAAGCGGGTCGTGGTACGCAAGGTGCCGAAAGCGCCGTTGGCTCTCCTGCAGCATGCCGGTTTGCAGCCGAACCCTGCGATGCAGCATCAGCGCCCATACCAGCGCTGCCAGCGTCGTGACCAGCGCCACGCTCAGTGTGCGGATGGCACGGAACGGCGTCCACCACGACGGCCGCTGCACAATCGTCAAGTCGCTCGCTGAACGCAGAAGCAAACGAAATCCCGCGTAGCTCGCCATCCCTTGCCGTTCGTCCGTTGTCAGCCGGCTTGCGATCGGCGTACAAATGCCGCGCACACGCACGCGGCTCCCCCTCTGCCACGTAGGCAGGTCCGCTATCGCCACACCGCGTGGCAAATCGACCGGGAAAACAAGCCCACCGGAGTCAATAAGAACCGAAGGTTCGCGTGGATCCGCGTCCAACCCTACAATTTCACCCTTTAGCTCAACCAACTCGCCTGAGTGCCCGCCTCGCAGAGCATCACGCGCCTCGATCGCGATCGAGGGCGCGGGTTGACTGGGGGAAGGCACCCTCCGGTACATGGCGTCCGTCAGCTTCGGGCCGCCTTCATCGACAGCACGGAAACCGACAACGTCAACCATGCTGCCGATTGGCGCTTCTTGGGTCTCAATCGTGTCCATGCAAAGACCACCGGTTGTATCGTCGATACACAGCAGCTCCCCTTTTCGCTGCAAAGTCACCACGCCTCGAAGGTGTTCTCGATCCGCCATTGCTTTGCCGGGTTCGAACTCCGAAAATCCATGCACGGAACGCGTCGGCAACGCAAACGGATGGTCAAGACCGTATCGCAGCACCTTGACATAGCGCAGCGTCGAGAGGAAAAGATGTACCCCCACCAGTTGCCGGCGGGCGTTAAACCTCGACCCGACAATGCCAAACACCCGTACCCGAGCCCCGATAAGTCTCGTATAGTCGGCGTCCGGCTCCCGCATCGTCGTAGCGATGGTGGTCCCGCTCTCGGTGGCGATTTTTAGCAGCATATTTTCGCCCTGTGGCCGAACCGCATGCACAACCCCTTCGAATTGCACCCACTGCGAATCGAAGGACCCGGTCATCAGCTGGCTCAAATTCACCAAAGGCGCCACACTTGGCATCTGTCTTCGCCCAACAACGCGCATTTTGACTTGAATCACAACCGGTGCAAACCTTCCGGGACCGGTGACGCCCGAGACCTCAACCAGATCCCCTTCATGAATCGGCAGCCCCGGGCGCGCAGGGGTAGCAAGAAAAATGCCGCCCGTTGCATCATGAACAAACAACGTAGCTGTGTCGCTGCTCATCAGTGGGTCATAAAACGCCACGGTGGCCACGAAATGCACCGGATAGGCTCGAGCGGCCTGTTCCGGCGCAAGGGTACGAATTGCCTGCACAGTTGTGAGCGGTGCCCGCGTTGATGTCCTATCTGCGGTCTCAGGCGGTACGCTCTGCGCAGCAACCAGCGCCGTGCACCAAGCCGATAGCAGCGCCGCTACCGCGCCCAACCAGCGTCGACTTTTCCAATAGAAGCGCATCACCTCGGCCTAGAGCACTTCTACACCTTTGTCCAGAGCGCCGAAATAACACTTTTAGCGTTGTCCCGGCCCCCACTGTCGCAAACTGCGACATAGCCGCTTCGATCGCACACAAAACAAAAAGGCCCCGAGCATGCCCGGGGCCTTCAGACCATCTCGCACCAGTTACTCACTAGCCTGCTCCACAAGTCCAGGATGCACCGCCTGCGGTGCGTGGATTTTGACGCCACTCTGCTCGCTCTTGAACTTGACGGACGTCAGCGTTCCGCTCTTCTCGTGATTCGCACTCGCATTGAACGTCACAAGGTAGCTTTCCGCGATCGCCTTTTTGAACTCGTTCAAATATGGCGCAAGGCTCGGCGGCGTGATGCGGCCCTGGTAGAACGACTCGCCACCGGTGGCGTCAGCGACCTGCTGCAAATAGCTCTGGCCGCTGAAGTTCGCCAGCCCGCCGCGGATACCCGCATCGCCGTAGTAGATCGAGTACACCGCCACGCCGGCACGCTGCGCATCGTTCTGAGCCGCCTCCACATACGGGCTGTCCTGGTTCAACGGGCTCACACTGCCGTTGTACGGATCGACGCCATTGGTGATCATCAGCACCATGCGCGCGGCGTTGCCCTGCCCCGGCCAGTGCTTCACAAACTCCTGCAGGCTAAAGTACGGGCTCGCGCTGATGCCCGGCGCCGACAGCGGAATCCGCAACGCCTGCGCCACAGCCTGGTGGTTGGTCGTAAAGCCACCGTCCGCGCGCACCGTCCCGTTCTGCATGTAGCCCACCAGCACCTGCACGTTCGGCGGCAGGCTGGCGATGAAGTGCTGCACATCACCCAGCTGCACGCCAAAATTCCCACGCAGCCCATCGTCGATCAGAATGGCCACCTGCGCGCCGTCTTTCGCTACCGGTGTTACAGACGAGATCTCCGCCGCATGTCCGTTCACCTCAAGCTTCAGCGCCGCGCTGTTCAGGGGCGCATCGTTTTTCGACTGCACCTGGATCAGCGCCGTCGTCGGTACCGGGCCCTCGTTGGGGAGCTCCTGCGCGAAGGCCGGAAGCACTGCCACTGCCGCAGAGAACGCCGTTGAAAGTACAAATCTCCGGTTAAACATTGTCATAACCTCACACTCGTTTAGATGTGCGAAAGCCTTCGCAGGTTCACGCCGCTGCACCCGTCGCAAGCCCAAAAGGCGAGCCGCTGCAGTCCACGTGCAGCGGCTCTTTCCGTGTTTCTAGCCGGCTCGCGCCTAGTCCCCGCCCAGCCTCACCTTGAGCCCCGCGCGCACGGTCAGGGGCAGCGCCGGGTAGCCGATCGGCGCAATGTGCTGGTCGTTGAGCAGGTTATCCAGCTGCGCAAACGCCGATACCCAAGACCGCACCTGATACACGCCACCCAGATCCAACTTCGCCCATCCCCAGTCCAGGTCGCGGTTGGGCAGCAGCAGCGTGTTGCCGCCGCTCGTATCCAGCGCCAAACCGCTCAGAAACGTCGAATCGTCCGACCGGCTGGCCAGCGCGCCCTTAAACATGACCTTCAGCTTGCCCCGCGTATACACCACATCGAAGAACCCCGTATGCGGCGGTCGCCGAAACGGCCTGGCCCCGATCAGTGGCGACAATCCACCGATCGCCACCCCAGGAAACAGTGGGTTTACCGTCGGCTTCCCCCGGTTGGCTGACGTCACATCGCCCGAGAACGACTGGCTCACCACCGCATCCAGGTAGGTATACCCCCCACGCACAAAGAACCCATGCGGCGCCTGCCACTCCACCGCCAGTTCCCCGCCCTGCGCCCGGTACGCCATCGAGTTCAACTCCGCCGAGTACAGAAACAGACTTTGGCTCGTCGGCGTAAATCCGAAATAGGTCTTCAGATCCTGCGACCCCACATCCTCCAATTGGTGCGAAAACTGGTTGTGAAAGTAATCCACGCTCACCCGCAGCCGTTCCCCATACACGTTCTGGTCGAGCCCCACATCCACGGACCGCGACCGCTCCGGCCCTAACGGCTGTATGTTGTACAGCGCCAGATCCGCCGTGTCGCCGGCCGCCTGCAGCTGCCGGTACAGGCTTAGGAACTCCGTGCTCAACGAAGGCTCCTGCACCCCCGTCGCCAGGTTCGCACGCAGCTTGGTCCCGCGCAGCCGCCCCGCCCCCGGCCGCACCGGCACCCACGCCAGGCCCAGACGCGGCTCCCCCGCATAGCCGTAAAGATGGTTCTTCTGCAACGACCCACCCACGCTGTAAAACACACGGTTCAGCAGATCGCCCTGGAACTCCAGGTTCCATGCATAGTTCGTCCGCTGGACCCGCTGGTCGTCCCCAAACTCCACGTCCAGGAAGCGCCCGCGCTCGTTCTCGTACCGGAAGCCAAACAACCCGGTCACACGCCGTCCAAACGATCGATCCGACTGGAAGTACAGCTCGTCCCGATTCGACACCTGCTGATTATCCGAGTTGAAGATCCCCGCTTGCCCTGTCACCGCGTATCCATTTGCCCCGCGGATTGTGGTCACGTTGCCGAAGTACTCCGTGTACGGCCCATATTTGGACTGAAACGTCACCGGATTGCCCACATTGCCGAAGTAGCTCGCCTGCTCCCGTTTCCGCGCCACGCCGTAACGCACAAGGTTGTGCCAGTCCCCGTCCGTGCGGTCCTCCACGGTCACGTTGCCGTACAGGTCCTGGTCGGCTTCCTTGCCCGGAATGGTCAGCCCCAAAAACCCATACGCCCCCGGCAGCCCTTCTGCGGTTGCCGTGTCCCGCACCGTCGCGCGCACGGTAGCTCCCTTGAATAGGTCATAGCCAAAGTTCGCCACCCCGGTTGTGTTGTGGTAACGGTCGTTGGGCAGCGCGTTCGACGTATCGAAGCGCGAGAACCCCGCAAGGTAGTCCAGCTTGCGCAACGTGCCGCCCGCCGTCACCTCATTGCGCACACTATGCAGGGAGCCCGCGTCTCCCGAATAATTCACCACCGGCTTCAGCGTCGTGCCGCGCGGCGTCGTCAGGCTCACCACCCCGGCCTGCGAGTCGCTCCCGTACAGCGCGCTATTGGGGTTTCGATACAGCTCCACGCTCGCCAGCCCCGTGCTCGACACGGTCCCCCAGTCGAAATTTCCACCCACGTCTTCCGCCGACACGCCATCGACCAGCACCTTGTTGCCGTCCGATGGCCCTCCGCGGATAAACAGGCTCGTCTGGTTTCCAGCCTGCCCCGTCTGCACCACAACCACGCCCGGCGACTGGCGCAACTCGCTGACCAGCCCCACCCGCGTCGCCAGGTCCTGCGCCGAGATCAAGGCCACCGGCGCAGTCAGCTGCGGCAACGGCGTGGGCACACCGCTCGCCGTCACGCTCACTTGCTGTTGAACCGTGGTTGTCGACAGCAGCACGTCCTGGTTGACCACATCGGTTCCGCCACTGTAGAAGTCCTGCCCAATCCCCGGCAGGTACCCACCCGCGGACCCCAGCAACGTAAACCGCCCCGCATCGCCGGACCGCAGCTCATACGCGCCGTCCACATCGGCATAGGCCACGGCCACCACCTTACCGGCCTCCACCAGCTGCACCCGGGCGCCGCCAATGCCGCGCCCCAGCGGGTCGGTCACCCGCCCGCGGATTACCACCGCCGCCGCCGGCACACACGCCGCCACGGCCAGCCCGGCCGCAAGCAAGGCTCCCCGCGACGGAAAGAATTGTTGTTGGTGTTGTTGGATCAGAGAACATAAGGACGCACACGCAGCGCCCGATCGGCGCACGGAAACACACATGAGACTTCTCCTCCGCTCTCCCTCCGAGAGCGTGGCAGGCTTCACGCTTACGAACCGGTCTCCTGACTGGCGCAATTTCAAGACAGGTCTCACCTCCGGCTGGCTCTTCCCAGACGCACACGGCGTCCAGTGATCCAACCCAACCCATCTCACTCAGGCCCAAACGGGCCAAAGTGTGCGCTTCACAGTTGCGGGGCAGTGGCGGAGTTTCACCGCGCTTCCCGAACATCCCTAAGCGGTAGCAGTGCACAGCAAAGGCCGACATCAAACATCGGCCACATCAGGGGCGAGTTCTCAGTCTACGGCAGATTCCCTGTTCACCCCCACCACCGCGCTGTGGCATACTGCCGCCATGGCGCAAACCTACTGCCTCCGCTTACTCCCGCCTCGCCCCAGCTTCGTCCAGGACATGACTGCGGAGGAGCGCGCGCTCATGGGCCAGCACGCCGCGTACTGCCGTGGTTTCTATGAGGGAGGCAAGCTGCTCCTCTACGGCCCCGTGTTCGACCCGGAAGGCTCCTTCGGGCTCGCCGTCGTTCAATTCGACACCGAAGCGGAGCTCCAGCAATTCATGGCGGAAGACCCCACGGTCAAGGCCGGCCTGAACCGCTTCACCTACGCGCCCATGGTCCTGGGTGGCGCCCAGGCCGCGCGAACGCAGTCGTGAGATTCCCTCCTGAGCCCGACAATCTAACCACTCACCTCCAACACCACCTTCCCGGTCGTCCGTCGCCCTTCCAGCGCCCGATGTGCCTCCGCGGCCTCCGCCAACCCAAACCGCGCGCCCACCCGCACCTGCAACGCCCCGCTCGCCACCCATCCAAACACCTCGCTCGCGCGCTGCTCCAGCTCTGCCCGCGTCCCCATATAGTCCTTCAACGTGGGCCGTGTCACATACAGGCTTCCCATTGTCGACAGCCGAATCAGGTCAAACGGCGGCACCGCCCCACTTGACGCCCCATACAGCGCCAGCAAACCCCGCGGCCGCAAACACTTCAGCGAGTCCTCAAACGTCGTCTTCCCCACCGAGTCATACACCACCGGCAACCCCGCCCCGCCAGTCTCCTCCCGCACCGCCTCGACAAAGCTGGCCTCCGTATACACGATGACCCGGTCCGCCCCGGCCTCACGCGACAAGCTAGCCTTCGCCTCGGTGGACACGGTCGTTAACACCCGCGCCCCCCGCCACTTGGCCATCTGCGTC
>CAXTLD010000099.1:0-10865 GCA_964245045.1 uncultured Acidobacteriaceae bacterium | reverse complement strand
GCGCTGGGCGCGCGTGGCGGCGGGGGCGAACAGCGAGGCGAGGGCGACGGTGCCGGCGAGGCGCAGGGAGAGGCGGTCCAAAGCCATGGGGCTTGGGGCTCCTTGTGTGAAGAGAATGTGACTACTGTACGCGAAAGCACGGCCACTCTGTGAACTTCAAGCAAGCCGCCTTGTACAGCCAGCTGGGCTGCTATCATCCTTCGCAAGCGGACGGCTCCAAGCCGGTCGTACCTTGACCTCTCCGGGGTTACCCCGGGGCACAGCTTCACCGCACCACACGCCGCATGAGCGCCGCTGCACATCCGTGCAGATCTGCTCACGCAAAGTCAGACCTCGTTGGAGCGTCCGCTGCACTCCCTTCCCCGGCACCATCGCAATTTCCGCGTGCTCGCCGTTGCGCTTCTTACCGCAGAGGCTGGTCTTGAAGCTCACCTGGCCGTACTGCAAATACTGCTTCCAGACGCCTTTGCCCGCCGCCGTCACCGGGCGCTGGCGGCGCGTTCCGTTGCCTGGACCGCCAAGCGCCCGCAGCCCCGGTTAAAGGCATTCACATCGCTGCTGCGCGAGGATGAGATCTTCTGCAAGGTCCTGCAGCGTCCTGCCGTCCATCTGCCGCTTGTGCCCGCAACGCCGCGCATGCGGCCTTTGCCGGTCGCGCCCAATCTGCCGCGCGTTGAGATTATCCGTGACCTGGCTGACTGGCTGCGCCTCGATCTGGAACACCTCCTTTGGTTCGCTGATGTCCGGGACGGCAACAACGCCCGCCATGCCGCGCCGGCGTTGAGCCACTACCATCTTCGGCTTCTGCGTAAATCGGGCACGACCCCCGGGTTCCGCGTTCTTGAGGCGCCCAAGGCTCGACTGAAGGCGATCCAGCGCCAGATTCTGCACGAACTGCTGGAACACGTTCCCCTGCATGACGCCGTTCACGGGTTTCGCCGCGATCGCTCGATTCGCACCTTTGCCGCTCCGCATGCGGGCAAGGAGGCCGTCCTTCGCCTTGACCTTCGGGACTTCTTTCCGTCGATCAGCGGTCCACGCATCCAAAGCCTCTTCCGCACCCTCGGCTATCCCGAAGCCGTTGCCGATCTACTTGGCGGGCTTTGCACCACGACCGTGCCCAAGCGGTTGTGGCGTCCGCTCACGCCCGAGCTCCACATCGAGGAGGCCCAGGTGCTCAGCGAGCTGTACGCTCGTCCGCACCTCCCGCAGGGAGCGCCCACCTCTCCGGCTCTTGCCAATCTTTGCGCCTTTCGTCTTGACCGCCGCCTCGCCGGTCTGGCGCATGCGGCTGGAGCGGCGTATACCCGCTATGCGGACGATCTTGCCTTTTCCGGCGATCCAGCCTTCGCCCGTCGCGCCGAGCGTTTTGCCGCGCACGTCGCAGCCATCGTTCTGGAGGAGGGCTTTGCGGTAAATCATCTTAAGACGCGCCTGATGCGGGCCTCTGTTCGCCAGCATGTTGCGGGTCTAACGGTGAACACAGCCGTGAACGTGAAGCGCAGCGATCTGAAGCAGCTTGAAGCCGTGCTCACCAACTGCGTCCGTCACGGGCCTGCCGCGCAGAACCGCGCCGGCCATCTTGACTTCCGGCGCTACCTGGAGGGTCGTGTTGCCTTTGTAGCCATGGTGCATCGCGGCAAAGCCGAGCCGCTTCGTGAACTCCTGCAACGGATTATCTGGACCGCTTGAGAGCTGTTCCTGTAGACAACGAACAACCGACAGCGACTCACGCCGGCTGCAGCGCGGGTTGAAGCTGCTGCGTGTGCGTGGCGGGGAGGGCGACGATGTCGACGGTGAGAACGGTGATGTCGTCGGTTTGGCCAAAGGTGCGGGCGGCATCGGCGATCTCGGTCGCGGTTTGCCGGCTGAGGAGCCCGGTGCGCTCGAAGCCGAAGAGTTGGCGGTGTTGGGTGGCCTCGGGGACGCCATCGGTAAGCACGGTGAGGTGGTCGCCCGGGCTCAGGGCGTAGCGGGCCTCGTCGAAGGTCGCTTCGGGCACGAGGCCGAGGGGCAGGTTGCCCTCGGTGCGGAGCTCGAAGCCGTTGACGTAGGGAGCGATGTGGCCGGCGTTGGCGAAGGTGAGCGCGGTGCGGTCGGCGGAGATGGCCAGGGCGAGGCAGGTGGTGAAGCCCGGGCCGCGGCCCTGCAGCGAGCGGTTGAGACCGGCGAGGATGGCGGCCGGCGTGGCGTTGCCTTCAGCCAGAGCGCGCAGGGTCCCCACGCACAGCGAGACCTGGAGCGCGGCGGGAAGGCCCTTGCCGGCGACGTCGCCGATGATGATGAGGGTTGCGCCGGAGGGGAGCGGCAGGATCTGAAAGAAGTCGCCGCCGACCTCCTGGGCGGGGTGGTAGGCGGTGGCGATCGCCAGACCCGGAATGCGCGGCAGGCTTTCGGGGACGAGCACCTGCTGGACGGAGCGGGCGGCTTCAAGCTCGGACTCCACGCGGTCCTGCTCGCGGCTGCGGAGGGCGAAGCGGCGCAGCAGGATGACCAGCATGGCGGTGAGAAAGGTGACCTCGGCCAGGTCGTCCAAGGTCAGGTAGAAGGGACGGCGGAGGCGGATCTGCAGCGCCTGCAGGGAGGGCAGGCCGGCGGTGCTCAGCACCCACAAGATCTGGCTATAGGTGAGCGAGGCGAAGAGCAGGGTGATGGGAACGCGCAGCACGCGGGCATCCGGCTGTCGTTTTCTTGCCTGCCGGTTTATGAACAGCACGATCCAGCCGTACACCGGCAGGAACAGGAGCAGGGTGACGATCTCGCTTTGCGTGATGCCTAGCGTGCCCATCCAGCTGAGGGGAAAGGTGATGACGTTCAGGCCGCAACAGGCGAGCGCGAAGGTGAAAGCGTTGGTCCAGGCGCCGCGAAAGAGACTGCGGAAGAACAGCAGTGCGCTGGCGAGAAAGGTAGTTTGCAACAGGGTCTGCACGCCTTCCGCAAACACGACGTCGTTGGCGTGGAGCTGCTTCCAGGCGCCGACCAGGTGCAAGCCGCCTTGCCCGAGCACAAGCAGGGCGAACCACAGGAACTCGCGCTCGGAACGGCGGGCGAGAAAGAGGACGAGAGCTACGGCAAAGGCCAGCAGCTCCAGCGCGCCGAGGTCGAAGGCATCGCTGTACTGCCACAGCTGCGCCTGCTGCCCCTTGTCGAACTGGGCATGGACGAGGTCGCTGCGGCCGATCTCGGCGGCGTTCTGGAGGCCGCCGTGCCGGTAGCGCATCCACAGGGGGTCGTGCCAGACGCGCAACGCGAAGGTGAGAGTTTGCGGTGCCGTGCGGGGCGCGGAAGGCAGGTCGAGGAGCACGGGTCGCGTGTTGAAGGTGCGGGCGTGCGGCGGCATGTAGCCCTCAGTCAGCAGCAGCCGACCGTCCACGAAAACCTGGTAGCAGGTGTAGATCACCGGCAGGCGGAGGGTGTAGGGTTCCTCGCCTGGGGGCAGGGTGACGTGGAAGCGAAGCCAGGCGGTGCCCGCCAGGTTGCGGTAGCCGCCTTCTTCCCAGTCGCGGTCGGAGCGAACGAGCGCCCAATGGGAGTCGTCGAAGGCGGGGCTGGCCCAGCGGGGGTCGTCGCCGGGTTGGAAGCGCCACTCGCCGGCCAGCGAGACGAGCGGCTCGCGGTCGCTGGTGAGAGAGTAGGTGGTCTGTGGGTCCACGCCGTTTGGCGCGGCTGCTGCCTGTGCGGGAGCTTGCTCGTGAGGCTTGGGCTCGTGAGGCTTGGGCTGGGCGGGCGCTGTCGCGAAACTCACGAGCAGGCTGATCCAGCAGACGAGCTTGGTGAAGGGGAGCTGCATTACGGGCGGTTTGCCCGAGTGTACCGGATGCCGCTGGCCGCGGCGGCATCAAAAGCGCGAATCGCGGCTAGGATGGAACCGGAGGCGATTGGGATGCGGGTTGGACTGATGACGCGGGAGTATCCGCCGTATGTGTACGGCGGCGCTGGGGTGCATGTGGAGTACCTGTCGCGCGAGCTGGCAAAGCAGATCGAGGTGGAGGTGCATGCCTGGGGCGACGTGCCGAAGCACGAAGAGATCCCCGGCCATGCGGAGCCGCCCAATCCCAACCTCGAGGTCCACTTCGAGAAGCCATGGAGTGCGATCACCGAGGGCACGACCGCGAAGTTCAAAGGTGCGCTCGAGGCCTTGTCGCTGAACCTGCTGCAGAATCTGCATCTGGACGAACTGGACGTGGTGCATACCCACACCTGGTATGTCTCGATGGCTGGTTTCCTGGCCAAGAAGCTATACGGCATCCCGTTTGTGCTGACGACGCACTCGCTGGAGCCACTGCGCGCGTGGAAGGCCGAGCAGCTGGGTTCTGGGTACGCGTTGAGTTCGTGGATGGAGCGGACAGCGATTCTGGACGCGGACGCAATTGTGGCGGTTTCCAACGGGACCAAGGCAGACATCCTCAAGGCGTATCCGGACGTGAACCCCGAGCGGATCCATGTGATCTATAACGGCATCGACCTCCAGCAATACCAGTACACGCCGGAAACGAGCGCGCTGGAAAAGTACGGCGTAGACCTGACGCGGCCGTATGTGCTGTTTGTAGGGCGGATCACGCGGCAAAAGGGCGTGACGCACCTGGTGGACGCGATCCAGTATCTGCCACCCGGCACGCAGGTCGTGCTCTGCGCCGGCGCGCCGGATACGCCGGAGATCGCCGAAGAGATGCGCGCCAAGGTGGAGGCGGTGCGGCGGTGGACGCCGGGCAGCCAGCCCGCAGCGCTGGAGCTTCACACACCGCCAGGCGTGCAACCGGAGGGGCATGCGATTGCGACGGGCGACCCGTTAGGGGTGGGGCACAACATCGTGTGGATCGAGCAGATGGTGACCAAAGAAGAGGCCATCCAGCTGTATTCACACTGTGCCGTGTTCTGCTGCCCGAGCGTGTATGAGCCGTTCGGGATCATCAACCTGGAGGCGATGGCGTGCGGGGCGGCGGTGGTGGCTTCCGCCACGGGCGGCATCCTGGAGGTGGTGGTGGACGGCGAGACGGGGCATCTGGTGCCGTTCGCGCAGGATCCGGCCACCGGCTTTGCCACCGAGCCCGAAGCATTTGCCAAGGATCTGGCGGCGAAGGTGACGGGTTTGCTGCAGAACCCGGCGCGGGCCAAGGCGATGGGTGTAGCCGGGCGCCAACGCGTGGAGGCGCAGTTTTCGTGGACGGCGATCGCGGAGCAGACGATTGCGCTCTTCCGGCGGCTCATTGCTGAGCGGGAGGCGGCCTGAGCCGTCGGTTCAGACTTGCCGATCCTGCCGACCGGACGGGGGGACGGTACAATGAGACCTACGTCCCAAGCGACAGTTTTCTGCTTCGCGAAATCTCGGCGGCGTGTGTGAGCGCATGGAACAGGTGGTTGCGGAAAAGGCCGAGGCGAGCGACGGTCGGCTGAAGCTGTTGAAGACGCTTCCCGGCTTCGCCATCAGCGCCTTCTTCCTTTGGTGGACGTTTCGGGGATTTCACTTTGCCGAGTTCCGCAATGTGCACCTAGCCGCGCCCGTCTGGGTGGTCGGCGTGGTGCTGTTTAGTGTGCTGGGGTACGGCACGCGCTGCGTCCGTTGGTGGCTGATGTTGCGCAGCTATCGGTCGCGTCTGGCGGACTGCTCGCGGGTGCTGCTCACGTCACTGGCCGCCAACAACATCCTGCCGTTTCGGATCGGCGATGTGATGCGGATCTTTACCTATGCCGAGGACCTCGGCGCGACACCGTCGGTGGTGCTGAGCACGGTGATCCTGGAAAAGCTGCTGGATATCTTCTCGTTGGCCGTGTTGTTTGTGCTGACGATGCATACGGGGCGGGTGGTGTCACCACACCTGCGGCTGGCGGCGAAGGTGGGCTTAACGGCCTCCACGCTGGGCCTGCTGGTGATGGTGTTCGGCGCAAAAACGCTCGAGCCTTTGATTCGGCACGTGTTTGCTGGGACGGCAAATGCGACGCTGCGCAAGCTGGAACACTGGCTGGTGCTGGCGCTGGACTGCATACGCCAGATCGGGGTTGTGGGGACGCTGCTGTTGGTGCTGGTGAGCTTCGTAGCCTGGGCGTTTGAGGGGTTCCTGTACGTTTCGGCGGCGCGGCTGGTTGGTCTGGCGACAGACTGGGCCGGGCCGTGGCAGGCGGTCTCACAGGCAAATCTGTCGTTTCTGATCCCGAGCTCGCCGGGCGGCGTTGGGCCGTTTGAGTGGGCGTGCAAAGACGCCCTGCTGCGGCACGGCGCGACGGATGCCGCGGCGGCGATCTTTGGGTTGCTGATCCATGCGTGGGTGTGGGTGGTGCTTACCGGCGTCGGCGGTTTGTGGTTCTTGATGCACCGATTGCAGCGTGCGCGACGCCTACCGTTGGCGGAAGAGTTGGAAACACTGCCGGCCCGCTTGCCCTAAAGGCAAACGGCGGAGCGAGAGAAAGAGACATTCATGTACAAGAAGTTGCAGGCACAGTTGCAGGGCCGTGTGGCGGAGCTGGTGGAGGAACGCTACGGCGTGACGCTGCCCGGGTTCGCGGTGGAGCTGCCCCCCACGATCGAGTTGGGCGAGATGGCGCTGACGGTGGCCCTGCAACTGGCGCGACCGCTGCGGAAGGCGCCGCGGGCGATCGCGGCGGAGTTGCAGCCCGCACTGGAACAGCTGCCGGGTGTGGAGAGTGTGCACATCGCCGGCGCGGGCTACCTGAATGTGAAGCTGAACCGGGCGGAGGTGCTGCGGCGCATCGCCGCGGATGAACATGCGGTGGTCGGCGGCGCGGGCTTTCGGCTGCTGGAGCACACCAGCATCAACCCCAACAAGGCCGCGCATGTCGGGCATCTGCGTAATGCCATCCTGGGCGACAGCTTTGGGCGCATGCTGCGGCCCGGCGTGGGCGACGAGCTGTCGTGGAAGCCCGGCTACGACGTGGGCGTCCAAAACTACATTGACAACACCGGCGTGCAGGTCGCCGATATCGTGGTGGCTGTGACCGAGCTGCGCGGAATGTCGCTGGAGGATGTGCGGCAGTGGTTGACGGAGACGCTGGAGAGCAACGAGCGGTTGGACTACCTGTGCTGGGACCTGTACGCACAGGTGTCGCAGTGGTACGAGGCGGACCCGTCCGAAACGGCACGGCGCAAGCAGGTCCGTTTGGACACGCTGCATGCGATCGAGGCAGGTGGCAACAACACGGCGGAGATCGCCGAGCTGCTTGCGACGTCTGTGCTGCGGTGCCATCTGGCGACCATGGAACGGCTGGGCATTGAGTACGACTTTCTGCCGCGCGAGAGCGAGATCCTTCACCTGCACTTTTGGGAGGCGGCGCGCCAGCTGATGGTGGACAAGGGCGTGCTGTATCACGAGACGGCGGGCAAAAACGCCGGTTGCTGGGTGATGCGGCGCGCTTCTGCTGCGGGTGCGGAGGTGGCTGCGGGCGAGCCGGACGAGGACGCGAAGATCATCGTTCGCTCCAACGGGACGGTGACGTACGTGGGCAAGGACATCGCCTACCACCTGTGGAAGTTTGGGCTGCTGGGGCTGGACTTCGGGTATGCCAAGTTCCATGAATATCCTGACCGCACCTGCTGGATCTCGACCGTACACGGCGAAGAGCCGCATCCGAGCTTTGGTCACGCGAGCGCGGTCTACAACGTCATCGATTCGCGGCAGGACGAGCCGCAGGCGCAGGTGAAGGAAGCGTTGCGGGCGCTGGGCTTTGTCGCCGAGAGCGAGCACTACACGCACCTGAACTACGCGATGGTGGCGCTGACGCCGCGCTGCGCCGAGGAGCTCGGGTACACGCTCAAGGACGAGGACAAAGGTCGCGCGTACATCGAGGTTTCAGGGCGCAAGGGCTTTGGGGTGAGGGCGGACGACCTGATCGACCGCATGATCGCGGCCGCGCGCGAGGAGGTCGACAGGCGGCAGCCGGAGCTGGAGGCGAGTGAGCGCGAGGCCATCGCGCAGGCGATCGGCGTGGGCGCGTTGCGCTTCTTTATGCTGCGGTTCACGCGTAACACGGTGATCGCGTTTGACTTTCGCGATGCGCTCAGCTTCGAGGGCGAGACCGGGCCCTATGTGCAGTATGCGGCCGTGCGCGCGGCCAATATCTTCCGCAAAGCCGGCGTGCGTGAGGCTGAGGCGCTGGCGGCCGTTGCGGATCTGGACGTTGCCGCGCTGCTTGCCGGTGAGAATGACATCTGGGAGCTGTGGTTGATGGCCTCGCGGCTGACGCTGGTGTTGGAGCAGGCGATTGCGGCGGCGGAACCGGCGGTGCTGGCCAGGTATGTCTTCGCGCTCGCGCAAGGGTTTAACAACTTCTACCATCGGCACAATATTTTGAAGGAAACCGACGCGGTGCGGCGGGCGTTGCTGCTGGCGACAGCCGCGGTTGCGCGGCGCGAGCTGGTGCGGGCGCTAGGGTGGCTGGGGATTGCTGTGCCTAGCGCGATGTGAGGCGTCTAGTGCTCTAGCATTCGCCCTCGGCTACGGAGCGCGGGCTTTCAGCGCGCAAAGGCTTCCGGACGCGTGCAACCTAGGGTTCGCCCTCGGCTAAGGAACGCGGGCCTTCAGCCTGCGAGGGCTTGTTGAGCATCGTGCCTAGGGTTGGGGTGCATCACCGTACTCGACTCCAGGGACCATGTAGGTGGGCAGATTGCTTGCGTACTTGGCAGAGAGAGTGTGTGTGTCCGCGCTGAAGGCGCGAGCTATCTTAGCCTGAGGCCAAGCCCCAGCTACGCTGAACGCAACGAGGTGCGGGCTGTAGGCCCGCGCTCAAAGTCACGAGTAGCCGCAACCCGGTGCAGTTGCACCGCCTGCGCTCGCGACATTCGGGTCTGACAGCTCAAGCAGAATATGTCGATACGGCCTAGGGTACTGGGTTCTGGGACAATCGCGGACCTCTACCGTCGTTGGCTTCTCTGAAGTACATTCCAGAAGGACAATACTCGGAGTCCGCCCTATGCCGGTGTTCGGCATGTGGGGCGGGCCCGTGTGCGACGTTTCTCCTATGAAGCCGGACAGCTCCGTGGCAATCCTTGCAGCGGATTTCTCTGTCACCGTCCGCTATAGTGTCGATTACACTCTTGACTTTCCAAGCGCGCTCATACTCGCCTTTGACGACCAGCTTGCGGTAAGCAACCTCGCAGGTATGAATCTCCTCTGTGATGCTGGTGGCCATTCGGTCTCCCCCGCATTAGCGCCCCGTCCCGCCCACTGTCATGCGATCGAGTTTGATCGTCGGCATGCCGACGCCCACGGGGACGCTTTGGCCAGCCTTGCCGCAGGTGCCGATGCCCTCGTCGAGGGCGAGGTCGTTGCCCACCATGGAGACGTGTTTGAGCGATTCGGGGCCGTTGCCGACGAGGGTGGCGCCTTTGACCGGCGCGGTGACGACGCCGTCTTCAATGAGGTACGCCTCGCTGGCGGTGAAGACGAACTTGCCGGTGGTGATGTCGACCTGGCCGCCGCCGAAGTTTACGGCGTAGAGACCGCGCTTGACCGAGCGCAGGATGTCGGCGGGGTCGTCTTCGCCGTTGAGCATATAGGTGTTCGTCATGCGTGGCATGGGAATAGCCTGGTAGCTTTCGCGGCGGCCCGAGCCGGTATTGGGCATGTTCATGAGGCGGGAGCTGAGTTTGTCCGAAAGGTAGCCGCGCAGGATGCCGTCCTCGATGAGCACGGTTTCCTGGGTCCGGTTGCCTTCGTCGTCGACGTTGAGGGAGCCGCGGCGGCCGGGCATGGTGCCGTTGTCGACGACGGTAACCTTGCTGGACGCCACCCGCTGGCCAATCAGACCGGCGAAGGCGGAGGTCTTCTTGCGGTTGAAGTCGGCCTCCAGACCGTGACCGACGGCCTCGTGGAGCAGGACGCCGGGCCAGCCGGGGCCGAGCACCACCTCCATCTCGCCGGCGGGTGCCGCCTGGGCGCCGAGTTGCAGGAGGGCCGTCCGGGCGGCCTCGTGGGCGAAATGTTCCGGGCTTTTCTCCCCTTCAAAGAAGTCGAGGGTTACGCGACCGCCACCGCCGGAGCTGCCGCGCGCGACCTCGCCGTTGGCGTCCTTGGCGATCACGAGGACGTTGAAGCGAGCGAGCGGTTGGGTATCCGAGGCGAAGGTGCCGTCGGAGGCCGCGATGAGGATGCGGCGCAGCTCGTCGTTGAGCCCGGCGCGCACCTGGATGATGCGTGGGTCGAAGGCGCGGGCGGCACGGTCGGCGCGGGCGATCAGCTCCAGTTTGGCGGCGATCTCGGCGTCCACGGTGGCGCCGGCCACGGGGTAGAGCTGCGGTGTCGGGCGCTGGGTAAAGCCCTGCACGCGCTCGGTTTGGGGTCCGCTGGCGATCAGCGCAGCGGTGCGTGCGGCCTTGAGCAAGCGTTCGGGCGCAAGGTCGTCGGTGTAGGCGAAGCCGGTGCGTTCGCCGGAAAGGACGCGCACGCCGCAACCGACGCTGATGCCCTCGGCGGCGGTCTTGACGATGCCCTCGTCCATGCCGAGCGAGGTGGAGGTCACGGCCTCGAAGTATAGGTCGGCGAACTCGCCGCCGGCGCTGAGGGCCTCGCCGAGGCAGCGCTCCAGCAGACGCTCCGAAAGGCCGAGCGTGTCGAAGAAATAGCGCTTGTGGTCGTATGCAGGCTGGAGAAACGGGGAGGGAAGAGCCGCCATCCTCTGATTGTACCGGCCTGCGCCGGAGGTGCTATCGCCCGTTCGAGGGATCCGGGCTCCCGGCGACGTTCATATCAAGGAAAAGGTCGGGTGAACCTGGCGCATAGCAGTTGCCACCTGCGGCGTACGTGGAGCCGCAGGATTTGGTGATCTCTGGGCGACGGGGCGACTGCGCGTACTGCCAGATGTTGATGGCGGGGTCGGGCGCGGCGCTCAGCGGCTTGGCGCGCAGGGTGCAGCCG
>CAXTLD010000098.1:0-10919 GCA_964245045.1 uncultured Acidobacteriaceae bacterium | reverse complement strand
ACGTACACCATCGTGAGCGCGAAGAAGATGCTCATGACGATGGTGAAGTGGCGTACCTCGCGGCGGCGAACGGGGTCATCGGCCTTTACGATGCGGCTGTTGTCGATGTGCTTGGCGAAAAACATCTCCGGCGTGGGGCCACGACGCTGCCCACGCTGCGCCTCGAAGCGCTCATGGTTCAGGGTGGCGATCGAGACGGGACGACCCGAGGTCTCCCGCCGCGAACCGTAGCTCCGTGCCGCCGTGTCCACTAGATGCCCTGTTGGAAATGCCGCTGCTGCCATCGTCTCTCACCCCCGGTTCGTCCTTCACGGCAACGTCCGGGATCCTGTGCTCCGTTTGCCTTGCCTACTTACTGCCGTTCGTTCCTGCTGCTTAAACCCATTCCGCTGAGGAAAGCCGAGTACCTACCTTGGTTCATTCTGCACCAAAAGTGGTAGAAACCAGCAACCACCCACTTTGGTGCATCGTCTCTTGTGCAGAGGTCGCATTACCCACTTGGTTACTACTAACTTACCTGATTCGCCTTGCCTGTTTCCCTTGACTCAGGGTTGCTGCCATCTTTTCCGCGGCGCGTAGCTTTGCGGAGCGGGATCTCGGGTTTCTCCGGCCTTCTTCCTCGCCGGCAATCACCGGCTTTTTCGTCAACACCGTCACCGTCTCGGCCCGCTGCGCTTCGCGCATCGCATCCTTCACCAGCCGGTCTTCCAGGGAGTGGAAGCTGATATAGGCCATGCGGCCGCCCGGCTTTAGCAGAGATTCTGCGCTCTTCAGCAGCGATTGAATCTCGGCGAGTTCACTGTTCACACGAATACGGAGGGCTTGAAAGGTTCGGGTCGCCGGGTGAATCTTGTCGCCTTTCATTGTTGGGGCCGCGGCCGAAACTACCTTGGCAAGTTCTGCCGTGGTATGGATCGGCCGGGCCCTCACAATGGCTCTGGCGATTCTCCGCGACCTCCTTTCCTCTCCGAATTCGTAAATCAGGTTGGCGAGATCTTCCTCGTCCGCCTGATTTACCACTTGCTCGGCCGAAAGCTCGCTGCGCGGATCCATCCGCATGTCCAGCGGCCCTTCGGCACGAAAACTAAATCCCCGGTGCGGCTGATCGAGCTGCAAGCTCGATACGCCGAAGTCGGCCAGCAGGCCGTCGAGCGTGCCAGGCGCAATCTCCTCAGCAACGGCCGAGAAAGGACGGGCCACATACCGCATCCCCGGCATCTCCGGTCCAAGCTCTTCGGCCAGCGCCGCCAACCGCCGCTGCGCCTCGGCCATGGCTTCGGGGTCACGGTCGAAGCAGATCATCTGCCCTGCCCCGCCCAGTCGCCGCGCGATCGCGGCCGTGTGGCCACCCAGACCGAGCGTAGCGTCGGCATAGGTTCCGCCGCGCCGCACCTTCAGAAGGTCCAAACATTCTTCAAGAAGAACCGGAACATGCTGCGGTTGTTGCATTCGATCACCGCCTCATGCGCTCCCTGGGGAGCCTTCTTACTGCAAACTTCAGATCCCGAAGGCAGCCAGCGACGCCATGTCGTCCGCCGTCATTCGGTTTTCCACCAGGCTGACCTCGAAGCGGTCGCGGTTGACGACCTCCAGATGCCGACCCTTGCCGATCACCACCACATCTTCCTCAAGCCTGGCCCGTTGCCGCAGCAGTTGCGGCAGCAACAACCGGCCCTGATTGTCATAGCCCACCTGCTGGCCGTAGTAGTTCGTCACGTCCTCAAACTTCTTCCTGGCCGGGTTCATGGAAGGCACCGTTGCCATCCGCGCCTCGATCTCTTCCCACACCTTCAGCGGATACAACTCGGCACGGTCTCCGTCGCGGCTGGTAATGAAGTACTCAGTCTCGCCAAACTCCTCGTCCAGTCGCCGCTTGAAATCGGTCGGCACTTTGAGGCGGCCTTTTTCGTCGACTCGGGTCGGGTTGTTGCCACGTACTGCCATGCTGTTGAACCCGTCCTGATACCTACGCTGCTACGAAGTCGCCTAAACTGGACTTGCTTGCTCGGCTTTCGGTCCCGTAATCCCCTTTTTCACCACTTTTGACCACCGCTGAAACAAGCATGGGTGAAAGGGGTATCGAAGTCCAGCTTTAAATTGATGAAGCGAAGGTTTTTTCCTATCGTGAATGTGGATAACACAGCCGACCGTGGCGGTGCCCGGGTCTCCCACAATATGTAGTGTTTACTCTTGCGCTTCGTACCTTAGGCGGCTCTTGTAGAAATAACGCAAAAGTTGTAGCGAAGAAGAGGCGAAACTACGCTTCCGGGGGATATACATTCTTACCCCGCTTCTTAAGCACCCAGAGAAGGTACAGAAGGATCAGGAAGTTGGTCGCAAGCGCACCAACCTTGTACCAGGTAAAGTGGCGCACAATCTCGAAGCTCTCCACGGGCAGTCCCATGGAGGTCAGGACCACGGTGAAGTACTCCGCCCAGGTTTTGCGTAGCAGCAGGCCTGTGCCCTCCACCAGGCAGAGGAAGGCGTAGATGAAGGCGCCCGCGCCGATGCGCCGCAGGTCGTGCGCGTTGATCAGATCGGCTTTGTCCATGATGATGCTGACGACGCGCCCTTCCGGGTCGATCGGCAGCGAGTCGATCAGCCGCATCACCAACTCGCCCAGATTGCGATGCACCAGGTGGAGCGCACCCGCGCCGATCGAGGTAAAGAAGACGGCCTTGGCCAGCTTGAACAGACCCACCAGAAAGAGGCCGCGCTGATCGGCCGTCGAGTTTTGGTGCATGGGCGCGGCTTCGCCATCGCCGGAGCGCGACCCGAGGTCTTCCAAACGGTGCGATTGGTCCGCAACAGCCATCCGCATCAGTTGACGAGGCGGGCGAGCATTTGTCAACGCCACGCATGGTTCGGGGTGCCGCTTGGCGCGCGCAGAAATGCGCCGGAAGCGCGAATCCGCATGGCGATCTACGGCGTTAGGTGAGTGGGCGTCCTGATGGCGAGCCACGCCGCCCAGGGGCCCCGCTCGCCGCGCGAAAGGAAGACCAAGCAATGAAAAAGATCTTGATGGCGCTGGTAGCCAGCGGCGTGCTGGCAGTTTCGACGATCGGTGCAACGGCACAGAAGACCGACCCTGCCGTGGGTGGCGCGCCCATGTACGCCAATAAGACGATCGCGGCGAATGCCTCTGCGGCGCCGAACCTGACCACGCTGGTGGCCGCCGTCAAGGCTGCGGGGCTGGTGGACACGCTGAACTCGGCCGGTCCTTTCACAGTATTTGCGCCGACCAACGACGCCTTCGCAAAGCTGCCGGCCGGCACCGTAGACACACTCACCCAGCCCGAAAACAAGGACCAACTCACCAAGATCCTGACCTACCACGTCGTGCCTGGCACCTATGACTCCAAAAAGCTGATAAAGGAGATCAAGAAGGCACATGGCTCGCTGCAACTGAAGACGGTGCAGGGCGAGATGCTGACCTTTTCCCTAGACGACACTCACATGATTAAAATCACCGACACCAAGGGCGGTTCGGCGATGGTGACCACGCCGGATGTGTACCAATCCAACGGCGTGGTGCATGTGATTGACACCGTGCTGATGCCGTAAGTGTCGTTGCTGGTTCTCAGTGGCTAGTTCTCAGTGGTAGCGCTTAGTGGCTAGTAGAGCGGCGATCCCTTTGGGGTCGCCGCTTTGCCTTTGTGGCGAGTGCACCGCGAACGGACAACGGACAACGAACAACGGACAACTCCCCGGCATCCAAACCATCGTGCGCCAACACTTCTCCACCGAGCAATGGCTTCCCTTCCCCCGGCCTGTGGTGTTTGCGTTCTTCGCGAATCCAGGAAATCTGCCGCCATTGATGCCGGAGTGGCAACACGCCCGTATCGACGAGGTGACCGTGGTACCACCGCCGACGCGGCCTGCGGGAATCACAACTGTCGCAGGTATCTTCGCCGGCAGCGGAACAACGTTGCTCATCACCGCGCGCGCCGTACCGGGCGTGCCTGTGCGGCTGCCGTGGCTGGCGCTCATCGAGGACTTTCGCTGGAACGAGAGTTTCTGCGACGTGCAGCTGCGCGGTCCCTTTGCGTATTGGCGACACTGCCACACCGTGCGGGACGAAGAGCGCCACGGGCAGGCGGGCACGATGGTGCGCGACGACGTGACCTACCAGTTGCCGTTCTGGCCGGCGAGCGCGGTGGGTGCGCCGCTCGGGCCGGTGGCCATGGAGCTGATGTTTGCCTATCGGCAGCGACAGGCAGCGGTGCTCGTGCCGCGGTTTGCGGCAAAGCTGGCAAGGTAAGTGTCCTGGCTTTGGCCCAGTAGCGCAGACAACCCTTCAGGCTAACGCAGACGAACGTCGCCGACTGGCCCGATGCACAACGCACATCGGGTCAGTCGGCGTGAGAGTCAACCTTTGGCCATCAACGTAAGGAGCAGGCACCGGGCTCACTTGCCCCAGTGATACACCAAATAAATCCCGCAAACAACGCAAGATATGGCCAGAAGTAGCTGGAAGACTATGGTCTCGCCCTTGGACATATTCGGACGTAACCCTCGATTGCGACGACGCTGACCCCTCCATCCAACGAGGAAGCTGAGAAGGCCAAGGATCATGGCGAGTGGAACTGCAAGATGAGCTGCATCTTGTAATAACCGACGCATGAATCACCTCAGAAACTGCAACCCACAAGACTGTGACCGACACCCCACGCAGTAGTGCCAATACCACCCCACGTCGCTATCGCCCCCCAAGCTGCCAAACGTTAGGCGACGCTCCCATAGCGTTTGGCATGCTGGACGGGCCTGAAGAACCACCACCATACTGATTGTCAACACCTGTTCCAAGCTTAGGTGCTTGTGATACAAGCTGGTTGATGTAAGGGAGCATCCCTTGCTGCTGAATGTTGGATATGATCGATGCAATACTGTCCGTAGACTGCGCATCTACGTAGGCCAGAGCATTCTGTAAGTCCGAAATCGTGAACGCGGGTTGAAACGATTGAACATATTGCAACAGGGCTGCCGGGTTCATGTTGGAACTCTTGACCGATGCTGGATCGATTGATCCGCAGGCAGCTTTGACCTGTGCGTCGAGATTGTTGGCTTGCCAATCACTGGCAGCAGCACTTAACGAGTTACCCGAGTTGTACCAGTCGGAACCGGAGGGAGTGGAATACAGCGAGTTGCCGGATGCAATAGCGTGGGCAGCTGCCGATGAGGTATACACATTGGGATTAGGGCTGGAGGATTGCCCGTAAGCTCAACTGCTGCTACCCAAAATGCCTGCTGACATTGCGGCTGTCGATAAGCCAGCAGAGGAAAGAAACCTTCTTCGATTCACTGTACACCTCAGTTGCGAAACGGATGGCCTTACATGCTGAAAAGGATGCGCTCCCCTCCTATTAGGTGGTCCAGCGTTTTCCTATGATCATAGGTTGTTGTTATGCCTTGCGGGTTCCGATCCTGAAATGGTTTGCAGAAAGCCGCTCCGTTTCGGAGCGGATGTGTATGCTTTCGTATTGTCGAACAGGTCCGAGATTGGGCGAGGAGCCATGCTGGTCGCATCAGTTGACCGTAGTAAGTTGCGTGGGGAAGATTGAATTTTTGCAGTTACGCGGGCACGGGCCGTTTCAACAACGGCCGCACCCGCTCCAGCGCGGCTTCGGCGGTGAGGCCGTACTTGCGGCGGAGATCTTCGACCTTGCCGTGCTCCACAAACTGGTCGGGCCAGCCGATGCGGACGACGGGGGTGGCGAGATCGTGGTCGTTCAAGCACTCGAGTACGGCGGAGCCGAAGCCGCCGGCGAGCACATGGTCTTCCAGGGTGACCAGAAGCTCGCAGCGCTCGGCGTAGCGCAGCACGCAGTCCACGTCGATCGGCTTGGCGAAGCGCGCGTTGACGATCGCGACGCTGTGGCCCTCGGCCTTGAGGGCACGGGCTAGTATTTCCGCCTCGGGCAGCATGTTACCCAAGGAGAACAGTGCAATCTCGCGGCCGTCCTGCAGGACCTCGGCGCGGCCGATCGCGAGCGCTTCGGGCTGGGCTTTGGGCGTGGCGCCGGGCCCGGTGCCGCGCGGGTAGCGGATGGCGCTGGGGCCCAGGTGCAGCAGCGCCGTGTACATCATGTCCTGCAGCTCGTCTTCGTCCTTGGGGTCCATGTGGAGGAGGTTGGGGACGCTGCGGAGATAGCTGATGTCGAAGAGCCCGTGGTGCGTCGGGCCGTCGTCGCCGGAAAGGCCGCCGCGGTCCATGCAGAAGACCACCGGCAGCTCCTGCAGGGCCACGTCGTGGACGATCTGGTCAAACGCGCGCTGGAGGAAGGTGCTGTAGATGGCGCAAAACGGGCGGAAGCCCTTGGTGGCCATCCCCGCAGCAAAAAGCACGGCGTGCTCTTCGGCGATGCCGACGTCAAAGTAGCGACGGGGGTGGTGGGGGCGAAACAGGTCGAGCGCGGTGCCGTTGGGCATGGCCGCGGTGATTGCGACGACCTTGTCGTTGCTGTTGGCGAGCTTGACCAGGCTTTCGGCGAAGATCTCCGAGTACGTCTTTTGCCCGGCCGCCTTGGTTTCCCCGGTTTCGGGGTCGTACGGGCCGAGACCGTGGAACTTCTTTTGTTTTTCCAGCGCGGGCCCAAAGCCCCGGCCCTTTTGCGTAAGGGCGTGGAGGACCACGGGGCGGTTCTGCGTCTTCAAAAACTTCAGCGTCTCCACGAGCAGCGGCAGGTTGTGGCCGTCCACGGGACCGTAGTAGTTTAGGCCGAACTCCTCAAAGATCATGCCGCGGCCGATGACGCCCTTAGCGGCCTCTTCGGCCTTGCGTGCGACGTGGCGAACGGCTTTGCCGCCAAACCGCTCCACCAGGCCGGACACCCGCTCGTGCAGCGAGACGTAGGTCGGGTTTGTGGCGATCTTGTGGAAGTACTCGGCGATGGCCCCGACGTTTTTGTCGATAGACCATTCGTTGTCGTTGAGGACGATGATCAGGCGCTTGGTCTGGGAGGCAATGTTGTTGAGTGCCTCGTAGCTGATGCCGTTGGTGAACGCGGCGTCGCCGGCCAGGGCAACGATATGTTCGTCGCCACCCGACATATCGCGCGCCACGGCCATGCCGAGCGCGGCGGAGAGCGCCGTTCCAGCGTGGCCAGCCCCGAAGCTGTCGTGTTCGCTTTCGCTGCGAAGCATGAAACCGTTCAGGCCGCCCGGCTGCCGGATGCTGTCAAAGCGGCCCTCGCGACCGGTAAGCAGCTTGTGCACATAACTCTGGTGCGAGACGTCGAACACGAAGCTGTCGCGCGGCGTGTCGAACACCGAGTGCATGGCCAGCGTCAACTCCACCACGCCCAGGTTAGGACCAATGTGACCGCCGGTCTTGGCCACGCCCCGGATAAGTCGTTCCCGAATCTCTTCGGCGAGCCGTTCCAACTCCACCAGCCCAAGCCGTTTTACGTCCGCCGGCGATTTAATCTTGCTAAGGTACTCACTCATCCCGAAATCCCTGATCCCGCACAAAAAGACTGATCCGGCGTGGGCACGTGAGGAGTCTCAGCCATCCAGTGTATCAATCGGACGCGATTCGTCGGAGGAAGTTGCCCTCCCGGCCGGCCAGCCCGCGACTGTGCGTAGTCCTATCAACTTGCGCGCTTTGCGGGCGGGCTGGGGCGTTACTCCTCAGCCGCGCCCAGGCTGGCGATCACCGTGAAGTCCTCCAGCGTAGTCGTGTCGCCCTTGACCTCGCCCGTGGTGGCCAGTTCCCGCAGTAGCCGGCGCATGATCTTCCCCGAGCGCGTCTTGGGCAGCGCTTGGGTAAAGCGAAGGTCATCGGGACGAGCGAGCCCGCCGATCTCCTTGCCCACCCACTGCTTGAGCTCTCGCCTCAGCTCCTCCGAAGGCACGTGGCCCCCTTCGAGCGAAACGAACGCCGCGATCGCCTGCCCTTTCAGGTCGCAAGGACGGCCCACGACCGCAGCCTCGGCGACCTTGGGGTGCGACACCAGGGCGGACTCGATCTCGGCGGTGCCCAGCCGGTGCCCGCTTACATTGATCACATCGTCCACGCGACCCATCAGCCAAAAGTAGCCGTCCGCGTCGCGCCGCGCGCCGTCGCCCGTAAAGTAGACCGGGACGCCGTCAGCGTCCTTGACCTCGGAAAAGTAGGTTTCAATGAAGCGCGGGTGATCGCCCCAGATGGTCCGCGCCATGCTCGGCCAGGGCCGGGTGATGACCAGCAGACCGCCTTGGCCGGCCGGCACAGGCTGGCCGTCCTTGCTTACCACCTCCGGAACGATGCCGAAGAACGGCTTGGTGGCCGATCCAGGCTTGGTGGGCACGGCGCCGGGGATGGGCGCGATCATGTGCGCGCCGGTCTCGGTCTGCCACCAGGTGTCCACAATCGGGCAGCGTTCGTGCCCAATCTCGCGGTGATACCACATCCAGGCTTCCGGGTTGATCGGTTCGCCGACCGTCCCCAACAGGCGAAGCGTGGCCAGCGAGTGCTTCTGGACCCACTGGGCGCCCCACTTCACAAAGGCGCGGATCGCCGTCGGCGCGGTGTAAAAGATGGTGACGCCGTACCGGTCGATGAGCTGCCAGAAGCGGTCGGGCTCCGGAAAGTTCGGAGCCCCCTCATAGAGCAGCACGGTCGCCCCGTTGGCCAGCGGCCCGTACACCACATAGCTGTGGCCCGTGATCCACCCGATATCGGCAGTGCAGAAGTACACGTCGGCATCATGTAGATCGAAGTTGATTTTCGACGTAAGGTACGTCCCCACAGCGTAGCCGGCGGTGCTGTGGACCAGGCCCTTCGGCTTGCCGGTGGTGCCGCTGGTGTACAGGATGAAGAGCGGGTCTTCGGCCTCCATCGGCTCCGGCGCGAACTCAGCGGAGACCGCCGCCAGGCTGTCGTGCCACCACTGGTCGCGGCCCGATGTCATGGATACCTGCTTGCTGGCATCGCGCTGATATACAAGCACATGCCGAACGCCAGGGCACCGTTCCAGGGCCTCATCCACGATCGCTTTCAGCTTGATCTCGGTGCCGCGCCGGTAGCTTACATCCTGGGTGACAATGACCTGGCAATCGGAGTCATTGACCCGGTCGGCGATGGCATGCGCCGCAAAGCCGCCGAAGATAACCGAGTGCACGGCCCCGATGCGCGCACACCCCAGCAGCGCGACGGCCAACTCGGGCACCATGCCCATGTAAATGGCCACGCGGTCGCCCTTACGGACCCCGGCCGCCTTGAGAACGTTCGCAAAACCGCAAACCTGGTCCTTTAGCTGTGCGTACGTGAGGGTTCGCTGGTCGCCGGGTTCGCCCTCCCAGATCAGGGCGGGCTTGTCCCGACGTGCGCCCGCGGCGTGCCGGTCAACACAGTTGGACGAAAGGTTCAAGCGTCCGCCCGAAAACCAGCGGGCGTCCGGCCCTGTGCCGTCGAGGACAGACGTCCACGGTTCGATCCAGTCCAACTCTCGGGCCGCGTTGGCCCAAAAAGTCGCTGGATCGTTCAGGCTCTGGTCGTAGAGGCGGTTGTAGTCGGCTTCCGAGCCGACCCACGCCTCCGCGGCAAACGCGGCAGACGGCGGAAACAGGCGTTCCTCGCGCAGGAGCGAGTCAAAGGTGTGGGACGCCCCGGATGCGGCGGGGGCCAGGGTGGGCACAGGGGTGATTTCCGCAGACATAGCTCAGGTGCTCCGGGGGTAGCCGCCGCCTCGCAGTGTAGCGCATACCCTAGTGCATCCGGCAAACATGCCCCATCTTGCAACAGTCGTCTCCCCCGAACGGGGCAGGGCGCAACGCGTCCAATAGGGCCCGTCTCCTGCGGAAGTGCTATAGCGCCGGGCCCTCGGCTCCGCGAAACTCAGAGGCACCACAGGACACAATGTGCCCTGACTCACGGAAACCTCGTCTAAGTGTCTAGAACCACGACACCACCCCCGTTCACCACGGGACCGAACCGATGCACCGAAAGGACGCAGAGCGCGCGACGATGTGCCATCCTATCCCAGGTGACCTTTTCTTCGACCGCCCTGATGGGTTTCTTTTTGGGATTCGGCTTCGGCGTAGGTTGCGCACTGGCGGTGATGTACTCGATCTCTCTGGGTGGCTACCGCGCCGCGGTTCGCGATACGCAGATGGAAACTGCTCCCGAACGCCTGCACACTGCCTTGGCTCAACTGGGTTTGCGCGGCAGAGGGGAGCCTTGAGTTTCTTGGGCGCCACCTCCGTCTCGGCCCAGCAACAATCTGGGAGCTACCGGGTTCAACCGAAACAGCTCCAATGGCATCGGGCGTGGGCAGGATGTTGCCCCCACCAGAGCGATGGTCGCCAAGTATCGGTTTTTCGGGGACCGAACGGCCTCAACGTGAATCAGATACTGATGAGCTTTGCGCATGGCCTCGCCGCAACTGCGCGCGCTGCACGTCAAATTACGTTCGTCGCTGCACCTCTGCCCACGCAAGAGGCGCCTTGCACCCCGCCCAGCCTGACAACGGCAAAGAGATCTGGTCTTGGGTGTCCGCAACGATCTGCCGAGAAGTGCGAAAGGACGCGATCGGCGCACAGAATTCGCGTGGCGCAGCCACATCCATACCGCATAGGACCGGCGCTCAAACAGAGACAAGGCTTCAGTGAAGGTTCAGGTACGGTCACGGCCCCGCTCCACAGTATCCAAAGAGGTTGACTAAATATGTCCAAGCCACTCGAAAACAGCAACCCCAACCCGCCCCAGGCAGCCTTCCGCGACTTCGGTGTGCTCAACGACGGCACCCGCAGCAAGACCGCCGCAGTGACCTCTATCACCGTGAACGTGCTGGTTGCGTTCTCGGTTCTGTTTCTGGTGAAGACGGCTGTAATCAAGCCGAAGGAAAAGCGCGCGGAGTTGATCGCCCCCGTGACGATGAGCAAGCCCGAGCCGCCACCGCCGCCCAAGCCGATCCTCAAGATGCCGCCGCCCCCACCGC
>CAXTLD010000097.1:0-11218 GCA_964245045.1 uncultured Acidobacteriaceae bacterium | reverse complement strand
CTTCAGCCGTGCCATAAGCGCGCCCTCCAAGCAACAGAAAATCCCTCCATGAGGTCGCCGCCTTGAAGGGGCACGGCTTCAGCCGTGCCATAAGCTCCCTGCAGGCAACGCGGCTTCAGCCGCTGAGGTACGCTGGAACACTGCCCGGGAAGGCTCTCCGCCGTCTGCCACCGCTCCGGCAGAGCGGCCATTCTGCCGACGTCCCCTCCTCAACCTCCTCATCCCCCAAGGACTGCATGGCCCCCAACCTCACCGAAGACCTCGGCGCCCTCCTCACCGAGCAGCGCAACCCAGCCTCCGCCCACCTCGACGATCTCCCCACGCTCGACCTCCTCCGCGTGCTCAACGACGAGGACGCCACCGTCGCCGCCGCCGTCCGCGCCCAACTCCCCGCCATCGCGGAGGCTGTCGACGCCATCGCCGCCCGCTTCGCCCACGGCGGTCGCCTGTTCTACCTCGGCGCAGGCACCAGCGGCCGCCTCGGCGTCCTCGACGCCTCCGAGATCCCTCCCACCTTCTCCGCCCCACCCGACCTCTTCGTCGGCCTCATCGCGGGCGGCGACCGCGCGCTCCGCCTTTCCAGCGAGCACTCCGAGGACTCCCCCGACGAGGGCGCCCACGACCTCCAGGCCGCCGGCTTCGCCCAGAACGGTCGTCCCGACACCCTGGTCGGCATCGCCGCCAGCGGCCGCACGCCCTTCGTGCTCGGGGCCGTCGCCCATGCCAAGTTGCTGAACGCGCTCACCATCGGCCTCAGCTGCGTCCCCGGCTCGCCGCTCGCGCGGGCTGCCGCCCTTGCCATCACGCCGGCTACCGGCCCCGAGGTCCTCACCGGCTCTACCCGCCTCAAAGCCGGCACGGCCACCAAGCTCGTCCTCAACATGCTGTCCACCGGCGTCATGGTGCGCACCGGCGCCACCTTCGGCAACCTGATGGTCAACGTCCGGCCCACCAACGCCAAGCTCGTCGATCGCGCCGCACGCATCGTCGCGGAGGCCACCGGCTGCGACCCCGCCACCGCCCAACGCCTCCTTCATGAAGCCGGCATGGACGTAAAGGTTGCGATCCTGATGCACGCCCGCAATCTTCCCCGCCCAGCCGCGGAAGCCCGCCTCGCCACCGCCGGCGGCAACCTCCGCCAGGCCCTCGCGACCTAAACCGCCCGCCACCGATGCATGCAACTCTCCCCCACGCTCCGGGTCTCAACCTCGTGTAGCTGCTCCCCGGTAGACTCCAAACCCCGAGGGGCTCACAAGAAAGGTCCGTATGAGATCAACACGCTGGATGGTTCCCACCCTTTCCCTCGCGCTCGCTGCCACCACCGCCGTCGCTTCGGCACAAGGCTACGGCCAACCCGGCCCGCCACCGCCCCAAGGCTACGGCCAGGGTGGCTATGGCCAGGGTGGCTACGGCCAGGGTGGCTGGGATCAGGCCCCCCAAGAGTTCCGCGACGCCATGCGCCGGGGCTTTCATGATGGCGTCGAAGGCGCGCGCAGAGACTTTCAAAACCACCGCCAACCCAACGTCAACAACCGCGACGAGTTCCGCAACCCCAAGTTCATTGCCCCGCCAGACCGCCACGAATACCGCGAAGGCTTCCGCCGCGGCTACGGCATCGCCGTTCAGCACATCTACGGCGGCCAGCCGTACGGCCCGCGGTACTAGCCGAAAGCTCGTCGTCGCACCCAAAGCCCGGCCCACGCGGCCGGGCTTTTTGCATCCCACCTCCCGTGAACAACCACTACATGGACCTATCCAAAACCATCATCTCGTTCGCCGCCCGGGGCGTCGAGTTCACCGCCGCGCTGGTCATAACCCTTGCCGCGCTCCAGGCCACCATCAAAGCCTTCGTCCTCTTCTTCTTCCGGAGAAACGCCACCCCGCAGCAGAAGAACGAGGTCCGCCTCATTATGGCGCGCTGGCTCGCCCTCGCGCTCGAGTTCGAACTCGCCGCCGACATCCTCAACACCGCCGTCACCCCTACCTGGAGCGAAATCGCCAAGCTCGCCGCCATTGCCGCCATCCGTACCGCGCTCAACTACTTCCTCGAGCGCGAGATCGACGCCGAATCCACCCCCGCGCACCAGGCCGCCGAGCAAACCACCACCGGCCCGCAAGCCGGCGTCCACGCCGCCTAACACCACCCACGGAAACGGCAACCACCGCCCCCTACATCTTTCTGGTAATGGCACGAAAGTCGCACCTCTGTCACAATCAATGCATTCCTGGACACCCATCAAGGAACCGGGCCGGAGCTCCACTCCCATGTTCATTAGCCATCGCATCCTCGGCCGCGCATCCCTGTGCGCCCTCGTCTCGCTCCCCATACTTCTCGCCGGCTGCTCGGGCGGCGCAACCCTTACCGGCAACTCCGGCGCTACGCCACTGGCCAAAGGCAACTGGCAGATCAGCTCTTCGGCCGCCGCTGCCGCACATCTCCCGGTCCTCTCCGGCGAGTTCAACACGCAGGCCGGCGCCATCACCGGCACCCTTCACTCGCAGTCCGCCAACGCCTGCATCGCGCCGCAGACCAGCTTCACGGTCTCCGGGGCCGCCGACGCCAAAGACGCCGTCACCCTGACCGGTCCGCTCGCCGGCGGCACCCTCACCCTCACCGGCACGCTCGCCGCCGACGGCAGATCCCTCACGGACGCCAGCTACAACGTCGCGGGCGGCGCTTGCGCTTTTGCGCAGCCGGCCTCTGCCATCGCGCAAAACTTCGCCCCTATCACCGGCAACTACGTCGGCAACTTTGCCGACGCCGACGGTCAACTCGCCCAAGTCACCGCCAATTTTTCGCAGTCCACCACCCCGGACGCCAACGGCAACTTCACCCTGGCCGGCACCGCCACCGTTCCCAGCAATCCCTGCTTCCCCACCTCCGTCCCCATCTCCAACACCCAGGTCACCGGCGGCACCTTTACCTTCACCTACGCCGCCAACGGCTCGGGCGTCACAGCCAACGGCACCTTTGCCGCCGACGCCTCCACCCTCACCGTCAACAGCTGGACCGCCTCAGGCGCCTGCGGCGCCGACACCGGCACCCAGTCCGTCATGACCAAGCACTAGCCTCCTCCCCGCGCACACCTCCAAAGGCCTGCAAGCTCCTTGCAGGCCTTTTGGCGTCTCGCCCCAAACTCCCATCCGCGCTGCGTTCCTGGCGTTACCATGGCGGCCTGCATCCAAGCGGAAGATCGAAGACCGCGCAGAACGCATCCACACCCCAAGGACACACCCCACCCATGGCCGCAGCCGCAGCTGCCAACCCGGCCGCCGCCGCCGCCGACGTCACCGCCCAAGCGCCCCAGGAGGTCACCGGCGGGGTGAACCCGTGGCTGATCGCCGCCTCCGTCATGCTCGCCACCTTCATGGAGGTCCTCGACACCTCTATCGCCGCCGTGGCGCTGCCCTACATCGCCGGTTCGCTCTCGGCCACCAACGACGAAGCCACCTGGGTGCTCACCAGCTACCTCGTCGCCAACGCCATCATCCTGCCCGCCTCCAACTGGTTCTCCCTGCGGTTCGGTGGCGCACTTCAGCCGCTCGCCAACTCCATCCTGCTGGAAAGTTTTCCCCCGTCGTCGTCGCGCCGGTTCTCGGCCCCACCCTCGGCGGCTGGCCACCACCCTGCTCACGCGACGCGCCGCCGCCCATCAAAACGACATCACCAACTTCGTCCCACGCACCGGCCAAGCCTTCCAGGGAGCACTAAACGGTACGCAGCAGGCGCTCACTGGCATTTTCGGTCCGGCTAACGCCCGCGCCGCCGCGCAAGTCAGCCTCTACGGTCAGCTGCAGCAGCAAGCCGCCCTCTGGTCCTTTGTCGACGTCTTCCGCTGGCTCTCGCTGCTGTGCTTTGCCTGCGTGGCGATCGTCTGGCTACTCAAGCGCGTCCGCCCCGGCAAAGGCCCGGCGGGCGCCCACTAACCCGCAACCGCAGACGCCCCCACCTTCTGCAACACCTCATCCACCACGGCGTCGGGGGTCCGATCGTTCACTACGCGGACCGCTTCCGCCGGCGGTTCCAGCACGGCGAGTTGGCTGCCCAGCAGCGCCGGATTCATGAACGTCCCGGCCCGCTTGGCTAAGCGCTCCGCAATCATCTGCGGCGATCCATCCAGCCACACATACGCCATCGCCTTGGGCGGCATACCCTCACACAGGATCTCGCGGTAGCTTGCCTTCAGCGCCGAACACGCCAACACACCCTTCGCGTTCTTCTCCGCCCACCCCCGCAGCAGGTTGTTCAGCGTCCGCAACCAGGGCGCACGGTCCTCATCCGTTAGCGGAATGCCCGCATGCATCTTTTCTTTGTTCTCCGGCGAGTGGAAGTCATCCGCGTCCGCAAACACCGCGTCAAGCCGCTTGGCCAGCAACGTCCCAATCGTTGTTTTGCCCGACCCACTCACGCCCATCACCACCAACACGCACGCAACCAACCCACACCTCACAGAAAGAATCGCCAAAGCTCGCACCTGAACAATATCGCAACAAACCCCAGCCGCGACAACGTCCTTCCTCAAACCTCACCACCTCATAGCTCATACCTGAACATGTACCCCCGTCCGCACACGCGTGGGGTTCCGTTGCGTTCGTTGGCCTTCCAAGGCCCAACCTGCTTAACTATCCCAAGCGGCGCTAGCCGCGACATCCCGGCAACGTTCTCCCTCACACCTCACCACCTCATAGCTCATAGCTGAACATTACCCCCGCCCGCACACCCCCGGCGTTCCGCGGCGTGCGTTGGCCTTCCAGGGGCCAACCTGCTTAACTATTCCCTAGCGCCATCAGCCGCCCGGGAGCCACGTTGCCCACGTCCACACCACCGCACATCCTCACCACAGAAGACCTCGTCGCCCGCGTCGAAGCCCTCGCCCCGGAGGTCGCCGTCTTCGACTGCGACGGCACCCTCTGGTCCGGCGACGCCGGCTCCGCTTTCATGCATTGGACCATCGACACAGGCCTGCTTTCCCCCGACAAGATCGCCTCCCTCAACGCCCGTTACGACGGTTACAAGCGCGGCGAGGTGTCCGAACTCACCATCTGCGGCGAGATGGTCCAGGTCTACGCCGGCCTCCCTGAAACCACCCTCCGCAAGGCTGCGGCCACCTTCTTCCGCGACCACATCGAGCCCCGCATCTTCCCCGAGCTCCACGCCCTCGTCGCCGACCTCCAGCAACGCGGCACCGACATCTGGGCCGTCAGTTCCACCAACGATTGGGTCATCGAAGAAGGCGTCCGCCGCTTTAACATCCCTCCGCACCGCGTACTCGCCGCCCGCGTCGCCGTCGCCGACGGCTTCGTCACCCATCGCCTGCTCGACGGACCCACCGACGCAGGCAAGGTGACCGCCCTGCGCCGCGGCGGGGTCACTGCCCCCGACGCCGTCTTCGGCAACTCCGTCCACGACGCCGCCATGCTCGCCCTCGCCCGCCAGGCCTTCCCCATCAACCCCACCCCGGGCCTCGTCGAGCGCAGCGCCCGCGAAGGCTGGCCGATCTTCCACCCCGCGCTCCCTGCCCCATCCAATCAACACGGTTGATCCGCGCATCCGGGCAGCGCCCCGTCACCGCTTACACTGAACAAAGCGGTGAAGCAGCCCATCCCCAAACTGAACGGCAGCACACGGTCGGTCCAGCGGCCAGTCCGCCACGTCGTCGCTGCGTTGATCCTGCGCGAAGCCGAGGCCGGTCGCGAGGTGCTCGTCTGCCAGCGCCGCCCCGACCAGCCCATGGGCTCCAAATGGGAGTTCCCCGGCGGCAAGGTGGAAAACGGCGAGACCGCCGAGGCCGCGCTCGCCCGCGAGCTCAACGAAGAGCTCGGCATCGACGCCACCGTCGGCCAGCGGCTCACCACCATCCGCCACAACTACCGCAACGGCTCCCTCATCGAGATCCAGTTCTTTCGCGTCGACACCTTCACCGGCCCGCTCGACAACCGCATCTTTCAGGACATGCGCTGGACCACCCTCGCCAGCCTCCCCGACTTCGACTTCCTCGCCGCCGACCTCACCCTCATTCGCGAACTCGCCGATGGGAAGTATCTGTAGGTCGTTGTCCGTTGTCCGTTGTTCGTGAGGAATCGTTGTTCGTGAGTAATCGTTGTTCGCGGAGTGAAGCCGTTCTTTTCCGTGATGGATGCTAGGTATTGGGTTGGTTGAACTTTTTTCGAGCGCAGAGCCGCACCGTCATCTGCTACAGTTGCCGAACAACGAACAACGATTCCTTCACGAATAACGACTCCTTCCACGAACAACGAACAACGACTCTTCCACGAACAACTGACAACTGACAACGAACAACGCCCCCCTACCCCACCCCAAACGCCTGCCCCGCCAGCATCACCACCGTCAAAATCGTCGCCAGCGCCGTCAGCCCCCAGGCAACGATGTTGTACACGCGCCCGTTCACCAGCGAGCCCATCAGGCTGCGCCGATTCACCAGAATCAACATGAAGACCAGCACAAACGGCAGCAGCACGCCGTTCAGCACCTGCGAGAAGACCGCCAGCCGCACCAGCGGCACACGCGGCATCAGGATGACGATCGCCCCCGTCGCAATCAGCCCCGTGTAGAGCCAGTAGAACACCGGCGCCTCGCGAAACTTCTTGGTCAACCCGGACTCAAACCCCAACGCCTCGCACACCGTATACGCGGTCGACAGCGGCAGGATTGATGCCGCAAACAATGACGCATTCAACAATCCAAAGGCAAACAACAGCGCCGCATAATCCCCCGCCAGCGGCCGCAGCGACCCAGCCGCCTCCGCCGCATCGCCGATTGTGTGGTGCCCGCTGGCAAACAGTGTCGCCGCACACGCGATCACAATGAACGCCGCCACCACCACGCTAAACAGCGACCCCACAATCGCGTCCGCCTGCGCATATCGCAGCTCGCTCTTCACCGCGCCTTTGTCCACCACGCTCGCCTGCAGATAGAACTGCTGCCACGGCGCCACCGTCGCCCCGATCATGCCCACCGAAAAGAACAGGTAGTTGGAGTTGCGCAGATCGCTCACGCGCGGCAGCCGCAGCGTCGCCCGCACCGCCGAGCTCCAGTTCGGGTGCGCCAGCGCCGCCGTCACAATGTACGCCACATACAAGAACGACAAAAACACGAAGATCTTTTCGAGCTTCTTGTAATCGCCAAACACCACCAGCGACCACACCAGCACCGCCGCCAGCGGCACCGTGATGAACTTGCTCAACCCAAACAACTGCGTACTGCTGGCCACACCCGCGAACTCGCCGATGACGTCGAACAGGTTGCACAGCACCAGCCCCACCATCAGTAGAGCCGTCGTTCGCAACCCAAACTCTTCGCGGATCAGCTCGCTCAGGCCCTTGCCCGTGGTCACGCCCATGCGCGCCGAGATCTCCTGCGCAAAGGTCAGCATGATGGCCATCGGGATCATGGTCCACAGCAGCCCATAACCATACTGCGCGCCCGCCGTGGCGTAGGTGTAAATGCCGCCCGCGTCATTGTCCACATTGGCCGTAATAAACCCGGGCCCCAGCACCGCAAAGATCAGCACAAGGCTGTTGCGCCATCGCTTCCAATCCATCACATCGGCACCACCCAGGGGAATCGCGCAACACAGCACAACCCGGACCGCGCCTTGCGGGCGCTCGGAGCGCGTCTTCAGCTGCACTTTGTTCCTTCTAATCTACCCTGCCACATCGTTCCGCAAGACTTGCGTAACAGAGGAGCTCCCTCCACACTGCTTGCCGGCTTAGGAGAGGCACGGCTTCAGCCGTGCCAACAACCCCCAACTGCCGACGCGGGAGGGGCGCGGCTTCAACCGTGCCATCAGTACCCCAGAAGCTAGGCGGCTTTTGCCGCAGAGGCGAAAGCTCACGAGGGGCACGGCTTCAGCCGTGCCATGAGTACCCCAAAGCTCGGCGGCTTTAGCCGCTGAGGGTAAGCTCGGGCCACACAACACGCTTCAAGCACTCTTCTTGGCGAGCATTCCCCGCACGCGTTCAATGATCTTCCCCACCTGCGCGTCGTTCGAGTACCCATCCCGCAACGCGCGTGCACGCCCTGCCGCCGCCACGCGCGCTCGCCCGGCCTCGTCCGGCAGCCATCGCCGAATCTTTTCCACGCAATCCTCCAAGCCGGTGAAGAACACCGCTTCTTCGTCCTCGGCGAAGCGCGCCATGTGCCCCGCCGAGCGCTCCGCCAGCAGAAACTGCCCGCAGCCGGCAATCTCAAAGCTCTTGTGCGCAAACTCATCCTGGTTCGAGTGCGTAAGAAAGCTCAAATTCACCTTGGACCGCCAGATCGCCTCGCGGTACGCCTGCCCATACAGCTCCCCCTCGCGAAACACCATGCGAAACGCCTCGGGCTCCAGTCGCGCCCGCCACAGCATCTCCGCACCCGATATCGCCACCGGCACCTCGAACTCGCGCCACAACCGGGGCAGGAACTCCGCCCGCCGGTCGTACGGCGTCCCAATGAAGCTCACCTCACGGTCGCGATCCGCATCGCTCCACCCCGCCGGCGGCGGAAAGTGGATCGTCGGCTCAAACGCGGTCTGAATCTTGATCACATCCCGCGCGCCCCGCGCCCGGTAATCCAGCACATTCGCGTCCCGCTGCGTGGCATGGAGGTCGAAATGCGGGATGCACTGCAGGTACAGCCGCCACCCCGGATCGCGCCGCGGCCCAAACGCGTTGTCGATCATGTAACTCACCGTCCCCACCCCCATGGCACGCAACCGGTCAAGCGTCCGAGGCTGCACGGACAGCAGCTTGTCGGCCCAAAACACATCCGGGCGCTCCCGCTCGGCGATCGCCAACACATCCCGGTTCAGCCGCTCCACCCATGGCCCCAGCTGCAGCCGGTGCAACACCTTGCGCACCAGCACCTGCCCCGGCTCATACGCGTACGCATTCAGCGGCACCACCGTATGCCCCAGCCGCTCCAGCGCCCACAGCCGGTACTGCGACGAATCGTTGGGCGACAACCCGGCCGCGTACAGAATCTTCAACGGCCGCCCCACCTCACTCACCGCTCGAACACTCATAGCTCACTGCTCAACAACACACAAATCTTTCAGCCCCGCCCCAGTCAGCCCCATCGATTACCCTTCGCGCAAGCCGGCGATCACCTGCTCGGCATGGATCACGCCCGCTACGCGCCCCTGCTCGTCCAGCACCGGCAACGATCGCAGGTTGTACTTGTCAAACAACTCGGCCACCTCGTCCTCGTCCGCCTCCATAGCGCAGCTGACCGGCTTTCCTTGGGGCGCAAGGCTCAGGACACGAGCCTCCGGTCTGGCCAGCAACAGGCGCGACAGGGTCACCACGCCGGCCAGCTGGTCGCTCGCCGTGAGCAGGTACACCTCCGTCACCGTGTCCGGATCCCCCTCGAACTCGCGCAACGCTGCCACTGCCTCCGCCACCGTGGCCTCCGCCGGCAGGCAGAGGTAGTCCGTGGTCATGCGCCCCGCGGCGGACTCCGGCGAATGCTCCAGCAGCTCCTCCACATCCTGCCGCTCCTCGGGCTCCATCTCTTCGAGAATCGCCTCGGATTGCTCGTCGGAGAGCTCGCTCAGCACGTCCGCCGCCGCGCCCGGGTCCATCTCTTCCAAAATGCCCGCCGCTCGCTCGGAGTCCATACCCTGCAGCAGCTCTTTCTGCAGCCGCGGCTCAATCTCCTCGAGCGTCTCGGCCGCGGTCTCCTCCGGCAGGCTGGTAAACACCGCCTCGCGCTCCGCCGGGGCAAGATCTTCCAGGATTTCCGCGATGTCGGAGGGGTGCAGCTTCGCCAGCCGTTCCTGCCCGATCTTCAGCCGCACCCGCCGCCCCGGATCGCGTTCGATCAGATCAACGCAGCTCCACGGAATCGTATTGCCGCTCAGCTTCTCCGACAAGCCGAGCACCGCGGCCTGCGGCAAACCATGCAGCAGTCGCCGCGCCGCGCCGCGCACCCCCACCTCGACCTCGTGCACGCGCAGCCCCGCCGCATGCAGGCCGTCGGCTTCAGCCTCCCAGGTAAGGTTCACATCGTTGACGCGCACCACCTTGCGCCCGTCCACGTCGATAATCTGCTGATCCAACAGATCGCGCTCCAGCCACAGCGCGTCTTCCAGGCCATTGACCGGCTGCGGCACGGCCCCGGTCCGCAGCGCATCCCTGGCACTCTGCGGAATGGCCACGCCGCGCACCGGCAATGCCAGCGGCGATCGCCCAAGGCCCCGGCGCACCAGAAACGCGGATACCCGCCCGCTGTCCTGCGACGTCTCCATCGCCAACTCCACCACGCGCCCCAGGCTCCGTCCCGTCGCATCCAACACGCGCCGCCCCAACAACGTCGAGGCACTCGTCTTGTCGGCGGTAACGATCATGGTCCTAACGTAACAGCTGGGGTTGGTGCTTTGCGTTAGCACTTCGTGTTGGCGCTACGCGTTAGCTGGGGTTGGCAGGAAGTTTAACCCGCAACGGACCTCGCCAACGCGAAGCGCTAACGCGAAGCGCCGCCCCCAGCCAACGCGCAGCGCCTTAAAACGCCACTGTCGGCGCGGTCGCGTTCGCCGGGTTCCCCTTAAAGTATTGATCGTCCTTGCTGTGGAAGCCCGCCATGCCCGCCCACACGCTGTTGGGGAACTGCTGCACGTAGATGTTGTATTCCTTCAGCGACAGGTTGTAGCGGTTGCGCTCCACGGCGATCCGGTTTTCCGTGCCGGCCAACTCGTCTTCCAGCCGCACAAACTGCTCATTGCCCTTCAGGTTCGGGTAGGTCTCCTGCAACCGGTTCAAGGGGCTCAACGCCACGTCCAAGCGCCGGTTCGCATCGATCGACGAAGCCCGGTCCCCCGACGCCGCGATCACCGCCGCCCGCGCGTTCGCGATGTTGGTCAGCACCGTTTCTTCTTCCTTCACATAGCCCTTCACGCTGGCCACCAGGTTCGGAATCAGATCCAACCGCCGTTGCTGCACAATGTCCACCTGCGAGTACGCTTGACTCACGTTCTCGTTCAGCTGCACCAGGTGGTTCTTGGTCGACACATAACTCCCAAACCCAAGCAGTGCCACAATTCCCAACAACACCAGCACCACCATACCCGTCATCGATCTACGCATACGTCACTCCTCACTCCGAATCTTCACTAACCCATCGAACCAAATTTATTTAAATGCCGGCACGCTACCAATCTCCACTCGCGCCGCCGCCACCGGAACCGCCGCCAAAGCCGCCGCTAAACCCACCATCGTC
>CAXTLD010000096.1:0-11295 GCA_964245045.1 uncultured Acidobacteriaceae bacterium | reverse complement strand
CGAACGGGGTGGCCGGGGCCGGGATCGAGATCGGGGCGGGGAGCGCGAGCGTGGCCAGTCGCCCGAGCGGCAAGAAAGCGGCGGGAACGAGTTGCAGGCCGACGTGGAACCGCTGATCCTGCCCGGAGAGTCGCTTTCTCGGTATCGACGTGGTGGCGAGGAGGCGCAGGCTGGCACATCGGCCAATGTGGTGGCCAAACCGAAGCCTGCATATCTGACCGCGCGTCCTTCGACGGAGATCGATCTGGCGGCTGCGGGTTGGGACGGCGGCATGGTGTTGCCGGGCGAGACGATATCGCGGCGTCGCGGAGCGAGCGAGCCCCCGGCAGTTGCACCGGCGCCCAAGGTCGAGGACACACGGGCAGAGACGCAAGAAGAGGCTGACGGCAACTCCGGCGCGGGGCGACGGCGGGATCGCGATCGGCGGCGTGGGCGGTCGGGGCGCACAGACATTGCCAGTGCATCCGCCGGTACGGCTTCATCAAGCGAGCCAGCGGAGGCGACGCCGACCTCCTTCCGTTCCGGCGTGGTGCTTCGTGAGAGCCTCGATCCCATGGAGGCGGTGCAGCCGGGCGTGAGCTCCGAGCATGGCGCGGAAGCGACGCCGCTGCCGCTTGGTACGGGCCTAGCGGGCGATGAAGCGCCCACTCTGGGCATGGATGCCGATGCACGCACTGCCGAGGGCGTGATCTATGAGCCGGTGACGGACACAGCCGAGTCGGCCGGGCCGTCGCCTGCGCTGCTTGAGGCGGTGCAGGCCATGCACGCCGGTCTAGAGCTGGAGCCGATGCACGCAGGCGAGGAGTTGCAAGCAGAGTTCCAGGAGGACACGCAGGAGTATGAGCCGGGCGACGATGCTGCGGCGTCGTACCGCGTTGATCCTGCGGGCCCGAGCGAGTTTCGGCAGGGCGGCGTGACCGACGATGCGGAGGTGGGCGAGGGGGATCCTGCTGTGCAGGAAGATTACGCGGGCTCCGAACACCAGTTCACCCTTATTGAGAACACGGGCGAGATGCTTTCGGAGTTGCCGGGCGAGATCGCGGTGGACGTGCCCAATGAGGATCCGACCAACCCGATCGAGCACGAAACGGCGGTGTTATCGGAGCGGGCCAGCGAGCTGCTGGGAGCGACTCAGGCCGCTAGCCCGCAGGTGAGCGAGGCGGCTGGGCAGGCCTTTGCTCCAGGAGCCGGGTACCTGGAAGAAGAGTTGCTAGATGACGACGACAGCGAAATGTTCGACGTGGCGGCCAGCTATGGCGACGACACGGAAGAGGAGACCTTTGAGGCTGGGGCAGAGATTGGCTCCTTGGCGCGAGAGCGCGTACTGGACGAACTCACCCAAGCTGACGGATCGCTGCTGCTGGACGAGGAGGACGAGGACTTCGACCACGACGAGGAGGAGTTGGAAGAGGACGAGCTGGAGGGGAACGAGGAGATTGCGGCCAGCGACCTGGCCGACATCGAAGAGGACGTGCTGTTTGTGGGTGAGACGGCCATGTTCGAGGAAGAAGGCGAGAAACCTGCAGCCGCCAGCATGGGGGCCTTCCCAGAGTTCGCCGAGGAGTCACCGGCACGCGAGCCGCGGCGCAGTGCCGCGGAGGCCCGGGGTGGCGACGTGCGGCGGGAACCCCGCCGCGGGGAGGGTCGAGGCCCTGATCGTGGAAGCGACCGCAGTGCCGATCGGGGCAGTGATCGCGAACGGGGTGGACGGGATCGGGGCGACCGTGGTAGCCGCGACCGGCGCGGAATGGCTGGATCGCGGTCCGGAGGTGGACGCGGCAGCCGACACTCCATGCAGACCACGGACCTGCCGGCAATCAGCGACCTGCTGAAGCCTGGGCAGGAGGTGTTGGTCCAGATCGCCAAGGAGCCGATTGCCAAGAAGGGCGCGCGCATCACGTCGCACATCGCCCTGCCGGGACGGTTTCTGGTGTTCATGCCGACGGTGGATCACGTGGGCGTGAGCCGAAAGATTGAGTCCGACGGCGAACGGCGGCGGCTCAAGGAGATCCTGCTCAGTGAAAAGGGTGAGGCCGGCGGCGGCTTCATCGTGCGCACGGCTGCCATGGGCGCCAGCGAAGAAGAACTGCGGAGCGATCTGCGCTTCCTGCTGAACCTGTGGGCGGACATCAAGTCGCGGTCGGAGAGCTCAAAGTCGCCGGCGCTGATCTACCACGATCTCAATCTGGTGGAGCGCGTTCTGCGCGATCAGGTGAGCGAAAACTTCTCGGCCATATGGTGCGACACCGAGAGTGAGTACGAGCGGGTCCTGCGCTTCCTGCAGCGCTTTGAGCCGAGCCTGATGCGGCGCGTCAAGCTGTACACCAAAGACACGCCGCTCTTTGAGCAGTTCGGCATCTCCGAGGAGATCAACAAGGCGCTGCGCAGCAAGGTTTGGCTGAAGTCGGGTGGATCGATCGTCATCAACCAGACTGAGGCGCTTGTGGCCATTGACATCAATACGGGCAAGTATGTCGGCAAGACCGCTCGGCTTGAGGACACGATCGTAAAGACCAACATGGACGCGATCCCGGAAATTGTGCGGCAGATCCGGTTGCGCGATCTGGGCGGCATCATCGTGATCGACTTCATCGATATGGACGACCGCAAGAATCGGCAAAAGGTGCTGCTTGCTCTCGAGGATGAGCTCAAGAAGGATCGGGCGCCGTCGAAGGTGCTGCAGTTCAACGATTTCGGCCTGGTCGCGATTACGCGCAAGCGCGTCAAGCAGAGCCTGGAGCGTACGTTGTCCACCACATGCGGCATCTGCGCCGGCACCGGCATGGTGAAGTCGCCAGTCACGGTGTGCAACGAAATCTACATCGAGCTGCGCAAGATGCATCGGCAGCTGGACAAGGGCGACGTCATGTTGCGCGTCAACCCGGAGGTCGTCAAGCAGCTGAAGGCGAACAACGCGAAATGGCTGCAAGAGATGGAGGAGATCGCGGGCAAGACGATCCTAGTCAAGTCCGACCCGAGCCTGCATCCGGAGCAGTTCGATATTCACTAAGCAGAACACAAATGCGCAGAGGAGGCGGGAACGCCTTCTCTGCGCATTCTTGTTTCTGGACAGCTTTGATTGGCTGAGCTTTTAGCGCAGCGGGTTCCCCTGCTCTCGTTTCAGCACAGGGCTGTTCTTGCGCAGGTAGATGCTGTAGGACGCAGGTCGAAGCATATTTGCCCCGAAGGTGCGTTCAACGACGGGAACGTAGTTCGTTTCGAGGACCTGCTTGTAAGCAGGCCACGTATCGAGCTTGTTGCCGTGTTCATTGACATACGCGAAATACCACTCGTTACCGAGCACAACAACATCGGGCGGATGTGCCTGTTCCTGTTGAAAGAACCAGTTTCGGTAGTACGCGACCGCCGGGCTGCTCCGGGGCGAGAACAGAAGCAAGTCGCCCGTTGTGCCGGTGTTTTGCACCAGGCGCAAGTGATACAGCGCGGTGAGGCAGCCATTGACCAGGTCCAGGCATTGCACCTGATGCTGCAGGGCCGGTCCGCCGAGTGCTGACAAATCGTCCTGGATTGCGGAGGCGATGACCTGCGGCGGAAGGAACATGCGGGGGAAGTCGTAGATGCGCTTTGTATAGAATGGCGCGGCTACGAGGAAGAGGACGCCAAGACCCGCGATCTCCAAAAAACGCGGCAGTCGCTTGGGAACAAGCTGGGATGCGCTCAATTCCCACCCTACCCAGATCAGAAGAAAGGCCGCGTACACATAGCGGTGATAAAGATAGCCCTTGGCCTGCAGCCAGTAGGTAATCACGCCACCTGCCGTCGCGAGAAGAAGCGCGCTTCTTTCCCAAGACCAGCGTTCGCGACGTACCAACGCGGCGGTCACTGCCAAACAGACCAGCAGAAGCAGCGGCACAGGCGTGAGGTGTCGCAGCAGATAGAGCCGGCCGTAGTTTCTCTCCTTCACATAGGAGGGCAGGACGTCCCTTGCGATGAACAGCAGGCCGCTGAAGGCGTGCTGCTGGATCAAAAAGGCCAGCATGATGGCGACGATCACGAGCTGTCCCAGCAGCGCCCAGAGGACGTATGCCCATGCGCGGTATCCTTGCCGCCTGGCCGTGGTGAACGAGAAGACAGTAAGCAGGATGCTGACGAGAGCGGCTGCGGGTTTCATGCTCGCAGCGAAGCCGCAAAGCAGGCCGAAGGGGAGCAGAAACACGGGTTTGTTACGGCGCAATGCCAGGAAGAAGAACGCTGTTCCGGCAACCAGGAGCACCGTCATCACTTCGTCCCGCTCGACGGCCATAGCAGGGCCTTCTGCGCCGTGCATGAGGGTGAAAAAGAGAGCGCAATAGATCCCCGCCATCCAGCGGCGGCCGCCGATGATGGCGCTGCTTGCCGCGAGCACCAGCATCAGGAAGTACTCGTAGATTCGCCAGGAAAGATCGCCCCAGCCGAAAATCCTCATGGCCCAGCCCTCGGCGAGGTAGCAGCCGGGCAGATTCATATCCGTGATGCCGGAATACGGATGAAAGCCACGCGTCATGAGGAAGTACACGTAGTGCATGACGCCGGCGTCCCAAAGCACGGGCCAGTGCAGGGAGACGCAGATGTAGTAGGCGAAGAACCCAGCCGCAAGAAGGCACGCAATGATACGGAGCCGTGTGAGGCCGCGCGTTGAAAGCGGACCTGTCTCAGGGCTCGAGTCCCCAGTGAGAGCACTGGGAGGTTTGCCCGAAGGCTCGGAGCCAATCGCGACAGAAGGAGGGCTGGATGTCACGCTTCTACGACACTTTCTGGTCTGCTCGATGGAGTGACTAACTCACGTGGCTCGTGGCGAAGGATGGGAACTGAAGTGCCCGGGTCTCGGCGGATTCACTACGCAGGCGTTCATAACCCAGGTACGCCAAGCCTCCTATCGCAAGCAATCCTGAGTAGAACTGGCTGCGCATGATCGTGAAGCTCTTGTAGTAGAGGTGTACGTAACCCATGCTGATCGGATAGTAGTTGAGCAGAAGGATAGCGATTATCAGAGCGAGCCAGCGCCAGTGTCCACCGCGCAATCTTCTGTCCAGGAAGAGCATCATCGGGATGACCAGGGTGATGTAGTAGTGCGTCCATGCAATGGGGGCACACATGGTGACGGCGAACAGAGCGATGATGGCGCCAAATGGCGGCGTGATCTGAGATTCCGCAGGGGCGCGGTCGTGGATGCGTCGATCCAGCCATCCACCCATCAGGGCTGCCGCAACCGTGATGATGTTGCAAACCAGCTTGAGAATCGGGGGAAGTACATAGATGGCTGAGCGATACATGCCGGCCTTGGGATAGCCGAGAGTGGTCCACCATATGGCAAGCGACTCGTTGTTGAAGGCATAGAGCAGCACGTTGGAATCAAACGAAAGCGACTGGAGATAGGTGTGCACCAGCCCGGAGCCGAGCAACCGAATCGTAAAGCCGAAAAGCGCGATTGAGATTACGGCGAAGCTGATTGCTGCCTTGTATTGGCGGGTCACAATCCAGTAAAGGAAGAGTATGCCGGGAGTGATTTTTACGGCCGCAGCGAAAGCCAGGAGAACGCCCGCCCAAACTGGCTTCCGGCGCTCAGCAAGGATGAGCGCCAGCACCGTCATGAACATGTAAAGGACGTGGGTCTGCGCAAGGAAAATTGCGTACTTGAAAGGTTCTGACCGGTATAGCAGAAGAAAGACCAGAAACATCCACCCTGCATGCAGAAGCGAGGGTGTCCAATACCGGGCCACAAGCCACAGGATCCCTGACGCACAAAGCATGAAGATCACGATGAACCCGATGCAAAAAGGTCTGTAGTTCATGCGCGTGCAGATGGGTTCCAGAGACCACGCCCAAAGCGGGGTCTGCACGTAGGGGTGAACCATGCGTAGCGGAAAAAATCCGGTCCGGCGAGCCATGTCGTCCCAGACGGGATCGCCCACCTTTCTGAACACGTAGATACTGTGGCTGTAAAGATGGTCCGCCTTTCCCTCCGCTAGGAGACGGCAACCGAGATAGGACGAGCCCAGGTCCTCACCAAACTGGTGCAGGTGCCTCAGCACTCCAGTGACCGTGAACAAGAGGAGGACAAGCACGATGGTGCGCGTACGTTTCATACCCGGGAGTGAGCGCTCCTGTAGCGCTCGCCATCTCCCCGGGAGCGCTTGCAGCTGTGACGGTCGTGTTGACATTCCTTTTTCAATTCTACTCCCCGGGCCACGCCAAGGCGGACCGGCCTCTGCCCCGTGAACCTGCAGGACGAGCGCTCTGACCAGCGTTGCTTTTCTAGTGAGCGGTTACGGTCTTTTCGGCGATTGTGTGCAGACCCGCGCCGTTGCTGGCGCGGGTGTAAAACATGTGGCCGCCGGGGAACTCGTGGATGTCCAACTGCTTGGCCAGCGTGCCTGGGAGTTGGTTCTGCGTGAGCACCGAACCCATGAAGGGACACGAGAGATCGTTCCAACCGTGGGCGATGATGACGTGTAGCTTGGGATCCGCGGCGATGGCTTCGCGCAGGTCGGGCACGGAGCCCCGGCGTAGGTCGTCATTGCCCCCGCGGTCCCACTGGCGGTTCACGTCGTATGAAAGCGCGTAGTAGCGGGCGTCGGTTTTCCAGCCGACCTGCCGGGTGATGAAGTCGACGGCAGCGGTCGTAGTGGGGGCGATGATGGACTCCAGGATGGGATCTTCGGTCTGGCTGTAGTAGCTGAACGGGAAGGGATCGGGCGCGGTGACGTTGGAGTCGTAGACGGAGCCGATCTCGCCGCGTTCGCGATGCACTTCGCGGAGGTAGGCGCCGATCTCCAGGCGACCGCCTTCGGCGCGGACAAATTTGGGGTCCAGGCCGGTCATCTTCGTGACGGTGTCGATCATGGTGTCGGTGGCGGCCTTGTTCTGCGGCCCCTGGATGAGCGCGGCAGCGTAGGGCCCCTCGGTGTAGTCGATGACGCTGCGCATGGCTTCCGGCGTAAGGCTGCCGCCGGCTTCGAGGTGTGCGGCGGTGATCGAGGGCAGCGTGGTCATCCACTCCACAGGACTGAGCGAGGACGGGCCGAAGTCTGGATTAAGATAGGGGCTGACGAGGAACAGGCCGTTCACGCCCACGCCGAGCTGGGTTTGCAGGTAGTGGGTCATGCGCGGGCCGCGGTAGCCGCCGTAGCTTTCGCCGATCAGGTACTTCTTCGCGAGCATGCGATCGTTCTTGACCAGCCACTTGTAGATGACCAGCGACAGGTACTCGACGTCCGGCGTGGGCCCGTAGAAGAGCTTGCGGGTCTGGGCCTCGTCGACCAGCGACCGGGAGAAGCCAGTGCCGATTGGGTCGAGAAAGACGAGGTCGGTCACGTCGAGCCACGTGGCCGGATTGTCGGTGGCTAGGGCTGGGTCGGACGCGCTGTCGCCGGCGTTGGCGAAGGCGATGTGTTTGGGGCCGATGGCGCCAAAATTCAGATACGTTGAGCTCGCGCCGGGGCCGCCGTTGAACGCAAAGGTGACTGGGCGCGTCGTCGGCGCACCCTTGGGCGGATCGACCGTGTAGGCGATGTACATGACCTGGCCGGTGGTCTTGCCGTCGACGGCCTTGAGATCGACCGTGCCAACCGTGGCCGTATAGTGGATCGTCTTCCCGTTCACGGTGACGGTCTGTGGAATGGACTTGTCTGCGGGCAGGCGATCGGGAAGCGTCTTTGGCTCTTCAGGCTGCTTGGGCGTATTGGCGGGTGCGACCGGCGCGCCGGGTGGGGGGGTGTTCCCGTTGTGTTGCGCGACGGCGAAGGCGGGTAGAGCGAGCGTGAGCAACAGGACGGCGACCTGCGAGCGAGTCATCTGCCTATGGTAGTGGTACCTTGCTGCCATGCTGAAACTTTGGTTGCGCGGTGTGTTTTTGTGCGTTTGGGCCCTTGGCGGAAAGATGGCGGCACAAGCGCCGGCCCCGGCCGCGGTGGATCCGTTTGCGTCTCTACACTTTCTGGAAGGCACATGGGCGGCCAATGCCAGTGGGCAAGGTGCGGTGTCGCTAGGGACGTACAGCTTCGGCCGCGAATTGGCCGGCCACGTGCTTGCGCGGCACGGTAGTTCCTCCGACTGCAAAGGACCCGCGGACTTCGATTGCGCGCACCGCGATCTGCTGTACGTCTACGTGGATGGGCCCGGCCATGAACTCAAGGCAATCTAATTCGACAGCGAAGGACATGTGATCCACTACGCCGTGACGACGCCGGAGCCGGCCACCGTGCAGCTTCTCTCCGAGCCCACCGGCGGCGGGCCGCAGTTCCGGCTGACGTATGCGCTCAGGGCCGGGGTCATGTCCGGCAAGTTCGAGGCGCAGATGCCGGGGCAGGCAACGTGGCGACCCTACCTGGAGTGGGCCGGCACCAAGGCGAACTGATCTTCATTTGCCTCCTCGGCGTGCGTGGAAGCAAGGTCGGCGGGCCTGAGGACGCGGGCATCGATGATAACATGGCCTACGCCCTCAACAAAACCAACCACGGTATGAGGCCCCGAAAGAGCTTCCGGCATCTCGGGCAACCAGACGAGTTGGCTACGGTGAAACACCCCACCGTTGGACGAGCCGCGCTCGGGTAAATCCTTCGGATTGGTAACGATTTGGTACGGCGTAACGTGAGTCGTGCGATGAGGCTGGGTGGAATCTGGCGGTCGGACCATGGTCGTGCTCCTCGAAACGGAAAGCGGTGCAGCCGATGGGTCCGTGTGCGTGTCCTCTGTGCGGCCCAACAATCATGTGAGATGCGCGCCAAGTCCGACGTGATGCCGTTTAGCCCCAGGCTGCGGGCGCTGCGGTGAGTTCTTCAGGAAGGGCCGCAGGCTCTGGACCGGCTTCCGCCGCTCCCTCGAGCCGGACGCTGAAGAACCGATCCACCTCGCCGACGACCTCGTCAGCGCACTTGGCTTCGAAGATCGCGCGGCGGAGGTAGGCGCCGTTCGGCACGCCGTGGGTGAACCAGCTGGCGAACTGCTTCATCTTGCCGATGACCTCGCGCTGGGCGGAGTCGTGATCGCGCCGGGCACGCTTCGCCTCTTCGCTCGTGTCGGTGATGGGGACATGCGGATGTTCGACCGTCTCGCCGAGCAGGCGAGCGAAGTAGTCGCGGATCATGCGGTACCGATCTTCGTCGGTGGGCCGGCTATAGGTGCCATGGCCGGTTGCCGCGCGGGAGGCGGTGTATTCGGCGATCTGGCGAAAGATCCAGGGGTTTGCGGGAGCAGCGCGGCCGATCATCACAGCATCACAGCCCGTCGCGGCGACCATGGCGGCGGCGTCTTCGGGAGTACGGATGTCACCGTTCCCGATGACCGGCAGGCGGACGGCGTCCTTCACGGAGGCGATCCACTCCCAGCGAGCGTCACCGGTGTAGCCCTGTTCGCGCGTGCGAGCGTGGAGCGCCACGGCGTTCAACCCGCAGTCCTCGGCGATGCGCGCGAGCTCCACGCAGACGATGTTTTCGTCGTTCCAGCCCATGCGGAACTTTACGGTGAACGGGATCGTGACGGCGCGGCGCACCTCGCGAAAGATCTCGGCAATCAGCGGCAGGTCGCGCAATAGGCCGGAACCGCCGTTGCACTTCACCACGCGCTTGGCGGGGCAGCCGAGGTTCAGGTCTACGAGATCGAAACCGGCGTCCTGGATGATGCGAGCGGACTCGGCGAGCGTCTGCGGGTTGGAGCCAAAGACCTGGGCCGAGATGGGGTGTTCGTCTTCGTAGTACGTGAGGTAACGCCGACGCTTGGTCTCGCGCATGCGGGTCAGGCCGTCGGCGGAGGTGAACTCGGTCATGAGCAGGCCGCAGCCGGAGCGCTCGTTCGTGGTCTCGGCATCAACGTCCGCCGCATCTTGCGGCGTCTGCGGCGTGTACAGGCTGGCGTGCCGGATGAAGCGTCGAAAGACCGTATCGGTGACGCCGGCCATGGGCGCAAGCACGGTCGCAGGCGCAATGCGGATCGGCCCAACGTGGAACTGCGCGGGAACCGTCGCCTGCGCGGGCGCCTGACGGTCGAGCGTGTTGGTCCAGCGCTTGTCCATGGGGGATTCGATGACTTTCAGTTTAGGTGGTTTCGGGCGGCTATGGGCAGCAACGGACGTCAGCAGCACAGGCGCTTGAGGATTTCCACAGGCCTGTCGCAACTTCCTGGAGGGGGCGGTGTTCTCGACAGGTACTCAGCAGTTCCGGGTCCTTGCACATCCTTCGGTGGTGCGTCACCAGCCGCCGTTCCCATCAACGTCGTCCTTGCCGCGTCCAGGTGTCTCAGAACGGGACACCATCTCCCATGACGAGGTATGACGCACTCACCACAGACGTGTCACTCTTGTTGGACGGTCCTGCTCCGCGGCAGGTGCCGGGCGGTGCTGATCAGTTCTGGCCCCGTTTCAGGAGAAAACTGCAACAGCAACCTGCTTGTTGTACCTGGGAGATCCCCCCGTGAAGGGCAAACTTTTTTTTTCGCTCCTGCTCGTGGCCGCGCCGCTGTCGAGTTTCGCCGACCAGTTAGTCCCGGCGGGCTCTGTCATCTCGTGTACGGTCGCGGAACCGAAGGTGTCGTCGAAGACGCAAAACATCGGCGATCCTATCCTTTGCCAGCTCAGCCACACCGAGCTATACGGGCGCTCCAGCTTCCCGTACGGCAGCTACCTTGTCGGACAATTCGCGGAATACAAGGACCCGGGCCACTTTGTGGGCAAGGGATGGATGGAGCTGAAATTCAATCGGCTGGTCGTGCAACCGGATACGATCGTGCCCATCAACGTGCGCGTGGTCGCGACGCCCAAGTACCCAGTCGACAAGGAAGGCCGCATTCACGGAACGGGGCACCCGGTGCGCGATTCCATCGAGTGGGCGATTCCGCTCCTTTGGCCGATCGACCTGATCAACCTGCCGCGGCGTGGTCCCCGTCCGATCCTTGCGGCTGAAACCAAACTGACCATGAAGGTGCTGGACGACTTCGGGATCCCTACGCCGCAGGAGAACGCGGTGCGGACGCCGGCGTTGATCTCGCGGCAGACCCCAGATGAACCCACGTACCAGCAATACCGGGAGCCCGTCCAGCAGCAACAACCGTATTACCCACCGCAGCAGCAAAACTACCCGCCGCAGACCTACCCGCAGGTACAGAGCTACGCCTCGCCGCCGGCACAGAGCTACAGCTACGCCCCTGCCCAGCCTACGGTGATTGTGGTGCAGGCACCCAGCTACGCACCACCGCCGCCCCAGACGGTCATTGTCCAGCAGGGCCCGAGCTACCCGCCGCCCCCGCCCCCCTACGCGGCACCCTATGGGTACGGCCCGGCGCGCTACGCGGTGCCGTACCGGC
>CAXTLD010000095.1:0-11498 GCA_964245045.1 uncultured Acidobacteriaceae bacterium | reverse complement strand
ATGAGATTTTCCATCACCTTCTGGCCGGTGGAGCGCGTAAACTCACCGTTCTGCGATCCAAGGATCTTCATGCCCGGGTGATCGTGAAGCGCAAGACGAAACCCGGATGCACGGTCGAGTGCAACCGACGACCCCGCCGTGCCGGTGAGCTCCACGATACCGGCGGATCCGGACGAGTTCGCAACCAGCCAATCGCCGGCGCGTCGGCCTTGTTGCACGAAGTCGGAGCCAAGAAACGTGACGTAATCCACGCCCGGCGTACCGGTCGCTTGCCGGTCGATGAGGAAGACGGGGATCTTCGCTTCACGCGCCGTTTCGAGCGCCGGCGCAAGACCCTCAAACTCGCGCGGCGCAAGAAAGATCGCCGATACACGACGCGCCACCAGGTCTTCCACGTCGGCCACCTGCTTGGCCGTATCACCCTGGGCGTCTGTGCTGATGAACAAGGTATCCCGGCGCCTACGCCCTTCGTCTCTCATGCTGTTGGTTTCCGCGATGCGGAAAGGACTGTTGTTCTCCATCTGGGCAAAGCCGACTGCGGGCTTCATCTCTCTCTTTGCGCAGCCCAAAGGCAAGACGAGGAGCAGGGCCGGAATTGCAATGCAACCACGGGTGTGCCGTTTCATGAGGGAACCGCGCCGGATCAGCCGGGCGGCCAATTCTACATGTCGGTCAGGTAGCAGGGGAACACGTCCCAGAACACTCTTCCGCGCACTTGTTTTGCTTTCGATCCACTGATTGACAGTAGCAATCTACTGCGCGACGATCTGGACGGACTTCACATACAATGATGTGCTGACGAGGCAATCGGACGGTTATGGGATCCAGCGCATTGGCAACGGACGTGGCTACGAAAACGGACCAAAGCATCGAAAGCGCTCAGCTCGGCAGCCTTGATGCCGATGTCCAAACGTTGCAACGCGACGGCATCGTGGCGCGCAAGGGCGCGTTCTCGCGCGAGTTCGTGGAGCAGATGCGAGAGGACATGACCACGGCGTTTTGGGACGCCATCCAGCACCCTGGAAGAGCCGTAAGCCGCGGCCCCAGGCGCTGGTACGTGGAAGTGCACCCGCAGGCCATCACCGGCTTTACCGAGATGGTCACGCACCCCTGGTTCGTCGCCATGTGCGAGCGTGCCCTTGGTCCGGACTACAAAATCGTCGAGATCGGGTTCGACACGCCGTTTCAGGGGGCCAAGGTGCAGCCCTGGCACCGCGACTTCCCGTCGCCGCCAGAGTCGTACAGCGAACATCGCATCACCTCGCTCGCCTTCAATCTCACGGGCGTCGACGTCACCGAGGATATGGGGCCGTTTGAGGTTGCGCCGGGCACGCAGTGGGACGATGGCCGCACCTGGAATCACGAGATGTTTCCGGACAAGGCGCTTTGGCCGCGGTTTGAGGAGCGCGCCGTACGCAAGTTCCCGCGCATGGGCGACATGTCCTGCCGGTCGGCGCTGACGGTGCATCGCGGCACGGCACACGCCTCCCCGATCGCGCGCCCGGTGCTCGTCATTGGCGTCGACGCCCCCGGAGCCGGGCACGACAAACTGCACGACATGATGGTGACCGAGGACTTCTACACCAGCCTCCCGAGCCAAGTGCGCGAACACCTGATCTGTCGCGTCGTCGAAGAGCTTGTGCCCGTCACGCAGAAGCACGACATCGAAGGCTTGGTGATGGGCTAAGTCGAAGAGGAGGAGCTTCCAGGCTCCTCCTCTTTGTGGCTTTGCCAGTTTGTCTGTATGGAACTTCAAGCTAGCTGCTTGAGCAGCATTTCTGCAGCAGCACCGGACGACTTAGGGTTCTGGCCAGTGATCAGAAGGCCGTCAACGACGACGTGCTCCGCCATGTCCTCACCCTTGGAGTAGATACCACCCAGCCTTTTCAGTTCGTCTTCCAGCAGAAATGGAACTACGTCGGTAAGTTCCATGGACGCTTCCTCAGTGTTCGCAAACCCGGTCACGTTCTTTCCGGCAACCAGAGGCTCACCGGCTGGCGTGTTCACGTGACGCAGAGCCGCCGGGGCGTGGCATACCAGCGCGACCGGCTTGCCCGCTGCAAGGAAGGACTCGATGAGCGCTTTCGAGGAGTTGTCCTCTGCAAGATCCCACATCGGCCCATGTCCGCCCGGGTAGAAAACCGTGTCGAAGTCCGACGCCGAAACGCTGTCCAAACGCTTCGTAGCGGCAAACTGCGCTTTAGCTTCGCCGTCCACCTTGAAGCGGACAGTGGCGATAGTTTGGAATAGAAGCCCTTCACTCTTCGGGTCGACAGGCGGGTGCCCACCCTTTGGTGAGGCGAGCACAACCTCCGCGCCTGCATCCTTGAACTTGTAATAGGGAGAGGCAAACTCTTCCAGCCAAAGCCCCGTCTTTTTGCCGGTACTTTCTAACTGGTTATGCGAAGTAAGGACCATAAGAACTTTCATATATGTTGTCTCCTTCACATCAGCATAGTTTCCAAGCCGAGCCAATGTGAATGCCCAAGGCTGTCGAAAGCATGCCTGAAACTGCCATGTACACTTAATTGTATGGAGAGCCGTGCATCTTGGGGTACGTCCTATCTGGCCGAGTTAACAGCACTCGTTCTTCAACGTACCGTTGCCACCGGAGACAGCAGCCCCTCTACGACCGCCATCGACGGGGTGTCGATCCTGCGCTCAGACCCAGTGCAGCAGTCGTCTCAGTGCATTATCAAACCGGCATTATGCATCACGTTGCAGGGCAAGAAAGTCGCCACCTTCGGCTCCAAGCTTCATGAGTACGGCGCGGGGTACGGGCTCGTGGTCGCCATCGATATGCCCGAAAGTGGCACTGTCTGCGCCGCAAGCAAGACTGAACCCTATCTCGGGATTGTGCTCGAATTGAATCTTGAAATTTTACAGGAGCTTGTTGAAGCATCGCCTACGGAAGCAAGAGGGAAAGCCACCGGGCCGTTCACACTAGAACTGAACGATCCGTTGATCGACTGCGCTCTTCGAGCTATCCGGCTGTTAGCCACGCCCGAAGCTATCTCCACCCTTTACCCGGGGATTATGCGTGAGATCTGCTACTGGCTCCTCAAAGGACCCGGCGGCGACCAATTGCAACACATCATGATCCTCGCCAATGGTCAGGACCGCAATATTATGCAGGCCATTCACTATCTTCGCCGTCACTTTCGCGAGTCGGTCGGCATCGCAGATCTGGCCCGTGCCGCTCATATGAGCCCTACGAATTTTCACCGACGATTCAAGACGATCACGTCGATGGCACCCTTGCACTACCAGAAGCAATTGCGCCTACTTGAAGCGCGACGCCTGATGATTTCGGAGCACGCGATGGTTGAAGGCGCTGCTTATGAGGTTGGTTATGCGAGCGTGTCACAGTTCAGCCGCGAGTATGCACGTATGTTCGGCAGCCCGCCGCGGCGCGAAGTCTCGACCTGGAGATCCACCCAACCAGCTGCAGGTACCTCCTATAACGATTCGTCAGACCGTTGACACAAGTCACGGTAGCGAAGGAACCGCAAGGGCCTGGGCAGCAAGCTGCCGAGACCCTTGATCGTTGCACGTGTTGAATGGACCGTCGCGCGATGTCCTCAAGGTAGTACCGGACGTGCGGCTCCGTTACTTTTCGACACATCCTCGGTGAGCTGGCGGTAGGCGGTTTCGGCCATCTGCGTGTTGCCCAACCAACGGGCAACGCTGTCGAGTTGATCCTACCAGCTCTTCTGGTCGATTTCAATGAGGATGGCTGCGTCGGTGCGGGCACAGATTGCGCGGCTGCTGCCATGGTGTCTTCTCCCTTGTGTGTCGCGCTTATTGCTTCGTGACGCGCCAAAGCACGCCGGTGTGGGCGTAGGCGATCACACTAAACATCATGACACCGCAGGTGCCGAAGTCCAGAACATAAAGGCTCTTGCCGTCCGCGGTGAACTTGCAATCCACCGGAGCCCAATCCCACCGGAGCCTTGCGTCTTGCGGGCGGGGCCGGGCTGGTGGTTGCTGAGAAAAGGCTCCCACGTACCGTCTTCCACGTTGACCTTCGCAACGCAGAAGCCACGCTCCAGCGCCTCAGGACGAATGGTGTTCAGCGGAGCATCGATGGCCATGCCGTAGGGGTTGCGAATGCCCCATGCAAGAAGCCTAAGCAGGCGCCGTCGCCGCAGGCACCACACCGGCAGAAATGGGTCTCTCCGGCCGCTCCAGCGCATCGACGAGCAGGGTGAGCTTTACGTTTCTGATAACAATTTGGAAGAGAAGGGCAATCGCGCCGTGGGCGAAGATCCGGACCGCATCTGGCATGTGGCGGACGCGCGCCTGCCACACGGCGCTGTGTCCGAGCCGATGTGGCACAAGCCCAACCACGGCACGCCCGCCAAACAGCTCATCGCGTCCGAGCTTTGGGTTGCTCCTCACGGGCATCGCGCTCGCCTACGCAAAGCGGGCCGGTGTCCGCCGGTGTTGCCGGTCTGGTGGCCGTCGCGGTGCTCGCCTATGACGCCTGGGCAAAGCGATACGCAGCGGGCCCGTTCGTTATGGGGCTTTGCCGTGGGCTGAATCTGCTGTTGGGCCTTTCAGCGGTCACGGGCGTCACGGTGCATTGGTGGCCGCTAGCTTTGCTACCGCTGCTATATATTTTGGCGATCATCACGTTGAGCCGTGGGGAGGTGCATGGGGCAGCCGCGGGACAAGCAGCCTCACGTTGTCGCTCGTAACGTGTGTGTTGCTGGCGGTGCTGGCCCTGCCCACGCTTTTTGGACTGCCGCATGGTGCAGCGCTCCTGCCCGTGCATGCGATCGTGCGCCTCCGAGCCGAAGGCGTCGGCATCGGTCGATCACAGATCAGCTATGCGCTACGTGTCTTCCTAAGTCCGGAGACGACCCGTGCCGCACTTCAAGACCAGCTTGCGCCACTCTTCGATCGCGTCTATCTGCATCAGGTCGTGGAGCAACAGGAGAACGGGCAAATCACGCGCTTTCCGGACCTTGAGGAGGCGCTCGCATCATGGCAGGTCGGCACGCAGGCCGAATGGCGCATTCAATTCACGTACCTCTTTCACTGACCGCGTAGGCGAGTTGCACACCACGCAAGCCGACAACGCGCGTGTGCTCGCCTATGCTGCCGAGCACAACATCACGGAGCATTTGGAGGTCGAAACGTACACGTGGCACGTTCTACCACAGCAGCTGAAGTTAGAGCTGTGCCCATCCATTGAGCGAGAGCTTCGCTGGGCTCTCGAACAGGTAGCCATTCCAGCGCTATGCACACGGGCGACCGAGTTCAACAACGGAGCAAGGGCCGCTGCTGATCTCAAGTGAGCCGAGTCTGCTGGACGCCCAAGTCGCTGCTCGCGACCGCCGTGGCGTCCGTCATTTTGCATCACCTAATGGCGGACTAGGCCGTCGCCGGCGGAGCCGCATGTCGCAACGTGGCGGCGACATGTTCGGTCCAGTACGGCCACTCGTGCCCACCTGGGAACTCCTGGTAGGTGTGCGGCACATTCGCTGCAACCAGTGCTGCATGCAGCTCCCGGTTGGCCCCAAGCAGGGAGTCCGTGATGCCGCAATCGAAGCGGAGCGGTGGCAGCTTGTGTCTGTGCTTCAGAAGCCAATGCAACACCCTAAGCTCTTCGCGCGGTGCGGTGCGCAGCAAGTTGTGCGCGGGCTCTTCCACGAACTCGCCCATCTGTCCGATGTCCGTGATGGCAGAATGCGCCGAGATGGCATTGAAGCGGTCGGCGTACTTGGCTCCTAGGCGCAACGCGCCGAAGCCGCCCATCGACAGCCCAGCGATCGCAATGCGCGCGTTCGCTTGCAGCTGCAGAGCGGCCAGCCGGGCGAGTGCGGGGACCTCCTCAACGATCCAGCGCTCCACGTCGCAGCCGGGGTGGGTGAGATAGCCACTGCCATCGCCGAGAAGGCTGTCGCTTGGCGTGGCAATTACGAGTGGGCCGATCTCGCCACGATCAAGCATGTGCTGGGCTGTGCGATGCACACCGGCTTTGAGTGGCCACGCCCATGCACTGCCATAAACCCCGTGCAGCAAGATCAGCAGTGTGCTGACGCCTGCTAGAACTTCGGTTGCGGATTGAGAAGGCGCCCACACGGCACAGTCACCGCGACGTCCGAGCGCGGGACTTTTTACGGTGACGAAGCGCAGCCCCTCGTGCTCGTAGCGGGGATCGGAGAGCTCGACAGTGCGGAACGCGACTTCTTCGATGAAACGGTTCAAAAGATCAGGACCCCTTTCGCGTTGATGCCGTCATGCATATCCGCGAAGGCCTGAGCGAGATCTTCCAAAGCATAACGTCGCGTGACCATGCGGTCCAACGGCAGCTTGCCTTCCTGATACAGGCTCATCAGCAGGGGGAAGTCACGCTGCGGACGGCAGCTGCCGTAAAGGGGATTGATGTAGATCTTGTCCCACTCAAACAGTTCCATGTCGACGGGAACGATCTTTTCGATGCCGCTCACACCCACCGCAGTACCGGCGCTGCGAACCATGGCGAGCGGTGCCGCGCCGAGTTCGGGAACTGCCGTGCACTCAAACGCATAGTCTGCGCCGCGTTCATGCGTGCGGCGTTTCACCTCCGCCGCAGCCTGAAGCAGGCCGGCGTCCGCGCGATTGGCAAGCAGTGTCTCCGTCGCGCCAAACTGTGCGGCAAGCTCCAGCCGAGCCGGGTTCACGTCGATCGCAATGACGCGCCCAGCTCGGCAGTACAAGGCCCCCAGCATCGTGCTCAGGCCCACGCCGCCGCAGCCCAGCACCACTACCGTGCTGCCTGGCTCCACCTTGGCTGCGTTCACTGCCGAGCCGAAGCCGGTCATCACCGCGCAACCGAGGATGGCGCCGATCTCGAACGGCACGCCGTCGTGCAACGGGAGCACGGCGGCTTGCGGCACAAGGGCATACGTGGCCATGGTCCCGAGCGAGAACGACGCGTTGAAGCGGCCCGGACCCGTGCCGCCCGTGTTCCGTGCGCTCGTCCGGTCGTCGCCCACAACGCTGGGATCCGCGACGCGATGAAAGGAGCGGTCAGGTACGGTGCCGCGCTGTTCGCAGATGTTCTCGTGGCCAAGGTTGCATTGAAAGCAGTGGCCGCAGGGAATCGCCCAGTTCAGCAACACGCGGTCACCGGGGGCAACATGCGTCACGCCCGGGCCCACCTGCTGCACGACACCTGCGCCCTCGTGCCCCAGGATGAGCGGTCGTCCCCACTGGAGTGAATCCCAATCGGTATGGCACACACCGCTCGCCTTGATCGCGATCAGCACTTCCCCGGGACCGGGGTCGTCCAGACGGATGTCCTCGATGCGGTGTGTGCCATCACCCGCGGCCACAGCTGCGTGTGCGTTCGTCATGCGGCTAGTTTCCTCGACAAGTTCACGCGAGAACCGGAGTGGAGATAACTGCGGGATCGGTGGTGTACACCACGGGATTCAGAGGCGACTCAAGTCGATCGCCCGGCTTCAGGCCCGGCATCCAGCGCTGCATGTCGGCGATGTGATTCTTGTTCTTGGGCGGCGAGACGCGGATGTGCTCATCCATGTAGATCATCGTCATCACCTCGCGGGGTTGGTCGGTTGTGTTCGCGCCCGCGCGATGAAAGGTCCAGCCCGCATGGAAGCTGACGTCACCCAGATCGTAGTTGCTGTTTTCGAGCGGAAAGGTTTCAAGCGCTTTCTTTAGCGTCATCTCGCTTTCGTCGCTGATCTCCAGGTCGCGGCCGAGTTGCAGACGATGACTCTTTTCCGAAAAGATCAGCGGCCCCATCTCGGTGGGCGTGGACTGGAGCGGCACCCACGCTGTGATGGTGCGATCGCTATCCACCGGCCAGTAGTACTGGTCCGCGTGCCACGGCGTAATGCCTCCTCCCGCTTCTTTGTAGAGCGCCTGGTCATGGTAGATGCGCACGCCCGATGTGCGCATCAGTTGCGCGGCGATACTCGCGAGGCGCTTGCCAAAGACGAACTGCTTGACCTCTGGAGACTCGGTCCACAGGTTCATGATCTGTAAGAAGGCTTTGCCGTAGGTGTCGCGTTGCTCCAGGGGCAGCGCATCGCGTGACAACCCTGCGACGCGGTCATGGATCGCCTTGCGGTAGTGCTCCAGAACGTCTACGGACAATACGTGCTTGAGCTTGATGTAGCCGTGTTCTTCGTAGAACGCGATGTGCTGCTCGGTCAAGGGATACACGGCGTCGAGCTCTTGTTGCATGTCGGTTGGGGTCATCAAATCTGCAGTCATGGTTCCTCCGTTACGGGTAGTCGTGAAAAGATGTAGATCAATCGGGTAATCAATCTTCGGTAGCTGACAGTGTTGCGGCTTCGGGTGCCGGAGCTGACGGTTGCTTGACATAGGGTTTCCCGTGGTCCCAGAAGACCTCCGTCATGCTGATGTGGTAAGTCTTCCCGTGGTCGTCGTTGCCCTGGTAGAACAGGTAGGTCTTTACGCCGACGTTGAGGATTCCAGGATGCCCGGACTCTGACGAGTTCCAGGAGCCGGGCAGACCGTTTTTTAGTAGCGGCTCATCCGAAAGCCGCGTCCAGTGTTCGCCGTCGGGGCTACTCGCCACGCCGATCTGCTGCGGCACGTTGTTGTACGCGCCGGCGTAGAACATGTAGTAGGTTAAACCCCGCTTCATCACCGAGGGCGCCTCGATGCACATCTGTTCCCAAGGCAGCTCCGGTTGCAACAGCGGTCCAGCGATGCTGACATCGGTCCACGTCCCCGCGCTGAAGTTGGACGAGAGGTCGGCCTTCGCCATTCCAATCATTTGTCGTTTCATCTGCGGGTCGCGTGTGGCGAAGTAGAGAAACGCTTTCCCGGTGGGCTCATCCAGATAGACTTCAGTATCGATGGCCCGCCCAACGCTCCAGGGCATCTGCGTCGGGTGATAGACGGGGTTGGAGGGGTCATGCGTGAAGTGGAGCCCATCGGAGGAGTAGGCGTGGCAGATCGCATCCTTGGCCCCATGCCCATAGCTTTGGTAGAAAAGATGAACCTGCCCGCGGATGACACGTGCGCCCGGCGCCACGATGCCGTCCTGCTCCACCGGTTGTTCCGGGGCAACTTCGCCGGCCTTTGTCCAGTGCACAAGGTCCTTGCTGGTCGCAATGCCGATGCCCCAGCCGTTGCCTTCCGGGCTGTTGCCCTTGGCCGTACCCGGACGTGGAGGAAGCGTGTAGTACATAAAGAACGTGCCGTGGAACTGAATCACCGAAGGATCTTTGACGAACGACCGGCCTGTACGCGAAGTGTCCGAGTAAAACACCGTTGGCGTTGCTTGCACGGACGGAGCGGCCTGTGCCGCTGCGATGTTCGGCATAAGCAATGCAGCCAGCGCGAGGAACTTGTGAGGTTGCAACGCGGCTCCTGTGTAAAGGGTACGTACGTGGCGGATGCTGGTAGTCATCGCTTGCCTTGTGATTCAGACGGAGGGTGCTCGTACACGGAACCTGTGCTCCAAATTGAAACGTTTCGATTTCGCGAGAGCAATATATGGGCGCTGCCCTGGCGTTGTCAAGCCAATCTTCTCGGGCAAGGTGGAACGCGGTCCTAGCCGTCCTGCTACGTTCGCGCGAGCTTTTGTAAGCGGCGCTTCAAGCGGCTGTCAGGGTTTGGCGCGGCGGTGGACTCACGCGTGATCAGCTCTGTGGGCATGCAGATCGTCTTTCTAGGGACGGATATTTGTCCTGAGGAAAGGAGTTCCTTCACAACAATCTCGCTCAGCTGCGTTCGTTCGATGTTCACCGTCGTCAGGGAAGGCGATAGGAATCGGCTAATGTAGGTGTTATCAAATCCCACGACAGAAACATCGTTGGGGATACGCAGACCTCGCCTCTGAAGGCCGCGATAGGCGCCGAGCGCAACCATGTCGGTGACGGCGACCACGGCGGTGAAGAAAAACTGATCGAGAGCGGAGGTGATCGCCGTTTCGCCTGCTTCTGCACCCGGCCCGATGGCGTCGAGAACGTTGACGCTTAGGTCGCTCAAGCCACAGGTGTTGATGGCTGCCGCGAAGCCCTGGTCCCGCATGCGATGCGAGAGCAGGGGAGGGCCGCTCGTCTTTTGCGAGTTGCGCAGAAACAGCAGGTCGCGATGACCAAGTGCCAGAAGGTGTCCCACGGTGGCTTTCATGCCGCCGCGCAGATCGATCTTGATATTGGTGCAGTTTACCGAGGGTTTGCCGACATCGAGAAAGGTGCTCGGCACACCGCTCTTCGCGAGCCTCTGTTGCGCCAGGAGATTGCGCTCGGACGTCATCACAGCGATACCGGCAACCCGCGCGCTCACAAACTGTTCCACTGCAGCGAGGTGCGCTTCAGGCGAGAAGTTGGTGGCTGTCAGGGCGATCCCGTAACCGAACTTGGCCGCTTCTATCTCGATCGCCTGAGCGAGCTCAGAAAAGAAAGGATTGATCAGGTTGGAGACGATTACACCTAGAACCTGCGTGCTGCGACGGGCGAGGTTTCTTGCGTACAGGTCGGGATGATAGCCGAGCTTGGCAATCGCGTCCTGCACGTGTTGCCTGGTTGTTTCCTTGACGACGCTCTTGCCGTTAAGAACCGCAGACACAGTACCGAGCGAAACGCCGGCGGCACGTGCCACGTCCTGGATTTTGGGGCGGGTCACGTTCTTCTGCGGTGGGGCAGGCCGGAATGTTTTGAGTGGCGTCACAGGGCTTGCAGGACTTGGCTAGGCGTCGAGCGCTGGATGGGATCTCCTCATGAACTGCTAGTTAGGGACCAGGTGAATCCTTCACCATGTGAAGCGAGCATACCAGTGCGGTCGTCTTCCAAGGCGCAAGTCCCTTCGTGGGGGCAACGCCGGTGTGGTGTAAGGTGGCGACTTATGGAAACGGTGACTTTGACGAAGCAAGAACGGCGGTCGGCAGGACAGGCAAAGCGAGCGACGCACTCGCGGTCGAGCCACGGGCGATGGAAGCCGGGCGCGGGTGGACGGGACGCGTTTGCGATTCTGCAAGCGGCGGCGGTGGATCGGGTGCCGCATCTGCTGGAGCTGAAGTACGAGCGGATGGCGGCGTCGCCGTTTGGGTACTTCCGGGGTGCGGTGCCGGTGATGGCCCATGACCTGGGGCAGGCGAAGAGCACGGGCATTCTGACGCAGCTGTGTGGCGATGCCCATGTGCGGAACCTGGGCGCGTTTGCCGGGCCGGATGGGCGTTTGGTGTTCGATATCAACGACTTCGACGAGACGATTTGTGGGCCGTTTGAGTGGGATGTGAAGCGCATGGCGGCGAGCATCCACCTGGCGGCGCGCGAGGCAGGCGAGAAAGAACGGGAGTGTGGCGAGGCGGTGCGGGTGTTTTTGCACCGCTACGGGCGGGCGATGACGATGTTCGCGGTGATGCCGATTGTGGAGATTGCGCGATACCAGATTCATCGCGGGGCGGAGCTGGAGGCCGTGAACGAGGTGTTTGCCAAGGCGGAGCGGGAAACGCCGTTGCGGCTGCGGGACAGCTTGACCGAGATCGCCAGCGTGGGTAAGGG